>CAYRPN010000117.1:0-18407 GCA_964426135.1 uncultured Phycisphaeraceae bacterium | reverse complement strand
AATGGCTAACGGCTAACGGCTAATGGCTAACGGCTAACGGCTAACGGCTAACGGCCAACGTCTGACGGCTTTTCTCTCACTCCGCAAACTTCACCGACACTTCATCAATCTCCGCGACGGTCGTCCCCGCCGAGGCGTACTGATCCACGACAATGCGGAGCACGCGTTTGTCAGCCGCGCTGCGATCGTCCGGCGAATGGAAGCCGCCTTCGACCTTGGTGCTGGCGGGCTGGCCGTCGATGCCGTAGTAGACGCGCCAGGCCCACTCCTCCGCGGACCACTCGATGCGAAGGTTCAGCGCTTTGGGCGGGGCGTCGAACCTGGTCTTGCCCAGGAGTTTGGGCACGCCGTCGCTGCGGATCTTGGCCTCCAGCGTGCAGTTGCCCTGATCGTTGTAGAGGTGCAGGAGCAGTTCGCGGGAGCGAGTGGCCTCGACTTCGACCTTGAACACTTCGCCGCTGCCGGCCCATTCGAATTTGCTCACGGCAATCGTCGCCGAGTAGCTGCCTGGGCCGATCGTGCGCTGAATGCCCGGCTCGCGGGCGGCGTCGCGGTCGCTGATTTTCAGGATGCCCTTGCCGATCGCGCCTCCGCCGGCCAGCGGCTGCCACGCGGGATCAAGCACCGCACCATCGAAGCCATCCGTGAAGCTGCGCTGCTCGGCTGTCGCGCCGGCGCCGCCTTTTCCTTTGAACGCGCCGGTGGCGATCAGGACGCCGATGGCCACGACGAAGAGGACAACGCCGACGATGACGAACACGCCGATGCCGCGTTTTCCGCCCGGCGGCGCGATGCCTCGGCCGTGGTGCGTGCGCGAGAAGCTGCGGGATCGCGCGCCCGGCTCAGGCGTGTGCACCGCATGGCGCGGGCCGCGGCTGGATCGGCCTGCCACGATGTCCGTCTGCATCGCGTCCGTCAGTTCCGCCAGATCGTCATCCGAGTCGGGTTGATCCAGGCCCTCCAGCGCCCGTTGCAGGTCCGCCACCAGCGCGTCGTAGGATGAATATCGCTGGTCGGGATCCTTCTGCAGGATGCGGGCGAAGACCGCCGCCGTGCGTCGGTGCACGTCGGGCGCCAGAGTGCGCAGGTCCGGCGCCGGCTCGATCAGGCGCATGCGCACGATGTCCTTGACTGTTTTGGCGCGGAAGGGCGGGCGTCCGGTGAAGGCGTGGAAAAAACTCGCGCCCATGCTGTACATGTCGGAGCGGAAGTCGGGCGCTTTGCCTTCGAGCAGTTCGGGCGGCAGGTAGTAGGGCGTGCCGTAGATTTTGCCTTCGATGTCGCTCTCGGCGAAGCGGGCGAGGCCGAAGTCCACGATCTTCCCCTGGCCCTGTTGGTCGAGCAGGATATTGGCGGGCTTGACGTCGCCGTGGACGAGGCCCGCTTTCCACGCGGCGTCGAGACCGCGAGCCACGTCGACGGCGATCTGCAGCAGCCGGCGCTCGTCGCCGGGGGTGTCCTTCTGAATCATCTGGTCGACGCGACCGCCGGAGACCAGTTCCATCACGATGTAGGGATGCCCCTTTTCAACGCCGATGGTGTGCACCTGTACGACGTTGCGATGATTCAAGGCCGCGAGGTTGCGGGCTTCCTGCACGAAGGATCGCATCGTCTCTTCGCTGGCGCTGACTTTTTTGCCGAGCATCTTCACCGCGACGCGCCGGCCCAGCGTGGTGTCCTTGGCCTCGAACACCTCGCCCATCGCGCCTTTGCCCAGCAGTCGAAGCACGAGGAACTGCCCCATGCGGAAGGGCACGGGGAACTGGCGATTGCACTTGGGGCAGGCGACGGTGGAGAGCGGCGGCATGCCCTTGACCTTGACGACCGTGCCGCACTCGCATGTGACGGTATCGACCGGCGTGCCGGGAATCGATGGCGCCGGGTTGGAGGTGGCGGGGTCAGCCAAGGGGATGCCTTTTGCGGGCCGCAGAGTCGAGCGCGGCATGCGCGCCGCACAACCGGATCACGCAAGGAATGACACCGAGTGTAGCAAACTTCGAGAATGGGACGACGATGAACCCGGCCGCGCGAACGCCGCGACGCACGCTTCCGGTTTCCGGCTCCAAACCCTCCACTCCCACGCCCGCCCTTGCTCCTCATTCGCGGATCGGAATCGTGATGACGAGCCCGGCTGTTCGATTTTCCGTGGTCTTGCGGTCGGGCACATGGCACTTGAGGCATTCATTGATCAACGTGATGGCGCCGGCCCGCTCATAAACGCCCTTTTCCACCCGCTCGAACTCCTTCTTGCCCGACGAAAGAACCTTGACCGCCTCGAGATCGAACGCGGTCGTGGGCTTGTGACTGTCACGCATGGCCTGGCCCTCGACCGCCAGCCAGCGAAGCTTGATCTGGTGCTCTTTCTCCAGGTCCGCAAACACGTCCCGGATAATCGCAGCCGGCAGCGGCAGGCGCTCGTCAACGCGGTAGTAACGATGATGCACATGCTGCAAGGTTGAATGAATCGAGGTGTGCAGCACCCGCGCCAGCCGCCTGGCTTCCTCCTCGGACGGACGTGCGCTCGACGCGGTCGCCGCGCCGTCCGCGGCGGCTTCGACCCTCGATGGGAGAGGCGACCTTTCGCTCCATGCCAGAGCGAAGAAGGAGACGACGACGATGAACGCCAGGGTGCTGCGGACAGGCTTCGTCATGGACATGGATCAACTCCTGAAATAGCGCTCTGTGCTGCTGCTGCTCCTGAACTTCTTGTTTTCTTGCGAAGATGGTCCGGCGCGCGAAGAGCGGGGCAAGCCCCGTCGCTAAACCTCGGAGGCTGACGCGTCACGCGGGCGGCATGTTCGGACGCTGCCGGAGGCGACTGGTCTACCGCCTGATCGCCGGATGATCGTACCGCACGTCGCCCTGCATTTTGAAGAGCAGGTCGTGCAGTTCCTTCACGCCCGGCACCGTGTCGTCGGCACAGTTGATCGTGCGCCCCAGAATACCTCCCGTGTTCAGCGTCAGTTCGTACTGCACCGTCTTCGCGTCGGGAAGAAGCGTGCTGGGAGCTTCGACCAGCTTGTGCCTCTCCACGACGTCCCACACCTGAGTCAACTGCTCGCGCGTCAGCGTCATGACCGGCTGCGACTCGCGCCACATGGCGTTACGACCGCCGCCGTAGCGAAGCTCGCCGTGGTGGTTCAGTTCGAAATAGGTGAACTTCTGCGTCGTGGTGCGCGCCCAAAGTGTCATGGATCTTCGCGGGACATCGGAACCATCCGCAGCCTTGGACGACGCCGACCCGCATCCGACGACGAAGCCGGAAAAAAGCAGTGCGGTGATCAACATTCCTGAAACACGAAGCATCGAAGAATCTCGCGATGGGTGATGGTGGGAGGCAATCCTACCGGCGACCTGTGAAAGTCGCGAGCGTCCGAAATCGACGGCCCAGGCGTCCGCGATCGGCCATGGGTGCGAGAATCCCGGCTCAGAAACGGCAACGAAAACAAACGCGGACGTCAAGTTTTTGTTGGAAATCGATGGACCTGCGGTTAGACTTCGGTGGTTGCCCATTCTGTTCAACTCGTAGGCATTCGCCTGGTTCTTCGGAGAGAGTCATGAAAGCAAAAGTCACCGCAGGACATTTTGGCCTTTTCTTTCTTTCCATCCTTGCCCTCATCGCAGGACTTGCCATCGGCGGGGCGGTGCTCGTCGGCATCATGAGCATGATGGGCAACGCCTGAATCGCGTTGCCTGGATTTCCGCTGCAGTGTTCCGTGGGGCCGGCGATCGGTGTCCCTGCATTTTTCGCGAAGGCGGGCTGCGACGTAGTATCATGGCGTCACTTTTCGAGGACTGCCCATGATGTCACTTTCGCGCCGCCCCGTTCATCCCGGTTGGTATTGGCTTCTGGCGATCGGCGCCGCAACCTGCGCGCTGGCTGCCGAGGATGCGCCCAAGCCGGCGCAGCCTGAAACGCCCAAGTCTGACGTCAAACCGAAGGGCGACCCACAGATTCCCAACCTGCCGGGCATTTCCATCGATCGCAAGAACAAGGTCGTCGATCTGGAGGCGAAGGTCATTCTGCCTCTGCAGGCGGATTGGCTGGAACTGCTCGCCTGCATGCCCAAGAGCCGTGAGCACGAATCCGCCCTGAGCATCGTCGCCAAGCCCAGCCACGTGCATGGCGCCCTGCTCTTGATCGGCTTGGAGCCCGGTAGTCCCGGCCGCAGCGAGCGCATCGACGATGTACTCGTCTACCACCCGCCCAAGGGGCCTGGCGTGGCCGTCACGATCGTGTTCGAGAAGGAGGGCAAGCAGATTGAGGTGCCCGCCAACGAGTGGGTGCTGGAGCAGAAAACCAAGAAGCCGCTGGCGGACAATGTCTGGCTCTTTGTCGGTTCCACGACGTATGAAGTCGACGGCAAAGGCGTCTACGTCGCCGACGTCGAGGGCAACATCATCTCGCTCGTCAACTTCGGCAACGAAGTGCTGGCCCGTGACACCAAGAACCGCGGCGGCCAGGGCGGCGGCGGCGGCGACACCTGGGGCGCCAACAGCAAAGTCATCCCCGCGGTGGGCACGAAGGTGATTGTCCGCCTGAAGCCCGCGCCGGTGAGGAAGGAAGAAGAGAAGAAGTGAGAGGGTGAGAGGGTGAGAGGGTGAGAGGGTGAGGGGGTAGGTGAGAGGCTTGCTTTCAAATTTCGAATTTCAAATTTCCAATTTGCAATTTGCAATTTGCAATTTCAAATTTCAAATTTTCAGTTTGAGATCGGTCCCCTCACGCCCTCACCTCCTCACCCCCTCACCCGCTCACTCCCTTTTCCCCCGCCAAGTTGCCCACGGGATCGCGCCGCCGTTAAACTGCGGGCGATGTCAACGATCCAGAAAAAAATCTGCCTCATCGGTTCTTACGCGGTCGGCAAGACGAGCCTCGTCCGCCGATTCATCAGCAGCATGTTCGATGAGAAGTACCTCACCACGCTGGGCGTGAAAGTCGACAAGAAGCAGGTCACGGTGGACGGCAGCGACGTGATGCTCATGCTCTGGGACATCGCCGGCGCGGAAGATCATTTCTCGATTCCCATGTCCTACTGCAAAGGCTCGGCTGGTTACATCCTGGTCATCGACGGCACCCGGCCGCAGACGCTGGACCGCGCTCTTGAAATCGCCGGCGAAATTGAAAAAGGCGTCGGCAAGATTCCGCTGGTGATTGCCCTGAACAAAGTCGATCTCGTCGAGCAGTGGGCGATCGACGATGCAGCCCTGGCGAAACTGGCGGCCTTGAACTGCCCCATCTTCCGCAGCAGCGCCAAGACCGGCGAAGGCGTCGAAGAGGCCTTCGCGGAACTGGCACGTCTCGTGAAGTGAGAGGGAGTGTTGCGGAGCGAGATGATGTTGGTGCTGTGGAACCCATCCAGGCAAGATTCATTCAGTCATTTTGCTTGAGGAAGCCAGCGGCCTTGGCGGTGGGGCGGTGTCGCGCGCGAAATGTGCAAGTTGGCCGATGAAGTGCGCTGCGCCAGGAACATGGCGTGTCGCGGGTGCCCTCTGAACGCGCCGTTCACAAGTCTGCACGCGTTCGCCGCCGCGGGTCAGCCAAGCCTTCCGGGAAGCGATGGTCCGGCCCCCTTTCCCCCGGGGGACGGGAGTGGGCTGGGGTGAGGGCCGAGCTACAAACAGTGCCCCATCGCGTGGCGTGCGTCCAACGCCATCACCCGGCCTCGCGTTCTCCTCGTTCCCTTGTTCTCCCGCCTCATCGCAGACCGATAACTCTTGTCGCATGACGGCCGCACGCCCGTCGGAAACGCCAGCTTTTCCCCAGCTTTTCCACAGGTGGGGATAACTTGAATAATTGTGTTGCAAAGTGGGGCGTTGTGGGTTATCTTCCCATCACTTGATTGGGATTGAACGGGCACGAGGCAACTGGGGTTCTCATGTGTGGTCTTCACCGGCACCTACGAGCATGCGATCGACGGTAAGCACCGACTGGCAATCCCATCGGAAATCCGTCGTCACCTGGTCCATGCCGCCACGAAGGACACCACGCCCGACACGCCAGTGTTTCTGTACGTGACGCTCGGTGAGGGCGGCTCGCTGGCGATCTACGAAGAGAAGACGTTCGAAAAACGGGCGGAGCAACTCGACTCGAGCGAAATGGATCCCGAACAACTTCTGGCGTACGAACGGCTGATGTTCAGCCTGACCGCCAGGGTGGAACTGGATCCGCAGGGGCGCGTGAGGCTGCCGGACAACCTGATCAAAATGGCCAGGCTGGGCACGGAGGTCGTCCTCATCGGTGTCAAGGACCACTTGGAGATTCGCGACCGGGCCGGCTGGCAGAGCCATGTGGAAAAGACTCTTGCCGACAACCCGAACGTCCTTGTGAATCCCCGGCGATTCATCGGACATCGGACGAACGGCAACGGCAACGGCAACGGCAATAGCTCGCAACATTGATTGACCCAGAGCCCCGGGGTTTTACCTGGGGACGCGTGCAGGCAACGGAAGGCTTGAACGCAGTAAGTGAACGGCAGAACAAAAGCACGATGCTGGCCCGCACGGATGGACGGGCATGTGCTGCCGCAGTTTGAAGCACAGTGATCGGCGACCCGGGGGCAGCCGGCGTTACGGATGGCGTCGTCTGCCGATTTTTTGAAACCTCGATGTTGGACCAATTTCGTAGGGTGGGCACTGCCCAGCACCATGGCTGGCAATGTCCGAATGGTGGGCGATGCCCACTCTACGAACGAGCAGGTTCGTGCCGTCAGGATTGGCGGCGCGAACGACAACCTCAGCAGTACTGTCCGGCGAAGAGAACGGATTCGTGGCCGAATGGCGGTGGCAAGACCCGCACCGGCTCGGAAAGGCTCAAGGAAGAGCCCAACGGGCAGGCGTCAGTCTCGCTCGCATCAGTGATTTGGGTGTTCGCAGCACGCCAAACGTGGCTGGCAAGGTCTCCCATCACCATCGGCCGCTTCGCTGGTTTTTGCGGTGACGGTTCGGAAACTTGTGACCACAGGTTTCAGGTTTTCACCTGTGCCACATCGTAGCAGGCATCACCCTTCAAGGGTACTGCCTCGCTCATGGTTGGCGGTCGCCTCGCCTTGTGTCGGCGCGGGCCGATCGCATCCTTTCGGTGCATCTCTTCAGCCTTGACGCGCCGTCATCCGATAACGATCTGGATGGGTCGCACTTTCTGCGCCTGTGTTTTGCTGTCGATCCTGCTGGGATCGGTCGATGCCGCGCGCGCAGGCGGCGGCGGCGCGGATGTGCCGTTGATCGATCTATCGATCAACCGCCTGTTACATCGTTTTGATTTTGAAGAGGCGGACGAGCAGAACTTCGAGAGCATGCCGATGCACTGGTTCGTCGTCGGCCGGCCCGATCAAACCGCCGATCCGAACTTCCTGCGCTTGCCGATGCACCAGGAACTGCTCAAGAAGAAGGGTTTCCCCAAGTACTCCAAAGTGCAGTTCAATATTCCACAGGAACAGAAGGGCGATCACAGCCTTCACCTGGCTCTCAACGACGGCAGCGCGGCTGCGTTTTTGGAGATCGGCACTCTGGCCGCGGTTCCCAACAGCGATTACCTCGTGACCGCCAGGCTCCGCACCGGGCTGTTGCGTTACGCCCGCGCCAGGCTCGTCGCCTACTTTGTCGATGGCGCCGGCAAGCGCATTGAAAGCAGCGTGGCGACCACCGATCTGCTGCAGACCGAAAACCAGTGGCAGGGCGTTTCAGTCAAGCTGATGGGCGAGCATCCCTCGGCGGCGTGGATCGGCATGCAGGTGGAACTCCTCCAGCCCCAGGAGCAGCCCCCCAGCCTGAAGGGGGCGGTTCTGCCGGGCGGGATCGGTACGCACACGGTGGTGTACCAGGATTTCCAAGGTGACGCCTGGTTCGATGATGTCGCGGTCTGGCAGGTGCCTCGCATCGTGCTGCGAACGCAGAGCGACGTGAATCTGATCAACGCGCCGCAGCAGCCTCATCTGACGGCCGAGGTGCGCGACCTGTCGGGCCGTCCGCTTTCGGCGGTGGTGTCGGTTTACGACACCCAGTCTCGAATGGTGGCGCGCATGAGCCGCAAAGTAGGCGGGGGGGAAGGCTCCATCTGGCATTGGGCACCGGTGTTGCCGGGTTTTGGATGGTATCTGGTCGACATGTCGCTGCACGATCCATCCACGCGGGACGACGACAAGGCGCCGCCCGCGGTGGCGCGGACGATCCGCAGCTTCGTCTGGCTGCCGCCGGTGAAGCGGCTGCCGGCGCAGCAGCGACGGCGGTTCACGCTCGATGCGCCTGACGCCACGATGCGGGAGATCGCGCTCTATCCGCAGGTGCTTCGCGCCACCGGGCTCAACTCGGTGGCCCTGAGCGGCTGGAGCGAGGCCACGACCGTCGACAACCTCGATCAGCGCCAGGCCGAACTGGAAAAACTGCTGCTGCCCATGCTGAAGGAAAATACGCAGATCACGCTGAACTTCAGCCCGTTGCCGCATCTGCTGGCGGATCATCTGCAACTGGACGCGACGCAACCGCTGCTTATTTTCACGAAGCCGTCGAAGGAATGGGCGCCCTACCTGTCGCCCATTCTTTTGCGGCAGGGACAGAACATCCGCTCCTGGCAGTTCGGTCGGCCCGAACTGGCATCCACGCCCAGTGCGCTGACCGCGGCGGCGGCGCTCGAGTCCGTGGAGGCGCTGCAGCGGCTGACGCCGGATCCACGAGTCGCGCTGCCCTGGCAAGCTCACCAGGCGCGGCTGACGGAACTCGACAAGGCGCGCTTGGAGTATGTGGTCGACATTCCCCCGTCCGTTCGCCCGCAGCACTTGCTGGACCATCTGCACGACCTGCAGCAGGCTCATGAGAACTCACTCGTTCTGCACCTGCGCAGCGACTCGGCCTTGGAGATGAGCCAGGCGCGGCGGGTCGATGATTTCGCCTTGCGGTTCCTGCACGCATGGCAGGCCGACCCGGTCGGCTTTTCCGTACCCAGGCCCTGGGCCTATGCGGAGGGCAAACAGGGGGCGTTGCATCCAGACCCGATCCTCGGTGTGTACTCCTCACTGGCCCATCGCCTGGCAACGCGGAAGACGCTGGGCAAGTTCCCGCTGGGAACGGGCGCCTGGGCCATTGTCTATGGCGGCGCGCCCAGCAGCCTCATGGCGATCTGGAGCGATGAGCAGGACCCTGACGGCGCCGGAGCTTCCAGCGATGACGCAGCCGCCGATGGCCGCGGCCGCCGCCAGACCAGGCTTTTTCTCGGTGACGAGGTGAGCGCGTTCGACGTGTGGGGCAACCCCGTCAAGCTGTCGTTCGAGGACGGCAAGCACATCGTGCCGCTTTCCAGTTCACCCCTGTTGATCGAAGGCGTGGATGCGGAACTGGCGCTTCTGCGGGCTTCCTTCACGGTGACGCCGCCGCTGATCGAGTCGCAGATCATCGCGCACGCGCACAAGATTCGGTTTACCAACCCGTTCTCTGTTCCGATCAACGGGGACCTGACGATCATCGAGCCGGGGCGGGAGTGGCGCATCGATCCGCGTCGACGCGGGGTCACCATCGACCCGCGCAGCACATTCGAGATGACGATTGAAATGACGCCTCCGGTGAATGAGCCGGCGGGCGAAAAGGAACTGGTCGTGCGCTTCGAGTTCACGACTCGCAAGCAGTATCGCATTGATCTGAGGGCTCCGATGGAACTGGGGCTGACCGGGATTCAGATGGAAACGGGACTTTCCTTCGAGAAAAACCCCCGGCGTCCCGACCTCATCGACGCCGTCGCCACCGCGTTCATCACCAACACCGGCGAGAAGCAGCGCACGGTCTACACCTTCGCCATGCTGCCGGGGCATCAGCGGCAGGAGCAGATCATCACGCTCAAACCCGGGCAATCCGTGCTTCGACGGTTCCGGTTCGCCGGCGCGACGGAAGCGCTGGCGATCAAGCCGATCCGCGTCGGAGTGCGCGACACGGCAGGCCCGGCGCTCCTGAGCCACGTGCTCAAGGCGGAATAGAAGCTGTCGGCGACGTTGCAGATTTCAAATCTCAAATCTCAGATTTTAAATCTCAAATCTCAGATTTCAGATTTCAAACGCCCCATCTCACTCCGGCTTCGGCCAGTAAAAATAGTGGCTTGAAACCAGCACCAACGCCTCCATCTGCTCCCACGGATACCAGGCGCCCGAGCCGTCCGCCAGTACCGCGTTCTGCCCCGTCGGTTTCAGCGGCGTCTCCGGAATATCGTGCGCCAGGTAGCGCCCCGAGTCTTTCAGCGTCGTCAGGCAGCTCCACAGCGCATACTGCGGTTTGCACGTCGCCTTCTTCAGATCAGCCTTGGGCACCAGCCAGCCGGCGCCTTCATAGTTGAGGTATTGAATCGTGTAGTACGTGTCGGGATAGCCCGCGAACGTGGTGGGGCTGCGAACGTCGTGCAATTTGCCGGGGCAGAACATCATTGGATAGTTGTCGCCGAGATAGGGCTTGGCAAAGGATTTCGTCAGGTCGAACCCCGTCCCTTTGATCTGATGCACCATGAAGGTGCCGCCGCTGCGGTAGGGGAAATACTCGCGGTTGTCCGCCGCGTACGCGCTCGATCCCGTGTGCGCGCCTTTCACCCGGGTCAGGCAGTTCACCCGCACGGCGGATTCCTTTGACTTGCCCAGCGACGGCAGCAACAGCGCGATGATCAGGGCGATGATGGAAATCACCACCAACAATTCGATCAGGGTGAAAGCGCGCGGCTTCGACATGAAGGCGACACTCGATTGAATGTGGGCCTGCCAAGACAGCGTCTGGACAAGGTTCGAACAACCTCGTGAAACATCGACACTTCCCCATGAGCCACTATAGCAAGCCGCCCCACTCAACACATGCGTATCATGCTCGAAGTCAATCGAGGAGGTTTCACATGCTTCGCTGTTTTTCGCTGATCGTCGCGCTGGCTTGTTTCACGCCCCCCGTGGCGGCGCAAGCGGTGGCCGAGTACGACGTGGTGATTTACGGCGGCACCGCCGGCGGCGTCGCTGCCGCCGTGCAGACCACCCGCATGGGCAAGACCGCGATCATCATCGAGCCGTCGAAACATCTCGGTGGCCTGACCTCCGGCGGACTCGGCTGGACCGACAGCGGCAACAAGGGCGTCATCGGCGGCATAAGCCGCGAGTTCTACCAGCGCGTCAAGAAGCACTACGACAAGCCGGAGTCGTGGACCTTCGACAAGCCGGAGACTTACAAGTTCTATCGCAAGGACGAGGACTCGATGTGGACGTTTGAGCCGAAGATCGCGGAGATGATCCTGCGCCAGATGTGCGAAGAGGCGAAGGTGTCCGTGCTCTACGGCGAACGCCTCGACCGCACGCCCGTCGAATCCGGCAGCAGGCGGGTCAAGGGCGTCGCCATGAACGGCCAACGCATCACCAGCATCAAACTCGAAAGCGGCAAGACCCTGGCGGGCAGAGTCTACATCGACGCGACTTACGAAGGCGATCTCATGGCGGGCGCGGGCGTCAGCTACACCTTCGGCCGCGAGCCGAACAAGAAATACGGCGAGACGTGGAACGGCGTGCAGAAGGCGAAGAACCAGTGGGCGCATCGATTCCTCAAACCTGTCGATGGCTACGTCAAGCCCGGCGATCCGACCAGCGGTCTGCTCCACGGCATCGATGCCGGTCCCTATCCCGCCGACGACGAAGGTGATCACCGCGTGCAGGCATATTGCTTCCGCATGTGCATGAGCCTCGATCCGAACAATCTCGTGCCCTTTCCCAAGCCCGCCGACTACGACGAAAGCAAGTACGAACTGCTCTTGCGCAACTACGAAGCCGGCGACATGCGCTTGCCGCTGAAGCCCGACATGATGCCCAACGGCAAGACGGACACGAACAACAACTGTGCCGTGAGCACCGATTACATCGGGCAGAACTACACCTATCCCGACGCCGGCTACGCCGAGCGGGAGAGGATCATCGCCAATCACCGCAGCTACCAGGAAGGCCTGATGTGGACGCTGGCGAACCATCCGCGCGTGCCGGAGCAGATCAGAAAGAGCATGGCCAAGTGGGGCCTGGCCAAGGATGAGTTCACGGACAACGGCAACTGGCCGCACCAGATTTACGTTCGCGAGGCGCGGCGGATGGTGAGCGATTACGTCATGACCGAACTCGACTGTCGCCGGCAGCGGCAGACGCCGCAGTCCGTGGGCATGGGTTCGTACAACATGGATTCGCACAACTGCATGCGCTGGGTGAACGAAAAAGGCCACGTGCAGAACGAAGGCGACATCCAGGTCAGCCCCGGCGGGGCGTACAAGATTTCGTATCTCTCCATCGTGCCGAAGAAGGGCGAGGCGTCGAACCTCATCGTGCCCATCGCCCTGTCGAGCTCGCACATTTCGTACGGCTCGATCCGCATGGAGCCGGTCTTCATGGTGCTGGGCCAGAGCAGCGCCACGGCCGCGGTCTTCGCCATCGAGGAAAAGATCGACGTGCAGCATGTGGACTACGCGAAGCTCCGCCCGCGGCTCCTGAAGGATGGCCAGGTGCTCGAATGGGCCGGCGGATCTCCTTCGCGCACAGGCGCGGCCGGCATCGATCCGAAGAAACTGCCCGGCCTCGTCATCGACGACGAACAGGCGAAACAGACCGGCGAGTGGGCCGCCAGCAGCAGCGTGGACGGCTACGTCGGCCGCGCGTATCTGCACGACGCCAATGAGAAGAAGGGCGAGCGCAGCATCGCATTCACCTTCGATGTTCCCAAGGCCGGCGCGTACGACATCCGCATCGCCTACACCGCCAACGCCAACCGCGCGACCAATGTGCCCGTCACCATCGAAACGAAAGCCGGCCCGGTGACTGTGAAAGTGAATCAAAAGAAGCAGCCCGCGATCGAAGGCGCCTGGCACTCCCTGGGCAAGCACGAACTGCCAGCCGGCAAGGTCACGATCACGATTTCCAACAAGGACACGGACGGCCACGTGATCGCGGATGCCGTGCAAATCATCGAGCCGAAATGACACCCCCTGTTTAGCCGTCGAGCTATGCTCGACGCGACCCCCATTTAGCCGGCGGGCTTGCCCGCCGCGACTCACCGCCCACCCTCACGCCGGAGTTCATCATGCGATTCCACCGAATGCTCGCCTGCCTCGCCCTGACCCTCGCGCTGCCCCTGAGCGCCTGGTCCGTTGACGCTCCCAAGACCGACGCGCCGAAGCCCGCGCCGAAGGATCCCGCGAACGCCGCCGCGCCAAAGAAGAACGACCCCACGAAGTGGGAAAAGGACATCGCCAGGTTCGAAGCCGCCGACAAGGAGAATCCGCCGAAGAAGGGCCAGGTGCTTTTCGTCGGCAGTTCCAGCATTCGCTTGTGGAACCTCAAGAAATCCTTTCCCGATCTCGACGCGATCAACCGCGGCTTCGGCGGATCGCAGATCGAGGACTCGACGCACTTCGCCGACCGCATCGTGCTGCCGTATGAGCCGCGACTGATCGTGATGTACGCCGGCGACAACGACATCGCTTTCGGCAAGTCCCCCGCGCAGGTGGCGGACGATTTCAAGGCGTTCGTCGCCAAGGCGCGCGGCGGGAAAAGTGCCGAGAGC
Source organism: uncultured Phycisphaeraceae bacterium (assembly GCA_964426135.1). Taxonomy (GTDB): domain Bacteria; phylum Planctomycetota; class Phycisphaerae; order Phycisphaerales; family Phycisphaeraceae; genus CAYRPN01. The sequence goes on along the minus strand of CAYRPN010000117.1, from coordinate 4,868 downwards.
GCCAGGCCCGCGCCGATCATCTATGTCGCCATCAAGCCCAGCATCGCCCGTTGGAAACTGGTCGACAAGGTGCGCGAGGCCAACAAGCTCATCCGCGAGTTCTGTGAGAAGGGCGACAAACTCACCTTCCTCGACATCGACACGCCCATGATCGGCAACGACGGCAAACCCCGCGCCGAACTGTTCGTGAAGGACAACCTACACCTGAGCGAAGCCGGATACAAGGTGTGGGACGCGCTGCTGAAGCCGCACTTGGAAAAAAAGTAACCCGCGAGCCGGGCCGTGCCGGCCCGGTGTATTGGAGTTCCCCATGCAATCCCTCACCCGCACCCAGGTCCGTGAAGTCGATCGTCTGGCGATCGAGGAACTCGGCATCCCCGGCGTCGTCCTCATGGAAAACGCCGGCCTCAACGCCGCCGACATCATCATCGACCTGCTCGACGAAATCGAAGAAGAACATTACTTCAAGTCCGGCGAGCCGCGCATCGCCATTCTCTGCGGCGGCGGGAACAACGGCGGCGACGGCTACGTCATCGCCCGGCATCTCTACAACAACGGGTTCGAGGTCGCCGTCTTCGCCGTCAGGCATCCGGACGAACTCACCGGCGATGCCGCGACGATGGCCCGCATTGCGCAGCGCATGGGCCTGGGGCCCGAGTTCATCGTGAATGAGGAGCAACTTCGCCAGCGCGAGCACGAACTGGCCGAGGCGGATGTGCTCGTCGATGCGATGCTCGGCACCGGTTTCACCGGTCAGGTGCAGGGTCACCTGCCCAGCGTGATCAAGCTCTGCAACCGTCTGCGCAACGAAGGCGCCACCACCGTCGCCATCGATCTGCCCAGCGGCCTGGACTGCGACACCGGCAAACCCACGAACGCCACGATCGAAGCGGACGTGACCGTCACCTTCGTCGCGATGAAGCGAGGCTTCATGGCGCCCGATTCGGAGCCCTACACCGGGCGCATCCTGGAAACGGACATCGGCGCTCCGCCGGAACTGATCGAGCGCGTGATGAAGCCGCAGGCGACAAGGTGATTGTCGTAGGGTGGGCACTGCCCACCATGTTTGGCGCAGATTTCAGATTTCAGATTTCCAAATTCAGATTTCAGATTTCATATCTGCGATTTGCAATTATTAGGCCTTCATGACCACCCGCACTCTCATCTCGCGCAGCCTTCGCTACTACTGGCGCACGCACATCGGCGTGGTGCTCGGCGTCGCCGTGGCTGCCACGGTGCTGGTGGGCGCGCTGGCGGTGGGGGATTCCGTGCGCGAAAGTTTGCGACGCATGGCCCTGGATAGCCTCGGCGAGACGCATCTGGCGATGGTGCCGCATGAGCGCACGTACCACGTCGATCTGGTTGGGCGCATGCAAGGGAAACTCGAAGCGCCAATCGCTCCGGTCATGCTGCTACCAGGGACGGCCAGCCACGACGCGACGAAGGAACGAGCCGGTCGCGTGCAGGTCCTCGGTGTCGACCAGCGGTTCTTGTCGCTATTTCCAGGCGGCGATGGTTCACTGCCTGTCGCGGCCGATCTGGCTGAAGACAGAGTCACCTTGAACCGTTCGCTGGCGGTGAGAATCGGAGCGAAGGTCGGCGACACGGTGTTGCTCCGTGTGTCCAAGCCAAGTCTATTGCCACGTGACGCGCCCCTCACCCGCAACGACGTGAGCGACATTTCCGTGGCCCTGCGAGTGAGGGTGGATCGCATCGTCAGCGATGCCGCAGGTGATCTTTCCGGCGGTCGTTTCAGCCTTGAGTCGAGTCAGGTCTCGCCGCTGAATGCCTTCGTGAATCTCGAGTGGCTTCAGAAGCAGGTCCAACTGCCGCACCGCGCCAACCTGATGCTCGTCGGCTCATCGAAACAGAGTGGTCTAAGCGCTGAATCGGCCGACGCGGCGCTGAAGGAATTGTTCCAGCTTTCGGACATCGGCATCGACGTGCGCCAGGTCCCGGACCAGCCGTGGGTGGAGCTTCGCACGGATCGGGCGTTCATCGAAGACACCTTGATGTTGGCGGGATATCGAGCGGGCAAGGAGCTCGGCGTCACGCCGATGGGCGTGTTGACCTATATGGTGAATGAAATCACGGCGATGAAGTTCGACGGCGAGAAGGTACAGCCGACCGGTCATGCCGTGCCTTATTCCATGGTCAGCGCCTTCGGCACGATCGGCCCACGCGACGGCAACGAGTGGCCACCAAAGGATTGGCCGGAATCGATTCACCCGCTGCTTCGCGAGCTGCACGATCATGACCTGGTCATGAATGACTGGCTCGCGAATCAGCTTGGCATTGAACAAGAGACACCGCAGAGGATTGTCTTCACCTACTTCGTTCAAGGGCCAGGCGGCGACCTGGTGGAAGCGACCTCCTTGTCGCGCGTGCCTCTCCAGTTGCTTCGCATCGTCCCCATCGCCGGCGCCGCGGCCGACCGCACGCTCCTGCCGGAGTTTCCCGACATGCCCGCGCCGGGGACGACGTTCAGCCAGTGGAAGCCGAGTTTCAAGATGACTCGCCGCATTCGGCCTGTCGATGACGAATACTGGAAGCAGCACGCGGGCACACCCAAGGCTTTCTTCGGCCTGGGGCTGGCGCAGAAAATGTTCGGAAACCGCTTTGGCTCACTGACGGCGGTGCGCTTTCCCATGGGGCAGGCCGCCAACAACAACGCGGTCACCGTCGAATCAGTGCGTCGCGAACTTCAGCGACAGGTGTCACCCGCCGCCATCGGCCTCTCCTTCGTCCCCGTGCGCCAGCAGGCGCTGACCGCCAGCAGCAGCGGCTTCGACTTCGCGCAGCTTTTTCTTGGCTTCTCCTTCTTCCTCATCGTCGCCGCGCTGCTGCTCACCGGCCTGCTCTTCGTGTTCGCGATCGAGCAGCGCAGCGCCGAGGTGGGCACGCTGCTGGCCGTGGGATTCAAGCCGGCGAAGGTCCGGCGACTGCTGCTGGGCGAAGGGCTCGTGCTCGCCGTGATCGGCGCGGCGATCGGCACCGCGTGCGGCCTCGCCTATACGCAAGCGCTGCTGACAGGGCTGACCACGATCTGGCGCGACGCGATCTCCACCTCCTCGCTGCAATTCCACGTGAAGCCGATGACGATTCCGCTGGGCTGGTGCGCGAGTGTCGCTGTGGCGGGAATGACCATTGCGTGGGTGCTGCGCAGGCAAGCGCGCACGCCGGCGCGGGAACTGCTGGCGGGCGCGGATTCCGGGCTGGGCGCTGTGGTCGTGGGGACCGCAGGCATGGCCCCTTCAAGGGGCCATGCCGGAGCGGAACAGACTTCGCAGAGACCAAGGGCAGGCCGCGCCCCTCTGATCGTCGGCGCACTCTTCATTCTCGCCGCGATCGCCTGGCTCGCGACGCTCGGCACCTCGCAGGCCGGCCGCAACGCCGGTGCATTCTTCGGCGCGGGATCGATGCTGCTGGCGGGTGGCCTTTCGCTCTGCCTCGGCGTCTTGGCGCGCATGGCTTCGTCATCGCGCGGCGATGGCGCGTTGCGCCTCACCATCACCAAACTCGGCCTGCGCAACGCCGCGCGACGTCGCGGCCGCAGCCTCGCCACCATCGGCCTGCTCGCCTGCGGCTCGTTCCTTGTCATCGCCATCGGCGCGTTCTGGCTCGATGCCGGCGCCGACAGCACCGACCGCAAGAGCGGCACCGGCGGCTTCGCGCTCTATGGCGAATCCACATTGCCCGTGCTCGCCGATCTGAACACCGACGCGGGACTCGACAAGTTCGCGCTGGAGCGTGACGATCTGCCCGGCGTCTCGTTCGTTCCGATGCGCTTGCGCGATGGCGATGATGCGAGCTGTCTGAACCTCAACCGGGCGCAGAATCCGCGGCTGGCGGGCGTGGATTGGAAGAAGCTGGCGGAGCGCGAGGCGTTCACTTTTACGGCGAGGATTCCCCCGGCGGAGCCGGGCGCTAACGGCGCGAGGCCGGGCGCGAATGGAGTGTCGCCGTGGAGCGTGCTTGGCGAGGCGGCCGGTGATGCCGATGTCATCCACGCCGTGGGCGATCAGAACACCGTGGTGTATGGCCTGGGCAAGGGCCTGGGCGATGTGCTGGATTACACGGACGAATCGGGGCGGCCGCTGAAAGTGAAAATCGCGGCCCTGACCAGCAACTCCATTCTGCAAGGCACGCTGTTCATCGACGAGGAGCAGTTCAAGCGGCGGTTCCCTTCCGTGAGCGGCCACCGCCTGTTTCTGATCGACCTGCCATTGAATAGACTCGGTGATCCGGGCTGCCTTTCGCCGTTCGATGCTTCGAAGTCGGCCAAGGCAAGTGAACTGCGTGCGGAGATCAATGGCGAGTTGATCGAGGAAACGCGGAGGAAGCTTGCCGCCGCGATGGGCGATGTGGGCATGGAACTGACGCCGACGGTGGAGCGGCTGGCTGCATTCAACGCGGTGCAGAACACGTACCTGGGCATTTTTCAGGCGCTGGGCGGGCTGGGCCTGGTGCTCGGCAGCGTCGGTCTGGGCATCGTGGTGATGCGCAATGTGCTGGAGCGGCGCAGCGAGTTGGCGTTGCTCGCGGCGATCGGATTCGCGGCGAAGAAGCAGCGCTGGCTGGTCATCAGCGAGCACTGGTTTCTGCTGGCGGCGGGGCTGCTTTGCGGCGTGGTTGCCGCGGCGATCGCGGTGCTGCCGGCGGTGATGTCGCCGGGGGCGAAGGTGCCGTACACGCTGCTCGTTTCGATCCTCGCCGGCGTGGTGGTCAGCGGCGGCGCGTGGACGTGGCTGGCGTCGAGGCTGGCGCTGCGCGGCAGGCTGCTGGATTCGCTGCGCGGCGAGTAGCGGAGCCGACGGGTCTGCCCAAACTTCCGGGGCTTGGTCCCCTCTCCCCCAGTCTGCTGGGGG
>CAYRPN010000116.1:0-18693 GCA_964426135.1 uncultured Phycisphaeraceae bacterium | reverse complement strand
CCCCAGCAGACTGGGGGAGAGGGGACCAAGCCCCCGGAAAATTTGGCACACCCGGCCACAGTCGACATTCCCTCCCATTTGCCCGCCCCGCCGGTTTCCGGTACACTTCTCGGCTCGATTGAATTCCCCTACTTCGACCGGAGACGCACGTGGTTCGCATTCGACTCAAGCGGTTCGGCAAGCCCCACAGTCCCTTCTACCGCATTGCCGCGGTGGATCAACGCTCGCCCCGCGATGGCAAGACCATCGAGGAGATCGGCACGTTCAACCCCGTCGAGCGGAACGAGAGCAAGCAGATCGTCGTGAACGCCGACCGCGTCAAGTACTGGCTGAGCGTCGGCGCCCAGCCCACCAGCACGGTCAAAACCCTGCTGAAGCGCGCCGGCATCGACGCCAAGCCCGGCACGCCCGTGGCCTGATGCACCGGTGTTCCTCGCCGCGCCGCGGGCACCTCGGTGGCCGCGCCGGGCGCCGATCCGCACCAAGGCGATCCCGCAGCAATCATCTTTTGTTGCAACCAGAGACCCCATCCACACCCCGACTCCGGTCGGGGTTCTTTGTTTGCACACCCAAGCCCCGAACTACTCCGCCGACTCGTGGGGAAACTGTTCGTAAAGTCCCGTCGCCAGGCAATACTGGCTCATCACGATGGCCGCCGTGTTCGCGAGGTTGTAGGAACGCACCGGCCCGAGGATCGGCACATGGATCGCGCGATGAGACCAGCGCTGCCGCCACGACTCGGGCAGACCGGTGATTTCGTTGCCGAAGATAAGCACTTCGTCGCGCTGATACGCGGCACGGTCGTAGCGAGTGGCGCCGAACTTGGTCACGATCCACGGGTCGCGCCCGCCGAGCCAGTGAAGGAACGCTTCGGGCGTCTCATGCACCTGAAGCATCAGGTCGCCCCAGTAGTCCAGCCCGGCCCGGCGCACCGCCTGCGTTCCCAGATCGATCGTCAGCGGCCCCACCAGGTGCAGCATCGCGCGCATGCCCACGCACTGCCGACCGATGTTCCCCGTGTTGGGCGGGATGCTCGGTTGAAAGAGCACGACATGGAAAGCCGGGACGGGCATGGGGCGGCCGGAGCCGTTACTCCTCTCGCGTCGGGTCGATCGACCGGTAGTGGCTCAGTTTGAATCCGGGTGGCTGGGGTTGAGTCCGCGAAACCCCGGCCCAGTAAGCGGCAAGGCGCCGGGGTGTCGAAGACTCCACCCCAGCCACCCAAACATTTCAGACAGAGCCACTACCGATCGACCGGGCGTTTCGCAGTTTGCGGTACTCGCTGGGCGTCATGCCCTCGATGCGCTGAAAGACGCGGCACAGGTGAATCGCATCGCGGAACCCACAGCGCGCCGCCAGGGTTTTCAGCGGCAATTCCTCGTCGGCCATCTCGCGCTTGACGCGGTCCAGCCGCATCGTGGTGATCGTGTCGGCAACCGTCCGTCGCAGCGACGCCTGGAAGTACCGGGCCAGGGACCGCCTCGTCGTCATCACGTGATGGGCCACGTCGTCCACATCGATGTCTTCATGAGCGTGCTCGGCGATGTACCGCAGGGCCCGCGCCACCAGGGGATTCGTCACGACGAAAGCGTCGCTGCTCTGCCGGGCCACGAGTTCCACAGGCGGCAGCCGGATCGGCAGCGCCGGCGCCTTGCCGCCGTCCATGAGCTTGTCGAGGAGCTTGGCGGCTTCGTAACCGATGCGGTCGAAGCGGAACTCGATGCTGGAGAGTGAAGGCTCGGGCGTATTGCAGATGACCGCTTCGTTGTAAGACCCGACGAGCGCCACATCGTGCGGCACTTTCAGATCGCGCTGGTGGCACGCCTCCGCCAGGTAGCGAGCCAGCAGGTCGTAAGCGGTGAAGACCCCCATGGGCGGCTCCCACTGATCCATCCAGCGGTCCAGCGCCGCCTGGAAGCTGTGCCAGGTGGCGCTGGTGGCCGCGTAGTTACCGGCTACCCAGCACTCGCTGGAACTGAAGCCCGCTTCAGACAGCTCCGCACGAAAGCCCTCCAGTTGCAGCCGCGTGCCTCGTTCGTTTCGCGTCCCCAGATAACCGAAGTTGCGGAACCCGCGGGCCATCAAATGCTGCGCCGCCATGCGACCCGACTGCTCGGCGTCGTGAACCACCGTCGGCAAGCCGACCACCGGCGAACTGAGCCACACATTCACCACCGGCACGCCGGCTTTCTGCGCCAGTTTCGCCAGACTGGGCGTCGCGCGGGCAACGATCCCGTCAAGCTTCCTGCCCTGATGGTGCTTGCTCAGCAGCAACTCGGCGTGCGGCGTGATCGAGTAATCCCAGTTGCCTTTCTCCCGGGCATAGCGGTGGATCCCCGCGAAGACGTGATGATGTCTCACCACGTGCCAACCGAGGTCGATCACCATCGCCACGCGTCGCTTTCTGTTCATGGCTTGTTCCTGTCAATGCGTGACGTTACCGCGGTGCAATGTCCCAGTTCGTGAGATCAAAGTCCAGAAAGGGTTCGTCCCATCGGCACATCGTCATGTTCCCCCTTCATTTGCAGAGGGCGGCGCACCGATCTGTCGTCTTCAGGACTGTCCCGAAAAGTATACACTTTGTCCACTATCGTCCAATGGCACGTGCTAATTTGCCCGACTGGCGGGCCTTGTGCCGCAGTGGTGCGAGGCGCTCGTCGCAGAGGAGACACCGTTCCGTTCAAGGAGAATCTCAATGAAGTCTCGCCTCCCGTCCGTCGCCGCATTGCTGGTCGCGTCCAGCCTGTCGTCGAATGCCTCGGCCGCCCTGGTCGGGTACTGGAAGTTCGATGAAGGCACCGGCACCGTTGCGAACGATTTTTCACCCAACGCCAACACCGGCAACCTGATCATCGCCGGCGGTCTGCCCTCGTGGCAGATCAACGGCGGCAACACCGGGGCCGTGGGCGATCACGCCCTGCTCTTCGGTTCCGCCAACGCCCCGCGCGTGCAGGTCAACACCTCCCCCAGCCTCAACACGCTCAACTCCACAAACCAATTCACATTCGCCACATGGGCGTTCGAGTCCAGCAACACCAACTACGGCCACATCTTCGTCACCACCACCAACTTCGCCCAGCGCAACTGGCTGTTCCAGACCGACAACAGCAGCGGCGGCGACCAGTCCTACGTGTGGTCGGACACGAACAGCGCGTGGCAGAAGCCGCTGGGTTCGACCATCCCCAACAATCAGTGGATCCACCTCGCCCTGACCTACGATGGCACCACCATGCGTTACTACAAAAACGCCGCACTGGTGAACACGATCGCAGTCAACTCGACGTTTCCCTCGTTCCTCGAACTCGACCTGGGCGGCTGGCGAGCCGGCAACAGCCAGTTCGGCGGCAAACTCGACGACATGGCGGTCTTCAACTCCGTCGAAGATATCGCCTTGATCATGAACGGCACCCACCCCGCATTTCAGGCGGCGCTCCCGGTCCCCGAGCCCGCGTCGCTTTCGCTGATCGCCATCGGCGGCCTGGCGCTGCTGCGCCGGCGTCGCTTGGCGTGAATGGAACGCCTCGGCCGATCTCTATCCGTATGCGTTTCGCAGACCCGCGGGTAAACTCGCGGGTCTGTTTTTTCGCACCGGGCTCCATCAGCGCGGTCATCCATCGCACGAGTATTCCATGCCGCAAACAACGCTGACTTTTCTTCTGCTGGTGATCGGTTGCCTGCCCGTGTCCGTGCGCGCTGCCGACAAGGGCCCGGTGAAGGTCTTCATCCTCGCCGGCCAGTCCAACATGGACGGCCAGGCCCATGTCTCCACGATCGACTTTCTCGGCGAGGACAAGCAGCACGGCCACCTGCTCAAGGTCTTCAAGCCCGATGGCAAAAACCTGATCACCCGCGATGATGTCTGGGTCGCCAACGCCGGCGTCTACGCCAAACTCCAACCCGGCTTCGGCGGACGAAAAGATTACGACAAGCTCGGCGACCGCATCGGCCCGGAGTACGCGTTTGGCTACTACATCGGCGAGGCGTGCAAAGAGCAGGTGCTGCTGATCAAGTACGGACCCGGCGGGCAGAGCCTCCACGTCAATTTCCGCCCACCCAGCGCGGGCAAGACAGGCAAGGCGGACCTCGACGAGCAGACCTTCGACCAGGCCACCGCCGATCGCTATTTCGAGGGCCGGCGGGAGAAAATCGTCGGCGCTCAGTACCGCGTGCTGGTGAAGTACACCCACGACACGCTGAAGAATCTGAAAACGCTCTTTCCGGCTTACGACGAGAAGGCCGGCTACGAGATCGCCGGGCTGGTCTGGTTTCAGGGCTACAACGACATGTTCGACGAGACCGGCCGCAAGGAATACGGCCCGAATCTGGTGCATCTGATCAAGGATCTGCGGGCGGAGTTCAAGTCGCCGAACATGAAAGTCGTCGTCGGCGTGATGGGCGTCAACGGCGTGAAGAACGAAGCGGGCAAGCAGAAGGACGTGCGCGACGGCCAGCGCTTCGTCAACACCGTGCCCGAATTCAAGGGCAATGTGAAGGCGATCGAAAGCGCGCCGCTGCTGCACCCGGACATCATCGCGATCAAGACGGCGGGCTGGCTGAACATGGACCGCGACCTGAAAAAGCAGCCGATCACGCAGGAGGAGCAGGCGATGCTCCAGCGGGCCACGTCGAGCCAGGGGTTTCATTACAACGGCGAAGGCCGGTTCTTCATGCTGCTGGGCAAGGCGTTCGCGGAAACGATGCTGGAAATGCTGGAGAAAAGGTAATGCGGCGACCGCATGGACGGTTCGGCAGGACCGATTGAATATTTCCGCCGGTCTGTCCTGAAAAGTTCATAGAATGTCTAGAACAGGCAAACACCCTGTGTTATGCTCCAAGCACGTGAACGTTCAGTTCCTCGGACCCGCATCACTGGTCTGGCGAACTTCACGAGAGACCCTCCATTCCGCGAAAGGACAAGAGACGATGAGAGCGAAGCACACCCCGAAGACGACGAACCGCAAGGCTCGCGCGATTCTCACCATTCAAATGCTGGCTGCGTCCGCCATGGGATTGGGGGCTCCGATCGCCGCCCAGGCCGTGACCGGCACGTGGACCGGCGGCAACACCGGCGCCAACACCGCCCTCGTCTGGAACCTGACCGATCTGAACTGGTCCGGCCTGCCAGCCGGAACGCCGTGGGACGTCACGAACGGCCCCAACAACGTCGCCCTGTTCAACACGGTCGGCGACGCTCCGGGCATCCGTCTGGCCACGGTGATCCCTGGGACGATGATTTTCAGCGAGTCGGCCACCGTCAACGACCAGTTCCGCGGCCAGATCGGATTTGGATCGCCGCTCACTGGGCCGCTAACGGCTATGACCGTTCAAGTTGACGCAAATAAGACGGGCACGATTAATGCCCCGATTGTTTACAACCACTTGGCTACTCACGTAGCCAATGCCGCGCCTGGGAGTTCAGGCAACCAAATCAAGAAGACCGGCGCCGGTACCCTGATACTCGCCGGTCCTGTGGATTTGGCCGATGACACGAACATCGGTCTGAACGCTGGATTTACTGTCGAAGGCGGCGGCGAATTGCAGATCAGCGGAAAGTTCAAGGCGGCCAACACATTGCAGGCCTCCACCCGAAGCAACTTCCTCAACCGTGTCGGCGACACCACGTCAAACAACACCGTCATCATCAACGGCCTTGACACTGATCAGGTTTTCATCGCAGGTGGCCTGGTCGTTGGCAACGCCGGCGGCGGCAATGAGTTCTACATCACCCGCCCCGGCGACGCGACCATTCCTTCCTACCGCATGCGGGGCAACGGACAGCAACTGGTCATCGGCAACAATTCCGACGACAACCTCATGGAAGTCTCCAATGGAGCATTCTTCCGTCATGACGGCGGCAGCGGTACCACCGGCGTTCGCCTTGGATATCTCGCCGGCGCGGACAACAACAAAATTCTGGTCACCGGAACAGGCTCAACCTTCAGCCTCGCTGCCGGATCGATCATCGTCGGCACAGGCGGCAGTAACAACGACTTCACCGTCTCCAATGGCGGTACCGTAATCACCCCCCGATGGCTCGTCGGTGTCGCCTCCGACTTCGGACAGGTCACGGGTGGTGCAGTTCCCGGCAACGGCGACAACAACACCGTCTTGATCACAGGCCTCAACTCGCTGACCACGATCAACGCGGGAACCAACTCGGTCGTTGAAATCGGCGGCCTTGGCTCAGACGGCAACAGTTTCACCGTCGCCGACAGCGCCACCTTCAACTTCACAGGCGCGGGCAACACGGGCAGAAGTTTCAGTGTCGGCATGGCCGGCGGCAATAACAACCTGCTGAAGATTCTGGACGCGGGATCGTCCGTCAACGTGAACTTCGGAATGCCCGTGGCCATCGGCGGCACCGCGCTGGGTGTCGGCGTGATCACCCCCGGCGGCACCGGCAACCACCTGGATATTTTCGACGGCGGCGCCATGGTCACCAACACCTCGGTGATCCTCACCGGCACAAACTCCGCCATCAACCTCGGTGACGGAGCGGCCGTCAGTTCCCTGACCATCGGCGACACGACCAACTTCAACTCGGGCATCCAACTGACGACCGCCAGTTCCGTGCTGAAGATCGACTCAGGCCGGCTCATTGCCGGACTCTACGACTCGTCCGACCTCAACATGGTCCAAGGCCCAGGCCAGGTGATCCTGGAAGGCGATGCCTTCTTCCTCAACAGCCAGGCCAACCTGCGAGTCATCGCCAGCCAGATCACCGGTTCCGGCGACTTCTTCAAGGAAGGCACCAGCGAGCTGCAACTCACCTCCCCGCTGAACGACTACACCGGCAACACCACCATTCTTCAGGGTGTTCTGGAGTTGACGAACATCTTCCTCGCCGACGCGGCCGATGTGGTCATCGCCCCGACCGCCCAGATCGACCTGACCTACCAGGGCATCGACGACATCAACGCGTTCAGCATCGACGGCGGCACCACGTACCTCGCGCCGGGCATTTACGGCGCGGGCGACCTGCCGGGCGTCATCACCGGCAGCGGCCAACTGCGGGTCCGCTCGCAGACGCCCAACAACGGCAACACCAACCCGCCGCCGACCGTCGAAGTCCCCGAACCCGCCACCGCCAGCCTGCTGGGCCTGGCCGGCCTGCTCGGTCTGCGGCGGCGCAACCGCACGGCGTAAAGCCGGCACCGACAACTGACTCTCTCCCCCCAACCACAGGATCCGCGGTTCGCCGCGGATCTTGTGGTTTTCATGGTTCGCCATCCTGTCCTTAAACGTCAAATACTTGTCCTGATTCGACAGCCGCCTTCGACTACACTCGCAGGGCAGTCATCGCCATCAGCCCGCGCCGATCCGCGCAGGCCCGATTTCGAAACCCACGCAGGGAACATTCATGAAACGTCCGCAATCGCTCATCTTCGCCTGTCTGGCCGCCATCCTGTTCGCAGCTTCCGTCGCACCCGCTGCACCCGCCGCGGCGGCGGAGAAGGTGGAGTGGCCGCAGACCGTCGCGGTCGGCAACCCGGACAACAAGGCCGATCGCACCGGCTTCGGCGCGGTGGCCTACGAATACCGCATCGGCAAGACCGAGGTAACCAACAGCGAGTTCTGCGCCTTCCTCAACGCCGTCGCCAAGAGCGATCCGCGTCAACTTTATGACGGTCGAATGGAAAGCGCCGAGTACGGCGGCATCGCCCGCAGCGGCGGCGACGGCGGCTACAGCTACTCCGTCAAGGATGGCATGGGCAAGAAGCCGGTGAACTACGTCACGTGGGAAACCGCCGCCCGCTACGCCAACTGGCTGAGCAACGGCCAGGGCAGCGGCGACACGGAAAAAGGCGCGTACACGTTCGAAGGCGGCGACGTGAAACTGCCCGACCACGCGAGCCTGGCGGCGGGCAAGGGACTCAAGTGGGCGCTGCCCACGGAGAACGAGTGGTACAAGGCGGCGTACTACGACCCCGACAAGTCCGGCTACTGGACCTACGCCACCAAGAGCGACAGCGAGCCGCAGGCGAACATCAACACGAACGCTCCGTCGGACGCGGGAGGCTTCGCCGCCAGCGCCTATGGCACGCATGATCAGAACGGCAACCTGTGGGAATGGAACGAGCACCGCGCCAACGGCAAAGTAGGCCTGCGCGGCGGCTCGTTCTATCTCAACGACAACGCCAACTACCTGCGGGCCGGCACGCGCTACGACGTGCTCAGCGCCAAGTGGCCGAACTACGGCTTCCGCGTGGTCGCGCTGGGCAGCGGCACGCCGACGGCGAAAGTGCCCACGCCCTCGACGCCGAGCACACCGCTGAAGACGAAGCCGGGCTCGACCGTGACCGCGCCGAAGACCAAGTTGCCACCGACGACGACGCCCTCCACCAAGACGCCGCCCCTCGCGCCCAAGGCCCGCCCCGGCCTGCCCGCCAAGGCGCCGGCGATTCCCAAGGCCACCGGCACGGTCTACTACGTCAGCGAATCGGCGGGCAACGATGAGGCCGCCGGCAAGGCGGAAAACGCCGCGTGGAAGACGCTGGCCCGCGCCTCGCAGCAGGAACTGAAGCCGGGCGATCAGATTCTGCTGAAGACCGGCGACACCTGGAACGAAGAGCTGCGCCCCAAAGGCAACGGCACGCCGACCAATCCGATCGTCATCGGCTACTACGGCGACGGCGCCAAACCCATCATCGATCGCCAGGATTTCAAGCAGGACAACACCGGCATCCGGCTGTCCGATCAGGAAGGCTTCAAGATCGTGGGCATCGAGTTCGCCCGCTGCATGACGGGCATCTATGCCGACTACGCCGCCGGCTCGACCACGAAGAAGTACATCTGGATCGAAGACTGCTACTTCCGCGATTCGCTGCTCTATCAGCCTTATCAGGATTACCCGAAGCGCAAGGTCGGCCTGGGCATCTGCTTCTTTTCGTATGAGCGAAAGAACAGCATCGTGCTCACCGACATCACGATCAGGAACTGCGTGTTCCGCCGGCTCACCTCCGGCGTGTGGACCAACAGCCCGGACAACTTCAACAAGAACGCCTCGAACATCTACAACTTCGGCAACATGACGATGGAGGACTGCCTGTTCGAGGAAGGCTATCAGTGGCAGATGGGCATCCGCGGCGTGGCGGGCGGCCTGGTGCGCAACTGCGTCACGCTGGACATCGGCAGGAATTTCCGATCCTTCAACGGCGTGGCCGGCGCCATGTTCTTCCGATGCAAGGACTGGGTCTTCGAAGACAGCGAGTGGGGCTATGTCTCCATCGGCCTGGGCAGCGGCGACGGCGAGGCCTTCGACTTCGAGGGCAATTGCGACAACATGACGATGCGAAACTGCATCTTCCACGACACCGACGGCCCCGGTTTCCTCCTCTGCTGCTACGCCTCCGACGCCCATCCGAACATGAAGATCGTCATGGAGAATTGCCTCATCAACGCCAAGTCGAAACGCCCCATCGGCCTGCCCCGCTGCGCCATCGTCAACACCACCGACTGGACCGAAGCCACCTGGAAGAACTGCCGGTTTTATCTTTCCAAAGGCGAAGCGCTGATGAAGGTGATGGACCCGGAGAAGGACAAGCGATCGAAGTTCATCGATTGCCTGGTGAAGAATCTCGCGGACGCGTGCAGCACGCCGAACCTCGCGCTGCGGGCAACGGCGGTCGCGTCCTCTCAAGCTGCGGGCTACGAAGCCGGCGACGCGAGAGACGGCAAGCCCGGCACCGCATGGAAGGCCGAGGGGGCCGAGGGTGAATGGCTGCAACTGGAGTTCCCCGTCCCCGTCACCATCAACGAGTTCAAGATCAAGGAAGATCCGTCTTCTTCGATCACGCGATACGCCATCGAATACTGGGACGAGAAGAGCGCCCGCTGGATGAGTTGCTTCAACGGCATGGACATCGGCGGCGAGTTCGTCGCCCCGGTCATCGGCCGCAAGATGAAGAAGGTGCGTCTGCTGGTCATCGCGGTCGCCAAGGATGTCCCGGCCGTCGCGGAGTTCGAAGCTTATCTCGACACCACCGGCGGCCTGGCGTACGACGAGGGCGGCAATCCGAAGAAGTGAGTTGCGGCGGTTGGCTGAACCGCCGCCCGCTTGCCTGCCAGCGCGAGTGGCCGGCCACCGGCCACCCCAGGGTTCAAATCGTCCCTAACTCACGCATTTCCAATTGCTTATCAATTCGACTGCCAAAAAGGTAGGACACTTTCCGGCCACTTTTTCTGGCCGCTGAACGGCACGCTCCTGAGATCAGACTTGTCAAAGAGCACGCGGCCGCAGGCCGGCCGTCGACAATCAACCTCTACCTTACATTGACCGATCTGTCGGAAAGTAACGAGGAAATTGAGGCCATCCGACGAGTGCGTACCTGCCTTGTCAGAGCCGGAGTCTGTGACTCCGGTTCGCCGAGCCGGATCGAATCCGGCGAGGCGAAGTTCGGCGCGGCAGACGCACGGTCACCCTGGAATGCAGCACGCAAATACGATTTGAAGCGGCATTGAGCCGCTTCAAATCGACCGGAGTCACAGACTCCGGCTCTGACAAGACATGGACGCTGCGTTTTCAACGGTTGTGAAGTACGCATTCGCCGGATGAACCGAAATCTGATCCATTCGCGGCGTTCACCGGGGGCGCCGGGGGCGCCGGGGGCGCCGGGGGCGCCGGGGGCGCCGGGGGCGCCGGGGGCGCCGGGGGCCGATGAAGCAAAGTGCGTCTGCGCCAACTCTTGTCTTCCCCCGCAAGAACCGTCCGCTGCGTAACCTGACCCCTGTTTTTCGCATGTATCTGGTAGGTAAGGAACGGAGCCGAAATAACTTCGCGAATGGGCCGTCCCCCATTTAGCCGGCGGGCTTGCCCGCCGAGGGCGTCGCGGCGGGCGAGCCCGCCGGCTAAATCGAGAACTTGTTCCGGTCCCGTTCCTGAGTCGCACGGAAGTCGACTGAATGTCATGTCGCCGGCCATCGGGGCTTGCCGGCGTCGTCATGGAGTCTTGCATGTCGTCATGGGTTCGCTTCGGGCTCTTGCTGGCGGCGGTTGCCCTATCCCAACCGCGCGGTGCCGCAGCCGAAGCGCCGGGTCTGTTCGTCTCGCCGCCCCAGGTCACGCTCGATTCTCCGGAAGCCGCGGAGCAGTTGCTCGTGACCGTTCGTGCCGCCGATGGCAGCACTGGCGACGTCACCCGCGAGGCGAACTATGAAGCATCCGTTGCCGGCCTCGTTTCAATCTCCTCCTCAGGTCGGGTCATCCCGCTTCGCGACGGCACCGCCGAGCTTCGCATTCGCGTGGGCGAACAGTCCGCCAGGGTGAAAGTGCAGGTCACCGGCATGACCGCCCCCCCGCCGGTTTCATTCCATCGCGACGTCATTCCGATCTTCTCCAAAGCCGGCTGCAACTCGGGCGGGTGCCACGGCAAAGCGGAAGGCCAGAACGGTTTCAAGCTCAGCGTCTTCGGCAATGATCCGGCTGCCGATCACCGCGCGATTGTCAGCGATGGCCGGGGGCGGCGTGTGTTTCCGGCCGCGCCGCATGCCAGTCTGCTGCTGATGAAAGCGGCGAGCGATCTGCCCCACGGAGGCGGCCAGCGCATCGAGCGAACCTCGCGCTGGCATTCGATCCTGCGCCGCTGGATCGCCGAGGGCGCCAAACTGGACGAGCAGACCACCGACGCCATCGTCAGCATCGCAGTCGAGCCTGCGCAGGTCACGCTGCCGGCTCTCGGCTCGCAGCAACTTCGCGTCACGACGGTGGACAGCAGCGGTCGCCAACGCTGCGTCACGGTCGAGGCGGAATACCAGTCGAACAACGACGCCATCGCCGTCGCCGATCGCGATGGCCTGATCAAAGCGACGAATGTGCCCGGCGAGGCGGCGATCCTCGTCCGGCATCTGGGCCACGTGGCGATCTGCCGCGTGACCCGGCCCCGGCCCGCCGGCGATTTCACTCGGCCGGCGGAACGCAACTTCGTCGACCGACTCGTGTGGGACAAGCTGCAGCAACTGCGCGTCGCCCCCAGCCCGCTCGCCGATGACGCTACTTTTCTCCGCCGCGCGTTTATCGACACGATCGGCACGCTGCCCACCAGCGACGAAGCCCGCCGGTTCCTCGCCGACACCGCGCCGGACAAGCGCGGCAAGCTGGTCGCCGCCCTGCTCGATCGCACGGAATATGCCGACTACTGGGCGCAGCGCTGGGCGGACCTGCTGCGCGTGGACAAGGACACGATCTCACCGGCCGGCGCGGTGGCGATGACGCGATGGATTCGCAGGCAGTTCGCCGGCAACGTGCCGTACGACCAGTTCGTGCGCTCGATCCTGACGGCGCAAGGATCGACGCTCAGCGAATCGCCCGCGGCCTTCTATCAGGTGCAGGCCGACCCGGAGCGGCTGGCGCGATCGGTGAGCCAGCTCTTTCTCGGCGTGCGCATCGAGTGCGCCCAGTGCCACCACCATCCGATGGAGAAGTGGGATCAAAAGGATTACTTCGCCTTCGCCGGATTCTTCACCGGTCTCGATCGCAAGCAGGTTCCCGGCGCCCCCGGCGCCGCCGGTGGACCGGGCAGCCTGAAGATCATCGCCAAGACAGGCAGCGACCTGCCACACCCGCGCAGCAAGAAGGTGGTCGCCGCCGCGGGCCTCGGCGCCGCGCCGGCGGAGTTCGCGGCCGTCGCCGATCGTCGCAAGGTGCTGGCGGAATGGGTGACGGGACCGAAGAATCCTTACTTCGCGAAGATGATCGTGAATCGCCTGTGGGCGCATTACTTCGGCCGCGGCCTCGTCGAGCCGATCGACGACATGCGGGCGACCAACCCGGCATCGAACGAGCCGCTGCTCAACGCGCTGGCGGAACATTTCGTCGCGGTGAAGTACGACATCAAGGCGTTCACCCGCACGCTGCTGGATTCGCAGGTCTATCAACTCAGCGCGGTGGCGAACGAGTCGAACCAGCTCGACGAGCAGAACTATTCCCGCGCCGCGTGGAAGCCGCTCTCCGCGGAAGTGCTGCTCGATGCCATTTCGCAGGCGACGGGCGTGCCGGAGGAGTTCAACGGCTGGCCCCGCGGCTACCGTGCGATCCAGGTCTGGGACAACAAGCTGCCGTCGGAGTTCCTCGAAGTGTTCGGCAGGCCCAGGCGGCAGACCGTCTGCTCCTGCGAGCGCGGCAGCGAGCCGAGCATGGCCCAGGCGATGCACCTGATGAACGCCACCGGCACGACCGCCAAGATCGAGCACCGCGCCGGCCGCGCCGCGGCGCTGGCGGGATCGACGCTCACGCCCGATGAGATTCTCGATGACCTGTACCTGGCCACGCTCTCGCGTTTTCCCACGGAAGCCGAGCGAAAAGCGATGCGACAGGCGTTCACGGATTCCAGCGATCGCCGCGAGGCAGTCGAAGATATTTTGTGGGCCCTCGTTAACACGAAGGAGTTTGTGTTCAATCATTAGTCAGGGGACAGAGGTCAGAGGACAGAGGGCAGAGGGCAGCAATCAGCATGAGACTCCTCTGACCTGCGACCTGACTTTTGACCTCTGTCCTCTGTCCTCTGACCTCTGTCCTCTGCCTTCTTTCCCCTGCCCCCTGCCCGAGAACCGCCATGTGGAACCAGGTATTCGGAACCAACCGCCGGTACTGCGACGGCCTCTCGCGCAGGCAGATGCTGCGCGTGGGCGCCACCAGCCTGTTCGGCGGCATGGCGCTGCCGGGGCTGCTGCACCTGCAGGCGCAGGCCGCGACGCCCAAGGCCGGCAAGGCCAAGGCGTGCATTCTCATTTTCCTCGAAGGCGGGCCGAGCCACATCGATATGTGGGACCTCAAGCCCAACGCCCCGGTCGATATCCGCGGGCCGTACAACCCCATCAAGACCAACGTGCCCGGCACGCAGATCAGCGAACTGCTGCCCCTGTGCGCGAAAGTAACCGACAAGTTCACGATCCTGCGTTCCCACAGCCACAACGACAACGGCCACGAAACCGGACGCCACTGGGTGATGACCGGCTACGGCCCGCGCTTCGCCGACGGGCAGGCGCAGGGCGTGCCGTTCAATGAGCTGTATCCGTCGATCGGTTCGATTGTCTCGCGCGAGCTTGGACAGGGCGGAGCGGTGCCGCCCTACATCGAAATGCCCAACCCGCTGGGCCCCGGCGGCCCCGGCTTCTATGGCGCGCGGTACGCGCCGTTCACGATCAAGAACGACCCGGCCCAGCCTGATTTCAAGGTGGGCGACCTCAGCGCGCCCGCCTCGGTCAGCGACAAGCGCTTCGCCCGCAGGCAGCAACTGCTCGCCGGCGCGGAGAAACTGGGCGCCAGCGCCAACGCGACGGGCAAGGCACAGACCATGACGTCGTATTACGAGAAGGCGGTGGACCTCGTCACCTCGCCGGCCGCGCGAAAGGCATTCGACATCCAGGCGGAATCCAAGGCCACGCGCGAACGCTACGGGCTCACCTCCGCGGGGCAGAGCATGTTGCTTTCCCGCAGACTCGTCGAGGCGGGCTGCCGGTTCATCGGCATCGACCACGGAAGCTGGGACACGCACTTCGACAACTTCAGCAGCCTTGAAAAGGATCTGGTGCCGCCGATCGATCGCGCGTTCAGCGCGCTGGTCAGCGACCTGGATGAGCGCGGCATGCTCGACGAGACGCTGGTGGTGATGATGGGCGAGATGGGCCGGACGCCGCGAATCAACAAGGACGCCGGCCGCGATCACTGGTCGGCGTGCCAGACGGTGATCCTGGCGGGCGGCGGCATCAAGCGCGGCGCGGTGATCGGCGCGACCGACGCCACGGCGAGTTACCCGACCACGCAGCCCTACGGCATTCAGGATCTCTTGCGCACGATTTTCCACCAGATGGGAATCGATGCGGACAAGGTGTACGAAACGCCGCTGGGCAGGCCTGTGCCGATCGTCAATGGCGGCAAGCGCATCGACGAACTGCTGGCGTGAGAGATTCGGTTCGCACGTAGGGTGCGTCAAGGCTTGGCGCGGACGCACCACAGCTAAAGTGACAGCGCGAGGTCCGCTCCGTATTCCCCTCCCTCTTGGGGAGGGTGATCAGAACCAATCGCAATTCCCGTGGATTTCGTGCTAATGCGCTGGCGATCCAACGGACACACAGCATGGTGCGTCCGCGCGGACTTGACGCACCCTACGCCGATCCTCCGGTTCACTGGCATGATCTCCCATCACTCAACACTCTCGCTTGTTCGCATGGCGCCGCTTATCCTCGTCGTCCTATCGCTGCTCTCCGCCGCCGCCTCCGCACAAGCCCCCAAGCTCGGCTACGTCTTTCCACCGGCGATCGAAGCGGGAAAGGCGACGCCGGTGCAACTGGGCGGCTACGACTTCACGGTCGATCTGGAATGGTTCATTCACGACGATGATCGCAAGCCCGAGCTGCGCGTGAAGCTGAAAACGCTTGGCCCGCCGGGGGATTACCTGCTCACGCCGCCGCCGTACTGGGTCGGCCCGCGCACGATGTCTACGCCGCTGCCGATTCCGCGCGAGGTGCCGGGGCAGCTTGAAACGAGCAAGGACACGCCCGCCGGCCTGGTGCGCTGGCAGGTCGCCAATGCGAATGGTTCGTCGGCGGCGGCGATGTTCTACATGAGCAAGGGGCGCGAGATCGTCGAGAGTCGCTCGCGCGATCTGCCGCAGCGATTGCCCGCGATTCCCGTGGCGGTCAGTGGACGCCTGAGCCGGCTCACCGAAGTGGATCGTTACGAAATGGTCGCGGAAAAAGACGGCCTGGTTTCCGTCGAGCTCATGGCCCGCCGGCTCGGCACGGACTTTCACGGCGTGCTTCAGGTGCGCGACGCGTCGGGGCAACTGCTGGCGGATTTCGCCGACACGCAGGGCCACGACGGCGGCGTGACCTTTGCCGCCAGGGCCGGCGCGGTTTACGCGATCAGCCTGCACGACGCGGATTTTCGCGGCGATCGTGCTTACGTGTATCGCCTGGCGGTGACGCCGGGGCCGCGCGTGGTCTGCACCCTTCCCGCCGCCGGTCAGCGCGGCACGACGCGCGAAGTCGAGTTCATCGGTCTCGGCGTGGCGACGGGCAAGCCCATGCTCGAGACCGTGCGACAGGCGGTGACGTTTCCCGCGGACACCGCGATCACCGGTCACACGCACACGCTCGCCACGCCGTTCGGCAGCGCCGAGGTCACGATCCCGCTGAGCGATCTCAATGAGACGACGCGCGAGTCTGCAACACTCAAATCCGACGCGCCCGTGGCGATCACCGCCCCGCTCGCGCTGACCAGCGCGCTGCCCGACGATGTGGAGCATCGCTACACGTGGCAGGCGAAGAAAGGCGAACACTGGTCGCTCGATCTGCAAAGCCGGGCGATCGGCGGCAGCCTCGATGTGGCGCTGGCGATCCTCGGCCCCGACGGCAAGCAGTTGGCTGAAAGCGACGACCTGCCGGGCAGCAGCGACGCGGGCCTGGAGTTTCGCGCGGCTGCCGACGGCATGCATACCTGCATCGTGCGCAGTGTCTCCTCGCGCTTGGGTGCAGCCGACGAAATCTATCGTCTCACGGTGCGCCAAAGCGCCCCGGATTTTTCGCTGGCCGTTCCGCAGCAGGTGAATCTTGCGCTTGCCGGCAAGGCTGAAGTCACGGTCGCCGCCACGCGCCTCGGCGGCTTCGATGGTGAGATCACGGTCACTGTGCAAGGCCTGCCCGATGGCGTGACGGCGCCGGGACCGTGGGTGATCGCGGCAGGCAAGAAGGATGTGAAGATCACGCTGCAATCCGCCGCCGACGCGGCGGTCGTCGCCCGCGCGATTCAGTTTCGCGGCACTGCGAAGTTGGGTGATGCGGTCATCGCGCGGACCGCCACGGCCCCAGCCACCGGCAATCTCAGCCCGCGCACGCCGGACGAGCAGCGCATCGTGAACGTGCTGCTGGCCATGACCATGCCGCCGCCGTTCGAGGTGCTCATCATCGATCGAGAGCGGCAGCGCGAAGTCAATCGCGGCAAGACGTATCTGGCTGACCTGGACATCGCCCGCAAGGAGGGATTCGCCGGTGAAGTCCGCATCGAAATGACGGCCGCCCAGGCCCGCTACCGCGCCGGGATGCGCGGCCCGATCATCAGCATTCCCGCCGGCCAGACGCGCGGCGCCTACCCGATCTTTCTTCCCGAATGGCTGCCCACCGACGTCACGCAGCGCATGAATGTCCAGGGCGTCGCCAGCGTGCCGGACCCGAAGGGCAATCTCCGCTGCGTGTCCAAGCCGGCGGACGCGCGGATCACGATGATTATGGAAGGCGCGCTGATGAAGCTTTCCTCTCCGCTGACGCACGCAAGCACTCGGCCCGGCGAAACGTTCGAGGTGCCCGTTGAGATCGCGCGCTCGTCCAAGTTGTCGCTGCCGGTGGCCGTCGAATGGATCGCGCCGGAGGAGATCAATGCGCTCGTGCGCGCCGAAGCGATCACGCTTGCCGCGGGCGAGCATCGCGGCAAGCTTCGCATCACCTCCGTGGCCGATGCCCGGCTGCGGGGCACGTGGCAATTCACGTTGAAAGCGACCGCGCTGGAAGACGGCAAGTGGCCGGTGGTTTCGCAATATGATGTGCCTGTGGATTTCGACGCCCCGCGTCAACCCTGAGGAAATGGCCATGTCGATGATGTTTCGCCGCTCGTCACTGTTGATCGCACTCGTCCTGCTCGGCGCCGAAGCGGGTTGCTCCGCGCCAGCGGCGCCGGACACGCACTCGCGTGATTTCACGCCGCCGGGCGGATTCACGCCCGAGGTGGAAGGCCCCGCGGTGGACGCCGACGGAAAAATCTACGCCGTCAGCTTCGCCCGCAAACCGACCATCGGCGTGGTCACGCCCGACGGCAAGGCCGACCTTTTCATCGACATGCCCAAAGGCTCAACGGGCAACGGCATCCGCTTCAACAGCAAAGGCGACATGTTCATCGCCGACTACACCGGGCACAACGTGCTGCGCGTGGACATGAAGACGAAGGCCGTCACCGTCTTCGCCCACAATCCGAAGATGAACCAGCCGAACGATCTGGCCATCATGGACAACGACATCCTCTTCGCCAGCGACCCGAACTGGGGCAACTCCACAGGCCAGCTTTGGCGCATCGACACCGATGGCTCCACCCATCTGCTCGAGGCGAACATGGGCACGACCAACGGCATCGAGGTCAGCCCCGACAACAAGACGCTCTACGTCAGCGAATCGAACCAGCGCAATGTCTGGGCGTACGACCTTTCGCCCAAAGGCGAGATCAGCAACAAGCGGCTGCTGCTGAAACTGCCGGACTTCGGCTCCGACGGCGCCCGCTGCGATGCGGCGGGGAATCTGTACCTGACCCGCTACGGCAAAGGCACCGTCGCCATCATTTCGCCCAAGGGCGAGATCGTGCGCGAGGTGCAGCTCAAAGGCAAGAACCCCAGCAACATCTGCTTCGGCGGCACCGACGGCAGAACCTGCTACGTGACGATGGCGGATCGCGGCAATCTGGAGGTTTTCCTGACCGACCAACCGGGACGAAGCTTCGTGAAGCGCAGGAGGAAGTAGGTATTCCGGTTCGTGCAGATCGTTTAGGAGCCGTGCAGGATCAACATCGCATGTGGGACGACTTTCCAAGTCGTCCGGCTGGGAGCGAAGCGATTCGAATCTGCGGAGTTAAGGAACGGGACCGAAACAAGTTCCCCATTTAGGAATGCGACCGAAATAACCTCCCGATTCTCGTCCAACTGACCGAGTCAGAAT
>CAYRPN010000115.1:0-19125 GCA_964426135.1 uncultured Phycisphaeraceae bacterium | reverse complement strand
CAGAGCCGGGGGCGAGGGGGCCGATCCACCGTCCCCGGAAAATTTGGCAGACCCGCCATGAGCCGAGGAGCGCGGCTCGTCGTGGTCCTCGCGCTTCGCAGTAAATAGAGGAGTCGGACGACTTGGAAAGTCGTCCCACATCGCAAGCCTGAGAGGGGGCGGACGACTTGGAAAGTCGTCCCACATCGCAGGCCTGGGAAAAGGACGAGGCCTGGGAAGAGGACGAGGCCTGGGAAAAGGACGATGCCATGGAACAGTTTCTCTACTTCATCCTGATCGGCCTGGCGGCCGGCTGGCTCGCGGGCCAGATCATGAAGGGCGGCGGCTTTGGACTCGTCGGCGATCTGGTCGTGGGCGTGATCGGGGCGATCCTGGGCGGCTGGCTCCTCGGCTTGCTGCAGATCGGGGCCGTCGGACTCGCCGGGCAGCTCGTCGTCGCCACCGTCGGCGCGATCGTGCTCCTCGGGCTGCTGAGGATGATCGGGAAGAAGCGGTGAGCGTCACTCCCGCCCTTCCGCCGCATCGCACGCCTGCTTCAGGAGGTGAGTGACGCCGTAATGGTCGCACCATTTTTCGAGTTACTGCCAGTCCAACCCGCCTCCGGACACCTTGATCACGTCGGCCACGTCGAGCTTGTCCTTCGGCCGCTTCCAGCGAAGCTTCACCACGATCAGGTCTTCGGGGCTTTGGTACCACACGCGTCGGCTACAGACTTCGTATTCGCGTCGCCGACGGAATCGCGCCCGGTCGTATTCATCGTCGGGCAGCACGAAGAGTTCGATCTGAAACTCCGAAGTCCGGTGCCGGAAAAGCCAGCGACATCGGCCGGTCACGGTTTCAAACCCAAGCTGCGGATCAAGCTCGAACTGTTCCTGAATGATCGCCGCCGGCGGCTGGATGGGGCGATCGGCCATTTCGACGACAAAGACGGCATCTTCCGTGCCTCGGGGTATGCCGTAGAGGTTGGAAGAATACGAACCCACCAACATGAATGGAATCTCCAGCGCGTTGAGGGCGTCGATCACCTCGAGCACTGGATCATCGGTATGCATGCGTCCCCCGTGATTTCAAGGCGCGACCGCCGGCCCGCGCGTCACGTCCAAACGCTGCCGCACCAGGCGGGCGACTTCCTCGTCGCTGGCATTTGGATGCTCGTGGCGGATGCCGACTCTCATCTGGCTCACGGCCCGCTGAAACAGCCTGAAGCCCGCGAGGAACTTCTGATCCACGCTCGCTCGGCGGGCGCGTTCCACCTCTTCACGGTCCAGGGCTTCGACCAGGTTTCGTAGTGGGTCCATGACGCGCTCAATGTTGAAACTCCGCCTCACCCCACCGGTTCAAGCTTTTTTTCGTGGTTCTCCTGCGCCAGGCTCGCCGGCGGCAGCCAGCGCGGGCTGATTTCCTCGGCGCTCAGCCCCGCGTTCGCATGCTGAATCGCCGCGGCGACCAACCCCATGAACATCGGCTGCGGACGCATGGGCCGGCTGGTCAGTTCCGGGTGGAACTGCCCGCCCACGAAGTAGGGATGCCCGTGCGGCCCGCCGCGAGGAAGCTCGAGAATCTGCATGATCGGCTGCTGCGGATGGCGGCCGGAAAACACCAGGCCCGCCGCCTCCAACTGTGCGATGTATTCCGGATGCACTTCGTAGCGATGGCGGAAACGCTCGCGGATGTGGAACGGCAGCGTCGGCACGGGGATGCGGGCGGGCGAATAGGAGAGCAGACCTGTGTCCTGCGTCCTGAGTCCTGAGTCCTGCGTCTTCGACGCCCCGCGGATCGGCGGCAGCGCGGCGCGAATGACGGGTTGCCCCCTTGGCGGCGATGCTTGTCCCCTGTCTCCTGTCCCCTGTCCCCTGTCCCCCGCCTTGCCCACCGCCTGCTCGACGTAGAGATACGCCGCCAGCGTGTTGGGAGAGACCAGCACGTCCTTGCCGCCCAAGCGCATGTTGCCGCCCAGGCCCTCGATTTTTTTCTGCTCCGGCAGCAGGTCGATCACCGGGTGCGGCGTCTTCGCGTCGAACTCGCTGGAGCCGGCGCCGACCAGGCCGCACACGTTCCGCGCGAATTCGATCACCGCCATCTGGAACCCCAGGCAGATGCCCAGGTACGGCAGCTTGTTTTCGCGGCAATAACGGACGCAGGCGATCTTGCCTTCCGTCCCGCGCACGCCGAAGCCGCCGGGCACGATCACCGCGTCGAGCCCCTGCAGGAGTTGTGAGGCCTCGTCGAACTCCTTGCCGGCGGTCATCTGCGTCGTGTCGATCCAGCGGATGTCCAACTCGGTGGACAGGTGCGTGGCGCAGTGCTCCAGGGCCTTGTCGATCGAGGCATACGCGTCGCGCAGCGCGGCATATTTGCCGGTGATGCCGATGGTCGCCTTGTACTTGCGCGGACTCTGCAGCCGGGACATGTAGGCGTGCCAGCGGGCCCTGGCGCGGTCCTCGTTCACCGGGTTGGTGCGCTCGTGGATGTTCAGGATGCTCAGCACCTGACGATCCAGCGCGGCATCGTGCATCGCGTCAGGAATGGTGTAGATCGATTCGCGGTCGTGCATGGAGAAGACGCAGTTGATCGGCACGTTGGAGAACATCGCGATCTTCTCGCGCACCGAGTCGCGCACGGGATTCTTCGCCCGGCACGCCACGATGTGCGGCTGGATGCCCGCCTCCATCACTTTCTTCAGGCCCAGCTGCGCCGCTTTGGACTTCTGCTCGCCCAGCGCCTGCGGCTCGATCACATACGTCAGCGCGACGAAGCACGTGGATCCGGGGCCTTCCTCGAACGCCAGCTCGCGCAGCGCCTCGATGTAGAAGCCGTTCTCGTAGTCGCCGACGGTGCCTCCGACTTCCACGAAGACGATGTCCGCGTTCTGCTTCATCGCCAGATTGCGGAGCAGATATTTCACCTCGCCGGTGACATGCGGGATCATTTGCACATCGCGGCCGAGGTAACCGCCGTGCCGCTCTTTATCCAAAACCTTTTTGAAAATCTGTCCGCTGGTGGTGAAGTCGTCGCGGGTGAGGTCCTGATCGAGCATGCGCTCGTAGGTGCCCAGGTCCATGTCGGTTTCGGTGCCGTCGTCGAGCACGAACACTTCGCCGTGGCGGTAGGGATTCAGCGTGCCCGAGTCGATGTTGAGGTAGCCCTCCATCTTGATGGGGGCGACGGTCAGGCCTTTGTCCTTGAGCATTTTCGCGAGGGAACTGGCGAAGATGCCCTTGCCCAGGCCAGACATGACCGTGCCCAGCACGACGACGTATTTGTGTCTGCCCTTCTGATATCCGGGTGGAATGGGATTGAAAAACTCGCTCTCCTGTGAGGCGGAACCGACGGAGGCGAGAAGATCTTCTGTGCTGGAACTCTGCTCGAAAGCAGGATTGGGCGGTTGGATGGGCATGTCTTACCGTACCGCGCGGGAGGGATGCGATCAACTGTCGCGACTTCGATTTGGGCGCGGCCCGCGCCTATGGTGGGCAGTGCCCACCCTACACGTGGCGAATGGAAGTGTCCTGGAAACGAACGCCTTACTTCTCTTCGTCCTCATCCCCGACCAGATCATCGAAATCCACGTCCTCCAGTTTCTCCGAAAGAAACTCGTCGGCGATCTTGCGGGCGGCGGCGGCGTCCTTCGGCAGCACGCGCACGATCACCATCTGATCGCCGGCGGTCAGGCCGTCCAGCGGGCTGTCGTCGTTGTCGATGAAGGATTTGATCTTCGCCTCCTCCAAGCGGGAGGAGAGAAGCTGGGCCTCCATCACGTTCTCGGCCTCAAAAATATCAACGAGGTCATCAGCCATGGGAAACTCACGGGTTGGGTCGCGCGGGGAAGCATCGCGACAGGTTTTCCAAAAGGCCACGATGCCTGCGGAAGGAAAGAATGTCAAGCGGGGAGGTCGAGGAGGTAAAGAAGGAAAAGAAGGTATAGAAGGCAGAGGAGGAAAAGAAGGAGGTGTCGTCCGTTTAGCGACGGGGCTTGCCCCGTTCCGACGGATGTCCCCGATCGCCCGTCCCCGCGATCGCCCGTCCCCCGTCCCCCGGTGCGGGGCAAGCCCCGTCGCTAAACATGCGGATTGCGGACGGTTGACGGGCCGCTTTCTCCCGCATCACGCTTCGCCTTTGTCCTTCGCCAGCGTGAGATAGAACCTGCCGATCTTCACTTCGAACTGGCTGCCGTCGTCGCGCTGGAAAAGATACTCGCCTTCCATCGTGCCCCACTTCGTTCGCAGCGGGCAGAAGCTCTGATACTTGAACGCCTGCCCCGGCTCCAGCCGCGGCGTCTGCCCGACCACGCCGGGGCCGCGCACATCGTCGCGCCGGCCGTGCGCGTCGATGATCGCCCAGTGCCGCGAGATCAACTGTGCCGGCTTGTCCCCCGTGTTCGCAATGACGATGTTGTAGCCGAAGATGTACTGATGCCCGTCCGGGTCGCTCTGCTCGGGAATGTAAAACGCCGCCGCCCCTACGCGGATGCCGTCGGTCGTCACATCGGACATCTGCGGAGTGGACATGGTGGGGAGGAAGGTAGAGGAGGTAGAGGAGGTAAAGAATGCGGCGGCGTTGGTGATGGCGTTGGCGTTGGCGATGCGATGCGTGAGGCAGGGAGCGGCGTCACGGCCGATGTTGAGATTCTAGCCCAAAGCGCGGCGGAGGAATTTCACCAGGTGCGGCAGGTTCGAGACTTGCCCCGCGACTGATCGTCAAACTCTCCAATCGTTTCAACCGATACATCTTCACATCGCCTTCGCTGCCGCTGCGCGATGAGCGCGGTGGGTTTGTTATGCGGACACCCGACCGACCTCCGTTGTTCGGAGCGAACAAGGCATCGGAAAAGAACAAGGCATCGGGCCGGCACGGCCCGGCTCGCTCATGCTTTTCAATTCGCTCACTTTCGCGCTCTTCTTCGCCGGCGTGATGTTCCTGCATCACCTGCCGCTGTCGTGGCGCATGCGGAAAGTGAATCTGCTGTGGGCGAGCTATCTCTTCTACATGGCGTGGAACCCGCCCTTCGTGATCATGCTGATCGCGTCGAGCGTGCTGGACTGGTTCTGCGGCATCGGACTGACGAAGTACACGGACAAGACACGCCGCAGGCTGCTGCTGATCGCGAGCCTGGTGGGCAATCTCGGCATGCTCGGGTTCTTCAAGTACGGCAATTTTTTCCTGCAGAACTTCCAGTTCCTGGCGGCGAAGGTCGGCATTCATTATGAGCCGGTGAAGTGGGACATCGTGCTGCCCGTGGGCATTTCCTTCTACACGTTCCAGACGCTGACCTACACGTTCGACATCTACTTCGGCAAGATGAAGCGCTGGAACTCGTTCCTGGACTACTGCCTGTACGTGACGTTCTTCCCGCAGTTGGTCGCAGGTCCGATCGTGCGGGCCAACGATTTCCAGGCGGAAGTGGAGCAGCCTCGCCGGGCCAGCGCGAAGCAGATGGGCTGGGGCCTGACGCTGCTGGTGATCGGGCTTTTCGAGAAAGCGGTGATCGCCGACGGTTTGCTCGCGCCGATCGTGGAGGACGCCTTCGACCGAATCGGCGATCCGAAGTTCCTCGGCGCGTGGACGGGCACGTTCGCCTTCGCCGGTCAGATTTTCTGCGACTTCGCGGGCTATTCCACGTGTGCCATCGGCGTGTCGCTGTGCCTGGGCATCGCGATCATGGACAATTTTCTCTGGCCATACGCGGCGATCGGCTTCAGCGATTTCTGGCGGCGCTGGCACATCTCGCTCTCCTCGTTCCTGCGAGATTACCTCTACATCCCCCTGGGCGGCAACCGCGGCGGCACGATCCGAACGCAGGTGAACCTCATGCTCACCATGCTCATCGGCGGACTGTGGCACGGCGCCTCGTGGACGTTCGTCGTCTGGGGCGGGCTGCACGGCTGCTACCTCGTCGGCGAGCGCATGCTCAAATCCATCCTGCCCGACTGGCGCATCTTCAAAAGCAAAGGCGTGATGCTGCTGACGGCGATCGCCACGTTTCTGCTGGTGTGCATCACGTGGGTGTTCTTCCGCGCCCGCACGTTCGACAAGGCGTTTGCGTTCGTCGGCAGCATGGTCGGCCGATATCCGAAAGACGGCGGCGATGTGCTGACCCACGCGCAGATGATCATCGCCTTCTACACCATGGCGGCGATCTTCGCGGCGCACTGGCTGATGCGCGACACGACGCTGGAGCAGGCGGCTGCGAAAATTCCCTGGTGGTTGCGTTCGATCCTGCTGGCCCTGATGATCGTGGCGATCGTGATGTCGCCGGGAGAGGACCGTGCCTTCATCTATTTCCAATTCTAATCAGCGCCTGTTCGACGCCCCCTGGCTGCGCACGTGGATTCTCGCGGCGGCGCTGGCGATCGCGCTGGCGGCGGGCGTGGAGAGCCGTCTGCGCAGCCTGGGCCATCGACCGACGGTCAACGACGATCGCGACAACTGGTGCCTGCAACGCGAGAACGCATCCACCGGCGATGCAAAATCACTCGCGGTGCTGGGCATCTCGCGGTCGCAGCTCGGCTTTCACACGCAGACGTTCCGCGAGATGTTCCCGGGCTGGCGACTGGCGAATCTGCCTGTCGAAGGCAGGCCCCCGCTGGCGACGCTGCGCGATCTGGCGGACGACGAATCGTTCAAAGGGGTCGCCCTGATCGAAATCACGGAGCCGGGCATGCTCCGCCACGAGTGGGAAGCGCAGAAGGAATACGTCGACTACTACCACGAGACGTGGCGCTTCGATCGTCGCATGGTGCGCCTCCTGGCCAACGAGATTCAATCGCGGCTGGCGATGGTCAACTCGACGCTGAGCATTCGCGAACTGGTGACCAAGGCGATCGAGGGCGAGCGGATCAGGCCGCTCTACCTGGTCACGCTGCCGGACCGTTCCCGCCTGGCGGATTTCAGCATGGCGGACATGGACAAACTCTGGCAATTCCTGATGGGAGTGATCCTCGAGAACCGAGGCAAGGTAATCCACACGCCGCAGTCCGCGTGGCAACTGGCGATTGCCGAGTTCGCGGCTCCCGTGAAGAAGATCGAGTCGCGCGGTGGGAAAGTCGCGTTCGTCCGCTTCCCCACTCAGGCGCCCCTCAAGGTGGATCAGATCAACTTTCCCAAGGCGGAATACTGGGATGTCTTCGCACGCACGATCGGAACTGTCACGCTGCATCACGAGGATGTTCCCGCGCTTCACTTCCGCGACGAAGCCCGCACCGTTCCGTTCCCGACGCCCGACTGGTCGCACCTGGATGAAAAGGACGCGCCGATTTTCACGAAGGCGCTGCTGAACGAACTGAAGCAGCGCGGGGTGCTGCCGAAGTAGCGATTGCGTGTCGTAGGGTGCGTCAAGTCCGCGCGGACGCACCACATGGCGGCCTATGCGGGTACTCGTGTTTCGGTTGACAAATGGTGCGTCCGCGCCGAGCCTTGACGCACCCTACGATGACGGCGTGTGCAAGTCTTGCCTGCGCCGCTCAACCGGACTGCACCGCCCCTTTTCAACCGGTTCGGGCACGTTGAGGTTGGCTTTTTCAGTCGCTGAATTGTTGAGTTCATTCGCGCGGGGACATTCGTTTCCCGCGGTCTGGAGGCTCGATTATCAGCACCACCTCACTCACATCGCACGCCGCGCCCGCCGGGAACAGCCGAATCGCCAAGGGCGCCCGGCACCGGCCCGTTCAAATGGTCGCGCTCGATCTCGACGGCACGCTGCTGCGCACCGACAAGCGCATCAGCCTGCGCGTCGCCAACGCCGTGCGCGAGGCGACGGAGCGGGGTGTGCACGTGGTCCTGGCGACGGCGCGGCCGCCGCGGACCACGCGCGGCATCCACCGCGCGCTGGGGCTCGACGCTGTGCAAATCAACTACAACGGCGCGCTCATGCTGCACGACAGCCGCGGCCAGACGCTGCTGCATCAACCCGTGCCCGCGCGGCTGGTGGAGAAGGTGATCCGGTTTGTCCGCAAGGTCGATCCGCGGATCGCGGTGAGCGTGGAAATCCTCGACAAGTGGTACGCCGACCACATCGGCGGCACGCTGCCGGAGCAGGCGCAGGCGGAGTTCAACCCGCACTTCGTCGGACCGATGGAGGCGTTCTGGCACAAGCCGGCGACGAAAGTGATGCTGCACGCGTCGCCGGAAAAACTCGGCCGCGCCAAGGCGGCGCTGGATGCGAAGTTCGGCAGCAAAGTAGCCGTGCGCATCTGCGATTCCAACCTCGTGCAGATCGTGCATCCGGAAGTGGACAAGTCTTTCGCGTTGCGGCATGCGGCGGCGCACTATGGAATCGCCCGGCAGAACATCCTCGCCATCGGCGATGCGCCGAACGACATCGGCATGATTCGCTGGGCGGGCCTGGGCGTGACGATGGGCAACGGCTGGCCGCAGGTGCAGGCGTTCGCGAAAGCGGTCGTCGCGTCCAACGATCAGGACGGCGTGGCGGAGGCGATGGAAAGGTTTGTGCTGTGAAAGAGTTTCAGGTTTCAGGCTTCTAGTTACAAGGCATCGTCGCCCCTGAGACTTGAAACCTGAAACCTGAAACCTGAAACTCACAGCGTCGCCACCCGGCTCGCCCAGTGCACCGCGTCCTGGTACGCGCGGGCCACCTGGGAGTTGGTCACGCCCAGCATGTCGCACATGCCGCCGATGCGGCTCCACTCGGCTCGTTCGCACGCCATCGCCAGGTCGAACACATCGCGGTTCCGGTTGCGGCCGCCCAGCAGCGCCGTCTTGACGCCGGCGGAGATCGACAGTTCCGCCAGCAGTTCGTCCATCGGGCGATGCAGCATGGCATCCAGCGTCGAGAGCAGCCCGGTGAGGAACAGATCCATGCCCTGCGGCGCGTCGCGAACGATCGCCGCCAGGTTCTCGCAGAAGCGGGCCCGCACCAGCGAGACGCCGGTCAAGGCCGTGTCCCCCGCCTCGGCCATGCAGGTGGTCGCGACCAGCGCGGCCCACTTGCGCAACTGTTGCAGACCCAGCAGCGCCAGCGCGTGACGGATGGACGACACTTCGTTCCGCAGGCTGAACGCGGCGGAGTTCAGGTAGCGCAGCAGCTTCACCGACAGCGCCACGTCCTGCTTCACCAGCGCTTCGAGCTTGGCGAAGCTCACATCCTCGCGCGTCACCTCCTGCAGGAACCGCATGCACTTCAACTGGCTGGCGGGAATCTGCCGGGTGCGGAAGATCTGCGGCTTGCAGTAAAAATAGCCTTGAAAATACGCGTATCCCAGGCCCAGCGCTTCCTGCACATCCTCGTGCGTCTCCACTTTTTCCGCCAGCAGTTTGATCGACTTTCCGTAGCGCTGCGCCAGCATGCGGCGCTGGGTGGGCGAACTGCCGAGAAAATCGATCTTCAGGATGTCCGTCAGGTCCAGCAGAGGCTTGAACCGCGGATCAAACACGAAGTCATCCAGCGCCAACTGATAACCCGCGTTCTTCAGCTTCCTGCACGCGGCGATCACGTCCGGGTCGGGCTCCACGGTTTCCAGAAGTTCGATCACCACCTGCTCGCGCGGCAGCACGGTGTAGACCTCGTCCAGCAACAGCCGGCGCGTGACGTTGATCAGCGCCCGCTTGCCACCCGTCAACGACGCGAGGCCCATGAGGTTGACGCAGTGATTGATGATGCGCGCGGTGGCCTGATCGCCCACGGCATCGGTTCCGCCGTCCACGCCCGAGCGATTATCGGTCGAGGTTCGGAACAGCAACTCGTATCCAATCAGATCGCGCTCTCGATCGAAGATGGGATGCCGCGCGATGAACACGTCATCTGGCAGCACGGGCGAGCCGCACGCGGATTGTTGGCTGGTGTCAGTCATAGGGGTTCGGCCTTGGAGATATCGGCCATGACCAGCGAGGACTTACGGCGGGCGGGGAAATCGCACGAGGCCGGCGCGAATGCTGCGGTTTATGCGGGATAGGCGAACGAGGGAAAATGGAAGGTCCGAAAAAGTCCACCTCATCACCCCCTTCACACACTTTCATCGCCGCGCCCGAGTCCATACACTGTGACCATGACCTCACTCACTGCTCGACGTGAACGCGGATGGCTGGGCGCGATGCTGGCGGCGCTGGTTTTCACCAGCCTCGGCGCGCCGGCCGCCGCCCAGGAGAAATCGGGCGATCCCAACTTCGACTCAGCCGTCTTTCTCCTCCGCTCCGCCGTCACCCCGGACCGCCGAGGAACCTTCAGCATCCTCATGCGCTCGCTGCGGCACCTGCGCGATCCCGAACTCAAATCGTTCTTCAAAGACCTGGTTCAGTCGGACAATCGCGTGCTGAAGATCCACGGCATCCTCGGCCTGGCGGAACTGGAGAACCCCAAGAAGGTCGACCTGAGCCTGCTCGCGGAAATCAAAGATCCCGCCACGCAGTCCGAACTTCTCGGCGCCGCGCTGGACAGCGAAGTGCTCGACGCCGCTGCCGGCAAACAGGTGCTCGCCTGGCAGGGGCTGGACCTTGATGCGAAAGTGGTCGTCGCGGCGCACCTGCTGGAGAAGAAGCAGTTCGACGATGTGAAACTGCTCAAGCTCGCCGCCGACACCGACAAGTGGCCCCGCAAGGCCATGGCGGGACTGTTGCTGCTGCAGTTGGGCGATCCGGAAGGCGGCAAGATTCTCGACGCGCTCAACAAGACGGCTGATCCGACGAAAGACGGCGTGCGCTCGCTGGTGCTTCAGACGGCGTTCCGGTTCAAGTACGAGCGCGTCGCGCCCTGGGCCGCCGCCATCGCCGTGGAGACCGGCGTGGGCGAGAAACTGGGGCTGATGGCGCTGCGCACGGCGGTGCGCTTCGGCGACAAGGGGTCGCTGGGCGTGATCAAGCAGCAGTACATTTCCTCGACCGATGCCGCCGACCAGATGAGGCTGGCGCTGTCGCTTCTGAATCTGGCGCCGTGGGTGCCGGCCGATCTTTTCGCTCCGCTGGTCGCGGGGAACGATCCGCTGATCAAGCAGATCGGCCTGACGAGCCAGGCCGTGGCGAACAAGCGCGGCGTGGTCGAAGAGGTCGGCAAACTGATCGCGATGAACCACCCGATCGCCAGCGCCTGGGCCCGCGGCTACGCCCAGTTCCACGCCGAGCCCGCCGAAGCCGTGATGATCTACAAGGCGATCGTCAAGGCGTTCGAAGGCCCCGACCGCAACCGGGCCCAGCGCCTGGACGAGGCCATCGGCGCCACGCAGGAGTTGTTCGAGAAGGACGCCGCCGCCGCCACGCCATTCCTCGCCAACATTCTCGCGGATGAGAAGACGCCGTCGCCGCTGAAGCAGGCGATTCTCGTCGGGCTGATCCGTGTGAACGCGGGCAACCCGGTGGCCGCCCTTCCCGACCGCAAGGACTTCAACGACAACAACGCCAACGCGCTTCGCCTTCTTCTCCTGGCCAAGAACGGAAAGTCGCTCGACGAGCAGCAACTGAAGGACTTCGGCATCCTCGTGCGCGGCGGCGGCGCCCTGCCCGAAGCCCTGCGCATCCAGGCGGCATGGGCGTACCTGAAACTCACCAGGCAGACAGGCGCGGCACTGGCGAAGCTGAAGTGAGACACAGCCCGGATTTGTACGCGGATCTCGCGTAGGGTGCGTCAAGGCTCGGCGCGGACGCACCATGTTGCGTCTCCAGTTGACCGTGGTGCGTCTCCAGTTGACCGTGGTGCGTCCGCGCGGACTTGACGCACCCTACGTCGAAGCTGCTGCGTTGTTCTTGCACAGATCCTTAGCTGTCGGAGTGGTGAGCGGTCAGGCGAAATAAGAGAGAAGGAGGTAGAGGAGGTAGACGAGAAAAAAATGCGGCACCAGGTTGTTTGATCTTGTTCTTCTGTACCTCCTTTACCTCCTTTACCTCCTTCTCTCCAACTGAGCGCCACCTTGAATCTCACCGACTTCGACCGCATCCTGCTCGCCACGCTCGACGATCAACAGTTGTCCCGTTCCGAGCGGCAGGCGCTGGCGCAGGTGGTCGCCGATGAAATGCCCGACGCCCAGCAGCTTGCCCTGTGGCGAAGCCGGGCGTTCGAGTTGGCCAGGCAGCATCTCTCCTCGCGTCAGCCGCCGCAGATCATCGACTGGCTTCAGCAGGTGACCAACGCGCTGCTGGCTCCCGGCGCGCGGGCGGGCCAAGGCGGCGCGCCCGCGAGTTGTCCGCAGTCGCAAGCGTATTTCAGCCCCGACAACGACTGCACGCGCGTCATCATCGATCACATCGACAAGACCCAGCGCACGCTGGACATCTGCGTGTTCACGATCACGGATGACCGCGTGTCCTCGGCGATCAGCCGGGCGCACCAGCGCGGCGTGACGGTGCGCGTCATCACCGACAACGAGAAGGCCTTCGACGCCGGTTCGGACATTCAGAAGCTGGGCGAGCGGGGCGTGCCCATCCGCATCGATCAAACCCAGTACCACATGCACCACAAGTACGCCATCTTCGACAAGGCGACCCTGATCAACGGCAGCTTCAACTGGACGCGCAGCGCTTCGATTCACAACGAAGAGAACCTGATCGTGTCGCCGGACCCCGGACTGGTGCGCCAGTTTCTCCATGCGTTTGAGAAGCTGTGGGACAAGCTGGGGTGAGGGGGTTCCTGTTCAACGGGTCGCGAGGCGCTTCCACGGGGCGAACCCGATTCCATGGATCGGCCAACTTGACAAGTGTGACAAAATGAAGATCGCATCCCTCGCGTGGAAGTCAGGATCAGTCGGGAAGCGCACGAGCAGTTGAACGACCCGCGACTGTCCGCGCTGGTCCGGGATCGCGTGCTTGACGTGATCGACCGGCTGGAGAAGTGGCCGCAGGTGAGCGGCGTGAAGTGGCTCACCGGCGGCTGGGCGCATCACGCCCGCATCCGCATTGGGATTACCGCGTCGTCTTCCACCTCGTCGGTGACGACGCGATCATGATCGACCGCATCGCCAACCGGCGCGACGCCTACGCCGACTAAGGAATGCGACCGAAATAACTTCCCGATCCTCGTCCAACTGACGTGGTGAGAATTTCTAAGAGCGTGTATTGAAACTTCGTTCCGACCCCCTCTCCCCGCTCTAGGGGAGAGGGTTGGGGTGAGGGGGTGCCTTGGTGCCGTTCCAAAGCCCCCCTCACCCTACTCTCTCCCCCGGCGGACCGGGGGAGAGGGGTTTCAATACACGCTCTAAGGAAATGAGGAAACGAGGAAAGCAGGAACAGACGAAATTCAGGCGATTGACGAACTCTGAGTCTGTTCCTCAATTCCTCTTTTCCTGCTTTCCTAATGACAATTCTGGCGTCTGAATTCGGGAAGTTAGTTCGATCCCATTCCTAAGGAATCAACGTGGACACCATCACCATCAAGAACCGCAAGTACGTCCTCGTCCCCAGCGAGACCTACGACAGCCTGGTGGAGAAGGCCGGCGCCGTGCTGCCGGCGTTTCCCAAAGCCGCCGCGGATGGAAGCCGGCCGGCGCGGGCGACCGTGCTGGTCTCGATCGCCCGCGACATCATCACGCGGCGCGTCGCCGCCAACTGGACGCAGGAGGAACTCGCCACACGCGCCGGCGTGCGCCCCGAGACCATCAGCCGGCTGGAAGGCGGCAAGCATCGCGCCCAGCGGGAGACGCTGGCGCGGATCGACGGGGTGTTGAGGAAGGCCGGCGTCTGACCTTCAGCCTGCGCGGCGTCATCCATCGAGTCCTCGATCGATGGCGGCGAGGGGTGTTGCCTTTCGCATGGATCGGTCAATGTAAGGTGTCAATTGCCAAGCCCGCCGGCCGGGGCTTGGGTTGTTCTTTGGCAACCCGGATGGCAAGGATGAAGGAATCGAACGCGGCCGCAGGTGGCCGGAAAGTGTCCTACCTTTCTGGCAGTCCGTACGGCAACCATCGGCGGCAACGGGATTTACGGTGGTTTTTCGCACCCCAGGGGCCCGGGGCCGGCCACTTTGGACGACCGCGGCGGGCGGGGCAAGCCCCGACGCCAAACGGCGGTATGCTGACGCCAACCTACCCCAGACCCCAACCCCAGAACCGAGACCCCAGACCCCAGACCCCAGACCCCAGGATTTTCGCCATGACCGATCCGCGAATGAACAAGCTGGCTGACGTGCTCGTCAACTACTCCTGCAAGGCCAAGCCTGGCGAGAACGTGCTCATCGAGGCGATCGATATCCCGCACGAGTTCACGCGCGTGCTGGTCGATGCCGTGCATCGCGCCGGCGCCAGGCCGCTCGTGCTTCTCAAGAGCAACGCGATCCACCGCGCCCTGATGCTGGCGGGCACGCGGGAACAGTGGGATCTGATCGCCGACGTAGAGGAGGCCCAGATGAAGCGCGTGCAGTGCTACATCGGCGTGCGCGGCAGCCCGAATGTCAGCGAGCTCTCCGACGTCCCTTTGCCCAACATGAAGCTGTATGAGCAGACCGTCTGGCACCGCGTGCATCACGGCGTGCGCATCAACAAGACACGCTGGGTCGTGCTCCGCTGGCCTCATCCGAGCATGGCGCAGATGGCGGAGATGTCGACCGAGGCGTTTGAGGATTTCTACTTCAACGTCTGCACGCTCGACTACGCGAAGATGGACAAGGCCGCCGCCCCGCTCGTCGATCTCATGCAGCGCACCGACCGCGTGCGGCTGAAAGGCCCCGGCGACACCGACCTCACCTTCAGCATCAAGAACATCCCCGCCAAGCCCTGCACCGGGCAGCGCAACATCCCCGACGGCGAATGCTTCACGGCACCGGTGCGCGACAGCGTCAACGGCGTCATCCGCTACAACACACCCACGCTCTACCGCGGCGTCACCCACAACGACGTTCGCCTGGTCTTCAAGAACGGCAAGGTCGTCGAAGCCACCAGCACCGACACCAAGGCGATCAACGAAGTCTTCGACAGCGATGAAGGCGCGCGGTACGTCGGCGAGTTCGCCATCGGGTTCAACCCGTTCTGCACCAAGCCGATGAAGGACATCCTGTTTGACGAGAAGATCGCCGGCTCCATCCATTTCACGCCCGGCAGTTGCTACGAGGAAACCGACAACGGCAACAAGAGCACGATCCACTGGGACATGGTGCTTCGACAGACGCCCGAGTGCGGCGGCGGAGAGATGTGGTTCGACGACAAGCTCATCCGCAAGGATGGCCGCTTCACGCTGTCGGAACTGGCGGGATTGAACCCGGAGAACCTGAAGTGAGAGCAACAAGGCAGCAAAGGCGTCTGGACATTCCTTGCCTCACAACGCATCATAGACCTACCGTAGCGCGGGCATGACCGACCTTCCAAGCGAGATGAAACCATGAACACCTTCGGCAACCTCACCTTCGTCGCGGACATGGGGCAGAACGTCCTGACGGGCGTCCTGATCTTTGTCGGCATCGCCGCCCTCGTGTTCCTCTTCGTCATCGGCAAGTTCTTCAACCTCTGGCTGCAGGCGCGCGTGTCCGATGCCGCGGTCGGGTTCATGGACCTGATCGGCATGATGTTCCGCAAAGTGGATTCGCGCATCATCGTGCTGACGCGCATCCAGGCGAAGAAGGCGGGCATCGACATCTCCACCTCGCAGCTCGAAGCGCATTACCTGTCGGGCGGGCGAATTCGTTCGGTGGTGAATGCACTGATCGCGGCGGACCGGGCGAAGCTGATGCTGCCTTGGGACATGGCGTGTGCGATCGACCTGGCGGGCCGGGATATTTTCGACGCGGTGCAGACGTCGGTGAATCCGAAGGTGATCGACGTGCCCAACGCCGCCAGCGGTAAAACGACCATCGACGCCGTGGCCCAGGACGGCATCCAGCTCAAGGCGAAAGCCCGCGTCACCGTGCGCGCCAACCTCGCCAAGCTCATCGGTGGCGCCACGGAAGAAACGATCATCGCCCGCGTCGGCGAGGGCATCGTCACCACCATCGGTTCTGCGACCAGCTACAAAGTCGTGCTCGAAAACCCCGACCGCATTTCCAAGACGGTGCTGGAGAAGGGCCTGGACGCGGGCACCGCGTTTGAGATTCTGTCGATCGACATCGCCGACATCGACGTGGGCGAGAACATGGGCGCCAAGCTGCAGGCGGATCAGGCCGAGGCGGACAAGCGCCGCTTCCAGGCGCAGGCCGAGCGCCGCCGCGCGGACGCGATCGCGGTGGAGCAGGAAATGAAGGCGGAGATTCAGAAGAACCGCGCCACGGTCGTGCTCGCCGAGGCGGAGATTCCCAAGGCGATGGCCGAGGCGTTCCGCAGCGGGCACATGGGGATCATGGATTATTACCGGATGAAAAACGTGCAGGCGGACACGACGATGCGCGAAAGCATCGCCGGCGAGACAAGTCCGCGGCAGGCGGGGACGTGAGTCAACTGCTTCCTTGCGCACGCCGCTGTCGCTCCATCCAATACTGTCGAAATGCTCGCATGCGCGGAAGCGATTCCTTGTCTTTTTGCCGGCCCGTTGCTTCCTTGCTGGCGATGATGTCGTCGATGTGACAGATGTGAAAGCCATCGAGTTCGACGCGACGATTCCATGCATCATCGAAACGTTCGATGCCATCGGGCGCGAAAATCAGATCGAGATCGAACGGTCCGTTCTTCAACTGCACGAAGTCTTTTCCTCGAACGATGTGGCCGACCTGGATGTCATCGAGATCAAAACCCAGGTCGCGAAGAGCTGCGACGATCGCGTTTCCGTTCGCTTCGGTTTGGGCAACGAAGACGTCAGCATCCTGGGTGGTGTCCGGATAGCCGAGCAGAAGTGCGCCTGACTTGCCAATGAACAGGTATCTGACGCCATGGCGATGAAAGGCGTCGCGAAGTTCGGTGGCCTGACGGTACTCAAACACGGCGATACCCCAGCCAATCCGGCAGATTCTCTTCGCACCAGCGGCGATATTCCTCCATCGTGTCGAAGGCGCGAAACGGCGCGTCGTCGAGGACAGGCTTGTAAGTCTTGACGAAAGCGTACTTCAGTCGCTGCTCCAGCGTTCGCCGGGCAGCAGAATCGAACTCCTCGCGCCAAGCGGCTGGAATCGGCTCGTCTGGGAAAGCGGTCTTCGTTTCACCGGGCATATTGGAATGATAGGGCATGTTCGCGCATGGTTCCAAGTAGCGCTAGACCGCCGAGCAGTGCCCATCTGACAATCGCCGCCGACTCGGCATAATCTCGCCATGGCTCAACCCCTCCTCCTCTCCACCTGGTCCTTCGGCCGCTCCGCCAACATCGCCGGCTGGCGCGTGCTTGGCGCCGGCGGGACGGCGCTCGATGCCGTGGAACAGACGTGCATCGCCGCCGAGGACGATCCGCGCGTCGATTCCGTGGGCTTCGGCGGGCTGCCCGACCGCAGCGGGCGGGTGAGCCTCGATGGCTGCGTGATGCTGTCGCCTTCGCAGTGCGGGTCGGTGTGCTTCGTGCGCCGGTTTAGTCATCCCGTTTCGATCGCCCGGCGGGTGATGGAGAGAACGCCGCACGTGATGCTTGCCGGTGAAGGCGCGGAGCGATTCGCCGAGGCGGAAGGTTTCACGCCGACGCAACTGCTCAGCGACGATGCGAAGAAACGTTATGAGGAAATGATGGCGGAACTAAAGGGAGACGCTTCGGCGGCGCAATGGCAGCGCGTAGCCACGCCGGCGAATCGGGAGGAGGAGAAGGCGGGATTCGGGAATCGCGAATCGGGAATC
Organism: uncultured Phycisphaeraceae bacterium; assembly: GCA_964426135.1. Classification (GTDB taxonomy): domain Bacteria; phylum Planctomycetota; class Phycisphaerae; order Phycisphaerales; family Phycisphaeraceae; genus CAYRPN01. The sequence goes on along the minus strand of CAYRPN010000115.1, from coordinate 1,516 downwards.
GGGAACAAAGTCGACCGTCAGATCGAGGGCGGGCAGAAAGCCCGAAACTCGGGCTCTTCACCCGAATCCCGAAACCTCAATCCCGAATCCCCTCTTCCTCATGCCGAGCCTTCCCATGACACCATCGGCGTGCTGGCACTCGATGCCGGCGGCACTCTTGCGGGCGCTTGCTCCACGAGCGGTTTGGCGCTGAAGCTGCCGGGGCGGGTGGGGGATTCGCCGATCATCGGCAGCGGGCTGTATGTCCATCCGCGCCACGGCGCCGCCGTCGCCACGGGCACGGGTGAACTGGTGATGGGGATCAGCGGTTCGTTCCTGGCGGTCGAGTGCATGCGGCGCGGCGCGGCCCCGGAAGCCGCGCTGCGCGAATGCATGAACCGGCTGATGGAGAGTTACGATTTACGCGAACATCACCAGGTGGGAATGATCGCACTGTCTCCGAGCGGCCAGTGGGCACAGCTAAGCCTGCGCCCGGGATACCGCACCGCGGTGCGTCACGCCGCCGCCGATGAACTGGTGGAAGCACCGGCATGCTTGAGTGCTCGCTGATCGTCAGCGATGCCGCGCGGCGCAGGCAGCAGCGGATAGTCCACCCATTTCACGAGGTGCAGCATTTCGCCGGGCTTGCCGACAACGCGGTAGCGGCGCGGGCCGTGATAGGAATCGACGACTTGCTGCGCCAGGATTCGGCGCTGTTCGTATTCGCACGGATCGGCGGGGATTCCCACGCGGTTCCGTTTCATGCGGAGGTTATCGTTCTTGTCGCGCTTGAGCTGTTTCGGACTCTTTCGGATGCAGATCATAAAAGCACCTTTCCTGCAGTTTGCCCAGCCCGTGTTCAGATGGCACGCGCATCTGGTCTGAAGTTCGTGAGGAGCAATGAGCTATCAGCTTTCAGCCGTCGCGTGTCGCGTGTTCGCATTTCTTCTGGCTGAGGGCTGAAGGCTTCTTCATGGGTTTCAAAGAAAAAGCCACCCGGCTCGCCGATCGGGTGGCTTGCGTTGGATGCGTCTGACGACAAGCCAGCGCATCCCCCTACGGAGAAATTGGCAAGCCGCCCTGAGTTTTGATCGTCTGTTGTTGGATCCACACGATGCATCGCTCCTTTCCAGCGAGGTTGGCACGAATGCCTCAGGGGGCCTGATACGAGACGAAGTCGAGTCGCTGTACTGAATCGCAAAAGTTGTGCCACAACCGGGCAACCAGGCCGGACCCTGCCTGAGCAATCGGAAACGGGCTTGGCGATGCCGACAAAGCGGACTCGCCGTCTCCTCCTGGACAATCAGATAGGCAGACTGCGTGGCTGATGCGCGGTTCATAGGCAACCGGCCGTGAGCCCCGGCTCCACCCGCAGGGTCAAGCGATCTCGCGCTAACCGAGCATCAAGAGGCCGCGCGAAGCGCCGATTCAACATGTAGCCCGACGCGCCAGGCGGCCCACCCACGGGCGGAACTCGGGCTAAGGAGCCGTGCAAGATTAACTCCGCAGATTCGAACTGCTTCGCTCCCAGCCGGAC
>CAYRPN010000114.1:0-19167 GCA_964426135.1 uncultured Phycisphaeraceae bacterium | reverse complement strand
GTCCATCGCCACAAACGCGACAACCTCGTCGACATCGCCGGTTACGCCCGCACCGCCGCCATGATCGCCGGAGACGAATGATGGCCCCCCGGAATTCCAAACCCAAAACCATGCTCGCCTTCGGCGATGTCCATATCCCGCACCAGAACCCGCGGGCGGTGGAGGTGTTCTGCCGCGCCGCCGAGCGCATCCGACCCGACCTGATTGTGTGCCTGGGCGATCTGCTTGATTGCGGACAGTTCTCCAAGCATCCGCCGACGCACGGCGTGCCGGAGAGCGACTATCACGAGGATCTGAAGGTTGCGAATGCGACCCTCGACCGGCTCCAACGGGTATGCCGCCGCCTGGTGATGGTCGAAGGCAACCATGAGTATCGGCTGGACCGCTGGGCGGCGCTGACCAGCGAGGGCCGCGGCGCGTACTCGATGCTGGCGCCGCGCATCCAACTCGCCAAGGGCCGATCGAAGTTTTCCTATGTGCCCTACGGGGCCGCGACGGCGCGTTACCCGCATTACGCGATCAACTCGCGCGTCATCGCGGTGCATGGCTGGTCTTACGCACGGCACGCGACAAAGAACCACCTGCAAATCAGCCAGGGCAAGAGCGTCATCCACGGCCACACGCATCGGGCCGACTCGAGCATCATTCAGAACATCTGGAAACCGGGCCAGATCATCGAGGCCCGTTCCGGAGGCTGCCTGTGCAGACCGGTGCCGCTCTACGGCACGGGCAGCCCGGTCGAGTGGGTCAACGGTTTCATCCTTGGGTACCTCGGCCGGCGGAGTGACACGCTCTACACGATTCCGATCATGGACGACCGCTGCATCCTGCCTGACGGGCGGGAGGTGAACGCAGCATGAGCGTCGTCGCGCCCTCCAAGCCGATCTCCCTGCGCCCGTACCAGGCCGACGCGGTCTGCGCGGTGTACGAGCACCTGCGCACGCGCGATGACAATCCGTGCGTGGTGATCCCCACGGCGGGCGGCAAGACGCCGATCATGGCGACCATCTGCCGCGACGCGGTGAAGCAATGGGACGGTCGCGTGCTCATCCTCGCGCATGTGAAGGAGCTGCTCGAGCAGGCGGTCGACAAGCTGCACGCGATGGCGCCTGACCTGTGGCACCAGATCGGTTGCTACTCCGCGGGCCTCAAGAGCCGCGACACCGATCACGCCATCATCGTCGCCGGCATCCAGAGCGTGTACCGCCGCGCCGCGGAACTGGATCGCTTCGACCTGATTCTGATCGACGAAGCGCACATGATCCCCACCGGAAGTAGTGGTGACGGGATGTACCAGCAGTTCCTGCGCGACGCGAAGATCGTGAATCCTAACGTGCGCCTGATCGGCTTAACGGCAACGCCGTATCGCATGAGCAGCGGAGTGATCTGTGCGCCGCGCCCGGACGGGCTGCTCAATCACGTCTGCTACGAAGTCGGTGTGCGTGAACTCATCGTCCAGGGCTACCTCTGTCCGCTCAAGTCCAAGGCCGGTAAGCGCAAGGTCGATATGTCCGGCCTCCACATCCGGGCCGGTGAGTTCATCGCCGGCGAAGTGGAAGAGCTGATGGACGACGACTCGCTGGTGCGCTCGGCGTGCCGCGAGATCATCGAGCACACGCAGGATCGTCGCTCGGTGTTGATCTTCGCCGCCGGCGTGAAGCATGCGCTCCACGTGCAGCGTGTGCTCGGCGAGATGGGCCACGAGTGCGGGTTCGTTTGCGGCGAGACGCTGCCGTTTGAGCGGACCGAGACGCTGGAGCGGTTCAAGAACGGACGGCTCCGCTACTTGGTCAACGTCAATGTGCTAACGACCGGGTTCGACGCCCCGGGCACGGACTGCGTGGCGATGCTGCGCCCGACCAACTCGCCGGGCCTCTACTACCAGATGGTTGGAAGAGGATTCCGTCTCCATCCCAATAAGACGGACTGCCTCGTCCTCGACTTTGGCGGAAACATCCTGCGCCACGGCCCGGTCGACGCGATGCAAATCAAGCAACCGGGTGCTGGCGATGGTGAGGCGCCGGCGAAAGAGTGCCCACAGTGCAATGCACTGATCCATGCCGCCTACTCGGTCTGCCCGCAGTGCGGGCACCAGTTTCCGCCGCCCAAGCGTGAGCAGCACGATCGCCAGGCATCCACGGCGGGCGTGATCTCCGGCGAGGTGACGGAGACCGAGTACGAGGTGCGGGACATCTACTACTCCGCGCACCAGAAGCGCGACGCGCCACCGGAACATCCTCGGACGCTGCGGGTCGACTACCAGCTCGGGTTCAACGATCACCAGAGCGAGTGGGTGTGCATCGAGCACGCCCCGGGGAGTTTCGCGCGGCAGAAGGCCGAGGCGTGGTGGAAGGCCAGGTCGAATGAGCCGTGCCCGACGGATGTAGATGAGGCGGTGGAGTTGGCGAAAGCCGGCGCGCTGGCGACCACGCAGGCGATCGCCGTGCGCCACGTGGCCGGCGAGAGATACGACCGTGTCATCAAGCACACGCTGGGGCCGATCCCACCGCGATTTGACGGCACGGACGAGCGCGACGTGGGCGATGTGCCCGCTCCCGTCACTGCTGATGACGACATCCCATTTTGAGCCAACATGCGCGAAGCAGCCGAGTCATACCTGAACGCGGGCCTCTGCGTCCTGCCCGCCCGGCGCTGTGAGAAGCGCCCGGCGGTGGGATCGTGGAAGCGCTATCAGCAGCGGCTGCCCACAGCGGCCGAACTGTCGGCATGGCTCTCCAACAACCATGATGCCATCTGCATTCTTTGCGGCGCGGTGTCGGGCAATGTGGAGATCATCGACTTCGACGCCGGCGGCGAGCGATTCAGCGCGTGGTGCGAACGCATCTCGCCGGCGCTGCGCGATCGGCTCGTGGTGGAGACGACGCCGTCCGGCGGCCGTCATGTGATCTACCGGTGCGAGGTGGAGATCTGCGGCAACCTGAAACTCGCCCAGCGTCTCGCGGATGAGAAGGTCATTACGTTGATCGAAACTCGCGGCGAGGGCGGACTGTTTCTCTGTGCTCCGACGCCGGGCTACGCGATCACGCAGGGCGAACTCAGCCAACTACCCGTGCTGACACTCGAGGATCGAGACGCGTTACTTCATGCGGCGTGGGAGCTGAATGAGTACCTGCCGCCGGTCGATAACGGACCGATGACGCCGGCCGCGGCGCGCGCGATCAAGAGCCAACCGAGCGCCGATCGTCCTGGTGATGATTTCAACCAGCGCGGCGACCCGCAGAAGGTGCTCGAGCAGCACGGCTGGGCCTGTGTCCGTGGCGGCGAGAACGAACATTGGCGCCGGCCGGGCAAACACGAGGGGTGGTCCGCAACGCTGAAAGACGGCGTGTTCTATGTCTTCAGTTCGAACGCCGCGCCGTTCGAGCCCAACCGCGCGTACTCGCCGTTCTCCGTCTACGCGCTACTCAACCACGGAGGGGATTTCGAGCAGGCGGCTCGCTCGCTGCGCGATGCAGGCTTTGGCGGCGATGGTGTTGCCGGTGTGCATCCGGAGGTCGATATCTCCGGCATCCTGGCCACATCCAAAGTGCCCAGTAACGATTGTCCGTCCGCCGAGGTAGCACCCAACCGTCCCGATCCAGGTCCAATCCCCGAGCACCTGTTTCGCGTGCCCGGCTTCGTGTCGCAGGTGATGGACTTCACGCTGGCGAATGCGCCGTACCCCAACGTCGGCCTGGCGTTCTGCGGCGCGCTGGCGCTGCAGTCGTATTTGTGCGGCCGCCGAGTGTGCGACCCCGGCGACCTGCGGCCCAACCTCTACCTGCTCGCCCTGGCCAGTAGCGGCACGGGGAAGGATTTTCCGCGCAAGGTGAACGCCCGCGTGCTGTTTGAGATCGGCCACGTCGCGTCGCTGGGCGACAAGTTCGCCAGCGGCGAGGGCATTCAGGACGCGCTGGCCCGCACCAGCGCGATGTTGTTTCAGAACGACGAGATGGACGGTGTGCTGCGGCAGATCAACTTCGACCGCGAGAACAAGCGCGAGTCGATCCCCAACATCCTGCTCACGCTCTACACCTCGGCCAATGACGTCTATCCGGTTCGCGTCAAGGCCGGACAGAAGGAAGCAGCCCACATTGATCAGCCGCACCTGACGCTCTTCGGCACCGCCACGCCTCAGTACTTCTACGAGTCGCTGTCGCAGCGCATGCTCACCAACGGCTTCTTCGCCCGCCTGATCATCGTCGACATCGGCAAACGAAGTGCTGGCCAGACCCCCGGCAGCCCGCGGAAGTTACCCGACCGCATTCTCCAAGCCGCGCGCTGGTGGGGCGAGTTTCAGCCGGGCACGCGCCGGGCCAACCTGCTGGATGTTCACCCCGAGCCGCGCATCGTGCCGTGGACGCCTGATGCCAAGGAGGCGCTCACGGCGCTGCAGCGGCAAGCCGAGCGTGAGTATGACCAGGCGCATGAGCGGAACGACGAGGTCGCCCGCGTCGCCTGGTCGCGCACGCACGAGAACGCTAAGAAGCTGGCGCTCCTCCACGCCTGCAGCGAGAACCACGAGAGCCCGGTTATTTCACTTCCGGGGGTGGAGTGGGCCACGGCCTTCGCCATGCATCAGACGCGGCGTCAGCTGTTCCTCGCCGGCAGTTACGTCGCGGAGAACCCGTTCCACGCCGAGTGCCTGAAACTGATTCGGAAGCTGCGCGAGGCGCCGGACGGTCAGATGCAGCGGCAACACATGCTGCGCGCCATGCGCTGCAAGGCAGCCGACTTCGATCAGATTGTGCACACGCTGATCCAGCAAGGTGACATCGTGCCGGTGGAGATGCCCTCGAAAACCAAGACGGCCATGGGGTACCGCGCCACATGACTAACCGAGCATTCCATCCTTCACGAATCCTTCCGAATCCTTCACCGACCCGTGAAGGATTCGAGGTGATTCTTGGCCTGATAGAGGGCATTTGCCGGTCGATGGGTGAATCCTTCACGAATCCTTCACGGCCCGGCGTGAAGGATTCGGAACGCAGGAAATGTGGGAAATACAAGGATAAAAACACACTCTCTCTCTTCCTATATGAATCCTTCACACCCATCCTCGCGCGCAGCAGAAATACATCCCCGCGCCCACGCGAGGGGGTGGTGAAGGATTCGCGTGAAGGATTCGCCGCCGGCGCAACGACGCGCGCCGTTTCGCCCACGTTCGCCCACGTCGCGGCCCCCGGAGTCGGGCGTAGGTCGCTACCAGCCTCGCCCTTCGCCAACGTGGGCGAACGTGGGCCAAAGTCGGAGTTACACACAATCTGCCAGCCTGGCAGTGGGTAACTCGGCGATTGTGGATAACTCATGGTTCCTCCCTGGCGGATGTCTTTCCTGACGCCGCGGGGAACAGCCACGTCCCAAGTCACAGTTTGTTTGCGCTGTCCGCTTTTCAGATCGACAACCCACCGCACATGGAGGTGCAACATGACCACCCAGACGTTCGACGTTGAGCTTCGCCCGATCGACGCCATCCGCCCCTATGAGCGTAACCCGCGCATCAACGACCAGGCGGTGGATGCCGTCGCGACCTCGCTGCAGGAGTTCGGCTTCCGCCAGCCGATTGTGATCGACGCCGACGGCGTGATCATCGCGGGGCATACGCGCTGGAAGGCGGCCAAGAAGCTGGGCCTGGTGAAAGTGCCCGTCCACGTCGCCACGGACCTGACGCCGGAGCAGGTCAAGGCGTATCGCATCGCCGACAACAAGACCGGCGAGCTGGCAGAGTGGGACTTGGAGATCCTGCCGATCGAGCTCCACGAGCTGCGCGAGGGTGGGTTCGACATGGATGTGCTCGCCTTCGATGAGGAGGAACTCGGCAGGCTGCTCAGCACCGCCCAGGGCGTTGCCGAGGGCCTCATCGATCCGGACGCGATCCCGGAGCCGCCCGATGATCCGATCACCCAGCGAGGCGACATCTGGGTGCTGGGCAACCACCGGCTGATGTGCGGCGACAGCGCGTCGCCAACGGACCTGGATCGCTTGCTGGAGGGAAAGGCCATCGATCTGGTCAACATGGACCCGCCGTACAACGTGAAGGTCGAGCCGCGCAGCAACAACGCGATCGCCGCCGGCCTTTCGTCGTTCACCTCCCCGGCGAAGCGCGGCGACGCGATCAAGGCGAGCGACACGCGCGGCTTGCATCACCAGGGATTCGACCTGGCGCGGGACAAGACGAAGGCCAAGGCCACGCACCGAAAGATGCGGGCGAAGGACCGGCCGCTCGAGAACGACTTCGTTTCGCCAGAGGCGTTCGACCAGATGCTGTTGGCGTGGTTCGGCAACGCGTCGCGCGTGCTCAAGCCCGGCGGCTCGTTCTACGTGTGGGGCGGGTACGCGAACCTGGGCAACTACCCAGCGCCGCTGAAGAAGTCGGGGCTCTACTTCAGCCAGGGCATCGTGTGGGATAAGCAGCACCCGGTGCTGACGCGTAAGGACTTCATGGGCGCGTTTGAGATCTGTTTCTACGGCTGGAAGGAAGGCGCCGGTCATCACTTCTACGGGCCAAACAACGCGACCGATCTGTGGCACGTGAAGAAGGTTAACCCGCAGTCGATGGTCCACCTGACCGAGAAGCCGGTGGAACTCGCGGTGAGGGCGATCCAGTTTTCATCGAAACTCGGTGAGAACGTACTCGACCTCTTCGGCGGCAGCGGCTCGACGCTCATCGGCTGCGAGCAGACGGGTAGACGCGCATTCCTGATGGAGCTCGATCAGGCGTACTGCGACGTGATCGTGCAACGGTGGGAGCAGTTCACGGGCAAGAAGGCCCAGCGCATCGCTGCCGTCAAGATGGACACCGGCACCGAGCCGGTCGCAGGGGAGGTGCCCAGCGATCCGGTCGTGCAGCCCGCGTGAGGTCATTCGGTGTCCTTCGTCAGCACCTGGAGGTAATCGTGATAGGCATAGACTCGATCACGCTGTTTGCCGGTGGTTTCGCGCAGGATGCCTGCGGCGCGGAGGATGTCGATCGCCTTGGCGGCAGTGGGCTTGGATGTCTTCAGCAGCGATATCACCTGCGGAAGCATCAGCACGGGGTGGACGGGCAGCAGGTCAAAGAGACGTATGGCTGGCACCGTCACGAGGCGGTGGTGGGTGAGCATCTGCCGGTGGCGCTCCAGCAAAGTGAACAGGCGCTGTGCGGCATTCACGCCGTCATCGGCGGCCTCGCGCACGCACTCCAGGTAGAACGCGATCCATCCTTCCCAGTCGCCGGCGGTACGCACATCGGACAGACGCTGGTAGTACTCGGCCTGGTGTCGTTTGAGTGCCAGGCTCAGGTAGAGCAGTGGAGTCGGCAGCAGTTTCCAGTGCTCCATGAGGAGGGTGATCAGCAATCGACCGATGCGCCCGTTGCCGTCGAGGAACGGATGGATGGTCTCGAACTGCACATGGGCCAGGCCGGCCCGCACCAAGGAGGGCAATGGATCACTGGCGTGGAGCCACGCGTCCAGGCTGGCCATCGCATCGGCGACGACATCAGCGGGCGGAGGCACGAACCGTGCGTTGCCCGGCCGGGTCCCGCCGATCCAGTTCTGCGAGCGCCGTATCTCACCGGGCAGTTTGTTCGCTCCCCGCACGCCCTTCATCAGCCGCTTGTGCGCCTCGCAAAGAAGTCGCGTACAGAGCGGCAGTCCCTTGCGGCGGTTGATCTCCCTTCGAGCGTATGTCAACGCATCGACGTAGTTGCAGACCTCCCGGACGTCGTCGGGCCGGTCGGCCTTGCGTGTCGCCTCATAGTTGAGCACATCTTGCAGTGTGGCTTGGGTGCCTTCGATCTGCGAGGTGATGACCGCCTCTTTGCGAACGAAGCCATAGAGGAACCAGTCGGCGCTGGGAACCATCGCCCCGGCCACGGCCAGACGGCCCAGGGCCGCTGTCGCGCTAGCCATGAGTTCCGTCAACCTGGCATCAAGGACGAGCGGCGGTGCCTTGGGCGGCAACGGATGGGGGATGAAGGCACGAACCACTTCGTTGCCCACGGTCATCGTGCGATAGGTGCCGGTCGTTCTTGGCATGGCTGGTTCACGGTCCTTTACCAGCGGGTGTCGCTAGTCAAGGATTCTTGTCTAGCGTCGGCCATTAGTCAAGACGGCTTTACTAATCAAACAGTCCTGCAAGGTCGGGCCGAAGAAAACCCCAGCGGTCGATGCCGGGGTGGGTGGAACCGGAATGTGGCGATATCACTCGGCTTCTTCTTCGCCCAGCGCCAGGAACTCGATCATTGCGTCCTCGAAGGAGGTGGTCGAGGCGGGGTAGCATCGCCGGTGGCGCACCTCGACGACGCCGCGTTCCTTCAGGAACTCCAGTGCCACGTTCACCTGCGAGTAAGGAAGGCCCTCACGGCGAACGATCTCAACCTGGCAGGTACCGTCGCCGTCGGCGGGCGTCTCGTTGATCGCGTGGGCGACCGTCTCGAACACCTTCCGCGTGCAGCGGTGCTGGTACGCCTTGCCCGTGCCCCCGGCCTCCGGTGCCGCGTCGGTAACAGTGCGCACCAGGCAGCCGTCGGTGAACTCGAAGCGCTCGTCGCGTTGTCGGAAGTTCGTCTTCATCGCTCACTTCCCTTCCGCGCCGGGGTTGAAGGCGAACATCCCGCGATCGGTCTTGGTGAAGCGGGCATCCTTACCCTTCTCCGCGATCTCGCGGATGATCGCGGCGTAGATCGTGGCGGCGGGCGTCTTGCCGCCAGTCTGCCAGAGGCCCTTGGCGAGCATCTGCTCGACCATCTCCTTGCACTTGAGCGGCGTGCCCGCGTCCTTCAGCATCTGCGCCGCCACATCCAACCCGCTCGGCCCGCGAGTCGATTCCTTCTTTGCCTTCTCGCGCTTGGCCTTTGGCTTCGCACCGTCGGCGGTCGCGTCGGCCTTCTTGCCCTTGCCCGCCTTCCTCGCCATCGCTTCCGCCAGTTCGCCGATCTTCGCGCCGCCCCTGGCGGGCTTCCAACCCATCATCTTCCGCCGGCCCGCCTCGTCGGCCTTGGCGTACTTGGCAAGCCAGGCGTCGCCCGCCGCCTTCGCGTCCTCTTCGTTCTCGAAGCGGTCGTCGAGGACGACATGCTCATACTTGCCTTCGCGGATGCAGGTGTCCCACTTCTTGTCCTTCTTGTCGTAGACCGTCACCGTCGCCAGCGCCTCCGGCGCGGGCATGGTCGTGGCCGGCGCGGTCTCGGCGCTTGGGGCCTTCTTGCTGCCGGTCTTCTTGGTGGTGTTCTTCTTCGACATGGCGATTGCTCCTTGGGCCGTGTTGGGTTGTGGTGGGCTGGCCAGGCCCGGTGCTCTGAGGCAATGGGATCGTGGCGGGGCAACACGCCCCGTCATCGCTTGGTAACGATCACGAGTTCCTGGATCGGAATGTGGGCGTCGAGACCGTCGGCGGTGCGGATGACCGCGATCGTCTCGTCCGCCAGCCAATCCACCGTGCCGCCGCACGACTCGTCGACGGTGCAGACAACGCGGTCACCGGGATGGACCGGCGCGCCGACCCGGTCGAGGCAGCGCTCGCAGAGCGCTGGGTACTGTGGCAGTGTCGCGCTGGGCCGTCGCCCGCAGGCGAGGCAGGTGCGTTCGTTCTTGTTTGTCTGCTTGGTCATGTCAGATCTCCGTAGCCGCGTTTGGGCTGGCCAGGCCGTCTCTGAAAACAACCGAGGCCCCATTTCGGGGCCTCGGTCACTCGGCGAGCAGGTCTTCGATGTCCTTCGTTTCGCTGTTGGAGAGGAAGGCCAGCGTCTCGATCAACTTCTCTCGGACGTGGCCCAGGTCTCCTGCGAAGCCCCAGTCGTTGGGCTTCGCCTTGGCATCGGTGCCGTGGCGATCAAGTTCGAGGTCGAGCCAATCGAGGACGCGGGCGATGTCGCTGCGGCGCTGGTCGTAGGTCTCGGCTGCGGTCTGGTTGCTCGTGGTCATGATTCGGTCTCCGTGATTGGGGGTTCCGGGGGCTCAGGCGATCTTGCGAGCGGCTTTGATCGCCTTCCGCAGGGCGCGCCACTCGGCGATGGTTTCCATCTGGTTGTCCTTCGCGGCGAGCAGCGCCTCGGCGGCGGCGAGAAGATCGCGTTGCCCCGCGCGGTACGCGGCGTCGAGCGCGGCCTCGACCTGCCAGACGCCGTGCTCGTGGAAGTCGAGGCTGTCGCTGTTCTGCGCGGCCAGCGTGAGCAGGCCCAGGTGCTGGCGGGCGATGGCGCTGATTTCGTCGTGCTTGGTCATGGCGTCCTCTTGGGTTGGTGGTGCGGGTGTTCAGCCTTGGAAGCGTTGAAGCTCGCGGTAGTAGTCGTGGACCATGCTGTTGCTGCCGCGTCCGCCGTCGCAGCGGCGTTGGACCTCGTCGGCGATCTTGAAGAGCGCTTCGTCGTCGATGCTGGCTTCGACCTCCCATGTCTTCCAGACCTGGTCGGTGCGCTTCGGCTCGCGGATCACCGAGTCGATCCGGATCATCGTGTCGCCGCGCTTGCGTTCGATCGTGACGTGGCCGGCGCTGCCTTCGAGTTCGATTCGCGTGGTTCTCATCGCTGCTTTCCTTTCGTGGTGGGTGGTGCGTCTTCAGTTCTCGTCGCCGGGGACGAAGAGGTTGCTGGCGTCCCAAATCTCGCGGCCGTAGGCGGTGTCGACCAGGTACGACCAGGCGTCGATCCCGTTGCGGCGGAAGGTGCTGACCCGCACGATCCGTCCGGGCTCGCCGTCTTCGCGGCTAACCACCTGCGCGCCCGGGGCCAGGCGTCGCCCCCCGGTTCCCCCGGCGTTCGTTTTCGTCGTGTTCGTTGCGTTCGTCATCGCGGTGCTCCTTGGTTGTGCGAACGACCACATCAGGGCAACTGTTCGAACGGACATCAAGGCCGATGTGCCGGAATCCGCCGACATCCGGCCAGATCGCTGTCATGACCCAATGTCCTGCTGAAAACCATGCGCACTTCCCCATCGTTTCCTATGACAACCAGAGATGAACCCACCAAATCGTTGAAGATCACGGCGCTTTCCATCGAGGACGCGGCCGCGGCGATCGCGTCGGCCTACGGGCGGCGCGTGACGGTGGAGCAGGTGCGCGATGTGGCTGTGGCCGGCGGTCTGGTCCGGGCGGACGGCACGATCAACCTGCTCGAATATGTCGCCTATCTGGTGCGGGAGGTGGCGCATGAGTCAAGCGCCGGAAGTGATTAATCCGCGCCGCCTCCGCCCCGCTGTGCTGGCGCGCCTGCTGAATTCGCTGGGCCAAGGCGAGGTGATCGACGAGCGCCAGCTCCGTCGCCATCGCAACCGCGCCGGCTACACGATCGGCGATGCGAAGTCGGTCGACCTGTTCCGCTACGCTGCGTGGTTGACGCTCGAGTACTTCAAACCGAAGCCGGAGCCGATCGACTACGAGGAAGTCAAGCGCCGCCAGGCTGAGCGCAACGCGGACATGGTGCGCGCGGCGCAGGACATCGGAGAGATTCCGGCTGTCGTCGATCCGCATCGCCGAGCGCGCTGCGAAGAATCGTTCCGAAGGTTCTGCGAGACCTACTTCGCCGACGTGTTCTACCTGCCGTGGTCGGACGATCACCTGCGGGTGATCGAGAAGATCGAACGCGCAGTGCGCAGCGGCGGGCTCTTCGCAATGGCCATGCCGCGCGGCAGCGGAAAGACGGTCCTGTGCCAGACGGCGGTACTCTGGTCGGCGCTGATCGGCGCGACGCCTTTCGTTTGCCTCATTGCCGCCAGCGCCGAGCGCGCCCGCGACCTTCTGGAGAACATCAAGATCTGGCTCGAAACCAACCCACTGCTGCACGCCGATTTTCCTGAGGTGACCTACCCGATCCAATGCCTGGAGCGCATCACCAACCGGCAGAAGGGACAGAAATACAAGGGCGAGCCGACGCGGATCGACTGGTCCTCGGACCGCATCGTGCTGCCGACGATCGCCGGCAGCAAGGGGTCGGGCGTGGTCATCTCCTGCTCGGGGATGAAGGGTTCGGACATCCGCGGGCAGAACTATGCCCGCGCCGACGGGCAGGTTGTGCGCCCGCAGCTGGTGCTGGTCGATGACCCACAGACGACGGAGTCGGCCTGGTCGCCATCGCAGAGTCAGCGCCGTGAGGCGATCCTCGCCGGTGACGTGCTGGGCATGGCCGGGCCGGGCAAGAAGATCGCCGGGCTAATGGCCTGCACGGTCATCCGCCCGGCGGACATGGCCGACAACATTCTTGACCGCGAGAAACACCCGGAGTGGCAAGGCGAGCGCACCAAGATGGTGTACGCGTTTCCCACCTCCGGGGCCGAGAAGCTGTGGGCGAAGTACGCGGAGCTGCGTGCCGATTCGCTCCGCAACGATGGCGATGGCTCAGAGGCGACGGAGTTCTACCGGGCCAACCGGGACGCGATGGACGCCGGCGCCATCGTCGCCTGGCCGCAGCGCCACAATCATGATGAGCTGTCCGCGCTGCAGCACGCGATGAACCTGAAGCTGCGCGACGAGGCGGCGTTCTTCGCCGAGTATCAAAACGAACCGATCATCGAGGCCATCGGCGAAGAGATGCTGTCCGCCGAGGCCATCGCCGCCAAGCTCAACGGCTACCGGCCCGGCGAGATTCCGCTGGGCGCAAGCCACCTGACCATGTTCATCGACGTGCAGCAGCGTGTGCTGTTCTGGATGTTGTGCGCGTGGGAAGAGGATTTCACGGGCTATGTGGTCGACTACGGCACGTGGCCGGATCAGAAACGCGCGTATTTCAGCCTGCGGGATGTGCGGGCGACCATCGCCCGCTCGGTCCCGGGGGCCGGGCTCGAGGGCCAGATCTATGCGGCGCTCGACAAGCTGGTGACCGAGAAGCTTTCCCGCGCGTACCGCCGCGAGGACGGCGGCGCGATGCGTATCGATCGTTGCCTCATCGATGCTAATTGGGGCCAGAGTACCGATGTGGTCTACCAGTTCTGCCGACAAAGCGCGTTCGCCGGCGTGCTGCTGCCCAGCCACGGCAAGTACGTGGGCGCCTCAAGCATTCCTTTCAGCGAGTACAAGCGCAAGCGCGGGGATCGCGTCGGTCTGCACTGGCGCATCCCCAACACGATCGGCCGCCGCCAGGTGCGCCACGTCCTAGTGGACACCAACTACTGGAAGACCTTCGTCCAGGCCCGGCTCTCCGTGGCGATGGGTGATCCGGGTTGCCTGTCGCTTCCGGGGGCCGACGAGAAGACCCATCGTCTCCTGGCGGATCACCTGACCGCCGAGTACCGCGTCAAGGCGATGGCGCAAGGTCGCATCGTTGACGAATGGAAGCTCAAGGCAACGCGACCCGACAACCACTGGCTCGACTGCCTGGCCGGATGCGCCGTGGCGGCGTCGATTCAGGGCGCCGTGCTGGCGGGCACGGACCACCGCGCGCCCGTGGCGCGTCCCCGCATCAAACTCTCTGAGCTCCAACGGAGTCAGCGCTAGATGACGCAGCGAACCGAATCCACCGCGATCCACGTCAACGACCGCAAAGACCCGCCGCGCGGTTTGATGTGCCGCCAGTGCGGGTGCGGCCACTTCCGCGTGCTCTATACGCGGCGGGCGCTGGGCGGTCGTCTCCTTCGCCGCCGTGAGTGTCGTCACTGTGGGCAGCGCATGACCACCTACGAGCAGTCCGGCTCCACCGTCATCTGATCGCCATTCGCACGTCCAGGTTCTACCGGTGGAACATTCTTCGACCTGGGTTCCATATTTTTCTGGCGCGAGCGGGAGTCTTGGCTGAAGCCGGACATAGGTAACCAATGTCTGCACCACCCGCGAAGCGTGTGCTTCCGACCATCACTCCAGGAGACCCCTCATGCCCGCAACCGTCGCCAACTTTGACATCGCCGGCGCCGCCGACCGCATCGTCACCTTCGCCGATGAGCTCATCGCCTCGCAGTCCAGCAAGCAGGCGGAGTTCAACGTCCACGACCGCAACCGCGCCACGTCGTACCTCGAGCGGCTGGAGGGCTACGTCGAGGTGATCGCCAAGCCCGCCAACCCGCTCGACCTGCCCAAGACCCACCCGCAGTCCTACCCGGTCGCCGAGTTCCCCGGCGACGAGCAGGTGAACACCATCGAGAACGCCGAGGTGCGCGACCTGGTGCGCCGCTTCAAGGCCGGCTACGTCGAGCTGGTCAACAGCCAGAGCAAGGACCGCGCCAGCGGCATCTTCGAGAAGGACAAGGAGCGGCTGCTCGCGCTCACCGAGAACGCCAAGGGCATCATCGCCTTCGGCACGGCGTCGGTCGACCTGCCGGAGAACCCGTCGGACGTTCCCGCCGTCCCGAAGAAGTAGTTCGGGTGGAGGGGTGAGGGCCGGGAGACCGGGGGGCCGGGGGGCCGGGCCTCTGCCACGCACGGGGCGGAGCGCCCCCCCCCGGCCCCGGCCGTTCCTTTCTGCTGATCAAACCCTCGTTGCACCCTCACTTTCACACTCATGGCAGACGAAACGCTCAAAGACGCGATCGAAGAGAACGCCAAAGGGCCCAAGCGCGCCAAGGGCGACAGCGGCGAAATGGAGCAGCATTCGCTGCAGGACCAAATCGCCGCCGATCGCTACTTGGCGACCAAGGAAGCCGCCAAGCGCAAGGGCCTGCCGTTCCGCACGACGAAACTCGTGCCCCCGGGAACAGCCTGACCCGCCGGAAGTCTTCGCCCTCGGATTGCACGGACGCTCGCACCCTCATCAAGGACACGGATGTTCAATTGGCTGCGGCAACTCGTCTCGATGGCCCGGCGTGATGAGCACGGAAGCGACTCACGCCGGGCCATCGACCGCGGCGGGCATCCCGCGTCGATCCGGGGGAAGTACGACGCGGCGCAGACGAATGATGAGAACCGCAGGCACTGGGCCAATGCCGATGCGCTCAGCGCCGACGCTGCGGCCAGTCCAGACGTGCGCCGCATCCTGCGCAACCGCGCCCGCTACGAAGTCGCCAATAACAGCTACGCCCGTGGCATCGTGCTGACTCTCGCCAACGACACGATCGGCACCGGCCCGCGGCTGCAGATGCTGTCGCCCGATCGCGCGGCGAACAACCTGATCGAGCGAGAGTTCATGCGATGGGCGCGAGCGGTAAACCTGGCCGGCGTGCTGCGGACGATGCGCATGGGACGGGCTGAATCGGGTGAAGTGTTCTCGATTCTGCACACCAACTCCGCCGTGGATTCGCCGGTGCAGCTGGACCTACGGCTTGTCGAGGCCGACCAGGTAGCAACGCCCCACCTTGCCTTCCGAGCCGAGCGCGTTGTCGATGGCATCGTCTTCGACGCGGCGGGCAACCCTGCCGAATATCACGTCCTGCGAAAACATCCCGGAGATGCGGGATCGTGGGCACCGGCGCTGCAGGCGTATGACCCGGTGCCGGCGGAACTGGTGATTCATCTGTTCCGCGCCGAGCGCCCCGGCCAGAGCCGGGGGATTCCCGAACTGACGCCGGCGCTGCCGCTGTTCGCGCTGCTGCGACGCTATCGCCTCGCGGTCCTCACTGCTGCGGAAACTGCTGCGAACTTCGCGCTGCCGATCTACACCGACGTGCCCGCCGGCGGCGAGGCCGATCCGCTCGAGCCGATGGACGTCTTCGAGATGGAGCGCGGCCTGGGCATGGTGCTGCCGCAGGGCTGGAAACCAGCGCAGATCAAGGCCGAGCATCCATCCACGAACCACGTCGAGTTCATCGAATCCGTGCTGGCCGAGATCGCCCGGTGCCTGAACATGCCGTTCAACGTCGCGGCCGGTGATTCATCGGGCTACAACTACGCCTCCGGTCGGCTCGATCACCAGACCTACTACAAGGCGATCCGCGTCGATCAGGCCCACATCGCCCAGGTTGTTCTCGATCGCATCCTCAAAGCGTGGATCGACGAGGCAGTCCTCATCGAAGGTCTTCTGCCACAGTGGATGCGGTCGCGCGATCGCCGTCCTTTTGATCATCAGTGGTTCTGGGACGGATTCGAACACGTCGATCCCGCGAAGGAAGCGAACGCGCAGTCCACACGGCTTACGAGCCACACCACCACACTCGCCATCGAATACGCCAAGCAAGGCCGCGACTGGGAGACGGAACTGCGACAGCGTGCTCGCGAGACGGCGCTCATGCGCGAACTCGGCCTCAGTGACAAGGACACCGCGCCCGCTCCCGCACCATCTGAACCCACCACGACCCGCGATGAAGACGACGACGCGGAAATCGCCGTCGAGGAGATGTAATGAGCAAGCCACTCGCGACCACTGACAATGACGTGCCCGCGGGCCTGGCGTTTGTGTGCGCCACGGTTCAACTCAACGTCGAAGCCGCCGCCGCCCCCGCCCCCGTCCCCGGAAGTGCTGACCAGCCTTCACAAGGGGCGGGCGAGTCGCTGCCTAAGTTCTCGATGGTCGCCTACACCGGCGACGCCATGCGGGTCGACGGCTGGCGCAACTCCGTCGTGGTCGACCTTCAGGGCCTGGCGATTCCGTCGCAGCGCCGCCCGATCCGGTTTGGCCACAGCATGCATGCTGGCGTTGGGCACACCGAACGGATCGCCGTTGAGAACGGCAAGCTCATCGCCGAGGGACTCGTGTCGCGCGACACGCCCGCCGCCAAGGAGATCGTCGTCAGCGGCAAGCGCGGCTTCCCCTGGCAGGCATCCATCGGCACGGTTGTTCACGAAGTCGAACACGTCAAGGCCGGCAAGTACGTCGTGGTCAACGGCCGTCGCTTCGAAGGGCCTGTGTACGTGGCCCGCAAAACCACACTCGGAGAGATCAGCTTCGTCGACCTCGGGGCCGACGGAAACACCACCGCCAACATCGCCGCCGCCACCCACGGAAGCTCCGGAACATCCGGGGGCGGGGGCGGAGCCAAGGAGTTCACCATCATGCCCGACACCGCCGCAACGAACAGCAACGCACAGGACCAGGGGACCACCACGCTCGATCCCACACCCGGCACCGTCAACGCCTCAGCGAGCAAGGGCATTTCGGCGACGATCCCCGAAGCCGATGAACTGGATCAGATCATCGCGCGGTCCCGCGCCGAGCACGAGCGCCGTACCCGCGTCGCGGAGATGACGGCCAAGGTCGTGATCGAGCGGCCGGAGCTGGCCGACGACATGGAGCGAATGTGCAAGCAGGCACTCGACGCCAAGTGGGACGTGCAGCGCTACGAGCTCGAGGTGCTGCGACTCTCCCGCCGAGCGCCGGCAACGCTCATCCGCCAGCGCGTCGGCAGCGACGCCCAGGTCATCGAGGCCGCGCTGTGCATGACCGGCGGCCTCGAAGATGTGGAGCAACAGTACGCCGAACCCGTGCTGCAGGCCGCCAGTCAGCGGTTCCGTCACGGCCTTGGGCTGGGCGATCTGCTCGTTTTGTTCGCACAGGCCAACGGCTACCACGGCGTGGGCCGCTCCAACATCCAGGAACTCCTGCGCTTCGCCTTCGCCGCCCCCGGAACCCCCGGCAACGGCGTCTCCACCCTCGAAGCGGCCGGCCCGAGCACAATGAGCCTGCCGGGCATTCTCTCCAACGTGGCGAACAAGTTCCTCCGTGCCGGCTTCGAGGCGGTCGAATCCACCTGGCGCGAGATCGCAGCGATCCGGCCGGTCCGGGACTTCAAGCAGATCTCCAGCTACAGCCTGACCGGCGGCTTCCAGTACGAAGAGGTCGCCCCGGGCGGCGAACTCAAACACGCGACGGTCGGCGAGACCAGTTACACCAACCAGGCCCGCACCTACGGGCGCATGTTCTCCATCGATCGGCGCGACATCATCAACGATGACCTCGACGCTCTCACGGCGGTGCCGCGCCGGCTCGGACGTGGTGCGGCACTCAAGCTCAACGAGGTGTTCTGGTCGACCTTCCTGAATAACGCCGCGTTCTTCGCGCTCGCCAACGCCAACTACGCCGAAGGCGCCGACACCGCGATCGGCATCGACGGCCTGACGGCGGCGGAGCTGCTGTTCCTCAACCAGACCGACCCCGACGGCCACCCGCTGGGCGCCACGCCGGTCATCCTGCTCGTGGCCAACGCGCTGCTCGTCAAAGCATCACAGCTCATGAACTCCACCGAGCTGCGCGACACGACCGCGAACACCAAGACGCTGGTGAGCAATCCGCACGCCGGCAAGTTCAAGGTCGTGCGCTCCAGCTACCTGTCCAACGCGGTCTACACCGGCGCTTCAGCCAAGGCGTGGTACCTGCTGGCCGATCCCAACGACATGCCGGTCATCGAGGTCGCCTTCCTCAACGGCCAGGAGCGCCCCACGGTCGAGAGTGCCGATGCTGACTTCAACATGCTCGGCATCCAGATGCGCGGCTACCACGACTTCGGTGTGGCGCTTCAGGAGCCGCGCGGCGGCGTGAAGATGAAGGGCGAAGTCTAAGCCCCTGGCGCCGCCGAGACGTGGCGCTTCGGCTCTCATTGTGACTTGAACCACTCGCAATCCTTAAGGGAGCATTCCCATGCCCATCGGCGTTTTCATTCAGGATGGACTCAACATCGACTACACGCCCGCTGCAAATGTCGTGGCCGGCGACGTGGTCGTCCTCGCCGATCTGATCGGCATCACCCGGCTGGACATCAGCGCCGGCAAACTCGGTGCGCTGGCTGTGCGTGGTGTGTTCGAGTTGCCCAAGGCGACTGGCGCCGGCACCGACATACCCAACGGCACGAAGGTGTACTGGGACATCGCGCTCAAACAGGTCACTCACATCAGCGGCGGGTCCGGTGGTTCCGGCAGTGGGTCCGGCGGCTCGGGCTCCGGCCGGCCGCTCATCGGCAAGACGGTGCGCGCCGCCGGAACGACGGACAACAAGGTCCGCGTGATGCTCACTCCGTAAGGAGGCCGCCGTGATCGACCTGCTCCAACGAGGTTCGGATTGGTTGGAGGACCAGCGCACCACGCACGCGACGCGCAGCGTCGTGTATCAGCGCGGTGAAGGTGGTTCTTCAATCGAAATCCAGGCCACGATCGGCAAGACCCAGTTCGACGTGGACAACGGCGCTGGAGTGCTCTTGCGGGTTGAGTCGCGTGATTACTTGATCCTGACCACCAACCTCGTGCTCGACGGCGAACAGACCGCACCGAAGCAAGGCGATTTGATCCGCGAGACCGTCGGCGAGCGTGAGTACGTGTACGAAGTCATGGCCCCCGGTGGCGCGCCGCACTTTCGCCACAGCGATCCGTATCGCAAGGCGCTCCGCATTCACACCAAGCTCC
>CAYRPN010000113.1:0-19247 GCA_964426135.1 uncultured Phycisphaeraceae bacterium | reverse complement strand
CGAAGACTCCGCTTACCCATGGCACCCAGCATCGCCGGAATGATGGACTACACCCGTTGCGCTCACGATCGCAACCACAGGTTCAACATGGTGCGTCCGCGCCGAGCCTTGACGCACCCTACGCCTTCGTGCGCCGCGCCATCTCCGTCTGCACGAGTTGCACCGCTTCGTTCACTGCGTGGTTCAGGTCGCGGTTGACGATGAACTGGTCGTACACGCCGCACTCCCAGGCTTTCACGATTTCACGTTTGGCCTTGGCGAAGCGGCGCTGGATGGCGGCCTCATCGTCCCGGCCCCGCGCTCGCAGTCGCTCCAGCAGCACATGCTCGTTGGGGGGCAGCACGAAAAGCGAGTACGCGTCGGGCATTTTCTTCTTGACCTGGATCGCCCCGTCCACGTCGATCTCCAGGATCATCAGCCGATGCTCCGCCAGCGCCTTGTCCACGGGCTTGCGCGGCGTGCCGTAACACAGGCCGGGATACACCTCGGCGTGCTCCAGCAGTTCACCGCCATCGCGCGCTTGTGCGAACTTTTCCATGCTGACGAAGTGATAATCGATGCCGTCGCGATCTCCGGGGCCGGGTTTGCGGGTGGTGAGCGACACGCTGAACTCGCCGCCGAGCACGCGCTCGACGTGATGCGTGATCGTCGTTTTGCCGACGCCGCTGGGACCGGAGATGATGAGAAGTAGGCCGGGCATGAAGAAGAATTTCGGATTTGGGATTTCGGATTTTGGATGGCGAGGCGCGAATCGTGGTTTGGGGTTCGCGGTCGATGGCGTCATTTAGCCGGCGAGCTTGCTCGCCGCGGGCGTGTGATTCACGGGACGCGCGGCGGTTACGACGGCTTGGCGGGGCGGGACGGTTCGGACGTCGTTGGCGGCTCGGGGGCCATTGGTGGCTCGGGGATCGGAGGCGCGCTTGAGGTTCACGGCGGGCAAGCCCGCCGGCTAAATGGCGGCGGCCTCCGCGTTTTTCACGCTCGTCACCAGAAACAGCACCGCCATGCGGATCGCCAGACCCTTGGCGACCTGTTCCAGGTACAAACTGTGCGGGCCGTCGGCGACGGCGGATTCGATCTCCACGCCGCGGTTCATCGGGCCCGGGTGCATGACCCACACGTTCGGTTTGCACTGCGCGATCCGCCGCGCGGTCAGGCCGTAGAACGTCGCGTATTCGCGCAGGCTGGGGAAGACCTGCCCGCTGATGCGCTCGAACTGGATGCGCAGCATGTTGATCGCATCGACGCGCGGCAGCACGTCATCCAGCTTGTTCGACAACTCACAGCCCAGGTCGGTGAACGATCGCGGCAGCAGCGTGGGCGGGCCGACGAGAATCACGTGGGCGCCCAGCTTGATCAGGCCGTGGACATTGGATCGCGCGACGCGGCTGTGGGCGATGTCGCCGACGATGGCGACGGTGACGCCGGTCATGTCGAAGTCGTCGCGTCCTAGTTTCCGCGCCAGCGTGTAGATATCGAGCAGGCCCTGCGTGGGATGCTCGTGCTGACCGTCGCCGGCGTTGACGACGGAGAACTTCACGCGATGCGAGAGCTGCTCGGGCGCTCCGCTCTGGTGATGCCGCAGCACGCAGACATCCACGCCCATCGCCTCGATGGTGCGGGCCGTGTCAGCGAGCGTCTCGCCCTTGGAAACGCTCGAGCCTTTGCTGGTGAAGTTGAGCACATCCGCCGACATGCGGTTGGCGGCCAGCTCAAAGCTCATGCGGGTGCGGGTGGAGTCCTCGAAGAAAAGATTGGCGACGACCTTGCCGCGCAGCGAGGGCACTTTCTTGACGCTGCGGGTGCTGACTTCCTCGAACCCGCGCGCGGTTTGGAGGACGAAGCGGATATCCTCAGCCGAGAGTTCCTCGAGGCCGAGCAGATGCTTGTGAGGCCAGCGGTAATCGCTGCTGATCTGGGTCACGCGAGGACTCCAAGGAGATCGGAAGCGGAGGTTGTATTGAAAATTGAAAATTGAAAATTTGCAATTTTCAATTTGCCATGCCACTTCTTCACGCGGCACCCGCCCCTCTGGTCTTGCTGAGCATGACGATGATGGCGTCATCCGGATCGGTGGGTTTCAGGTGCACGGCCACGCGCTCATCGCCCGCCACGGCATCGGCCAATTCGCCGCCGCCGCGCCCGACCGTGCTGCCGCCCGCGTTCCGAGCGCGAGCGCTGCCGGAGAGATCGAGCGCCACGTGATCCGGCGCGACGGGCAGCTCGCGCCGGCCGCGATCCACCAGCACCGCCAGCCACACGCGCTTGGGCCGGCCCAGGTCCATCAGGCACTGCAACGCCGCGCGGACGCTGCGACCGCTCATGAGCACGTCATCGACGAGGACGACATTGAGGCCGTCGATGTCGAAGGGGATTTCGGTGGGACGGACGATGGGCTGCGATCCGACCTCGGAAAGATCGTCGCGGTAAAGCGTGATGTCGAGCGTGCCGACTTTCTGCAGCTTCAGCGTCTCCGCCATGCGCCGCGCCAGCACATCGCCCCGGCTGCGGATGCCGATGATGGCCCACGGTCGGCTGTCGCCGGCGGCGGCGGCGGCCTTGATGTCACGCGCGATCGCCTGGACCAGTTCGTCGATCAGCGTGCGGACGCGATTTTCGTCGGCCATCACTCGCATGGCGGCATGGTAAAGGCGTGGGGCTTCTTTGCAACCTGCGGAGGTGAAAGCGGAAGAACCACAAAGGACACAAAGGCACGAAGAACACGAAGTGAGATGAGAGTTGGAAGAAGCCGGAGCGGGTCTGTTTCCTGTATCTCATTTCTCTCACTCTCTTTCTTCATTTCTTCGTGTTCTTCGTGCCTTCGTGTCCTTCGCGTTGAATTCCGGCACGAAGTTCACTGCGACTGATTGCCAACCTACTTCACACGAAACACCACGCGATACGCCTTCGCCGGATCGCACGTCTTCGGATTCGGCACGAGAACAAAATCGTCGGCAATCGTGGGATTCAGATCCTTGCCCTCGACGATCTCCAACTTGCCTGCATCGACGCGCTTCGGAAGAAACGCGACGATCGGGCGCCAGCCGCGCTGGGCGCCGTTCTTGTTCACCGGCTCGAAACTTTTCTCGCCGCGGTTGGGCTTGATGTCGAGCGTGAACGTGCCGTCCTTCTCCGTCAGCGTCTGCTCGTAGGCAAGCGCGCCGGCTGCCGGTGGGGCCATGCGGGCGATCCAGCCGGGGTCGCCGTAGAAGGCGACGGTGTCGCGGTCGTAGATCAGCCCGAAGCCGTCCTGCTGTTTCAAGCCTTCCTTCTTCGCAGCATCACCGACGACGATCGCCTTGGTGGGGCGCATTTTTTCCAGGTCTGCCAAGTCCTTCGCGTTCTCGGGGAAGAAAGTTTCCAGGCGGTGAATCATTGCATGCTGATTGGCGAAGAACGCTTCCGCAAAGGTGTACCGTCCCGGCTGCTCCACGAAATAATCCAGGCAGCCCCAGCCCGCGTAGCCGTACCACGTCAGCACGGTGTAGCCCGCCATCTGATTCACGCCGGCGGAGTTCATCCACGCCAGCGCCATGGCGTCGGTGGAATCGATGTGACCCATCAGGCAGTTGCCGATGGGCAGGTAGACCTTGGGGTTCGTCGACGCAACGAAGTGCTTGTTGCCCGCGGTGTCCTCGCCCCACATCTTGCCCGCGCCGCTCTTGAAGTAGCCATTGCGGTAGCGATAACCGATCTGCCAGTCGCGCTCGGTGGCGTGGCCGCTGGTGACGAAGAGATCGGCCTTGTAATCGTTGAGCGTGTCGACGAGGGGCTTGGTCGTGTCGGTATCGACTTTCTTTTCCGCAGCCGCTTCCCCCGACTTGGACTTGCTCACCATCTTGTTCTTGTTCAGTTCGCAGTACCACACGCCCTGTTCGCACATCTCCAGCGCCACCTCGGTTCCTGAAGCGACTTTGTGAATGGTCAGTGGATCGCTGTGCTGCGCGATGCGCAGCGCATTGCCGGCATCGAAGCCGGTGAGCACGCCCCAGATCGTGTCGGTGTAGGGGTCGTTGTCGTATTGCCGAGTCAAGCGATGCACCTGCGCGACAAACTCGCGCGTGGCCTCGGCGGGCGTGGCGACGAAGCAGGTGAAGCGCGGATGCTGCTCCTTCAGCGCGGGCAGCGCGTCGGCCACCGCCTTGTCGAACTCGACGACCGCCGCGCCGGGATATTTCGTCGTCAGCGCCGCGACCACCTGCTTCCAGGATGCGTCCGCATGCGTCTTCTTCGAAATGACAACGGTGTAGGAAGGCTGCGCGGCCGCGGCAGCCTGGGCGCAGCAGGCGATGACGATCGCGGTTGCTAAACGGGGCAAGGTGTTCATCAGGTGTTCCAATCTTCGAGGGTCAGATCACTATACCCATGCAGCCAGAGAATCTGACTCGGTTCGCCGGGAGGTCTCCCCATTAAGACGGGGCTGGCATTCCGACCCCGACCCTCACCCGGCCTCGTCCCCCGGGGACTCGGCCACCCTCTCCCCGGAAGGAGGGAGCAAGGCCCCGGAAAATCTGGCAGGCCCGTCTATCACGCCGCTAGCATGCTTTGCATTTCCGTCCGCGCGTGTTACTTTGTTGCTGGTGGTTTCGCGGGCGTTTGCAGGTTCATTTTCTTCGTCGCGGGAGGGACCGGCCGCGGCGACGCACGGATTTCGGTCCGGAGGTCACATCCATGAAGCGTTCTTTGAATCAAGTGTTTGTCGGCGGCTGGGCCATGGCATTGCTGTTGGCGGCGGCGCTGCCCTTCGCGTTGGCGGTGGAGGAGCCGAAGAAGGCGGAGAAGCCGAAGGAGAAGTCGGCGGCCCAGGGTTACTACGCCTTCCTGGCGCGCGAGCTCAAATTGGAAGGCGATGCCAAGGCGAAGTACGAAGAGGCGCTCAAGGCCCGCGCGGCGGCGATCAAGGCGTGGGACGATGCGAACGGCGCGAAGCTGAAAGAACTGGATGCCGCCTCCAAGGCCGCCAAGGCCGGTACCGACAAAGCAGCCGCCAAGAAGGCGAGCGATGACCTCAAGGCCGCCCGCGCTCCGCGCGAGGCGATCGAAGATGAGCACAAGAAGAAGATTCTTGCGTCACTCTCGCCCGAGCATCGGCAGGTCGCGCGCGGCTACAACTTCTACACCGGCGCGGGCGTGAAGTTCAGCAAGGCGGAACTGACCGACGACCAGAAAGCAAAGGTCAAGTCTCTGGCGCTCGAGTCCGGCAAAAAGACCAGCGACGACATGAAAGATGCGGACCTCGACAAACTGCGCGACGAGTTCTACGCGACCGTGAGCAAGGATGTCCTTACCGAAGCTCAGCGCACCGCCCTTGCGACCAAGGCCGCTCCCAAGAAAAAGACCGAGGAGCCGAAGAAGACGGAGTGATGGTCTGTGGTGGCATCGGGCGATCGTGGTGTAGCGGCGCATTCGTCGGGTGGGCACCGCCCACCACGATGAGCCTTGTGCTCTCAGTTGCACGTTTCGCTTGCCCTTTCGTTGCGCCGGCCCGACCGTTCGTGGGTTCTTGCTGTCCCGCGTTCATGGTGGGCGGTGGCCACCCTACATGCGGTGGCCACCCTACATGCGATGTCCCACACAAGAAGCATTGAATAGCCCTGGGGTGTAGTCCATCATTCCGACGATGCTGGGTGCCATGCAACGCCGTCAACCATCCCACGCGATTTGGCTGAGAATTCGCCTTGCGCGAGCGCGTTCCTCGCGATTGGCGTTGCGCAGTTTCGGCTTCGTGGGCGGCTGGGTCGGGTTCTGCTTTTGGCGAGGATAGTCCCGGCTCTGCTTGCTCTTCCTGCGTCGGTAGGTGTCCTGTCGCGCGTCTGCCAGTTGTCGCCACAGTCGCCAACGAGCCCGCTGAGGAGTTTCGCTCAGATGACGCAGATGTGTTTCGATGATGCTGAGCGCCTGCGCGACGCTGCCGCACAGGGGATCGCGCTTTTGGCCGATCAAGGCGGCGGCGTTCCAGAGGCGCAGCATCCACAGTCCCACCATCGTCCAGCGCAGTTCCAGAGCAGCCTGGGCGGGCGACCGGCTGAGCATCTTCGTTTTGTTCATGGTCTGCTTGAGGGCGCGGTAGAACGTCTCGCTTTCCCAGCGTCGGCGATACATCTCGCGGGCCTGGCTGATCGAGAGTTTCGCGCGGGAGAGATCGGTGAGCAGGCTCATGCAGCGCGGTTTGGATTTGCTCTTGCGACCGCGACGCCTCGGTCGCGGCTTGTCGTCGCGCAAGCGGATGAGGCGCAGGACCAGCGGATGGTCTCCGCGCCGACGGGCGTCGGCGGGCCAGAGGTAGACGGTGTCCTGCTTTTCCTCGACGTCGAATCCGAGCTTCCGCAGGAGAGAGACGTTGGCGCCGGCGCGGATGAGGATGTGCCGGCCGGAGTCGATCAGATGGCGCAACAGGTTGTAGCCGGTGAATCCGGCGTCGGCGACGAGCAAGGCGCCGGCGGGCAGACGGTGGGCCATGGCCCGCAGGTGATGGCGCTCGCTGGCGTCGGCCCCCGGGGGCAGGACCGACGCGGTAGTCGAAGGTGACTCCGCCCCGGGGGCTGCCCATGTGCAGCAGCGTGGTGAGCGTGGCCTGCGGCATGGCGCCGTCCTTTCCGCCGGTGCCGAAGGCTTCTTGGATTTCCTGCGTGCGCGGCAGCCGGACGCGCGTGCCATCGACGCTGAACACTTCGTAGCCGAAGATCGTCCAGCGCGGCCCCAGGAGTTCGCACGTCTGCTGTCGCAGCTGCGCTTCGACCGCCCTGAGCACGGCCGGCGACTGCGTCAGGAGCGCCTGACTGAAGCCCTGGTAACTGCGTCCCGCCCGGCGACGCCCGGGGAACAGCGTCGCCAGCGCGTCCCACGCGGCGCTGAACCGCCGGCGCAGCGTCGGCTGCGGCAGCCAGCTCATCAGCACCGCCGCGACGACGAGCATGCGCGGCGACCATCGCACTCGCCGATCATCGCGCGAGGGGTCGTTCGAAAAAGGGGGGCCTCGAGGAGAATCCTCAAGGCCGCAAGCAACTGGCTCCGATACGATGTAAGCGCGTCGATCGCGCGTGGCAGCATCCTTGCCATTGTTGAGCTCCTTTCAGATGTCGAGGCCTCAAACTCATCATCGGAAAGGAGCTTTTTCTTTCGATAAAGGTTGTGAATCCGTCACAATTGGTTGACGGCGTTGCATGGCACCCGCTACGAATGCGTTGGGAACGCTCTAGTCCCGCAACCGGCACACGCCTCTGCAACCCTGACGCCTCCAATGACAAGAACATAGGACCGCAAACACGGCCGAGTTTTCGCCGTTGCGTTGTTCTGCTTTCGACAAGGGAACCTTGAATGCACTTTTCATGCCGCACGCTTGTCACCCTGTTGCTGCCACTGCTTTGGGGCGCGATGCCGTGCATCGCCGCCGACCCATCGCCGTTCGATGACGACCGTTTCGAGTTCACCGAGCTTGCCGCCGGCATGCCGCAGCCGCTGGAGATTGATCTGGCGCCGGACGGTCGGCTCTTTCTCATCGAGCTGCGCGGCAAGGTGAAGGCGTGGAAGCCGGACGCGAAGCAGCTTGTCGACGTCGGCGAGATTCCCGTCTTCACCGATCAGGAGAACGGCTTGCTCGGCGTCGCGCTCGATCCGGACTTCGCGAAGAACGGATGGGTGTACTTTCAATACTCGCCCAAGGATTTCTCCGGACAGTACATCAGCCGATTCAACATCGTCGGCGACAAGCTGGACATGAGCAGCGAAAAGCGGCTGCTGAAGTTCGAGGAGCAGCGCAAGGAATGCTGCCATCACGCGGGGTCGATGGCGTTCGGGCCGGATGGTTCGCTCTATTTTTCCACCGGCGACAATACGCATCCACACGGCGATTCGGAAGGCTTCGCGCCCATCGATGAGAGGGCCGGTCGCGAGCCGTGGGACGCGCAGAAATCCTCCGCCAACACGCACGACCTGCGCGGCAAGATCATCCGCATCAAGCCCACGCCCGAGGGCAGCTACACCATTCCCGACGGCAACCTGTTTCCCAAGGATGGCTCCAAGGGGCGGCCTGAGATTTTCGTGATGGGCTGCCGCAACCCATGGAAGATGAATGTCGATCCGCGCACCGGCTACGTCTACTGGGGCGAGGTCGGCCCCGACTCCGGCGGCGACGGCCCGCGCGGCAGCCGGGGTTATGACGAGATCAACCAGGCGAAAAAAGCCGGCAACTTCGGCTGGCCCTATTTCGTCGGACCCAACGCGCCCTACTTCGATTACGACTTCGCCACGAAAAAAGTCGGCGCCAAATTCGATCCCGCCAAGCCCATCAACGAAGGCCCCAACAACACCGGCGCCAAGGAACTGCCGCCCGCCCAGCCCGCGTGGATTTATTACCCGTACGGCGATTCCAAGGAATTCCCCATGCTCGGCAAGGGCGGACGCACCGCCTGCGCCGGCCCGGTTTATCACCATGATCCCAAGGCTCACGCGGCACACGGCTTTCCCGCTCACTTCGACAACTGCCTCATCATCTACGACTGGCAGCGACCGTTCCTGAAGTGGGCGCGGCTCGACAAGGACTCCAATCTCGTCGGCATTGAACCGTTCGTGCCCAAACTTGCGTTCAAGCGTCCGTGCGATTTCAAGTTCGCGCCGGATGGCACGCTTTACATGCTCGAGTTCGGCGCGGGCTGGGGGCCCAATGCGGACTCGCGCCTGCTGCACATCACCTACGAACGCGGCAACCGAGCGCCGATCGCCAAGGCCGGCGCCACCAACAACATCGGCAAGGCGCCGCTGAAAGTCGCGCTGAGCAGTGCCGGCACCAGCGACAAGGACACGAAGGACAAACTCACTTACCGCTGGCGGGCGATCAGCACCGTGCCGCAGGCCGCGGCACCGACCGGCGCCGCTCAGCCCGCCGGCGCACCGGTGGCAGCGCCGAAGACGATCGAACGCGAGTTGTCGAACGAGGCGAATCCCACGGTCAGCTTCGATCAGGCCGGTGTTTACACCGTGGAACTCACGGTCACCGATCCGCATGGTGCGTCATCGACGGCGGCGGTTCCGGTGCTGGTGGGCAACGCGCCGCCGGTGGTGAAGTTTGAATCGCCGCGCGAGGGCGATTTCGTCGATCCGCAGCGCTCCGTGCATTTCAAGGTCGCCATCACGGACGCGGAGGACGGAACGTCCGACTACGAAGACGCCGCGATGGGGCCGCGCACCGTGGTGACCGCCGCGCTCAAGAGCGCCGGCTCCGGCAGCGACGATCCGCCGGGCCTGCAACTGATGAAGCGCAGCGACTGCTTCAACTGCCACGCGCCGGATCGCCGGGTGGTCGGGCCCGCGCTGCTGGAGATCGCCCAGAAATACAAGGGCGATGCCAAGGCGCTCGAACTGGCCGCCGAGCGCGTGATCAAGGGTTCCGGCGGGGTCTGGGGCGTGCAGGCGCACATGCTGCCGCACAGCCAGCACACGATGGAGCAGACGCGGCAGATGGTCGCGTGGATCTTCGACATGAAACCCGACGCCGCGACCGCGCAAACCGTCAAAGGCGTCTTCGGCGCCATCCCCCTGCCCAAATCCGCGGCCACCGGCGGCGCGGGGTTTGTCCTTGAGGCGACTTACACCGACAGCGGCGGCGGCCCCGTCGGACCGCTGACGGGGCGCGGCAGCGTGACCGTTCGGCTTCCGACCATCGAGGCGGAATCCGCCGACGGCATCCACGGTCCGCAGAAACTCGGCGGCAAAACCGCCGGCGGCGGCGTGTTCCTCGGCGCGATCAACCACGGCCACTTCGCCCGCTTCGATCGCATCAACCTCACCAACGTCGAGAAAATCACCTGTCGCGTCGCCAGCGGCGGTGTCGGCGGCGGCATCGAGTTCCGGGCGGACAAGCCCGACGGCAAGCTGCTCGCCAGCGTCGAGGTCAAGCCCACCGGTGGCTGGGAAACGTGGACCGAACTCTCCGTGCCCTTGAAACACCAGGGCATCACCGCGCTGCACGTCGTCTTCACGCATCCATCCAAAGCCGGCGGCCTGATGAACCTGGACTCGCTGAAGTTCGGGCTGCAGGGTGAAAAGTGAAGCGCGCGAATCTCGAAATGCGCGTGAACCCGGCAACGACGCCGGACGCTTCATCCTCAGCGTTTCCGTCGCCGCGCTTTTCAGGTCTCGCAGACAAATGGTTCTTCCCTGGAATCACAAAGAACACAAAGAACACAAAAGCACGAAGGTCACGAAGAGGAAGATGAAAGGGCTTGATTCTCTGAGAAATTCTTAGTGTCCTTCGTGGCTTTGTGTCCTTTGTGTTCAAACCGGTGATCCACTACCTATCCGGAAATGGAGATTTGAAAAGCCCTGCGAGTCCGCAGCCGGGCCTTGCTCAAGCACGCCGCCAGATTTAAGGTGATGCAGATGGGGATTCAGCGATTCGCCATGTTGTGCTGCTTCGGCTTCCTCGCCTGTGCCGCAGGCTGCATCATGAAGGGAGAACCGGCTGTCCCGCGCCAGAACGGCACGCCGACCGGGACCACTGCCTGGCAGATCGGACCGGTGCAGATGCGGTTGCTGCCTTCCACGCGATTCGTGCAACTGGACAAGCAGATTCTGCTCGAATCGCGCGTCGAGTTTCAGGACGAATTGAAAGACACCATCAAGGCCGTGGGCACGTTCCAGTTTGAAGTCTTCGCCGTCAACCGGCAGGGCCAGCTCATTGAATCGCAGAAGGTTTTCAGTTGGAAGCTGGACATGCTCACCCGCGAGGCCAACCAGGAATTCTACGATCCCGTCACCCGCGCCTATCTTTTCCGCCTTGAAGTGGACCAGTTGCCGACGCTGCAGCGCGTGGCACTGCGCGTGACCTTTGCGCCGGCAATCGGGAAGCGACTGGAAACGATGTCGCTGATCACCGTGGGATGAGTCGCCCGGCGAGCCGTGCCGCGATCGCCGCGATCACTTCAATCCGAGCGCCGCCCGCACCTGCGCGATGATCGCTTTCGCATCCTCATCGCGCGGAGCCTCGGCGATGAGCCGCATGATCGGCTCGGTGTTGCTGGGGCGCACATGCACCCAGCGGTCGGGCCAGTCGATGCGCACGCCGTCCTGCAGATCGATCTTCTGGCTGGCGAATGTCTCCTTCAGCGCCGGCACCAGCCGCGACGCGACCGCGGCATCGAAAGCGACCTTGTCCTTCACGATGGCGTAGCGCGGAATCTCGCCGACGATCGTGCTGAGCGCCTTGCCGCGCGTCGCCAGCATTTCCAGGACGAGCGCCATGCCCGTGATGCTGTCGCGCACGAACGTGACCGGCGGCAAAATCACGCCGCCGTTGCCCTCGCCGCCGATGATCGCGCCGTGCCTGCGCATCGCCGCGGCCACGTTCGCCTCGCCGACCGCCGTGCGATGCACGATCGCGCCGTGCTTCGCCGCGATGTCGTCGAGCATGCGGCTGGTCGACAGATTCGCGGCGACGTGCCTCGACCCCTTGGTCGCTCGGTCGCTCGGTCCCTTGGTCCCTCTCTTCAGCACATGCTCCACCGTCAGCGCCAGCGTGTATTCCTCGCCGATGTACTCGCCGCGATCGTCGACCAGGGCGAGGCGATCCGCATCGGGATCCTGCGCAAAGCCCACGTGCGCGCCGTGCTTCTTCACCGCCGCGGCAAGCTCGGTGAGATTCTCGCGCAAGGGTTCAGGCGTGTGCGGGAAGAGGCCCGTCGGCTCGGCGTAGAGATGCACGAGCTCCACGCCCAGTTCGCGCAGCAGCAGCGCCGCCGCCGCGCCGCCGGCGCCGTGGACGCTGTCGACCACGCACTTGAGCTTCGCCTTGCGGATGGCCGCGACATCGACCTGCGGCAGCACGCGATCCAGATGCACGCGATTGGCGTCGGCGTTGTGCGAAGCGGATTTCAATGCCTCGACGGGCACAAACTGCACGTCATCGCTCTTGAACCGGCGAATGATCTCGTTCGCCTCCTCCGGCGGAGGCGCGACGCCGTCGTGACGCAGACACTTGATGCCGTTCCAGATGATCGGGTTGTGGCTGGCGGTGATGACCATGCCGCCGTCGGCGTGCAGGTGCTCGGTCATGATCGCCGTGGTGGGCGTGGTGACGATGCCCAGTGTGGTGACCCGGCAGCCCACCGACAGAAGCCCGCTGACGGCGGCGCACTCCACGAGTTGGCCGCTCGGTCGGCTGTCACGACCGAGTACGACGTGCGGCGCGCCGGTGCTTCCGCCGGCGCGCTTCTGCGCCGTGAGCCACGAACCGAACGCGGCGCCGAACCGCGCCGCGACCGACGGCGTGAGCGATTGACCGATCAGGCCGCGAAGGCCGGAAACGCTGAGCATTAGTGGTGCGTTGGACATGGGGAAGAGAGGTCAGAGGACAGTGTGCAAGAATCAGAGGTCAGAAGACCGAAGGCAGGGACCGTTTAGCGTCCGCTCGCAGAGCGGAACATCGCACCCTGCGTTCGCCATCGGCGGAACCTCGGCCACCGCGAAGCGATGCGAATCGTGAATGGCGATTGATGAATCGCGATTGGAAATATCGGAACGAGCCTGCTCTGACTTCAACAATCACCACTCGTCATTCATCATTCACCATTCGCATCGGCCTTCACCCGAACCATTGTTGCACCTGCTCGAACGTCAGGCCGACGAGCGACTTGATCACGCGATTCGCCCGGCTGAGACCCGCGCCATCCGTGGTGGTGGTCAGGCCCAGCGTGTGCAGGCCGGCGCCGCGCGCCGACTCGATGCCCGCCGCGGTGTCTTCGATGGCGACGACGTGCTGCGGCTGCAGGTCGCCGTTGTTGAACTTTTTCTGCAGGCCGGCGAACGCAACGCGATACGTCTGCGGATCGGGCTTGCTGCGGGCCACGTCGCTGGCGGTGACGATCGAGCTGAAGCGCGGCTTGATGCCCAGCTTGCCAAGAATCAACTCGATGTCCGCGCGGGTCGCTCCACTGGCGATGGCGATGGGCAGATCGCGGGGCAGGCCGGCGATGAAATCGAGCACGCCGGGAATCGTCTCGAAGCCCGCGTCGACGATCTCCTTGAACACGTGTTCCTTGCTGTCGCAGAGCTGTTTCAGCTTCGCCGGAAAATCCGCCGCCGCCACCGCGCTGGCGTCGACCGATTCGATCATGGCGCGGAAGCCGTCGCGGTCGTCGTAGCCGACGTACTTGCGAAGGTATTCGTCGTAACCGAAATCGACGGGCACGCCCTGGTCCTGCGCGGTCTTGAGGAACGCGCGGTAGTGCAGCGGCTCACTGTCGACGATCACGCCGTCAAAATCGAACACAATCGCCTTGATCATGCGGCGAGTGTAGGATGCGGCGCCGAGTCGATCAACGTGGCGAAAGGCGAGGAATCGCACGGCCCGGCTGGGGCGTCGCGTTGTCAGAACCGGCAGGGAATTGTCAGAGCCGGAGTCTGTGACTCCGGTTCGGCGAGTCCCCGGAGACGGCTCAAAGCCGGCGATGCGAAACACGCGCCTTGCGCCCTCTGTTGTTCGACATTCAACCGCGCCGAGTTTCGACCAGCGCGGCGTTGAGCCGCTCGGTCGAACCGGAGTCGCAGACTCCGGCTCTGATTAGGCGGCGGAACATCGATTATGAGCATGAGCGGCCCACGACTGCTGCCGAACTACGACGACGCACTGGCGCGGGTGCTGTCGTTGGTGCCGGCGCTGGGAGCCGAACGCGTCGCGCTGACGGCCGCGCTGGGACGCGTGCTGCGGCAGGACGTGCGCGCCGACCGCGATCAACCGCCGTTCAATCGATCGGCGGTGGATGGCTTCGCGGTGCGCAGCGCGGAAGTCGCAACGGCGCTGGGCAACTCGACGAGCGCCGGCGCGGCCAGACGCTTCGCGGTGACCGCCACGATTCCCGCCGGCGCTCGCCCGCCCGCATCGATTGCCGCCATCGGCGTGGTGCGCGTCGCCACCGGCGCCGCGGTGCCGACTGAGTTCGATGCGGTCATCCCGATCGAACAGGCAAAGGCTCAGAAGACCGGCGACGGCGAGGCCGTCACGTTTCTCATCGATCGCGTGAAACCGGGGCAGAACCTGCACCGCCGCGCGGTCGACGCCGGCGCCGGAGCCGTCGTGCTCCGCGCCGGCACGACGCTTGGCCCGCAGCACCTGGGCATCGCGGCGACGGTGGGCGCGGTGGATTTGCTCGTGTCGCAAAGGCCGCGCATCACGGTGCTGACCACCGGCGACGAAGTGCGCCCGCCCGCCACGCCGACCGATGAACTTCAGCCACAGCAGATTCGCAACTCCAACGGCCCGATGCTCGCCTCGTTCTTCACCGCGCTGGGCACGCCGATTCTCGAGCATGTTCACGTGCCTGACGATGCGGAGCGCACGCTGACCGCGGCGCGGGAAGCGCTCTCGCATTCGCACCTGGTCATCACCGCCGGCGGCGTCAGCGTGGGCGAGCGCGACCTGTTGCCCTGGGCGTGGAAGCGACTTGGACTGGGCACGGTTCTGCATGGCGTGGCGATTCAACCGGGTAAGCCGGTGCTGGTGTGCAGCGATGCGGCGGGAGAGGAGGCGGGAGACAGGGGACAGGAGACAGGGGACAGGAGACAGGAGGCAGGAGACGGGAGACAGGGGACAGGAAGGACGGGCCACTCGGAACCTGAGATCTCAAATCCCAAATCCGAAATCCCAAATCCCAAATCCGAAATCGCCCCTTCCAAGCTCGTCCTCGGCCTGCCCGGCAATCCGGTCAGTGTGCTGGCGACGGCCCATCTGTTCGCGTGGCCGGTGTTGCGGTTGATGCTGGCGGGTGGAGCGCAAGATTCAAGCGCTCTGCCTTGGCGACTGGTCGCGATGAAGGAGTCGGCCCAACCCACGAGCAAGCGCCAGGTCTTCCGCGCCGCTCGTCTCAATGCCGACGGCAGCGCCAGCCTCATTCACTGGCACGGCTCAGGTGACCTCATGCACACTGCCGAGGCCGATGGCTTCGTGCGGTTGCCGCTGACGGACGAGGATGTGAAGGCAGGGACGATGGTGCCGTTTCTGGCGATGGTGCGGTGAACGGGGTGCTGTCCAACAAACAAACAGAAAACCGCGGATAGCGCGGATGACGCGAATGGAAAACTCTCTATCCGTGCCATCAGTGTTATCCGCGGCTGTATTTTCCCTCGGCCCTTGGCCCTGATCCATTGGCCCTCTTCATTCACTTCTCATCCAACAACCCCACGCTGTTGAACTTCCTGCCCTCGAGCATTTCCAAACTCGCGCCGCCGCCGGTGGAGACGTGGCTGACCTTGCTCGCCAGGCCGAACTGCTCGATCGCCGCCGCGCTGTCGCCGCCGCCGATGATGGACGTCGCCCCGCGGGCCGTCGCCTGCGCCAGTTCTTCCGCCACGCGCTGCGTGCCGATGTGGAAGGGCTTGGTCTCGAACGCGCCCATCGGGCCGTTCCAGATCAGCGTGTTCGCCTTGCCGATTTCCTTCGCATAATTCACGACCGTCTTGGGGCCGATGTCCAGGCCCATCCAGTCCGCGTCGATCTGCTCGCCGCAGGTTTTCGTCGGCGTGATCGAGCTGAACTGCTGGCCGCAGATGTGATCCACCGGCAGCACGAGGTGGGCCTTGCTCTTGCCCGCGGCGGCGAGGATTTCCTTCGCCTCGTTCACCTTGTCCTTCTCCACCAGGCTCTTGCCCACGCCCTTGCCCTGCGCGAGCATGAACGTGTACGCCATCGCCCCGCCGATCAGAATCGCGTCGACCTTGTTCAAGAGTTCCTTGATCACCACGATCTTGTCCGACACCTTCGCCCCGCCCAGAATCGCCACGAACGGCCGCTTCGGGTTGCTGATCGCCTCCGCCAGATACTTGATTTCCTTCTCGAGCAGGAACCCCGCCACCGCCGGCTTGCCCGCCGCCTTCATCGCCTGCGGGACGGCCACCATCGTCGCCTCATCGCGGTGAGCCGTGCCGAAGGCGTCGTTGCAATACACGTCAGCTAGCTCCGCCATCTTCGCGGCGTGGGCGACGTCGCCCTTCTTCTCGCCCTTGTAAAAGCGCACGTTTTCCAGCAGGATCACGTCGCCGTCCTTCATCGCGTCCACCGCAGCTTTCACTTTGTCGCCCACCGTGTCGCCGGGGAATCCCACCGGCTTACCGATGAGCTGGCTGAGTCGCTCGGCGCAAGGCTTGAGCGTGAACTCCGCCTCGTAGCCCGTGCCCTCCGGCCGGCCCAGATGGCTGGCGAGGATCAGCCTGCCGCCGCGCGAGATGACGCTCTTGATCGACTCGAGCGCCGCCTGGATGCGGCGATCATCGGTGATCTTGCCGTCCTCCATGGGCACGTTGAAGTCGACGCGCATGAACACGCGCTTGCCGGTCACGTTGACGTCCGCGATGGTTTTCTTCGCCATGGTGTGCTTCCTTCGTTTCGATGATTCGCTCGGTGCTTCGCTCGTGAACAGTTCCTTGGTCGAGCGGGGCAACATCTTAGCGGAGGTTGCCAGCCGAGGCGCGGTTGTCTGTTCCGTCGCTCCCGGCTCTGCGGGGGAGAGGTTTGGGGTGAGGGAGTGAATGGGTGAGGGGGTGAGGGGGTGAGGGGGTGAGGGGGTGAATGGGTGAATGGGTGAACGAAAAAGACGAGTGCCGATGGCTGCAATCGGTGGGCGGAGGCGCAAGCGTTTGAACATCCCGCGGGAGTCGCAACGCGGGCGTTCACTTCCACGTCTCCACCGCCCGCACGAGCAGGCGCACGCCGTAGCCGGTCGGGCCGCGCTGGTACAGCGGGCCGTCGCTTTTGCGGTCGGAGACGCCGGCGATGTCCAGGTGGGCCCAGGGCACGATCGCTTTTTTCTTGAAGTCGCCGTCTTTCGCGACGAAGTAGGAAAGAAACACCGCGCCCTGGATCGGATGGGCCTCGCGCACCGGCGATGAATTGATCAGGTCGGCGTGGTGGCCCTTCATCAGTTCCTTGTATTCGTCCCACATCGGCAGGTGCCAGAGGCGCTCGTCGGTGTGCTCCGCCGCGTCGAAGAGATGTTCGCGCAGGGCGGTGTCGTTGACGAACGCGCCGGCACAGAGCGAGCCGAGCGCGATCACCACGCCGCCGGTGAGCGTGGCCAGATCCACCACCGCGCGGGGCTTGTACTTGGCGCAGCCATACGACAGCGCGTCAGCGAGGACGAGCCTGCCTTCCGCGTCGGTGTTGGTGACTTCACAAGTGACGCCGTTGTGGAACGTGATGATGTCCTGCACGCGGTAGGCGTTCTGGTCGACCATGTTCTCGGCGGCGGCGATGACGGCGACGACGCGCTGCTGGAGCTTGAGGCTGGCGATGGCGTGCATGGCGCCGATGACCGCCGCGCCGCCGCACTTGTCGTACTTCATGGTGGTCTGGCTGTCGGACGGTTTGAGCGAGTAGCCGCCGGTGTCGAAGGTGATGGCTTTGCCGACGAGGAGAAGAGGGCCGGAGGAAGGGCCCAGGGCCGAGGGCCGAGGGCCGAGGGAAGAAGCCGCGGAGCCGAGCGAATGCTCTGTCTTCTCCGCCCCTTGGCCCTTGGCCCTAGGCCCTAGGCCCTTTCCTTCGCCCTTCCCTTGGCCCTTGGCCCTTGGCCCTTGGCCCTTCTCTAGCCCCTTCCACTCCAGCACGATCATGCACGGCGGGGTCGATCCCGCCTGGCCCACGGCACACAGGCCGCCCATGCCCAGCTTTTTCGCCTGCTTCGCGTCGATGACGGTGCAGGACAGGCCGGCATCCTTCGCCATCTTTTTGCAGAAGGCCGCGAGGTAGGTCGGATTCGCCACGTTAGGCGGTGTGGCGGCGAGAGTGCGGGTGAGGTTCTGCGATTGCGCGACGATGCTGCCGCGCGAGGCGGC
This sequence comes from uncultured Phycisphaeraceae bacterium, assembly GCA_964426135.1. Lineage (GTDB taxonomy): Bacteria > Planctomycetota > Phycisphaerae > Phycisphaerales > Phycisphaeraceae > CAYRPN01. The sequence goes on along the minus strand of CAYRPN010000113.1, from coordinate 1,430 downwards.
GTCGAAGAGCACCGGCTCCACCGCGGCGGTGAGCGTCTTCACCTTCGGCTTGCTTCCGTTGCCGCCGTTCCCATTGCTCGCGTTGTCGCCGGACTTGCCCTGATCTTTCGCGGTGCCCTTGAAAGTGAGGAACTCGAAGTTGGCGAGCGTCAGGCCTTCGCCTACGGCACTGCCCACGGCGTCGGCGTTGAAGCCGGCGTGATCCTTCAGCGCGGGGCCCAGGTGGATGTCCAGGTGATCGATCCGCGCGTTGTGCGCCGCCGCCAGCAATTTGCCGGCGGCGATGCGCACGGCTTCGCTGAGGCGATTGCCGTCGCCGAGACCGACGATGAAAACCCTGGCTGCGCCTTTGGCCGGATACACCGTGGTGACCGCGCCGCGGGCTGCGGAGAATTCGGTGCGAGCGATGGCGCCGCTGATCGCCCCGCCGAGTTTCGCGTCCAGCGTTTCGTAGCCGACGGGCAGTTTCTTCTGACGATCCAGCAGCATCACAGCGACCGTGTGCGCGAGCTTGGTGGACGACGATTTCACGACGCGGATCGATTCGTACATGCAAAACTCCAGGACAAAAAGAGAAGGCCGGGAAACGATCAGGATACAGGGGAAGTGGGCACAGTGAAGAGAGGGCGGTCAGGCGTCTGGGCGCCAACCCCGCCCTTCGGGCGGGCGCTAAACGGTGTCCCCCTGTCCCCTGTCTCCTGTCCCCTATCCCCTTTCTCCTGTCCCCTTCCTCCCCCTCATTCCTGAAACAACTTGCCCTGATTCGGCGGATTCGCCTGGTTCGATTCGAGCACCTCGCGCACTTCGTCGAGGAAATCATCCAGATCGCGAAACTGCTTGTAGACACTGGCGAACCGCACGTACGCGATCTGGTCCACCTTCTTCAGGCGTTCCGCCAGGGCTTTGCCGATCTCGATGGATTGCACTTCGCGGTCGAACTTCTTGAAGAGTTCCTCCTCCACTTCATCGATGATCTTCTGCATCTGCTCAGCGGAGACGTGGCGCTTGTAGCAGGCTTTTTCCAGGCCGGACATGAGCTTGTTGCGGTCGTAGGGGACGCGGGTGCCGTCCTTTTTGATGACGGCGAGCTTGATGCTGCTCTCGACGGTTTCGTAAGTGGTGAATCGCTTGCCGCAGGCGACGCACTCGCGGCGGCGACGGATCGCGGCGCCCGCGTCGGTGGAGCGGGAGTCGATGACCTTGTCGTTATCCTGGCCGCAGCGCGGGCAGCGCATGGGAGTCCTTGGGGAAAGAACTGAGTCGCTCGGTTGTTGAGTATTGATTTGCCGGCGCGGGATGTCAAAGCGGCGGCGCTGGGGGAATGACGAATGAATGACGAATGACGAATGACCAATGACCAACGACGGAATTTCTTATGAGCCGTGCAGGATCAACATCGCATGTGGGACGACTTTCCAAGTCGTCCGGCT
>CAYRPN010000112.1:0-19325 GCA_964426135.1 uncultured Phycisphaeraceae bacterium | reverse complement strand
CCGCCGAGGGCGTCTCGGCGGGCAAGCCCGCCGGCTAAATGGGGAACTTATTTCGCTCCGATTCCGAAGGCGCGGGGCATCGCGAAATTGGCCAAGTTGAATCATCGCCTGAATCTCGCGCAAAGGCGCCAAGCACGCAAAGCAGCGGATTTCTTTGCGAGCTTGGCGCCTTTGCGCGAGGTCAAACTGCCCAGATCATGCATGCCCGGACCCTAAAGGAAAAACGCCGCCCGGTTAGGCGGCGTTTCGTGGGTCTTCATCGATGCGAGATTCCTCAGTCGCGTGACTACTTCAGTTCCACGCTCCAGTACGCGATATCCACGAACTGGCGCCAGCTTGCGTACTTATCGGAGCCCAGCCGAAGCTGGACCACCGGGTTGCGCTTGGGCTTGATCGGCTCGCGGTAGAGCTTCATCCGCGCCTGCTCGGGCGTGCGGCCGCCCTTGTGGGCGTTGCACTTGACGCAGCAGCAGACGAGATTCGTCCACGAGCTGATGCCGCCCTGGCTGCGCGGCAGCACGTGGTCCAGCGACAGTTCCTGCGTGGGAAACTTCTTCGCGCAGTACTGGCACATGTTCTTGTCCCGCGCGAAGATATTGCGCCGGTTCAGCTTGACGTCCTGCTTGGGCAGCCGGTCGTAGCCGAACAGGCGGATGATCTTCGGCACCGCCAGTTCGATGCGAACGGTGCGCACCCATTCGTACGCGGTGTGCTGCGGACCGTTGAACTGGCCGCGAGCGGCGGAGAGATCGCTCCAGCTTTCGAAGTTGTAGCCGGCGAACGAACCGTCATCGACACGAATGGATTCAGCGAGATTGCGGAACAGCAGAGAGAACGCACGACGCGCGTCGATGACGCGGATGGCGTGCCACATTCTGTTCAGGACAAGGACATGGGTGTTGAGCGAGTTCTCGCAGGAAGTCATACCGATAACCTCGGTGAAGTCAGAGGATCGTAGCCCGCGGAATTGTCATTTGCAATAGTTAAATCGCGGCGAAAACAGGATCGCGGAGAAATTGGAGAACCCGGTGAAACCCCTCAAACGCCACGTCATCCACGCGAACGAATGCTCCTTCAAATGCCGCACCAACTCGCCGTCTCCCGTCTCCTGTCCTCTGGCGCCGCGCTTCATTTCACCTCATGCACCAGCTCGTCGCCGCGCAGGCCGCGCAGCAGGTTCTCCACCGATATCTCCGCCATTCGTTGTCGGGTCTGCGCCGTGGCGCTGCCCAGGTGCGGCGTGATCGTCACGTTGTCCATCTTCAGCAGTGGATGGTCGCGCGGCAGCGGCTCCGGGTCCGTCACATCCAGCGCCGCCGCGCGAATGGTCGCATGCTTCAACGCCATCGTCAGCGCCTCGGTATCGACCACCGGACCGCGTGCGATGTTGATGAGCGTGGCGGTCGGCTTCATCAGCGCGAGCTGTGCGGCGCCGATCAGGCCGCGCGTCGAGGCGTTCAGGGGCACGTTCAGTACGACGTAATCCGACTGCCTCAGCAACTCATCGAGGCTGGCGAACCGAGCGGCGACCTGCCGCTCCACCGCCTCCGGCCGGCGCGTGCGGTTGTGGTACAGCACCGTCATGTCGAAGCCTCGTGCCCGCCGCGCCACCTCGACGCCGATGTTGCCCATGCCCACGATTCCCAGCGTCATGCCATGCACTTCCCAGCCCAACGACCGGCTGTGATCCACCTTCAGAAATTCCGGCCCCCTCGCATAACGGTCACCCTCCACGATCCCCCGCGCCGACGCCAGCAGCAGCGCAAACGTCATGTCCGCCACCGCCCCATCGAGCACGCGCGGCGTGTTGCCCACTTTGATCCCGCGCGACCGCGCCGCCAACACATCAATGTGATCCACCCCCACGCCATAGTTGCTGATGATCCGCACCGCCGGCAGGCGATCGAGCATCGCGCCATCGAGGTGCATGTGGCCATAGGTGTAGATGCCGCTCACGGCCGAATCGCCCTGCTCGGCGACGGACCAGGGCAACAACTCGACCTGGCCTCGCAGCAGCGAATCGACGATGGCTGGCAGCGGAAGATTGGTGACAACGCGGGGCAACGGCATGGCGGGATTATGGGAGATCGCTCGCAGCGCGGCAATCGCGATTGGCCGACCGCGGCGGATCCGGGAGCATGCGGAAGCAAAACAGGATCGGCGTAGGATGCGTCAAGGCTCGGCGCGGACGCACCACCGCCAACGGATACGCCAGATGGTGCGTCCGCGCGGACCTGACGCACCCTACGCCGAAGCGGCGCCGTTGCTCTTGCGATTTTCCTCGCTGCTCCAAATGCACGCGGACGCGCCACCGGCTAAACTACCGGACTGTGCGACGGCGCACGCTCACTCGTTACTCCGTGTTTGGACCTCGCCGGCTTTGTCGAGCCGGTCGGCGGGATGTAAAAAAATCCGGCTCGATGACAAGTTTGTCCGCCGCACTCGGCCTGATCGCACCTCACCGGTGGCTCAGCCCGTGCGCGCTCAGATTTGCCATACCGCAAGCGGGAAATAGCACGTCCCGCCGGCGGCAACCCAACGGAGTAACCCCATGGCCGGCACCATTCTTCCCCTTCCCGTCATGCTCGACGAGGAAGACCGCAAAGTCTACGACAACCTTCAGCCGCCCAAGTCCATCGTCATCCGCTATGGCTACATGAAGCTCATCGCCGAGCTGCCTTACGACGGCGACGCCAAGCCCGGCTGCGGCAGCAAGATCGTCGCCCGCACCCTGCGCGGCATCGAGCTGGGCGAGATGCTCACCACCACCTGCGGCAATTCCGGCTGCGGCAAAAGCGTCAGCCGGAAGGAAATGCTCGAGTACATCGAGAACTCCGGCGGCAAGGATTATCCGTTCACCACGCAGGGCAAAGTCCTGCGCATCGCCACGCACGAGGACCTCGCCGAACAGGCCCGCCTCGACGCCCGCAAGCCGGAGATCATCAAAATTTCCAAGGCCGCCATCCGCGAGATGGACCTGCCGATGAAGCTCGTCGATGTGGAGATGCTGCTGGGCGGCGAGCGGATTATTTTCCACTACACCAGTGAGGAGTGGGTCGACTTCCGCGAACTGGTCAAGCGACTCGCCGCCGATCTGCAGACCCGCATCGAGATGCACCAGGTCAACGCCCGCGACGAAGCCCGCATCACCGCGGACTACGAAAAGTGCGGCCAGCATTGCTGCTGCAAGCAGTTCCTGAAAGTGCTCAAGCCCGTCTCCATGCGCTCAGCCAAGGTGCAGAAGGCGACGCTGGATCCCACGAAAATTTCCGGACGATGCGGACGCCTGATGTGCTGCCTGCGCTACGAGGATCAGACGTATGAGGATCTGCGCAAGCGACTGCCCAAGCGCCAGACGCGCATGATGACGGAGCAGGGCGCCGGCACCGTGCTGGACACGCAGATTCTCACGCAGCTCGTGCTGATCAAGCTGGACAACGAGGAAGTGCCCGCCGCGTTCCCATTGGAAAATATTCGTGTCCTGACCAAGGAAGAGGACGCGGAGATTCTCGCCAAGACTCCCCCACCGCCGCCTATCGGCCAGCGCCCCGGTGATCGGCGCGATCGGCCACCGGGCGGCGATCGCGGCGGCCAGCGTCCGGGCGGCCCGCCGGGACAAGGCGGCGATCGCGGCCCGCAGAATCGTCCGCCGGGTCAGGATCGGCCACCGGGGCAGGATCGGCCGCAGGACCGCGGGCCGCGCGACGAGCAGCGCGATCCGCGCGATCGCCCCAGGCCGCAGCGCCCGCCGGAAACTGTGGAGCCGATGGAGTCGCAGGAGTCAGAAGCTTTGGATTCCACAGAACCTTCGAGCGCGCCGGATTCGACGGCGGGCCGCGAGTCCGGCGATTCCATCACCGAGCAGCGCGCACAAGGGCAAGGCCAGCAGCCGCGCGGCGACGAATCACGTGGACAAGGCCGCCCGCCGGAGCAGCGCGGACAAGCGGATTCGCGAGGCCAAGGCGAACAGCGAAACCAGCAACGTTCCGGCGATCGAGGATTTCAAGGTCAGCGGCCACAAGGCCCGCGTCCGCCGGGCCAAGGCCAACGTCCCAGCGGCCCGCCGTCACAAGGTCAGCGCCCGCAGGGGCAGCGTCCCGGCGAACCGCGCGGACAAGGCCAGCAGCGTCCCGGCGATCAACGTCCGCAGGAGCCTCGCCGTCCCCGGCCAGGTCAGCCGCTGGAAAGCGATGAGGTCGAAGCGCGTGAGGGCGCGCCGCTGGAAGATCGTGACCGCGGCGGATCGAGCGACCGCCCACGAACAAGCTGGGGCGGCGACAGTGAACTCGATCGCAACGTCACGAGCGACCCGTCATCAGAAGAAGGCCGACCCGCCGGACAAGGCCAGCCGCCGCGAGACATCGCAGCCGACGCCGCTGACACCGGCGCGGACATGGGCGATGAGATCGATGGCGACGACGGCCCCGACGACGCAGGCGAAGGGTCACGCCCGGATGGCGACAATCGCGCGGATGGATCACAACCGTCCCAGAATCCCGACGGCTCACCGCAACCCGGCGGCGGCCGGCGCAAGCGCCGTCGTCGTCGTCGCCGTCGTGGCGGAGGTGGTGGTGGTGGTGGCGGAGGTGGAGGTGGACCACAAGGAGGCGGCGGACAAGGTGGTGGTGGGCCAGCAAGCGGAGGTGGTGGGCCGAGTGCATGATGCTCCGGCCCCCTCTCCCTCCGGGAGAGGGGGCCGGAGCGGACTCGCCTTTACCTATTTCTTCTCGCTCTCCGGCCGCACCGCCGCGCCGGCCTCGGCCGCTTCGCCTTGCGGCGGAATGCGGATGATGCAGATGATCTGCAGGCGCTTGCCGCCGCGCTCGCCCGTAAGCAGCAGATCACCCAAACGCGGCATGCCGGCGACAGGCTTCTCCGGTTTCGCCGGGAACGGCTGGGCGCCGGCGGGGCGCTCGGTCGGCGGATCCACCTCCTCGATCTTCACGTCGGGCACTTCCAGCTCCGGCCGCACAAACGCCCGCGGCAAACCCGCGTCTTCGGCCGGGACTTTCACCACTTCCTCGCCCGGCGCAGGCTTCGGCGGAGCCGCGTAACCGATCACCAGGTACTGCTGCGAATCGAGTTCCACGTTCAGCGGCAATTCGCGGAACACGCGCCCGTCCAGCGCCTTTTCCTCCGGCGTCCTGGGAATCACCGAGTTCGTCGTCCAGTGGTGATGCGGCAACAGTTCCAGCGACGACCCGTCCTTGCCCGGTTGCAGCAGCGCGAGCAACTGCGTCCGGCCCGACGGGAGCTTGAATGTTTCATCGCGATCCAGCCCCAGCAATCCGCGCACGACAATCGACTGATCAAACGGAGGCGTGGTTTCGATCGCCACCGGATCGCGGCCGGCGCCCATGTTCACATGCTTCGTCCCGCCATAGCCCGGCAGCTTCGTGAAAAACTGGCTGAGCACCGCGGCATCGGCGGTGGCGGCGCGCAGGCCGTTGCCGTTCCAGACTTCGAGCTGATTCGCGGCGAGTCCCTTGGTCGAGAGCATCGACCACGCTTCGGTCAGATCGCTCGACGCGAGGACATACACGAGGCTGATCTGAAAGAACCGCTCGGCTTTCTGGTTGGGGAGATTGGGGCGGACGTTGCGAACCTTGGCCCCCGGCTCGAGCACGAACGGCGCGGGCTTCGGTTCGGTGGAGCCGCAACAAGCCAGCGTCGCCAGCGCGATCACAAGCAGCGTGCGGATTGCGAAGGGTCGAATCATGAGTAGCGCGTTCTGGTGGAGGCTCTGAATTTCTTTGGAAAGAAGCCATTAGCCCCGGGCTCCGCCCGGGGACGAACCGCCCCGTGCCAACACATCACTTCGCAGATCCGCTATTTCAACACGGATAATCATTCTTACGAGCACAAGGTTGGCTGCCCCCGGGCGGAGCCCGGGGCTAACGGCCGCGCTCGGCTCACGTTGGGCGCTCGTTCCTTTCGTCGGGCCGGATACGGCCCGGCTCGCGGCGCTACTTTCCAGCGATCACGCTTTCGAGAATATCCAGGCCTTCGTCCATCTGCTCCCGCGTGATGGTCAGCGACGGAGCCAGCCGCAGGATCGTGTTCTGCGTGCCGTTGATGAGCACGCCGCGGGCCATGCACTTGTTCACGACGTCGGCGGCATTGGCGAACCACGCGCCTTTTTCGGGCGCGAGTTCGATGCCGATGAACAGGCCCTTGCCGCGCACCTGCTTCACCAGCGGGCACTTCTGCGCGAAGCTCTGCAGCCGCTGCACCGCGTGGCGACCGAGGCCGGCCGCGTGCAGCAGCAGGCCGTCGCGTTCGATCACGTTGAAAATGGTAGCGCTGACCGCCATGGAGAGGCAGTTGCCGCCCAGCGTGGTCGCGTGCTTGACGCCGTGCTTGCGGGAATCGTAGAGATCAGCGACCCGCGGGCCGGCACACATCACGCCCACCGCCAGCCCGCCGCCCACGCCCTTGGCCAGCGTCATCATGTCCGGCTTGATCCCCCAATGCTGATGCGCGAAGTACTGCCCCGTGCGCCCGCAGCCGGTCCAGACTTCATCGCAGATCAGGAGCAGATCGCGATCATCGCACAGCTTTCGCAGCGACGGCAGATAGTCGTCGTGTGGAATGTACACGCCGCCTTCGCCCTGGATCGGTTCGAGCATGATGGCGACGGTCTGGTCGTCGATCGCGCTCTTGATCGCGTCGAGATCATTGAAGGGCACGTAGCTGAAGCCCTCGAGCCAGGGCTCGAAACCTTCGCGCACCTTGGCCTGCGCCGTCGCCATCATGGTGCCGAGCGTGCGGCCGTGGAAGCTGCCGTGACAGGTGATGATCTTGTAGCGGCCCAGATCGGCCTGCGCGGTGCCTGCGGTCTTGCCGGGATTTTTCTTGCCGTAGAGACGTGCGAGCTTGATCGCGGCCTCGTTCGCATCCGCGCCGCTGTGACAGAAGAACGAGCGCCCGCCGAAGCCGTGCTTGTAAATCGCCTCGGCCAGCAGCGTCTGCGGTTCGGTGTGAAAGAGATTGCCGGCGTGCCAGAGCGTGTTCGCCTGCTCCGTCACGGATCGCACGAGATCGGGATGACAGTGCCCGAGGATGCCCGCGCCGAAGCCGGCGAAAAGATCGACGTAGCGCTTGCCGTCGGCATCCCACAGCGCGCTGCCTTCGCCGCGCACCATGGCCACGGCATAGCGCGGATAGTTCATCGACATGTAGTCGTCGTGACGGGCGATGATCTCTTGCGTGCTGCTGTGCGTGGCGGTGGACATTGCTTGAAGGTCTCGTGTAAATGGGAGCGGAAGTATAGCGAGCGAGTATGCGAGATGGCTCGAATGTGTAGATTCAGGGATCAGGGCGTGAGGGCTGACCAGCGCGAAAGGCAATAAGGCAAATGTCTAATATCGAATGTCTAATGTCGAGTGTCGAATGTGTCCGGACACCGAATCAACATTCGACACTAGACACTCAACATTAGACACTCGCCTTGGTTGCTTGGATCTACATGACGAAATCCGCGCAACGATCATTCACTTCACCGCTTCCACCTTGATCACATGCTTCACCGGCGTCACGGCGGCGCCGACATCGGCGCGGGCGGCCTTGTCTTTCGCAACCAGGGCCGCGGCGATGCGTTCGATCGAATCCTTTTCCTGCGGCGCCGCGCTCAGATAGGCAGGCAGGTTGTGAATCTGCTGCTTGATCAGGCCCACCTCCATGCCCTGCTTCTGCGCGATCGCGGCATGCACCTTGGCGAAGGGCGCGGAGAACGGATTGTCGAGGAACTCGGCGGCGAGATTGATGCCCTTGGCCAGGTCCGCCGCGGCGAACTCCTTGCTCGCCGTTCCCCACGTGACTTTCACTTTGTCGGCGCCGGCGTTCTTCACCGTGAGCGTGAAGCGGTTCAGGTCGTCATTGAAAGGAAAGAACTCGATGATGCCGCGCGTCGCGCTGGGGCTCTTCGGATCGCCCGTGAAGCAGAACGGATAGCGCGAGCTTTCGATCTCCACCTCGCCGGCCTTGGCGCTGAGCACCTTGTGACCACCCGCCGCCTCCGCTTTGCCCGCGCCCAGATCGATCGCGATCGTGCCGAGATTGCCGTCACAGCCCAGCCCCTTGAGAAACGCGTACGCCATGACGAGGTGGCCGTTCTGATCGGGATGGAAACCGTCGCCGCCGCAGACGTGGTACGCGGGACCGTATTTTTCCTTGGCCTTGGTCATGGCTTCGATCATGGGATCGATGACGCTGGCGAAAGCGACGCCCTCTTCCTTGGCGACCTCGCGGGAGATATCGCGCAGGCCCATCAGCGTCTTGTTGTACATCTCGGACGCTTTCCGCGCGGCCGAGGGATCCGCCGGATTCTTTCGGAACGCGTCGAAGTCCACCGCGCCCGGCGAACCGACGACGATGAACCGCACGCCCGCCTTTTTCATCTGCTGCACGATGGAGCGCTGGCCGTCGCGGTAGCGCTTGGCCTTGGCTTCATCGAGCGGGCTGTAGCCGCCGTCGTTCATGCCGAAGCACGTCGTCGCCACCGTGGCGTTGAACCGCAGCATGTCGTTGGCCATGCGGCCGGCGAAACCGGGGGCCGTGTCGCCGCTCCAGCCGAACTGCGTCGCCTCGAGTTTGCCCGCCGGCTGACACATGACGAGGTAGCTCTCCATGTAGAGCGAGTACAGCCGCTGCTCGGTGATGGAGTCGCCGACGATCGCGACGTAATCGCCATCCTTGAGTTGAGCCTGGGCAATGGAAGTCGGCGGCTGAACAACCGCCACGACAAGCAGAAGCATGGTGAACAGACGATGCATGGAAGACTCCTTATAGGTGTACGGAAGATGGAGGATACCAAGGCGGCGGACGCTTGCTACGATCTGGTCGTGAACGAGTCCGCCAGAAAATCGCGGCACGCTGGCCTTGCCCCCTCTCCCCGCGCGGAGGGAAAGGGCTGGGGCGAGGGGGATTGGCGTAGGGTGCGTCAAGGCTCGGCGCGGACGCACCACAATCAACGGTTGCACCCTGGTCAACGGACGCACCAAAGCCAGCAGAGACACCACAGTCAACGAACGCTCAACGGTCAACGAGAGCTGAACATGGTGCGTCCGCGCCGGGCCTTGACGCACCCTACCCCGATGGTGCGGCTGGCCATCTGCGCATTATTCCTGCTCACCGGCTGCGAACTGACTCCCCCGCCGCCCAGCACGCTCACTGCATCCGCCGCGCCTGCCGAGCGCCCCAGCGACGCGCCGGCGGGCATGACCTTCATCCAGATCACTGGCGACGCCGCCAGGCTCATGGACGATATTCCCCGCGCGATCAAACGGTGCCTCTGGGGCACGTTGCACGTCACCGCCCCGCCGCCGCCCGCACCGGCCGACCCCATTGCCGCGGCGCTGCGTTCGCCCGTCGCCGTCACGCCGACCGCGGCTCAGCCCATCCGCGCGGCGGCGATGCTGCCGGACGATCGTCCCGCCGAAATGCTCGTCTGGCGCGTGGATGAAAAGACAGTCGCCGCCGGCATCCGCGTGGGCCGGTTCGGCGACCATGAAGAGGAGCGCCGCTTTCTGCGAGCGCTGACGGATGTGCTGGCGGGGCCGGCACTGTTCAAGCATCGCGATACGTTTGAGTTGCCGGAGGATTGGCCGGCTCGCAGCCGATGAATCGCCCGAACGGGCCGCATGCTTCAGCGCCGCTGAGGCGGTTCGCTCAACGCCGCCACGACCTGGTATTGAGTGACCTTGCCACTTAACAGGATGAGCGTCATGTCGCTGGCTCGGCGTTGCCGAATATCCACCACATCGAGCCTGGCGCCGGCTCGGCGCAGAACACGAATGGCTTGCAGGTCCCCCATGGCGACCGCCACATGCAGGGGCGTCCAGTTGCAACGATCCACCTTGGCATTCACGTTGAATCCATCGACGATCGCCGCCTGCAGCGCGGTCGTGCCGCGCCGGATCAGATGGACCGCGCGCAAAGGATCGTCCTCGGGTTTCGCCGCCGCCTTGGCGGTGTGATTCGCCATTTCCGTGGCAATGTCGGCCCGCTTGAATTGCTCAGCCGCGAGATAGGCTTCCACTGTGACGTTCATGCCGTGTTGCAGTAGCCGGCTGATGGACTTCAACGGCGCGCGTTCGACCAGACGGGTGAGCAACTGCGGGTCGGCGTTGAGGTCCATCTTCTGCGCGACCAGGCGGTCGATCTCATCGACGCGCCCCGCCAGGACGGCAGCCATGAACACGCGCTTCTGACGGACCGGCTCGCCTTTCGCGCCGGCCGGCGCCTTGGCCAGGGCATCGACCACCGCGACATCGCCGCGATAGAACGCCACACTGAACGGAGTCACGCCACGAAAAGCCTCGTCCGGATCGGCGCCGCGGGCCAGCAGGACGGGAATCAACTCCTCGTTCTTCATCGTGACCGCGGAGGTCAGCAGCGAACTGAGCAGCGGCTTGACATTCAGGCTCTTGTGGTCCAGGAACATGACCACTATTTCGGTTTGTTTGAAGTCAACGGCAAGACTCACCGGCGACATGCCCAGGCCGTTGAGTTGAGCGCCGCGATCGAGCAACTGCCTCGCCGCGGCGGCATTGCCGGCATAGATCGCCGCATGGATCGGGCGACAGTCAAATGCGTCGATCGGTTGGTTCACGTCGAACTTCTCATCCGCCAGCCGCTTGGAGGCGGCCGTGGGATTGGCGCGCAGCTCATCGAACAGTCCGATCGGATCGCCTTCCCCTTTGGCGGCGCGCGACTGGGCATGTTTGCGGATGACCCCGACGATGTCGGCCGCGCCGCTCCGCTCGGCAAGCACGAACGTGCGCAGGGAGATCGGCGCGCCCAACGCCAGCGCGCGGTCCACCGTCAATGTCTGACGAGTCGAAACCGCATACGTCAGTATGTCGTCGTCGGGCAGCGCCGTCGGGAAGCGGACGCCGGACTTGATCCAGGCTTCGATCATGTCGGCGTTGCCTTCCTGCATGGCCGACCGCATGATCGCGGTCACGAGCCCTCCATTGCTCTGAACTTTGCCGCCGGCCTTGAGAAGCATCGAGATCATGGCCATGTCATGTTGACCCAGCGCCCGGTCCAGCGGCGTGACCTGCGGCAACTCGCCGGGCTTGGCGCAGGCGTTCACGTCGGCGCCGCGCTGCAGCAGCAACTGCACCATCTTGGCGTTGCCGGTGCCGACGGCGACACTGAGCGTGGGCATGTCGGCGGGATAGACGTCAACCCGATCGCCGGGGGCTTCGGTGGAAATCCTGGCCCCCTTGTCGAGCAGAAAGGCGGTCAACGCCAGATCACCGTGGATGACGGCGATGGCCAGGGGCGAACGGATGCGCGAGGCGTTGAAGTTGACGTCCGCGCCGCGCTCCACCAGGAGCTGCGCCGCTGGAAGATTGCGGGCCTGCACCGCCTGGTGCAACAAGCTGCCGCCCACGACGTTCCGGTCGCCGGCTCGGTTGAACTGCGCGACCTCCACGCCGAGATCCAGCAAACGGCGCAGTTCCTCCAGGCCGCTCGAGCCGCGCGAGATCGCTTGGCGAATGCGCGATTCCGCCACCGGCAGGTTGGTTTTCAGTTGGTACATCTCGCGCTTGTCCTTGATCGCCTTGCCCAGCGACGGATCGTTCTCGATGAGCAGCAGAACCTCCTGCAGCTTCGCCTGCATCGGGTGTACCGATTTCCCGCCCATGCGAAACGCCAGGCGCGCGATGGTGTCCAGTTCGGCTCGAGCCTGCGGCGAAAGAGTTCTGGAGTCTGAAAGGAGCGCGTAACCTAGCTCCACCTGTACCCAGGAGATCGTTGATCGAGGGCGCGGCAGGGATTCGGTCTTGACCAGTTCCTCTTCAACCAGCGTCAGAATCCACTTCAGGTGGCGGGCCGGGTCCACAAGCCGAAACGCCGACGGCCAGAGATCCCCATCGCGCACGTCATTGGCTGGCACGCGCAGGAACGACTCAATCGTGGCGATCACCCGCTGCCGCAGCGGCTCCGCTTCGGCGCTGCTCGCCAATTCCTTGTCACGCAGCAACAGGTTGACGGCATGGATCAGCGCTTGGCGTCGAACCAACTCGGTCAGTGCCGTGTCGTCCGCCTTGACGACCGCCTGCGCAAGCTGCTGCAACGGTGTGGCAGCCGACCGGTTCAGAAGTCCGCGCAGGTGAGCGGGGAGCGCGCTCACGAGGTCGTCGAGACGATTCGATTCGCCGCCCGCCACCGGCCGACGCAGCGCCAGCAGCAGCAGTTCTGGACCGTGCTCTTCGGGCGCCGCGGTCAGCAGTCGCAGCGCGGCATCCACTCGCGTGTAGTCCGAAAGAACCGCCAGCGCCAGAGCCGCATCGTCGCGTACGTTGATGGCCCTGGCGCGCAGCAGACCTTTGACGGGTTCCTCCTGGAGCGGATCCGACTCACTCATCAGTTCCTCGACCGAAGTCGCCTCGACCTTGGCGAGCCAGTCCAGCCACGGCCGCGGCGTTGGGGCCGCATCCGACGCCAGCATCAACGCGATCATGGCTGTCGAGTGATGAATCGTGCGCGGCCTGGTGACCGCATCGTTCAGGAATTCAACGGCCCGCTGCCGGCTCGCGTCATCGGTCGGATGCCGAACGGTGGCGATATACACGTCGGCCGCACCGGACTTCATCGCGAAGGTGAGCTGGTGTTGCCAGGCATGCTGGTCCAGAAACTGCCGGTAGGTCCTGACGGAGTCAAGCGGTTCGTTTCTCACTCGGGCGGGCGGCCGCAGCCCGTCGCGATCCCACGCAGGATAAATCGTCTGACTCTGATCGCTGCGGAACTGATCGAATTGCTGACTGAGAGAGCCGAGGGCGTTGGCTCCATAAGGCGTCGTGATCTCCACGCCCAGTGGAACGCCCTGCATCGCATTCCGCGGACCAGCCCCCTGGTAAACGAAGACCCATTGGTGAGACGGAGCGTTGACCTGATAAAGGACGAAGCCGCCCTTGGCATGGAGACTGATGTGATCAGCCGAGACGACTGACGGTGTCCGGACGGTGATGACGGAAAGTTGTGTCTTCTCATCCAGATTGCGAAAGACCGTGCCGTTGTGGGTCTGTGACTCGTTGCCACCTCCCTGGGGAACCTTGAAATCAACCTGCCCCAGCGAGTTGAGCGCGTACAGACCCGCCGCGCCGAGCAAGACGCCGATGACGATGACCAGCAGATTCTTCTTTGATGGAAGCCGGAACCGATGGCGCGGCTTCTGCTGGGACTCAGGTTCCAAAAGGTCCAGATCGTCCAGCAACGGAGGCGCGAGGTCGTCGAGGCTCGGCGGCGCTGCGATCGGACCCATGTGGGATCGATCGCCCGAGGCGGGGAAGCTGGGCGGCTTTGCGGATGAGCCGATCGAAGACCGGCGCGGCGGCAGCGGTGGCGGCAATGCCATGGCAATCCCGTGTAAATGGAGTCTCCCGGTCGCAATTCAACCGCACGGCTGACAATACGTTGCCTGCGGGCAAACTATGTTAACCGACGTTCCAGCGGGCCAAAAGCTCGAAACAGCGCCACTCGTGGAGGGTGTGCCAATTTTTTCGGGGCTTGCACTCCGGCCCCCTCTCCCTCGCAGGGAGAGGGCTGGGGTGAGGGTCGGGACGCATAAGTTTGCAATCGCCACCATCGCGCGACGGATGCCGCAATAGTCTGTTCGTCCCGACCCTCACCCGGCCTCGTCCCCCGGCGACTCGGCCACCCTCTCCCTGGAAAGGAGAGGGAGCAAGGCCCCGGAAAATTTGGCAGACCCTCGTGGAGGATGTGCCAAATTTTCCGGGGCATCCGCCGAACATCCTGCCTGCCCCGGCCACTCGAAATGTTCTCAGGCTCTCGGCGGGCGGCGCGACCGGCGCCAACCGGCCCATCGACGGCGCTGGAACGTAACCTTTTCGACGGTATGGACAATGTTCGGTGTACGTGCCGACAGTCCTGCCAAGGACTGCGGTTGTTCTTTGGCAACCTTTCATACGGATTCCATTTGATTCTCGCGCTGATGCCACTGGCAGGCTTGGCTGCCAGTGCTCTCTGAGCGTGGGCACTGGCAGCCGAGCCTGCCAGTGGCATCAACCTCAGGTCGGCGCGCGATTCAAATGGAATCCGTATCATCCGTCGTGAAACAGGGGCGCGGGAGCGCTCAGGCCCGGCGACAAGTGGCCGAAAAGTGTCCTACCTTTTTGGCAGGCAATCGGTAACCAACGGACGGACAGCCGCTTACGGGCGTTTTACCGGGATGGGGGCCTGTGGCCGGCCACTTCCCGCCGGCCGCCGCCGAGCGAAGGAGAGGGCCGACTCACGCCTTGCCCAGCACCTCATTCAAATCGCCCTTGCTCGATCCGAACTGATCCGACTCCACGCCCATCTTCCGCAGCATCGACACGAACAGGTTGCACAGCGGCGTGTTGTCTTTCGTGTCCTTCGCGATGTGCCGACCGTGCTTGAACCCGCCGCCGGCGAAGAGGATGGGCAGGTTGCGCGTGTCGTGCGAATTGGCGTTGCCCAGGTTGCTGCCGAAGAGAACCATCGTGTGATCGAGCAGCCGCTTGCCCGATTCCTGCTTGGTCTTGAGCGAGGCGAGCAATTGAGCAAACGCCTTCATCTCCGCTTCCTCGATGAGCTTGAGCTGGCTGATCTTCTCCGGATCCTGCCCGTGGTGCGAGAGATTGTGGTGATCGATCGTGACGCCCTGCACCGGCGGCACATCGTTGCGGCCCTGCACCAGGATCGTCACCAGCCGCGTCGAGTCCGTCTGCAGCGCCAGCGGAACGAGCTCGATCAGCAGCCGCATGCGACCGATCAGGTCAGATTCGTTGGCGATGTCGGTGGGCGCCTTGGCGTCGATCTTCGGCTTGGGCTTCTTCGCCCATTCCTCCGCCTTGGCGAGGCGCTGCTCCATCTCGCGCACGGAGCCGAAGTATTCGTCGAGCTTCTCGCGGTCGGCCGCACCGACGCGCTGGCCGAAGCGCTTCGCCTGGTCGCCCACGGCATCCATGACGCTGCGACCCTCGCGGAGCTTTTGAATCTGCGCCTTCACCTCGTCAGCCGTACCGTCGAGGAATAGTCGGGCGAAGACCTTCGATGGCCGCGGCTCGGCGGGAATCATCACGCCGCTGCGGGTGTACGACTGGCTGGTCCAGTTGGTGCCCAGCACGAGCGATGGGCATCGCGTCTCGAAGCCGATTTTTTCCGCCACGAGCTGGTCGATGGAAATGGAATTGCGAAAGCCGCCCAGGCCCGGATGCTTGGCCGCGGTGAGCCAGGTCATCTCGGAGGAGTGTCCGTCGGCACCGGACTGATCGGGATGCGACAGGCCGGAGAAAAGCGTCAGGTCGTCGCGGTGATCCTTCAGGAGATCGAGGTACGGCGTGGACTTCAGTTCCGCACCGGACTCCTTGGGATACAGATGGCCGGAGTACAGGCCGAGGCTGGCACAGATGGCGACCATGCGTGTGGGCTGCCCGGCCTCGGCCTCGGCGGCGGCGGCGGCGCGGCGCGGCTGGAAAAAGTCCAGCAACGGCAGCGCGAGGCAGACGCCGGCGGCGCGGAGCATGGTACGGCGGGTGGGGTTGTCATGATTCATGGTGTTTCAGCGGTCGTAGATTCACGGCGGGCAAGCCCGCCGGCTAAATGGCTGCGACTTTGCACTTTCTACTTTTCACTTTGCACTTTTCACTCCGTGCATTCACTTGCTGCGGAACGCCTCGCTCTGCGCCACCGCATGCACCAGCGTTCGCAGGCCCATCTGCTTCGCGCTCGCCTGCTTGAGCATATCGTCAATCACCGGCCGGTCCGCATACTGCACACCGGCGCCGGTGGCGTAGACCAGCAGATTCCTGGCCAGGGCGCGGGCGATCTGGTCCTGCTGCGTGAGCAAGAGTTGCTTGAACGCGACGACATCGGCGAACTTGCGGCCGTCGGACATTTCGCCGCTGGCGTCGACCGGCAGGCCCAGACGGTATTCGTGGATGTCGCGGCCCTTCAGCTTGTCCGTGGGCTTGTCGCCTTTCTCCTTGGAACGATAGCGCTCGCGCCAGCCGCCGATCACGTCGAAACTTTCCAGCGCGAAGCCGGGCGGGTCGATCTTCACATGGCAACTCGCGCAGCTTTCGACGTTGCGATGCTTGGCGAGCTGCTCGCGGATGGTCGTGGCGCCGCGCGTGTCCGGTTCGACGGAGCCGACGTTCGGAGGCGGCGCGGGCGGCGGATCGCCCAGCAATCGCTTCATCACCCAGGCGCCGCGCATGACGGGCGACGTGACGGTGCCGTTGGCGGTGACCTTCAGCACGCTGGCCTGGGTGAGCACGCCGCCGCGCGGGCTGTCCTTGGGCAGCGCGACGCGGCGGAACTCCTCGCCGAAGACGCCGGCGATGCCGTAGTGCTCGGCGATGCGACGGTTGGCCATGACGAAGTCGGACTGGATAAAGCTGGCGACGCTCAGATCCTTGGCCAGCACTTCTCGGAAGAAGGCCTCGGTCTCGCCGACCATCGCGTGCTGAAGAATCTCGTCGAACTCGGGGTAGAGGCGGGCATCGGGCGACGTGGCGTCGATGCGGCGCAGGTCCAGCCACTGGCCGACGAAGTTCCTGGTGAACGCCGCGGCCCGCGGATCGTTGAGCATGCGCTCAACCTGGGCGGCCAGAGCGTCGGGCCGGCCCAGCTTCTTCTCAGCCGCCAGCTTCAGCAGCGCCTCATCCGGCAGCGTGCTCCAGAGAAAATACGACAGCCGCGACGCCAGCGCGAAGTCATCGAGCCGGCCCGGCCGCTCATCGAAGAGCAGAAACTGCGGCGAGGTGAGAATCGCCCGGCAGGCGAGGCGCGTCGCGTTCTCGAAACTCTGTTTGGCGTCCAAGGCATCATGGGCGAGCTTGACGAACACATCGGCTTCACCGGTTTCCAGCGGCCGACGAAACGCCCGGCCGGCGAATCGTTCGATCGCCGCCTTCGCCGCGGCACGGGGATCGTCCGGCGCAAGCTCATACGCGATCGTCTTGCCATTGCGATACGCGCGGCGATTGGCGGGCAGCTCTTTCACCGGCGTTGCGCCGAAGACGTTCGCGACGCTCGGCGGCGGCCAGGACTCCACGCGCGGCCCTTCGAACTCCACCCATTGCACCGCCAGGCCCGTGCCGCCGAACTTGTCGCCGCCGATGTTCCACACATTTTTGCCGGTCGCGTCGTAGCCCGTGTCGTAGGGCACGACCTGAACCACTTCGCCCTGTTCGAGCCGGGCGACGATCTCCGCCTCGCGCGGCTTGTCGGCGGGGATGTCGAAGTACGCGATCAGCCGGCGGCCGCGGAATCGATGCGCGTAGATGCGAAGCCCCACGGGTTTGCCGCGGCTTTGAAACGCATAGGCGCCGACCCTGATGCGATAGTCGCCGGTGGCGCGGGGCGTGAACTGCCGCAGGTCGGTGGGCGAGTAGCCGTCGCCGAAGAAAACGATGGCGTCATCCAACTCGCGGAAAATCTGCACGTGCTTCGACTTGGCCACGGGGTCTTCGATGGTGCCCGGCGGGGTGTCGAGATTCTTGCGGATGCCCTTCTCGTCTTTGTAGCTGTAGCGCTGCTTCTGCAGCGCGGGCTTCGGTGTCAATTCGATGGCAGCGTCCAGCGCGGCGTCGACGGCTTCCAGATATTTCTCCATGTGCAGAGCCGAGAGCCGCAGGCCCTCCGCCACCGTATCGAAGCCATGCAACGGCGTGTCCTCCGGCAACATCAGTTCCAGTTGCAAATCGACGCCCAGCAGGTCGCGCACCGTGTTGGACCATTCCACGCGGTTCAGCCGGCGAAGCACCGTTCGACCCTGATTCTGCTGCAGCGCACGGTTGTGGACGAGCAGCGACTCGTGCAGCGCGGCTGCGAACTGATCGCGCTCGGCTGCGGCAGGCTGCGGCTTTTTCTTCGGCGGCATCTCGCCGGACTTCACCTTGTCCAGCACTTTCACCCAGGTGTCGAACGCGGCGCGGTCGTCGAGCGCGAACTTCAGCGAAGCGAGATCAAGGCCCTGCTTTTTCGTGGCGGCGTCGTGGCAGTCATAACAGTGGGATTCGAGGAACGCGCGCAGCGGCGCAGGCTCGGCGGCAAGCGCGGGGTTGGCGAGTGAGAGCAAAGCGATGAGAAGAAAGACCGGCCGCGGCATTGCGATATCTCCAGCGGAAAGGGTCCGGGCATGAATGATCCAAACCATTTGACCTCGCGCAAAGGCGCAAAGCCCGCAAAGAAATCCGCTGCCTTGGTTGCTTTGCGCCTTTGCGCCTTTGCGCGAGACTCAGCTTGGGGTGTGAACTGTTCAGCTCATTCATACCCAGCGCCTAAGGAACGGGCCCGAAATAACTTCGCGAATTGGCAGTCCCCCATTTAGCCGGCGGGCTTGCCCGCCGAGGGCGTCTCGGCGGGCAAGCCCGCCGGCTAAATCGGGAAGTTGTTTCGGTCACGATCCTAAGCCAACCATGATAGTGGGCGCGACGGCTGAAATCGCGCGGATTCATCGATTTGACTTGACGCGAATGAGGAACAGAAAACGGCGGAGAACCGCGATCGGCGCGGGAGATGATCTGCGAAGGAAACCAGAGGTGATTGTTCCGCTCTGCGAGCGGGCGCTAAACAGGGGACGGAACATCGTGTGCGTTGCCCATGTTTTCACCGAGGCCATCCGCGTGATCCGCGGTGGTTCGACATTTGGCGGATGCATCACGCTTTGTTCGTCAGGGACAAACTCGGGGCAAAGGCGTCAGCGAAATCGAAGACATTGTGGAAATCCTCGACGCGATCGCCTTCAGTCTTGCGCATCAGGCCGGAGTCGACCATGGCGAAGACGACTTGGCCGAAATCCTCGCATCCGGTGATATTCCAGCGGCGCAGGACGGAGCGTGCCATCAGGCCGTACTGCTCGACGGCAAAATCGCGCAGGCCCTGGCACAACTGCGGGCCGGTGACGTGGCGGGACTCGGATTCCTCGCAGTCCGGGTCGCCGGCGGGCTGTTCGCCGGAAGGCTGGCCGTGGATGCGGCGCACGGTGAAGTCGAGTCCGCGCTGGACAAAAAGAAAAGCGTCCAGCGGATACTTGGTTCTACGGGCGACGGCGATCAGATCGACATCAGGCATGGCGTGATCAGTTCAGCACAAAGGTCAAACCTGAAACAGGGGCGGCCCCGTGACCGTCGAGGGATTATATCGACCATCGCCGCAAATCAACGGGAGGATGGTCGAAGGAATGACCTCACCGCTCCGCTCCCTTGCTCACATTCACCGCCGCCAACCCGTCCCTTCGGGACGGCGCTAGGGAGCCGTGCAAGATTATCTCCGCAGATTCGAATCGCTTCGCTCCCAGCCGGACGACTTGGAAAGTCGTCCCA
>CAYRPN010000111.1:0-19431 GCA_964426135.1 uncultured Phycisphaeraceae bacterium | reverse complement strand
GAACTCCGCTTACTTCGTGCGCGGCTCCTTCTGAAGCCTCGAATAATCCGGGCTAATGCTCGTTGGCGACATTCACCTCCTGAACTCAAGGTCGTCATGAAACTTCTGCATCTCTTCCTCATCGCTTGTTTCATCCTGTGTTCCGTGGCGTCGGCACAGGCCGCCGACCCGGCAAGGAAGCCTAATGTCGTGTTCATCCTCGCCGACGACCTTGGCTGGACCGATCTCGGCTGCCAGGGGTCGAAGTATTACAAGACGCCGAACATCGACAAACTGGCCGCCGACGGACTGCGGTTCACCCAAGGCTACACCTGCGGGCCGAACTGTCAGCCGACGCGGGCCGCCCTGATGACGGGGCAGTATGGCCCGCGCACCGGGGTGTACACCGTCGGCGGCATTGATCGCTTCGACTGGAAATCTCGCCCGCTGCGTCCGGTGGACAACGTGCAGAATCTGCCGCTGGACCGCAGAACGGTTGCCGACGTGATGAAGGCCGCCGGATACGCCACGGGCATGTTCGGCAAGTGGCACCTGGGGCAGGACGCCGAACACCACCCCTCGGCACGTGGATTTGACGAAGCGATCGTTTCGATGGGTAAGCACTTCGATTTCGCCACGAACCCCAAGGTGGATTATCCGAAAGGAACCTACCTCGCCGATTTCCTGACCGACAAGGCGATCAACTTCATCGAGAAGAACAAGAGCAGGCCGTTCTTCCTGTACCTGCCGCACTTCGGCGTCCACTCGCCGCAGCAGGCCAAGCCGGAACTGATTGCCCATTTCAAGAACCAGCCTGCCGCCGGCGGGCACCATGATCCAACCTATGCGGCCATGATTGCCAGCGTGGACGAGAGCGTCGGGAGGATCGTCGCCAAGCTCGACGAACTGAACCTCGCTGCGAACACGGTCGTGATCTTCAGCAGCGACAACGGCGGCGTCGGCGGGTACTTGCGCGAAGGGCTGAAGAAGGCGGGCGATGTCACCGACAACGCCCCGCTGCGTTCCGGGAAGGGATCACTCTATGAAGGTGGCGTGCGGGTGCCGTGGATCATCCGCTGGCCCGGCAAGGCGCCGACCGGCACGACGGACACGCCGATCATCAGCGTGGACCTGATGCCGACGCTGCTCGAACTGAGCGGCGGCAAAGCCCCCGACCAGCAACCGCTCGACGGTGTGAGCATGGTTGCCTGCATCACCAGCGGCGGAAAAGCCGGCCCGCAGCGCGACCTGTTCTGGCACTTCCCCGGCTACCTCGGCGCCGGCAAGGACTCATGGCGAACAACCCCCGTCGGCGTGATTCGCTCCGGCGACTGGAAGCTGCTGGAATTTTTTGAGGACGGCAGGAAGGAGCTTTACAACCTTCGAGACGACGAGTCGCAAAAGTCCGACCTCTCCGCAAGGCAACCGGACAAGGTGAAAGAGCTGCATGACAGATTGGTGGCGTGGCGAAAAGCCGTGTCCGCACCCATGCCTGCCGGGAAAAAGAAGTAGGGCGCCGCGCAAGAATTAAGTTCTGTTTCAAAATCGCCAATTCGGGATTCCGTCCGTCGGCAGAGCCGAGAGCTAACGGCGGGAATTGACCTTTGCAGCACAATCGTCGTCTCATACCCTCGTGCGGGATTCATACAGATTCCATCTGATTCTCGCGCAGATGCCACTGGCAGGCTTGGCTGCCAGTGGACCTGCGAAAAGCAAGGCGCGGGCGTCGGTGGACGCGAGAAACGCACTGGCAGCCGAGCCTGCCAGTGGCATCAACTTCGGCGTGAGAATCAGATAGAAGCCGTATCATTCCAACGTGAACCGGTGGAACACGATGGTCTGATAGGGATTCTTGTCGCCGCGCTCATAGAAACACGCAGTCGAGCCGTCCGGCATTTCGACGAGGTTGGAATACCCCGCCGGTCCCTCGTGCAGCACCTTGGATATGGGCCAGGTCTTCCCGCCGTCGCGGCTGAGGCGCACGGTCATGTGATCGCGCGACTTTTCCGAGGCGGGATTGCTGAACAGCAGGATCGGCGCCTTCGCGGCGTTCTTGGCTTGACGCAGACGCAAGAGGCTCGCCTGACAGATCGGCTCGATCAACACGCGGTCATAGGTCGCCGGCGACCACGTCTCGCCGCCGTCGTCGCTGAAGGAGACCGCCCGGCGTTTCGCGTCGCTCTTCGAGTAGTTGCGCAGGTTCATCATGAGCCGGCCGCCGGGCAGTTCGATGATCTGGCACTCGTTCACATCGGGCTTGATCGTGCCGCCGACCTTCCACGTCTTGCCGGCATCGTCGCTGTGGATCGAGTGCGAACGATACTCGCCGGTGGGCGTGGAGTGATCGCAGGGAATCACAAGGCGTCCCTTGTGCCTGCCCTCGGCAATCTGAATGCCGTTGCCCGGGCCCGTGGCGTACCAGCGCCAGTCATCGGCCTTGGTGTCGCGGGTGATGTCGACGGGGGCGGCCCACGTCAGGCCGTCGTCGGTGGAATGCGACATGTACACGCGCCGGGTGTCCTTGCCGGTGCCGGCTTTGATTTTCGACTCGTGATCGTCGCCTCGGTTCCACGTCAACGGCAGCCAGATGATGCCGGTGTTCTGATCCACCACGGGGCAGGCATTGCCACAGGTGTTTCCCTCGTGATCCCAGACGACCTGCATCGGCCCCCAGGTCTTGCCGCCGTCGGTGGATCGCTTGAGCACGACATCGATATTGCCGCTGTCACCGCCGCCGGACTTGCGGGCTTCGCCGAACGCGAGCAGCGTGCCCTTTTTCGTCGCGACGATCGCCGGTATTCGATAGGTGTGATACCCGTCGTCGCCGCCTCGAAAGACGGCCACCGCATCGTCCGCGGCCACTTCGCCACACATCATTGCGGCAACGAGGAACGCGAGGAATGCGAAGCGAATTCTCTGGGAATCCTGAGGCACTTGCCATTCCTTTCGCCCATTGGGGCAGCCCGTCGGTCGATCCGTTCGGCGAGACACATGTCTTGCCAAAAAGCCATGCCCGCCGGCAGGAGGCTCGACCGGGCTCGATTCAATCGTCGACGACCACGCTGGACATTCTATCTGGAAAGGATCCGCGCTAACCCTCGCGGAAACCGCCACAGGCTTGAAACTCCCGTGCGCGAATGAACAGTGCCTGGTCGTCATCGTGCAGCGCCAGCTTACGAACCTGACTCCGCGCCCACGTCGCCATCAGACGATCGTGCTTGCCGCCACCAGCGACCCCCAATCGCACCGTACCTGCGATCACTCCGGGCCGGCTGAGAGCTGCGTGAATCGCCGGGACATAACCCGGAGGCAACATCGAATCGCCGCACAGAAACACGAGCACATCGCCGGTCGCCGCCCGCGCGCCCAGGTTCATCTGCTTCGCTCGGTTCGCCGACGCGTGAATCACCTCGGCGCCCATGGCTGCGGCAATGGCGCCGCAGCGCTCGCCGCCGCCGCCGTCAACCACGATGACCTGCGCATCGTGTCGGTCCCGCGCCGAGGCGATGGCCGCGGCGACACGTTCTTCAGCGCTGCCCACGGTGATGACGACGGAGACGCGTTGACGCCGACCAGGCAACAAGGCGCCCGGCGCGAATGCAGCCAGGTCATCGGGCGTGTCAATGTCGCGCAACAGCCGCAGTTGGTGGACATCCAGACCCGCTTCGGCCGCTCTCGCCAGTGTCTGTGCGAACACGCGTTCGCTGCCCCAGTCGATGCCTTCGAACAACGACCGCACGCCGCGGCGCAACCCCAGCAGGTAATACCCGCCATCCACAGCCGGGCCGATGACCATGTCGTGGCGCCGGAGTTGGGCAAAGGCTTCATTCAGAACTCGGCGCTCCAGAAACGGGCAGTCGGTGCCAACCGCGACGACGATTTCGTCTCCCCGCGCGAAGCTGTGGTCAAAGGCATTCCGGAGCCGCGCGCCCAGATCGCCGTCCGACTGCGCTCGCAGACCGGCGGGGGCGGCGAGCATCGTCCGCCAGTCGCTTTCACTGCCGCCGTCGTGATGCAGTTCGACACCAACGCCCCGCAATCGCCCGGCCCTGTGCATCGTCCGCCGAATCATGTGAACGTGCAGGCGGGCGGCTCCTTCCGCGCCCAAAGCGGGAATGAGTCGCGTCTTGGTTCTTCCCGGCTGCGGAAACCGCGCGAAGACGACCAGGCGACGGCGCGTGGCGTCGAGGGGCGAACCGAAGCTGTGCCGCCAGCGCTCGACGGCGAGAGTCCCCAGGATCTTCGTGCCCGCGCCGATGACGCCGCGAATCGTGCCTGAAATCTTCGACTGCCCGATGCGTCTGCGATACGGCACAGGCACCTCCAGCACGCGCAGGGCGAGTCTGGCGGCACGAACCTGCATTTCAATCGTCCATCCATACGTTCGATCGCTCATGCGCATGCGCCTCAGCGACGGCAGACTGACCGCTCTGAACGGCCCAAGGTCGGTGTGCCGAGCTGCGAAACCCCATCGCATCAGGGTGCATGCCAGCGCGTTGCCGAACCGTTGCGGAAGCGTGAGCGAGCCCGGCTCCGCCTGTCCCAGCACGCGCGAACCGATCACCAGATCGGCGCGGCCGGCGATGATCGGGGCAACGAGCTTCTCCATGATCGCGGGATCGTCGCTGTAATCCGCATCGAGAAACACCACGACGTCGGCGTGCTCGATCGCGGCGATGCCGGCGAGGCAGGCCGCGCCGTAGCCGCGACGCGGTTCGTGAACGACATGAGCGCCGCCACTGGCGGCGACGTGGGCGGTGCGATCGGTCGATCCATTGTCCACGACGATGACTCGGTCGACCCAGGCGGGAATCGCCGGAAGCACGCGCGGGATCGCCTGCTCCTCATTGAGAGCGGGGATCACCACGTTGACGCGATGGCCGTCTTTCATGCGTGATTCACCGTGATCGGCGGCGCCATCGAGCCTGCTCCAACTCGGCCGCCGCTCTTCGGAACGCGGCCGAAATAAGTTCGCGAATTGGCGGTCCCCCATTTAGCCGGCGGGCTTGCCCGCCGAGGGCGTCTCGGCGGGCAAGCCCGCCGGCTAAATCGGGAAGTTATTTCGGTCACGATCCTTACGTGAGCGCTCCCTGACATGACGATCCGCAACCGGCGGTGCAGCCGAAGCAGTGTTCGCCGGTGACAATCGTGCGCCGCACGAACGCGGCCGGATCGAAGTCACGGACGTGCGTCGAGGGCGATTGAACGGGCATCGCGACGGCGTAGTTGAAATCGCAGTCGTACATCGTGCCGTCGTGGCCGACGTGAAGCTGATGCCGACACATCAGGCCCGCAAGCGTGGCAGGGTTGAACGAATCGCGCAGCAGCCGCAGATAGTCCTCCGCCCTGCCGCGCCGCCGCAGATCATCGAGGAATCGGCCGATCGCCATGTTGGTGATGGTGTACAGGCGGTTGAACCGGATGCCGAAGCGATCCGCCAGCTCGCGCCGGTATGCGGCTTCCAGTTGGGCCTGCATCGGCGGCAGACTGGAGCCGCCGGGGTTGTAAACAAGGTCCAGTTGCAGGCGCGGATCGGTGCCGTAGCCCGCGCGGTTCAGTCGCCCAATGGCGTCGATGCTTTCGCGGTAGACGTGATGGCCGCGCTGCTTGTCGACGTTCGATTCGAGGTAGCAAGGAAGCGAAGCGATCAGATGCACCCCACCGGCGGCAAAGTAATCAGGCAGCTCTTCGTATCCCGCGGCGAGCAGAATCGTCAGATTCGTGCGGACGATCACGTGAAGTTGCTGCGCCAGCGCGGCGTCGACAAATGCCTTGAACCTCGGATGCATCTCGGGCGCTCCGCCGGTGATGTCCAGCGTCTTCGCTCCTGCCGCCCGGGCCGCGTTCAACACCGCCTGCATCGTGGACCAGTCCATCAGTTCATCGCGCTTCGGCGATGACTCCACGTGGCAGTGATGACATGCGAGATTGCAGCGCAGGCCGATGTTCACCTGCACCGTTTCGAGAGAGAGCGGCGACAGCGGCCCCCCGATCGCATCGGAGACGCGCCGGTCAAATGTTTTCGCCGTGACGACACGGTCGAGCACAGCCAGCGCGATGGCGGGGGCGCCTGCATTCGGGGGCATCGAAAAACTCCTGAATCACCGGATCATTTCAATCGCCTGCCGGCTTCTTCTCGCCGTCCTTCGCCTTCGCGTCGGCGGCGCGGATGCGATCTTCGAGCGTGGCGATGATCTTCAGATGCGGGTCAAGGCCTTTGAGGTGGCGCAGGTATTGCCGCGCTTTGGCGGTGTCGTTCACTTTCAATTGCCAGGCGATCATGCCCTCGATGAGCTTCGGCTCCGTCGGATTCGCCGTGATGGCGCGGTCGTAGAATTCCACAGCCTTGGCGGGCTGGCCCAACATGCCCCACGTCGTGGCGATGTCCTCGGCGTTCTCCGGATAGTACTGCTCGGCGTCCTGCAGGTTCTCCACGAACTCCTGCATCGCCGCGTCGGGCTCGCCCATCCGCCGCAGCACGGCCGCGCGCTTGCGACGGTACGGCACCACGACCTCGCGCTTTTCCTGCGAGACGAACTTCAGCGCCTTGTCGATCTGCTGCAGCGCCCGCGTCGCATCGTTCTGATGCATGTAGAGATCGGACATCGTCGCGTAGGCTTCGTGATACTGCGAGTTCAGGTCGAGCGCCCGCAGCAGTTCCACCATCGCCTGATCGTGCTTGCCGATGCGGATGTACACCTGCGCGAGGTAGACCATGTGCAGCGGGTCCAGCGGCGACAGCGTGCGGGCGGAAAGGTAATGCTGCTCCGCCTGGTCGTACTGCCGCATCTCGTAATGCACGGTGCCCGCCAGGTGATGGACCATCGGCTGCTGCGGATCGAGCTTCAGGCTCTTCATCAACAGCTCCAGCGCCTGCGGCCATTCGTACAGCTCGATGTAGACCTTCGCCAGCATCGTGAACGCCGGCGGATAGGTCGGATACTTCGCAAGAAACGCTTCACACTTGGCGATCATCGGCTTGATGCGGCGCACCTGCTTGGCCTGGGCGAAATCATCTTCGAGCTGGGCCAGTTCCTTGTTCGCCAGCTCCGCGTCCAGCGGCTTCTGATCCGCGGGCAGAGCCTTGTCGAGGATTTTCTGCAGGCGGTTGCGCTCCAGCACGAGCTGGTCGATGTGCAGCTTGGCTTGCGAATCGAGGTTGGGTGCGGATCGCAGCGTTTCGATCTTTGTTTCCAGGGCGGCGATGTCCCGTCGCAGCGCGACGACATCGACCTGCACGCCCCACTTCCAATAGCACGCCGCGACGATGCCGGCAGCGATGCCGATGGTCAGCAGCGTGATGACCAGTCGCTTGCCGCGTGGGGAAGGTGATGGAGTGGGGTCGGGCATGGGAGTCTCAGAGTTTCAAGTTTCAGAGTTTCAAGTTTCAGGTCTTGGAGTTTCAAGTGTTTCACATTTCAGGCGTTTCTCTGGAACCTGAAACAGGAAACCTGAAACTTGAAACTTTGAAACGATCACCCGCCATACGTACACACGGTTTTCTCCGTCTCCCACACACTCACTTCCTTCAACTCAGCTCCGATCGATCGGGTTTCATCGCGCAGCATGTCGTAGATCACCTTGGCGATGTTCTCGACGGACGGATTCAGCCCGCCGCCGCCGGCGCTGCGGTCGCGGAACTGCGGCACATCGACGTTCAGGTGCTTGTGGTCCAGCTTCTGGATCACCACGCGGTCGACCAGTTCATCGATCCTTTCCACATCGCACACCGTGCCTTCCATGCTGATGCGCGAGCGCAGGCAGACTTCGACGCGGTAGTTGTGGCCGTGGCCCGAGGGGTTGTTGCATTTGCCGAAGACCCGGCGGTTTTCCTCGTCGCTCAGTTGCGGCACGTGCAGGCGGTGGGCGGCGGAGAACTCGAACTGCTGGCGGATCAGAACGGCGTCCATGTCATCGCTCCGGATCGAAACACTGTAAAACGGCGTCAGGCTCAGACGAATCGCCGCCACCGAATCGTGCAGTGCCGGCTGCATCAGCCGCATCAGGCTTTTCATCACCTGCCCCATCGCGATCTCGCCGCGATGGTTCGATTCGAGGTCGTGCAGAAACGGGATGGCGAACTGGCGGGCCGCGGCATCGATGTGGCGGATGTTGACGAAGTAGCCGGTGACCGGATCGACTTCGCCGCGGCAGCGCACGTGCATCTCGTAGTACCGCCCAAGCCCGCGCATCGCCGGCCAGGCGGAGTAGGTGTTATGCCGCGGCGGTAACTGAGCCTCATCCCTGGGCCAGCGCGGACCGGCGTTCAGGCAGAATCGGACTGTGCGCGTCAACTCAACCACAGGCGCGATTATAGGGGTTAGGCAAGCACGGCAAACTGAACCGGCCTACGGCACACTCGCCTGCTTCAATCCAATCGCAGATAACCGAGAGCACTTGCCTTCACTGAGGACATATTGGAAGGTTGAGACGGACGGAGGACACAGGTTAGAGAATAGAGAATAGAGAATAGAGAACAGAGAAAAGAGAAAAGAGAAAAGAAGTCAGGAGAGGAACTAGGCGGGACATGCGACTGCCATTTTTCCTCTGCCCTCTGCCCTCTGCCCTCTGCCCTCTGCCCTCTGCCCTCTGTCCTCTGTCCTCTGTCCTCTGTCCTCTGCCCTCCGACGAAGGAACATCGCGACATGCGTAGTTGGGTGCGTTACAGCGTGGCGGTTTACCTGGGCCTGATGATCGCCGGCTCGGTGGGCCTGGATCGGCCGATGTCGTTCGGCTGGGGCGAAGGTCCGCCCACGTCGCCGCCACCGTATCCACACGAGAAGTTTCCATCCACGTGGGTATCCCGCCCGGCGCCGGCACATCACCTGCAGGTGCAACTTTCAACTGTCGAGGAAGACTGGGCTGAGCGTGAAATCGGCCAGGCGGACCATTAGGAGCCGGACAGAAGCAACTCGGTAGTTTGGCGTAGGGTGCGTCAAGTCCGCGCGGACGCACCACGTTGTGTCTTCCGTCAACTGTGGTGCGTCCACACCAAGCCTCGACGCACCCTGCCCGTAGCCGGCGCCAATCTGCGAAGTAGTCCCTGCACGGCAGCTTCGCCCTCACTCACCTGCAATCGCCCGCAGCGCTTCCTCCGCGATTTCCTCCCTGCTCTTATTTTCAGCCGCGATCCAATGCGCGCCTCGGAATCGTTTCAGCCAGGTGCGCTGGGTCTTGGCGAAGCGGCGGGTGAGAATCTTGGTGCGCTCAAACGCCTCATCCATCGTGCATCGTCCCGACAGCGCGTCGAGCACCTGCTGGTAGCCCAGCGCCTTGCCCGCCTGCAATCCCAACACGCCCAGTTCCTGCAATCTCCGCGTTTCGTCGATCAGGCTTTCTCCGGTCGGCGTGACTTCGGCGGCAATCGCCGGCTCGACCGATTGCGGGAAGAACATCGCCTTGACGCGCAGATTGATCCGCCGGTTGATCGCCTCCGCCGGCCAGGCCAGGCCGATGAGCATGGGATCGTGGCGGTAAGCGGAGGAAGGGCCCAGGGCCAAGGGCCCAGGGCCGAGGGATTCAGCCTCTTCAAGCCCTTCCCCTTCGTGCTTTCGCGCCTTCGTGCCTTCGTGCCTTTCCCCTTGGCCCTCGGACCTTGGCCCTTCCTCTTCCCACTGCGTCTGCAATTCACTGATGCGATGCCCCGTCTGCTCGAAGACTTCCAGCGCCCGTACCGTGCGCTTGCGGTCGTTGGGATGAATGCGGGCAGCGGCCTGCGGATCGACTGCTTCCAGACGCGTGCGCAGCTCGCGCAGATCGGTCGCATTCAGCCTCTCGCGCAGCGCTTCGTCGATCGCCGGCCCTTCAAACATGCCTTCGAGCAAGGCCTTGATGTAAAGGTTCGTTCCGCCGACCACGATGGGCGTGACGCCGCGCGATCGCAGTTCAACGATGATCGCATCGGCACGTAAGAGCCAATCGGCGACGGTGTAGCGCTCAGTGGGTTCGACGATATCGATCAGGTGATGCGGCGCGCGTGCCCGCTGGATCGGCGTAGGCTTGGCCGTGCCGGCGTCGAGCCGGCGATAGATCTGCATCGAGTCGGCGCCGATGACTTCACCGCCCGCAGGCAATCGCTCCGCAAGCATCACCGCCAGTTCGCTCTTGCCGCCGGCGGTGGGGCCGAGGATCACGATCGGGCGCGGTGGACTGGTTGTGCCCTGTTCGGCCATGCGTGCAAGGTACTCTTTTCCGGCTCACGGTTCGCAGTCTGTGATCGGACCGAGTCCGAGGGCGGAATGCCCACCTCGCCAAACCGCCAGGACAGGATTGACAACCGAGACACCGAGAGCACCGAGACCGAGCAAAGGCAGAGACGAACGAAATCATGAGTGTTCGATGACGAGCGGTTTCCATGGCAGCAGCCTGATTACTGCTTGTTTCTTCTCTGCATTCACTTCACTCCGTGCTCTCAGTGTCTCGGTGGTCGATCCTGCATTGGTTTGGTCCCGTGCCATCGTCCCCCGGGCGGACTCGCCGCGAACGCTAATCGCTTTGCCACATGTCCTTTCGCAATCGCCCTCCTACAATGCAGGCCCATGGACCTCAAGACGTACTGCAATGATCTGGCCGACCGCGCGGTCGCCGCCTCGCGCAAGCTGGTCACCGCCACCGGCACGCTTCGCCAGCAGGCTTTGCTGCTCGTGGCGAAAAAGCTGCTCGATTCCTCCGCCCGCATCCGTGAGGCTAACTCGAAAGACATCGCTGCCGGCAAGGAGGCGGGGCTTTCCGCAGCGATGCTCGATCGGCTGAAGCTCGATGAAAAGGGCGTCGCCAAGCTCGCTGAGAGCGTGCGACAGATCGCGGCCCAGACCGATCCCGTCGGCCAGGTGATCGAGGGCTACGTCCGGCCCAGCGGCATGCGCCTCGAAAAAATCCGCGTGCCCATCGGCGTGGTGCTGATCATTTTCGAGAGCCGGCCCAACGTCACCTGCGACGCCGCTGCCCTGTGCATCAAGAGCGGCAACGCCGCCATCCTGCGCGGCGGCAAGGAGGCGATCCACTCCAACGCAGCCATCGCCGCCTGCGTGCGCGAGGGGCTCAGTGAGGCCGGCCTGCCTGTCGATGCCGTGCAACTCGTGGAAATCACCGACCGCGGCGTGGTCGGCGAACTGACCAAGCTCGAAGGCAAAATCGATGTCGTCATTCCCCGCGGCGGCGAGTCGCTGATCCGGGCCGTCGTCGAAGGCTCGCGCATTCCCGTCATCAAGCATTACACCGGCAACTGCCACGTCTATGTCGATGCCGACGCGGATGACCAGATGGCGATGGATATCTGCATCAACGCCAAGACGCAGCGCACCGGCGTGTGCAACGCCTGCGAAACGATTCTCTTCCACAAGGCCACCGTTGAGCGCGGCCTGATGCAGCGCATCTGCCAAGCGCTGGCGGACAAAAACGTCGAACTCCGCGGTGATCCGGCCACGTGCCAGGCGTTCCCCGGCGCCATTGCCGCCATCGAGCAGGACTGGTCGCAGGAGTTCCTCGATCTGATCTGTGCCGTGGGCGTGGTTGATTCGCTGGACGCCGCGATCGCCCACATCAACAAGTACGGTTCCAAACACACCGACGCCATCGTGACCAACAGTGTTCGCACCGCCGACCGTTTCGTGCAGGAAGTCGATGCCGCCAATGTGTTCGTCAATGTCTCGACGCGCCTCAGCGACGGCGGCGAATACGGCCTGGGCGCCGAGATCGGCATCAGCACCGACAAGCTCCACGCGCGAGGACCGATGGGAGCCGCGGATTTGACGACGTACAAGTGGGTGGGACGGGGAGATGGGATTTTGAGGATGTGATTTCGGATTTGGGATTTCGGATTTCGGATTTGAAGAACCAATACGTTTCACGCCCGCTAGGTGTCTGATCGTTCACACTGAGACCCCGTAGATCACGATGATTCCTCCAAATCCGAAATCCGAAATCCGAAATCCCAAATCCTCCACCCCTCGCCTTGTGATCTTCGACCTCGGCGGCGTCCTCGTGCGAATCTGCCACGGTTGGGCCAAAGCGTGCGAGCATCTGAACCTGCCGCATCCCGCGTGCATCGATGATCCGCAAGGCCACGCGCTGCTCGCCGATGTGGGCGTGCGCTTCGAGACGGGCCGCATCGATGAGCACGCGTTCATCCTCGACGCGGCGCGGCTGACTGGTCTGTCGCACGAGCAGGTGAAGCTGGCGATCGATCACTGGCTGATCGAGCCGTATGCGGGCGTGCCGCAGTTGATCGAGCGACTTGTCTGCAACGGCGAACCCGCAAGCATTCCGCAACTCGGAACCCAGAACTCTGAACCCGGAACCCGTCCCCTCACCGCCTGCCTCTCCAACACCAACGCCACACACTGGGCGATGATGAACGGCGTCGCCGGCGCTCCCGGCTTCGGCCGGGCGAGCGTGCCGTTGCACCGCCTGCACTTCCGCTTTGCCAGCCACCTGATCGGCGCGATGAAGCCCGATGCGAAGATTTACGAGCACGTGGAACAAGCCACCGGCATCGCACCGGAGCACATTCTTTTCTTCGACGATCACCCGCCCAACGTCAACGCCGCCCGCCAGCGCGGCTGGCGCGTCGAGCAGATCGACCACACCGGCGACACCGTCGCACAGATGACGAGTCACCTGCGGCGATATGGCGTCCTGTCATAGCGCGAAAGGAGCCGCGCACGAAAGGAGCCGCGCACGAAGTAAGCGGGTTTGTCGGCATCCGTTGACGCACCGGCGCTGCGGGTGGCCGCGCAAGGTCCGCGACGCCGAATCAACGAATGAAGCGCGCGAAACGTCGGAGGGAACCGCTTACTTCGTGCGCGGCTCATCGGGCCAATCGCGTGCCTGATGAGAAATGCGGACGAACGGCGCGATCCCGCAAGTGTCCGAATGACAATCTGCCTTTCGTTTAGGGAATTTCCTTAAGGATCGTGACCGACATAACTTGCCGACTTGGCCGTTTCCGATTCCCCTCCCTCTTAGGGAGGGGTTAGGGGAGGGTCGGGCGCACTGCATGATTGTGCATGAAATCAGGCTGTTTGCCCGACCCTCCCCCTGCCCCTCCCTAAAAGGGAGGGGAGTTCGATCCCTGCAAATCGGGAAGTTATTTCGGTCACGATCCTATTCTCCTTTCCATCGTCGCGCGGGTTGGCCCAACGGCGACACACCCTAGAATGGGTTCATGTTCACGATCCGCTCGTCCATCGTTTTTCGAGTGGCGTTGCTTGCGTGCGCGGTGTTCCTGCCTTCGCGCGAGCTTGCTGCCGAGGCACCCGTTTCAGCAGCGCCGGACTTCACGCGCGAGGTGCGCCCCATCCTGTCGCGCTACTGCTTCAAATGCCACGGCCCCGACGACAAGACCCGCAAGGCGAAGCTGCGGCTGGATGTGCGCGAAAGCGCGGTGAAGGAAGCGATCGTTCCCGGCAAGCCGGATGACAGCGAATTCGTCAATCGGCTGTTCACCAAGGACGCGGAAGAGATCATGCCGCCGCCGGCGCAGAAGATGGAACTGACCGACGCGCAGAAGGACGTACTGAAGCGCTGGGTCGCGGCTGGCGCGGAGTATCAGCCGCACTGGGCGTTCGTCAAGCCGGTGTCGCCGCCGCTGCCTGATGTAGCCGCGGCACTCCGTGCCGCGCCGTCCGCGTCACGGAGTGACGCGGCTACGAAGCTCGACGCCGCCGCGCTCCAGGCCTGGCCTCGCAATGGGATCGACTATTTCACGCTCGACCGCATGCTGCGCGAAGGGCTCGCGCCTTCACCGCAAGCCGACAAATACGCCCTGATCCGCCGGGTGTCGCTCGATCTGATCGGCTTGCCGCCGACGCTGGAGGAGATCGACGCGTTCGTGAACGACACTTCGCCGAACGCCTACGAAAAGGTGATCGATCGGTTGCTCGCTTCGCCGCAATATGGCGAGCGCTGGGCGCGGCGCTGGCTCGACCTGGCGCGTTATGCCGACACGAACGGCTACGAAAAGGATCGGCCGCGCTCGATCTGGCTCTATCGCGAGTGGGTGATCCACGCGCTGAACGCGGACATGCCGTTCGATGAGTTCACGATTCAGCAGATCGCCGGAGATATGGTGGACGAGGAAGGGACGAAGGGACAGAGGGACGAAGGGACGAAGGGGCGGATCGGCGCGACTTCCCATTCCTCAGTCCCTCAATCCCGCAGTCCCTCATTCCCTTCGTCCCTTTCCGCCCGCATCGCCACCGGCTTCCATCGCAACACGATGCTTAACGAGGAAGGCGGCATCGATCCGCTGGAGTTCCGCTTTCATGCCATGAACGACCGCGTCAGCACGACGGGCACCACGTGGCTTGGGCTGACCGTCGGCTGCGCCCAATGCCACACGCACAAGTACGACCCGATTCCGCACCAGGAGTACTACCAGCTCTTCGCCAGCCTGAATAATGCGGATGAGCCGATGCTCGACGTGCCCACGCCGGAGGTGGCGGCGAAGCGTGCGGAGATTGAAAAGAAGATCGCGGAGCTTGAATCGAGCCTCGCGGAGCGATTCCCCATCGAAACGAAAGTGGACTGGTCCATCGCCAAGCCGGTGGCCGCGACCAGCACCGGCGGGGCCACGCTCATCATCGCCGGCGACGGCAGCATCACCGCGGGCGGCGCGACGCCGGAGTCGGACACGTACACAGTCACATTCGATGTACCTGCCGGCGCGGGCAAGGGCCGCGAGATTTCCCGGCTGCGTCTGGAAGCGCTCGTCGATGCGAGTGACGCAAGCAAAGGCCCCGGGCGCACGCCGCACGGCAACTTCGTCGTGACCGAAGTCACCGCGTCCGTTCAGCCGCTGGATGACGCCGGCGAGCCGAAGCCAGCGCCGAAGAAGGGCAAGCCCCAGCCGCGTGCGGTCAAGTTCATCACCGCCAGCGCGGACGCCGCCCAGAAGGATTTCCCCGCAGCCGCCATGATCGACGGCAACGACAAGACCGGCTGGGCGATTCACGACGCGGCCAGTCCGAACTGGCGCACGAACCGTGCCGCCGAGTTCACACTCGCCACGCCGGAGTCCACCAAGTCCGCTCAACGCTGGACCGTGGCGATCCAACAGAACTACGGCAAGCAGCACACGCTGCATCGCTTGCGCCTGAGCCTGGGCACGTCGCAGGACGAGCAACCCGGCGCGGTGGCCGGCGACAAGCGGCACGATGTGATGATGAAACGTTTTGCCGAATGGCTGAAAGTGGAGGAAGCGAAGGCGGAGCGCTGGACGCTGCTGAAGCCCAGCGCGATGACCAGCAACCTGCCGCTCTTGACGCTGGAAAGCGACGGCTCCATTTTCGTCACCGGCGACCAGACCAAGAGCGACACGTACGAATTGACGTTCGACGCGGCGTCGCTGCCCAAGGGGGTCACGGCGATCCGCATCGAGGCGATGCCGGATGATCGCCTGCCGAAACACGGGCCGGGGCGAGTTTACTACGAAGGGCCGATCGGCGATTTCACGTTGTGCAATCTCACCCTCGACGCGGAAGGCGCGCGGCAGCGGTTCGCCGGCGGCAACGCGAGCTTCGCGTCCGGCGGATTCACCGCGGACAAGGCGCTCGACGCGGACATGCAGACCGGCTGGTCGATCAGCGGCGGACAAGGCAAGCGGCACGTGGCGGTTTACGCCCTCGCCCAGCCGACGCCTGACGGCAAGACGCTGACGCTGAAGATGCTGTTCGAGCGGCATTACGCGGCAGGTCTGGGCCGGTTCCGCGTCTGGGCCACGACGCAGCCGGGACTCACCGCGGCCCGTAACGTGCCTGTGGATGTTGAGCAGGCGCTGGCCACGCCGGCGGCGCAGCGCACCAACGCACAGAACGACGCGCTCCTGAAGCAGTTCCTGAGTGTGGCACCGGAGTTGACCGGCGTGCGGGCACAGATCGAGCAACTGCGTCAATCGATGCCCGCCTATGTCACCACGCTGGTGATGCGCGAGCGGCCCAGCGATCCACGCTCGGTTCGGCCGACGCACCTGCATCATCGCGGCGAGTTTCTGCAGCCAAAGGATCTCGTGGAACCAGGCGTTCTCACCGCGCTCAATGCGCCGCTGCCTGCCGGTGTTGCCGCCAATCGTCTCACCTTCGCGAAATGGCTCGTTTCGGAAGACAATCCGCTGGCCGCGCGGGTGACGATGAATCGCCAGTGGCATGCGTTCTTCGGCCGGGGCATCGTCAAGACGCTCGATGACTTCGGCTTGCAGGGCGAAGCACCGACGCATCCGGCGCTGCTTGACTGGCTGGCGGTGGAATTCACGAATGCCCGGCCCTTAGCCCCCGGCTCCGCCGGGGGGAGGCCTGCTGTCACTGGCGGCGTGAGCCTTACAAGCTCCTCGCCCAATCCCCCGGCGGAGCCGGGGGCTAAGGGAGAAAGCGCGGCACCCCCGGCGGAGCCGGGGGCTAACGGGGCCTGGTCGCTCAAGAAAATGCACAAGCTCATCGTCATGAGCGCGACGTACCAGCAGTCATCGAATGTGACGTCGGAACTTCTGAAACGCGATCCGGAGAACAAGCTGCTGGCGCGCGGGCCGCGGCATCGGCTCGAAGGCGAGATCATCCGGGACTCGGCGCTCAAGGCCGCGGGCCTGCTCTCGCCGAAGCTGGGCGGGCCCAGCGTCTTCCCGCCGCAGCCGGCGAACATCACCACCGAAGGCGCGTATGGCCAGCTCGCGTGGAATGTCAGCACGGGTGAAGACCGCTACCGCCGCAGCCTGTACACCTTCGCCAAGCGCACCGCGCCGTTCGCCCTGCTCACCACCTTCGACGCCGGCAGCGGCGAAGCCTGCATCGCCCGGCGCGACATGAGCAACACCGCGCTGCAGGCGCTGTCGCTGCTGAACGATGTCACCTTCAACGAATCGGCGCAGGCGATCGGCAAACTGCTGGCCGCAAGGCAAGGCACGACGGAGGACAAGGTGCGCGAACTTTACCTGCGTATTCTGTCCCGGCCTCCGGCTGCCGAGGAGACAAAGGATCTCGCGGCGTTCTTCACCGCCCAGAAGCAGCGCCTCGAAAAGAAAGAACTCGACGCGAAGACCATCGCCGGCGACGGCCCCGGCGATGTGAACGAACGCGCCGCGTGGACGGCTCTGGCCCGCGTGGTGTTGAACCTGGATGAAGTGGTGACGAAGTAGATCGCCTTTGCGTTTATTGATGGTCACTTTAGTAAAAGCCGCCAAACGGGAGTTTCGTACTCCCCTCCCTCTTAGGGAGGGGCAGGGGGAGGGTCGGGCAAACAGCCTGATTGGAGCCACAATCATGCAGTTCGCCCGACCCTCCCCTAACCCCTCCCTCGGAGGGAGGGGAATCGAGCTGCGGCCTTTTCTAAAGTGACCGTCAATGGCGGTCGGGCCGAGTCCGCGAGGCCCACCCGTTTCGGCGCTCAAGGCACAGGTGGGCCTCGCGGACTCGGCCCGACCGCTAAACGCGCAGATCGGAATTCAATCATGCACGAGACCAACTCCATCGGACATCACGTCTCCCGCCGGCATTTTTTCCGCGACTGCGGTGTCGGCGTGGGCAAGATCGCGCTGGCTGGCCTGCTGACCGACGCGCTGGCGTCGCGCGGCGGCGCGGCGTTGGCCGCGCCCGCAGCGGTGAATCCGCTGGCGCCGCGCAGGCCGCATTTTGAAGCCAAGGCGAAGCACGTGATCCACCTGTTCATGGCCGGCGCCCCGAGCCAGCTCGATCTTTTCGACCACAAGCCGGAACTGGCGAAGCTGGAGGGCAAGCCGCTGCCGCCCAGCGTCATCGGCAACCAGCGTTACGCATTCATCCGCACGGATGCCGCGGTGCTGGGGCCTCGTTTCAAGTTCAAGAAGCACGGACAGTGCGGGGCGGAGCTTTCGGAAATGCTGCCGCATCTGGCGAAAGTGGTGGACGACATCACCATCATCCGCAGCGTGCGCACGGATCAATTCAATCACGCGCCGGCCCAGATCTTCTTCAACACCGGCTTCCCCGCGCCCGGCCGACCCAGCATCGGGTCGTGGGTGCTCTACGGCCTGGGCAGCGAGACGCAGGACCTGCCCGCGTTCGTCGTCATGTCCACCGGAGCCGGCATCAGCGGCGGCAGCGCCAACTGGTCCAGCGGATTCCTGCCCACGATCTACAACGGCACTCGCTTCCGCAATCAGGGCGACCCGATCCTCAACGTCTCCAATCCCGCCGGCGTCGATGCCAAACTCCAGCGCGATTCACTCGACCTGGCCCGCAAACTCAACCAGCGGCAACTGGAAGTCGTGGGCGATCCGGAAATCGCCACACGCATCGAGGCGTATGAAATGGCGTTCCGCCTGCAGACCTCGGCGCCGGAGCTGATGGACCTGCGGAGCGAGAGCAAGGAAACGCTATCTCTTTACGGTTGCGATCCAGCCAAGCCTTCCTTCGCCCGCGCTTGCCTGCTGGCGCGGCGAATGGTCGAGCGCGGCGTGCGCTACATCAACATCTACCACGAAGGCTGGGATGCTCACAGCGACGTGGCGGGCAATCTCAAGAGCAACTGCGGCGCAACCGACCAGGCGAGCGCGGCGCTGGTGATGGATCTGAAGAAGCGCGGGCTGCTCGATGAAACGCTGGTGGTCTGGGGCGGCGAGTTCGGCCGCACGCCGATGGTGGAGACCAACGCGGCGCTGGGGCGTTCGCAGGGCCGCGATCATCATCCGCAGGCGTACACGATGTGGCTGGCGGGCGGCGGAGCGAGGAAAGGCCTGACGTATGGAGCGACGGATGATCTGGGCTTCCACGTGGCGGAGAATCCGGTTCACGTGCATGACCTGCAGGCGACGCTCATGCACCTTCTGGGTTTCGACCACGAGCGGCTGACCTTCCATCACGGCGGTCGGGATTACCGCCTGACTGATGTTCATGGCCACGTGGTGAAAGCTCTTTTGGCCTGACCTATCACAACGCCCGCCGAACGAGTCGCCGCAAAGCCCTGTCATTAATGAGCTTACATTCGCCAGTTGCCGATCATGCCGATTTTTCTGACTATTTCACATTTGACCGAACCGAGCGGGTCTGAAATTCGTTAATGAAATTGCCAAGATTCAACCGATACGCGTAAAGGCCCCAATGAAGCGAGTTCTTGACAGGGTTTCCACATAGCGACAAAAGCGTTGCTTTCTGGTTCGCAGTGTGG
Source organism: uncultured Phycisphaeraceae bacterium (assembly GCA_964426135.1). Taxonomy (GTDB): domain Bacteria; phylum Planctomycetota; class Phycisphaerae; order Phycisphaerales; family Phycisphaeraceae; genus CAYRPN01. Next base: position 321 of record CAYRPN010000111.1, on the reverse strand, counting down.
TAACTTGAATGATGGGTTGACTGGTTCCGTGATTCGCCCTAAACTTTGACGATTACTCGACTGTTCTCTTTCTCCTTCTCCTCCGCCCCGTCCGGCTTTACCGCCGGTCGGGGTTTTTCTTTTGGGGATCTATTTCGCGCCTCGGCCTGCCTGATGCCGGGCTTCGCGAAACGGCTTGAATTCAGGCCGCTCCCCTAACCCAACCTCCGCAGTTCGCGCCCCAAAATATTTTTTCGCACCCGGGAATCGGCGATAGCGCCGCGCCGCGGCGGGTGAAGGTTCTGAAAGTCGATGTAGTGAAGACCAAGTTGCCGCCGGGGT
>CAYRPN010000110.1:0-20175 GCA_964426135.1 uncultured Phycisphaeraceae bacterium | reverse complement strand
TGGAGACTGTCACGCACTAGGGCGTGAAGAAGTGAAGGGATATTCAGGACGCCCTAATGGCTGTCGACTCTTGTTCAGGGCGACGAAGGCGGATTGGGCGGTCGTGACGAGTGTGAAGGGAAAGTTGCCGTCGGCAATGGTCCTGAGCCTTCACACCTGCGGTCAGTGGGAGTTTCGTCATGTTTGCCTCACCCGCCTGTCAGTTTCGACGTCGATCGGCGTTCACGCTCATCGAGATGCTCATGGTCGTGTCGATCATGACCTTGTTGATTTCCCTCTTGCTGCCTTCGCTGGGCAAATCCCGGGAGAACGCCAGGCGGGTCGTTTGCGCCAGCAATCTGCGCCAGTACGGCATCGCCTTCGCCATGTACAGCGATGACAACGCGGGCAAGCTGATGAAGATCGCCCGCGACGGCAATTTCCCCAGTGCCAATCCGTTGCCGCCGGTGACCTGGAAGGGCCGCAGCTACAACGCGTTCGACAGTTCGCCTTATCTCAATTTCGAAGCGCTGTCCCGCTACATCCCCGGCGTCAGCGTGCCCGACAAGGAAATCGGCGGCGTGTGGCACTGCCCGGACTTCGATCAGAAGAAGCTCGTGCCGTACTCCAACTGGTGGAGCCTGGATGTGGAATGGTCGTGGGGCCGCAACATCACGGGCTACTCGTATTTCGCGCGGATGGAGGAATGGAAACAGGCCGACGGCGGCGGCGCGGCGAAGACCTGGGCCAACTTCTACGACGACATGGTCCACACCCAGATGATCGAGGGACGTCTGCTCATGGCGGACCTGACCTTCAAATGGTGGGTGACGAATCAGTGGGGCTTCACGCACGGCCGCAACGGCATGCGGGCTTTTTCCAACGGTCCCTTCGATCCGTTCGAACTCGAAGGCATGAACCAACTCTATGGCGACGGCAGCGCCCGCTGGAAGACCGCGGAGCGCGAGGAACTGGAAGCCATGGCCGGCCAATCCCCCACCTGCGGCCGTGTCAGCCAACTCGACAAGACTTACTACCTTCGTTGATTTCCAGCGGCGCGGGTGACTGTGTCGACGCGAGGACGTGGGCCGCCGTTGTAAGGTGGCTCACCCACAGCGAGGGTTCAATATGTCGGCCACTGCCCGAGTGTCTCGCGGATTCAGGCGGCCTTGCGGTGATAGCGGTTGAGCAGCCCGCCGAAGGAGACGCTCCCGGCGAATCCGCCAAGGATCGTGACCGAAACAACTTCCCGATTTAGCCGGCGGGCTTGCCCGCCGAGTCGCCCTCGGCGGGCAAGCCGGCCGGCTAAATGGGGGACCACCAATTCGCGAAGTTATTTCGGGCCCGTCCCCAAGAGGCTCGGCCTCCAGTGCCGGAGGTGATTGTCCTTGGAACGGCAAAGCCAGTTTGCCGAGGCTTTGAGGAGGACGCCTGGTGTTGTGGTAGCCGATGTAAGATTGCACGATGAAGTCGAGGTTTGCCAACTGTCCATCTGATCCTTGGAGGTCTTCATGTCAACCCTTCGATTCGGCGCCATGGCGCCCCTGCTCGCACTCACATCCATTGCCTCAGCGCAATCGGCTTTCGATGAATTTCCCGCGACGCTTCATCTGAGTCTGGCGAATCCGCCTGCCGTGGCCGAGGGTTCGCCGCGGGTTGCGCCGGACAGTCCGCAGTTCTTCGCCGACAACCATCCCGGTTACGTCGGCGCTCGCGGACTGATTACGCTTGAAGGCGTTACGGGCATCTATCTCAACCCGACCTCCGGCACGCTGCCGCGCGGACAGTTCACCGCTCAGTACTGCTCAGCCGTGCTTACCCAAGGCGGCGACGAGGAAATCCAGCACACCGCCATGTTCGGCTACGGCGTGACCGACTGGTTCGAGGCCGGCCTGCTCGTCCGGGTGAGTGACCTGAACAATGACGATCAGGCCATCGGCGCCGGCGGGCCGTACGCTAGGCTTCGCCTGCTCAAGGATGAATCGTGGTGGCCCGAAGTCAGCATCGGCTTCATGTCCCGCAACGGCAAGGACGCCCTGATGAAGCAAACCGTTTTCATCACTGCGTCCAAGCTATTTGTCCTCGACGAACAAGGCCTCTTTCGCAGCATCCGCCCGCACATCGGCTTCCGCCAAATCTGGCAGGATTCCGATGTCAACGAAGCCAACGGATCCATTGGCTATCTCGCCAATGAGCTTGAGTTTCCTTTCGATCTCTATCTCGTGGGCGAAGTGTCCAACAAAGATGACGTGTTCAAACACACGCCCTTCTCCATCGGTGTGCAGTGGCGACCGGCGAACTTCGTGAATTTCAGCGTTGCCGGCATCCAGACCGGCGGCGAGGATCGTGTTAGCCTCTATTTCGGCATCGGCATCAGCTTCGGGTTCTGAGCGGTCAACGCTCCAGCGAGCCCAGCAGTTCCTCCGCGCGGGACGCATCCCGCTGGGCGCCAATCGATCGAAACTGGGCACAGGCTCGCTCGATGAGTGTTCTCGCATCGGACGTCATGCTCATCCTCTGCCGCACCTGCGCCAGCAGCAGCAGGGTGCGTCCTTCCTCCTGTGTACGGTTCAAGTGCTGATAGGCGTCGGCGGCGCGCTGCAGAGCGTTGAGGGCGGCTGGCAGTTCGCCGCGCTCCAGATGCAGATGGCCGAGCCCCCGCTGTGCCCCGGCCCAGGCGAGCCGATGATCGGTTTCCGTCACCTGCTCAAGCACGCGCTCGAAGGCGGCGCGGGCGGCGGTCAGATCGCCGCGCGCCAGACAGCCTTCGCCGAGCACGACCATCGCCAGCCCCCACAGCACCTTCTCCCCGGTGCCTTCCAACTGGTGAATCGCCTGGCGGCTTGCCTCGATGGCGCCGGCGGCATCGCCTTGCTCCAGCGCGAGGATGGCCAGGTTCGCCTGACCCAGCGCCGCGCCGCGCACGTTGCCGATCGTCCGCCAGGTCCGACTGGACTGCTCGTAGTAGCCGGCCGCAGCGACATGGTCGCCGACGCTCATCGCCACATTGCCGAGATTGTTGGCGGCGCCTGCGATGCACTCGACATCGCCCATCTGTTGCCAGAGCTGCAATGCCCGTTCGTACTGCCTTCGAGCCGCGACGTAATCGCCGCGGTCGCGCTCGATGTTGCCCAGGGAATTGACCGCTCGCGCCTGCTGCGAGAGCGAGCCGACCTCGTCGGCGGCGTCAAAGGCACGGCGATACAGGCCCGCCGCCTGATCGAACTCGCCACAGGTGTGGCGGATCGAGCCTTCAAGCAAATCTGCGCGAATCTGATTCAGCGACGGATCACTGCACACCGTCTGCCGACAACGCACCACGCTGTCGAGCGCTTCCTCCAGCCTGTTCGCGCGATGATGAAGTTCGGCAAGCCCGTGCCACGCCCGACTGACCGCGTCCGCGTCGGGGCAACGGTCCGCTGCCGTCGATCGCACCACCTCCGACAACCGCTGCAACGCCGCCTCCGGCCGGCCCGTGCGGGCGTCCACTTCCGCCAGCAGGCGATTGCCTTCCGCATGATCTCCCGGCGTCGGCGCCAGCGCGACCATGCGCGCCGCCTGCTCACGCGCGCGCTCGTAAACGCCGGTAAGCAGGTGTACCTCGGCGGCGGCGCCAAGCGCCTGCGCGGCAATGTGCGAGGCGCTGGCGTCGGCGCTTGTCGCGTCGATCTGCCCGATCAGTTCCAGCACGCGCGAGAACCGCCTTAGCGCGTCATCGTTCAGGTACAAGCCCGCCGCGTCGTGCCCGGCGCGCAGATTCGCATCGGCCGCCAGCATCCACCGGCCCGCCTTTTCTTCGTGATCCGCCAGCAGCGGCGCCGAGACGCGCGACCGGCCCCCCGCCAACCGGCACATCGCGTCCGCCGTCTGTGCGTGCAGTTCCCGTCGATCCCGAACCAGCAGCGTTTCGTAGCACGCTTCCTGCAGCAGCGGATGCGCAAACGACCACCGGCCCGCCTGTTCATCGCGCGGGACCAGCACGCGGTGCTGGCGAAGGTCCGTCAGGAGCGGCAGCACACTGTGCCCGGACACAGTGCCGCCTCGGCGCACCGCATCGACGATGCTCAGGTCAAAGTCGTATCCCTGCACTGCACACTGGCAGAGCAACTCACGCGCCGCCGCATCGAGCCGATCGAGTCGGCTGACCATCGCGGACTGGAGATTCACGGGCAACGTCACGACGCCTGCGGTCGGATCAAACCGCCAGCCGTCACCAGTTTCGTCGCGACGCAGCGCCCCGCTGTTTCGCAGGGTGGTGACCATTTCCTCCAGGAACAAGGGGACACCACCGGCGCGCCGAAGCATGTCCTGCGCAACCGAAACGGGCAGCGTTGCACCATGGGTCAGGGCGTCGAGCAGCGCGTGGGTGTCGATAGCACTCAGTTCGGCCAGGTGCAGGGTCTGAGCCGACGACGGCGTGGACGCCGCGTCCTCACGCGAAGTGGAAATCACAGGCGGCGCCGCGACCGCCTGTGTCGCGAGACTTTCGAGGAGTTGAATGGATGCGGCGTCGGCGCGCTCGTAGCTGTCGATGACCAGTACAAGTTCCCGCCGCGCCGATTTCAACGCCGCCAGGAACTCGGCAACACCTCGCTCCACCGTGCGTCGCAACGATTGCGGATTGGGGTCGGGCGGTTCCGCCGCCGACAAACTCGGGGACGAGACGAACCACAATGCCTGGCGGTACGGCTCCAGCCGCGGTGAAAGCCGCACGAGCGCCTCTTCAAACGCCGCCATCGTCGCCAGGCCGTCGCGTTGCCCCTCGTGCGCCGCCAACGATTCATGCAACACGCGCCGGATCAGTCCGAACGGACGGCGAGCCGTCGCGCCGCCGGGGCGCACGTGAACCGTAAGGCGATCCGGCCTGTGCGACATCGCTTCATGAACGAGTCGCGACTTGCCGATGCCCATCTGCCCTCGCACATCAAGCCAGCGCCAGCCGGTATCCGGTTCGTCGAGCCACTGCATGATCGAGCATCGTGCATCATCGCGTCCGACCCAGGGCGTGCTGGCGGAGACGTCATCGCCATGCGTTTCACGCTCGCGCAGGCAGGAATAGGCCGCGACCGGCTCCGGTTTGCCCTTCAGTTGCAGCCACCGGACGGGCCCGAATTCGAATTGCCGGCTTGCCCTGCTCTGCACGCTCTGCGAGACCAGCACAGCGCCCGGTTCGGCGGCGGTTTCCAGTCTCGACGCGACGTTCACCGTGTCCCCCATGACGGTGTACTGGAACTTGACATCGGATCCGACCCCGCCGGCAACGACGGAGCCGTAGTTCACGCCGATGCGAATCTTCAAATCAACGCCGACGTTCGCCGCCATTCGCTGCGAAAACTGACTGAGAAAAGCCTGCATACCCAGCGCCGCGCGGCAGGCGCGAACCGGGTCGTCCTCGTGCGCCACCGGCGCGCCGAACAGGGCCATGACGTTGTCGCCGATGTATTTGTCGATCACACCGCCCTCGGCGGCGATGGCCTGGCCCAGGCCGGCAAACATCTCGTTCATCACCGCGTGCACCTGCTCCGCGTCCAGTCGCCCGGACATTGCGGTGAATCCGCTGACATCGGCAAAGAGCACCGCCACCATGCGCCGCTCATCGCGCCGCCGCGCCAGGGATGGATCCACGATCTCCGCATCGGCGCCGCGGCTCAAAGCAACGTGCAATCGGCTGCCGCAATATCCGCAGAATTGGAAATCCGCAGGCACCAACCGACCGCACTCTGTGCAGGACACCATCGTCATTCAAATCAGTGTAATGAAGAAATGGATCCGGCCTGCCCCTATTCCCTCCGTGTCTGCGCCAAGCAACTTCGGGCGGTCAGCGTGGCATTTCGAGACTTGCACTGCGGCGTGGAGGGTTCCCCGTTCACGGCAACGACCGGCGCCACTCCTCGCGCTTTAGAACTGGCGCGGCAATCGCAGCGTGCTCTCAAGCAACTTCGGATGATCGAAGTCGAACTGGTCCCATTGGATCATTTGGGTGCCGCGTTGACGGGGCTGACCCGCGTTCAGCATGCCCAGCGGATTGAAGAGCGTGCTCTCCAGTCGCTCCGCGCCGCGAACCAGGCCGTTGTCCAGGAACATGCTGACGATCTTGCCCGACGGTGTGCGAAGCTGCTCGAGTTCGTCGTACGGCAACAGCGTGTAACCTCGCGTTTCCACCACCGATTCACCGGCGTGCCCCTCCGTGACATCAACATCGACGACCGCATGCGTGCCTGCCCGGCAACGCACGATCGGACGCGACGCTTCACCATCCAGTTTCAGTGCTTTGGGAATGATCAGGTCGTACTTGCCGTCGATGTCGCGCTCCAGCGCGAGGAGCTTGTCTTTAAGGGGCTCGCCATGCTGTTGCCTTGCGGCTGATTCCAGGGACTGCGTCGGATAAAGCCGATGGTGGCAACCGCAGTTGTTCAGCGTCTCGAAAATCGCCGGCCGGCTCCGCGAGTCCAAAGTGATACGGATGGTGGCGCCGTCAATGCGGCCGGCCTCGGCGTCGATCGGGCCATTCAGTTGCGGCCGCTGCGGATACCAGATCGCGTAGGTGAGTTGAATGTGCGGATCGCCGGCGATCAGCACCTTGCGGGCGTAGGCGTAGACCGCAGGCCTGGCGACATCGACATCGATGCTCGCATCGTCGGCGGCAACGACGAAGCCGATGCCGTCGGCGCTGCGCGGATAAGCGATTTGTTTCGGATGCTCCTGCACGAAGACGGGGGCGTGCTTCACAAGCAAGTCCCAATGCGGCAACGCAACCTTCTCCGCCGGAACCGCGACGGGATCAGCCGGCTCGTAACGGACAATCGCATCGAAGTCCTCATCCATCTGACAGGTGCCTTCATTGGAATGAATCGCCTCGCGCGCCAGGCTCGCCGGCAGCGCGAAGAACGCCAGCACCGCGACCTGTCCCGAACGGTCGGCGGTCTTCACCGATGGCTCGATCCGCTCCTTGATCGGCCTGAGTGCTTTGCGAAGCGCGTCGACATCATTTGCCTGCTCCACCTGCCTGCGGAGGAACCACACCTGCAGATCCGTGCGGTGCTTGAAGGCATCGGTGATCTGCTGTTTCAGGTCCGCGGACAGGTCGACTTCCACATCGTTGAAGTACAGACGCATCAGCTCTCGCCAGCCGTCGTCGTTCAAACGCAACAGTTCGTTGTTGGTGGACTGCAGCGACAGGCGATGGGCCTCGTCGATGAAACCGAAGGCGAGCGCGCGGGCCTTGCCAAGCTCCGGTTCGGTCATCGCGGCGTCAAGCTCCATCTCCAGCGCGCGGTCGACGCGCAGGCAGGGCCAGTGCGAGACACGCTGCGACTTGGCGTCGCGCACCTGGTGTTTGGCGGCAACCCAGGTGATGCCTTCAGCGAACTGCGGCGGCGGCGAATTGGCGGCACAGCCGGTTAGCTGTGCAGCAAACATCACTGCAAGCATTTCAAGCCAGTGCTTCTTTGAGCGCATGGATCAGCTCTCCCAGTTCGATGGGTGAAATCGTCAGTGGAGGAAGGAACGAAAGCACGTTGCGGTCCGGGCCGGTCTTGCCGACGAGGACGCCGCGATCCTTGAGCACTTCGAGAATGCGATCACACCCGGCGGCATCGGCGCGGCCGTTGAGATCGACGATCTCCACGCCGACCATCAGCCCCATGCCGCGCGGCCGGGACAGAATCGGCGAACGCTCCACCAGCGCGTGCAGCGCGGCGAGCAGGCGCCGGCCCATTTCGGCGGCGCGCTTGCCCAACTGCTGCTGCTGGTGAAACTCGATCGTCGCCAGTGCGGCGGTCGCGCAGACCGGATTGCCGCCATAGGTGGAAGCGCCAGCCCGGGTGTAGCTGCCGGCGATTTCGTCGGTGGTGATGAAGGCCGCGATCGGAAAGCCGTTGCCCATCGCCTTGCTCATCGCCATCACATCCGGCACGACGCCCCAATGCTCGCAGGCGAAGAACCGGCCGGTGCGATTAAAGCCCGTTTGAATCTCGTCGAGGATCATCAGCGCGCCGTGTTCTCGCGTCAGCCTGCGCACGGCGGGCCAGTAGTCCGGCGACGGCACGTTGATGCCGCCGTTGCCCTGGATCGGTTCGCCGACGACCGCGGCGATCCGGCCTTCGTTCTGCGTGAGCACCCGCTCCAATGATTCCGCGTCACCGAAAGGCACATGATGCACCGTCTCCAGCGGCCAGGGATCAGTACGCCACATCGCAAGGCCCGTGGCGCTCATCGCCGCTTTGGTTCGGCCGTGCAGACTGTTGGTCAGCGCGACAATCTCCCGCCGCGCGGTGTGCAGCGTCGCCAGCAACAGCGCGCCTTCAATGGCTTCGCTGCCGCTGGCGCAGAAAAAGCTGCGCTTCAGATTGCCGGGCGTGATCTGTGCCAGCTTTTCCGCAAGGCGCAGAATCGGCTCCGTGAGATAAATGGTGGTCGTGTGCTGCAGCGTGCGAATCTGCTCGATCGCCGGCTCAATAATCGCGGGATTGCAGTGACCCGCGCTCATGACCGTTACGCCCGTGAAGCAGTCGAGATATCGCTGGCCTTCTGAATCAAAGAGGTACAACCCGCTGCCGGAGACGATCTGCGGCGGTTGGCGATAGAAGTGATAAACGCATGGCATCAGGTACTGCGATTTCAGCCGGAGCAACTCCTGCGGACCCGATGCGGTCGGTGCTGCAATGGTTTCGAGCATGAGAACTTCCTTATCCGGCCCCCTCTTCCTCGGGGCGGGCTGGGCTACGTGTAATCGGAAGGGCAACGCCACAAGACGAGAACTCAGATTCCAGCCGTCGCAAACTCGGGGATCGACGATGCCTTCGCCGCATTCGCCGCACGCCCCGGAGCATCGATCACCTCGTAATCATCAATGCGCGGCCCGATGCCCAGCGCCGCCACGCGATCGAACATCACGCGCAGCGATTGCCTCGCATCTTCCGGCATGCAGAGCGTGTCCTGATTGCTGAACATCGCCACATGCTGCTCGGCGCAGCCGCGCCCGAACCGACTGGCGAAGGCAAAAGCCTCCGCGTAGTGATCGATCGCCCACCGCAGTGATCGCTCGCACACGCCGGCCACCGCCTCGGCCGCAGCGTGGTCGAAATCCTTCGACAGCACATTCAATCCCACCGGCAACGGCAGGCCCGTGTCGTCGCACCAGGTCTCGCCCAGGTCGCAGATGCGGCGCAGGCCTTTTTCCGGGAAGAAAAGCAACTCTTCGTGGATCATCACACCCGCGTCCACTTCGCCGCTGATGATCGCGTCGGCGATCTTGTCGTACTGCATCTCCACGAAGCGCGAGCCCTGGCAGTACATCATCGCCAGCGCTCCACCGGTCGTCGGAATGCCTGCGACGGCGACGACCTTGCCGCGCAGATCTGCGAGGCTGCGATAGTGCTTCGACACCAGCACGGGGCCATAGCCGCGGCCGATGCTCGTGCCCACCGCCAGGATCCAGTAGCGATCCGCCAGCGCGGGATAAGCGACGGAGGAGATGCTGACCAGGTCGTACTTGCCCGCCTCGGCAGCGCGGTTCAGCGCGATGATGTGTTCACGATCGAACGTCGCATTGAACCCCGGCAGTTTGACGCGCCCGAACTCCCAGGCGAAGAAGTTGAACACATCGTCGCTGTCGGGTGTGTAGGCGACGCGCACTGTGCGGGGTGTGCTCGAGCGCATGGCGAGTGGTTCGTGGGTGATGTTGCTGCGAAGTGAAGGCATCGTTGAGGCTCCTGATCGAATGAGGGATTTTCAGTAAAGGCCCGTCGCCACGGGCGTCCGCGCTGCTGCCGGCGGTGGGCCGGGGTTGCGGATGCCCGGCAGGTGGAACTCCGCCGGCGATCCAGCCGGTGGCAGGACCAGCTCGCCGAAGTCGCGTTCGCGCATCCGCGCGATGAGCATGCTTTCGTCCAGCCGGGTGACGCGCACCTGTCCCACATGTCCCGCGGAAAGCGAGCGCCCGGCGTTGTCGATGACTTCGAACAACAGGCGGTTGCCCATCGGGAAGTAATCCAGTTGCCGCCCCGGCGCGGCGTTCAGTTCCAGGCAGCAGCCCAGCAGCGTGTTGCCATAACCGGACAAGTGCACCGCGTTGGGAAAGAGTTCTGTCTGGAAGCGCAGCATCTGCGGCGGCGCGACGGGCAAACCGCCGTAGTGAATGCCGCGGATGCGCTGCCGCTGCAGCGGCGTCATCGCCGCGGCCATCGCGGCGAGCACCGGCGGCGTCGTGAAGAGCACGCCGACGTTCTGCGTGGCGACGACCGCCATCGCCTGCTCGATCACGTGGTTCAGGTAGCGATCCCGCGCAAACGAACCATCCGCCAACCGCTTGGCCCAGCGCGGATCGAAGTCGACGCTGAACGGGTCGTGGCTGCCCAGCGACGCGGCCAGGCGCGCGACCACCTTGCCGATGATGTGCGGGCCGGTGGGACCGACGAAGAGCCATGACTCATGCGGCGGGAACGACAGGTGCGCCGCCGCTTCGACGAAGGGCAGCACGAAGGCCTCGTCGAACTCATCCTCGCGAAACGCGGCCCAGGGGCCGAAGTTGGTGATGGCTTCCTTGGCGCCGCTCATCGCCGTGGTGCCCCCGGTCTGGCCGACGATGAACTGGTCCAGACGCTTGTGAAAGCGGCGCGGGATGAAGTCAACCATCGGCCGACTCGCCAGGTCGGTCACGGTCATTTCGCCCAGCAGTTCCAAATCCGCAACACATCGCACCATTCGCCGCGCGTCGATCCCCAGCGTCGCCTCGCGATCGAGCCAGAACGCCGAGCCGCCGCGCGGATCGAAGTGCGAATCGATCACGCGCTGAAGCCTCTGCTCAAGCGATTCGCCTGCAACGGGCCGGATGGAAAGAGTCGCCATCATGCTTCCTCCTTTGACATGACGTCGCTTGCGAACGCACGCACCGCTTGAAGAATCTGTCCCTCCGCGCCGCGGAAGAAGTGCTCGCCGCCCTGCACGCACAGCAGGTCGACATCGCCGCCGAGGCCTGCGATCCAGGATTCCGTCACGTCGCGCGGCGTGGCGAAGTCGTTGTCGCTGTAAATCACCAGCCTGGGTTTTCGCCACGAACCCAGCGGTGAGAAATCGTGATGCCGCAGCGTCGGCGAAATGACGACCATGCCGGCGATGTCGGACGCAAGCGACTGCGATGCGACATAGGCGCCAAAGCTGTAGCCGATGACGATCACGGGAACCCGCGAGTTCGCCGCGAGAAATCTCAGGGCTGCGCGGCCGTCTTCCACCATCCGCGGATCGTCAGGAGCATGACCGGACTGCCAGAACTCGAGCATCGCCGAGGCGACGTTGGCGCGGGTGCCGTCGCTGCTGCCGCAGCCGCTGTAATCGAAGCGCAAGGTGACGCAACCGTGGCCGGCGAGACCGTGCGCCAGTGAGCGGATCACGTTGTTGTCGATCGCGCCGCCCATGAACGGATGCGGATTGAGCAGCAGGCACGCGGCCCTGGGCGCGGACAGGCCGTAGGCCAGTTCGCCCACGAGCTGACCGCGGCTGCCGTGAAAGGTCACGGTCTCAGCCATGAACTCGCCGGCTTCGGGCGCCGTGAACGTGACAGGATTGGCGTGAAGCGTTGTCATCGAAGGACTCCGGCGAGGCGATAAGGACACTCCTGGCTGAATGCGTGCAGGATCATGGCCATCTTCAAAGCCCGTTCGACGTCGCCGAAAACGTCAATGTCTCCCGACAGAAACGCATGCTGCGGATGCACGTCGCCGGCCACCGCACGAAAGAAGACATCGCGCTTCAGGCGATAGCCAAAATCCTCGTTCAGCGAGTTGGGGCCGCGGCGCACTTCCGCCAGGGTTCCGCGATCGAACCGACAGACCCATTGGCCGTCCGGCTCGTCCTCAATGATGAAGCGCATGATCGTGCTCAGGGCCGCCATGCGGGCGATCTGCGATTGCGGCACGCTGCGCGGCAGGAATCCTTCGAAGAAGTCGGCGCACGAGTCGCGCTGGGACGTCGCCACCGGTCGCGCGTCTTCACGCGCCCAGTTCGCCGCCTTCGCATAGGCAAGCAGGCGATGCAGTGCGGCAGCGTCGAATGTTGGAACCCACAATCCCGCCGCCCGCTCCAGATCGGCGGCGTGGTTGCGAGTGAACGTGGGCGCGTCGTTGAAGTAGTGGCGGATCGGATCGCTGATGCGCAGGAACAATCGCTCGTGCGTGCTCAACGGCTGTTTGTCGAAGAGTTTCGGCTCGACCCAGTGCCCGCCGCGGATGTTGAAGAAGCTGTTGATTGAGTCGGTGATGAGTTGGTTGGTCGGCGCCGCCGGGTTGACCAAGTGGTAGACGCGGCCGTGCGTGCTCGGCCGTCGCACGACTGCGGCGATCATCGCGCCGACGTAGTCGACCGGCACGATGTTCTGCCGATCCGTCGCCCGGCCGCGCAAGCGCAGCGGCAGCGAGTGACGGCGCGGATCGTCGGCGGCGTACATCCGTCCGAGCGCTTCGGCGCCGCGGGCGGAGAGATACAGGCCGTCGAATTTCGTCGCCCGACCGCTGCCGTGCTCCCCGACGACAATGCTCGGCCGGTGAATCGTCACCACGCCGCCGGTTCGCCGGCCCCAGTCCATGCACAGGCGTTCCGCCTGCCACTTGCTGCGCTCGTAGTCGTTGTGAAAGGCCGGCGGCTGCGGACTGAAGGCCTCAGCCGCGGGTTGCCGAGCGATGCCGCACACATACGCGGTGCTGACCAGGTGAAACTCGCGCACGCCATGTTGCGTGGCCCACTCAAGCATCCGTCGAGTGCCTTCGATGTTGGTGCGATCTGGTTCGCCGGTCTTCGCGTCGGCATCGAATCGGATCGAAGCCGCCACGTGCACGATGGCCGCCACCTTTCCCAGACGGGCGGGAACCGCGGCTGGAAGGCGATCGGGCAGATCGCCTTCCAGCACGGCCAGCTTTCCATCCGCAACCGCCCCTTCCGCATCCACCTGCAGATCCGCCAGCAGCCGGCAAATCCGCGACATCGAGCGCGCTCTTGGACCGCGCAGCAGCGTCACGCACCGCTGACCGGCGCGCAGCATCTCCGCCAGCACATAGTGGCCGACGAAGCCCGTCGCGCCAGTCAGCAGCACGAGATCAGTTTCGGGTCGAGTGTTGTGCATGTTCAGCGCCCGCCTCCGGTGGCCGCAGCGTCCACATCGAGCGATTGCAGGTAGGTGATCGTCAGCCAGATCTGCTCGCGCGCCAGCACGTCGCGGAACGGCGGCATGGCGATGGGCGTGCCGTCGGGGTTCTTCACCTCGGATGTGAAACCCTCATCGATCTTCTTGAACCACGCCTTGGGTGCTCCACCGTGCAGGGTCACGGCGAACCGCTTGCTGAACGAATGAAAATCCATGTTCGGCAGATCGACCTTCATCGCCGGACCTTTGCCGTCCACGTTCTCCCCATGGCAGGAAGCACAGTGAATCTTGTAAAGCACGGCGCCTCGGCCAACCGCATCGACATCTCGCCGCGCGCTGAAGGGATTGCTCGTCGCGCTGAGTTGGGCATCAGCGCTGGCAAGTTCACCAGCGTTCCTGCCCGTGGCGGCGGCTTGCCATGCGAAGTACGCGCTCCGCGGCGATGCGCCGTTCGCCGCCAGCGCCTGCGTGTAAGCCTTCTCGTCCGCTGCGCGAATGGCTTGCGACAGCGGCGGCGGCCCGCTGCAGCCACCGGCCAAGGCCATAATGCTGAGGCATGCAGCCCTCTTGAACGAAGTGAATTGATCCGAGCAGCCAGCCATGCAAGAGTTCCTGTGTTGGAGAAAAGTGATCGTCCGACACAGAAGAAATAGCAATCGCTCAATGACGAAGCTCGAATCTGGGTAGATATTGCACAACCCTCTTCACCGCAGGCCCCGGTGAATCCCCTAACTGTGCAACCCTTGCCCAATGGAGACTGGCGGCATTTCATTTGCTTACACTCATCAACGCGGAAGCGCTCCCATGACGCTCAGTCGACGCCTTTCCATCACGCTCAGCGTGCTCATCTTCAGCCTGATCCTGCTCGCCAGCGCGGCTCTGTCAGGCGTGGTGTCGATGCGCAGCGATGTGAAGGAACTGATGAGCGAGTACCACGAACTGCGACTCATCGATTCGATCAGCATCAGTCTCGCCGAGGTCTCCGGCGCATTGCGCGATGTGGTTCTGGACGAGCAGTATCTGTTCGATCGCCTGAGTTCCGCGGTGAAGACGGCCCGGGAATTCATCAAGGTCCAGGAAGCCGATGAACATTCCGACCAGAGTCACGCCGAGCGGGAAGAGAGCCTGATCCTCACCGTCCTGCATGACGTGGAGACGCTGCAATCGCAGATTCGCGCTGCGCTGGACGGGCAAATCGCGCTGCCGCGCGAAGAGGCGCAGGTGCGGGTAGACCAGATTCTTCAGAAACTCCGGGCACTGGCGGATGAGACGGTCGATGCCGTGCACCATGCCCGCACCGATGCCACGCTGGCCATGCGGCGGACGCTCTGGATCACCCTCATCACCGCCGCCGCCGTGATCGCTGGTGCCGCGGCCATCGGCATTTCGCAGCACCGTTCGATGACCAGCCAGCTCGACCGCCTGCGCGAAGGCGTGCATCGTCTCTCGCAGAAGCGATTCGCCCAGAGCCTGCCGATTGAAGGCGACCGCGAGTTTGCCGACCTCGCCTCGGACTTCAACAACATGGCGTCGACGCTGCACGAGCTGTACGAAACGCTCGAAGAGAAAGTCCGCCAGAAGACCCGCGAGCTGGTGAAATCGGAGCGCCTGGCGAGCGTCGGATTTCTTGCCGCCGGCGTGGCGCATGAAATCAACAGCCCGCTGAGCATCATCTCCACCTACGCCGAGCTTTCACTGCGCGACCTGGAGTCGCTGGACCATCATCCCGCGGTCGATGAGGTGCGAAGGTCGCTGCGGATCATGCACGAGGAGGCCTACCGCTGCAAAGGCATTATCGAAAAGCTCATTTCGCTGACTCGCATGGGCGACGGCAGCCGGCAGCTCGTCGGCCCGGCCCGCATCGTGCGCGATGTCGCCAGCCTCGTCGGCAAGCTGCCCAAATATCGTGATCGCCAGTTGTGCGTGGAAGTCGCCGCGATCGAAGACGTGCTCATCCATGCCAACGAGCCGGAACTGCGACAGGTGCTCTTGAACCTGACCGCCAACGCGCTGGAAGCCGCCCCGGCACGGCACGGCCAGGTTTCGATCACCGGCGAGCGCAGCCAGGAGTCGGTGCGAATCTGCGTGACGGACAACGGCGTCGGCATGACGCCTGCCACCATCGAGCGCGTGTTCGAGCCGTTCTTCACGACCAAACCCTCCGACGGCGGATCAGGACTGGGGCTGGGCCTGTCGATCTGCCATGCCATCATCACCAGCCACCAGGGGCGCATCTGGGCCCAAAGCGAAGGCCCCGGAGCCGGCAGCCGGTTCTTCGTGGAGCTGCCCATCTCCCCGGCGTCAACATCAGCCCCCAATGCCTTGGAGACTGCTCATGCCTGAACCCGCCCGCAACCAGCATGTCCTGATTGTCGAGGATGAAGCGCGCCTTCGCGAAGGCTTGCGGCGGGCCGTGCCCGCGATGGGATATGTCCCGATTGCCGCGGGTTCAGCCGAGGAAGCCCTGACCATGATGGAGCGCGATCCGTGCGAGGTGATTCTGCTGGACCTGCGGCTGCCGGGCATGAACGGCATGGCATTCTTCGAGATCGTGAGGCAGCGCTGGCCGCGCACGCAGGTGATCGTCGCGACGGGCTATGGCGATCTGGACTCCGCCAAGCGCGCGGTGCATCTGGAAGCGGTGGAGTTCCTGACCAAACCCTGCACGCTAGGCGACCTGGAAGCGGCCATCGGTCGCGCATGCCAGCGCCACCTGAGCAACGCCGGCACCAGTCGCAAGCCTGCGTTGAAGGCCATCGAAGCAGCACCGGTGGAACCCGTGGTTGATGCGTCCGGCCGATCACTGGACGACCTGGAGCGCGAGCACATTCTGGTCGCGTTGGAACGGCACCACGGCAATCGCACCGCCGCCGCCGAGGAACTGGGCATCAGCCGCCGCACGCTGCATTACCGACTGCGCGAATACGCCGAACGAGGCATATTGCCGGGCGGGAGGTAGCGCAACTCAGAAGACCGGATCTCTTTCGGTCAAGCTCGAAGTACGAACTCACGTCCCCACCGAAATCCTTTCCCGTCGAACGTTCACAGGCGAACGAACGCCGTTCAAGCATTTCATCCTCATCCTGGCGGTGGTTTTTGCCGTCGAGATCGAGTGACCGGTTGTGGTTGAGATCGACAATTAGGAGCTGTGCAAGATTATCTTCAAAGATCGAATGGATCCCGGTTAGCGGTCGGGCCGAGTCCGCGAGGCCCACCCGCTGGCAGACGCTCACAGGTGGCCCTCGCGGACTCAGGCCGACCGCTAACCTGCGGAGTTGTTCTTGCACGGCTCCTTACCTCGACATTTGCCATTTTCCTCATGGCAAAAACAATCGAAAAACAAGTGTCCGCGCAACTCATGCACGGGTATTTCAACACACCAGCGTTACAACGGTCATTCAAAAAATCAAAGACCGCCGAGTTTCCAGGCCCTTTTCAAATCTCACCTCCCGAAAAACGGCAAAAGTCGAGCCAAGGGGCCAGGCGCGAACAACCTGAACGTCTGCGCGATTGAGTCTCGCGCCAAGGCGCAAGGCTCGTGAAAACATCCGCTGCGTTAGCGAGCCTTGCGCCTTGGCGCGAGATCAAGCCCAAGAGTTGACCAGTTCAACCTATTGATGCACAGTGCTCAAGACAATCGAGGCTGTCGCCGACGACTGCTTCCGATAATTCTCTTCCTTCTCTGCCGGGTCCGGGACGATCGAAACGCAGGTGCGATAATCCTTGTGTTTTTCCCTAGAAAACAGGCACTTGACGTTCGGTCTTGTTTAGGGTAACCTTTCCCGTACAAACAGGCAGAAAATGATTCAAGGGCGATTCGAGGCTGTGTCGACAGACAACGGGACCGCGGCGGACCACACCCCAACGGGTTGGGGAAGTCCGACACGAACCCCGCAATGGAGACCACAGCCATGGCAACCCCCCTGATCATGCTCGGACCTGGCGGCGACTATGTGAGCCGGTATTTCGTCAAGGGCACGGGCCTGGCGAAACAGGTCGGCCGGTCGTTCAGCACGCAGGCGGATACCGAATCGTCGTCGGGCTTCTCGGACTGGCAGGAGCGGCACGGCGCCAAGTCGGGGACGACCGGCGATGAAGAGTTCTCGGACTTCATCGTGAAGCCGCGACGCGCGGATGGGTTCGAGCATGTGGAGCCGGTCGAAACACCGGCCACATACCGCCGTGCGGTCGGCGCGGGTCGACCGGCGGTGGCGATGGCGAAGATCGCCGCCGTGGCAAAGCGGGTGGTGGCGCAGCATCAGGGCCGCGCAGCAGCCCGAACAGGCGATGCCGCCGCCGTTCCCGGTGAGCCTTCGATTGCCGTGCTGGCGGTTGCGGAGCAGTTCCTGGCCGCACAGCAGCGCGTGATCCAGTCGGTGGCGTCGTCCGGCGCGGATGCCCGCAGCGCGGATGCCCGCGGTGTGGATGCCCGCGATGTGGATGCCCGCGGTGTGGATGCCTGCGGCGCGGGCGCCGGCCTTGACAGTGCGGTGGAGCCGTCGCGCCTCTCCATGAAGTGCGACATCCCGCACTATGCGATGCCCGAATCAGCCGGTGCGGATTCGTTTGAAGATGCGGGCACGCGTTATGTGCCCCCTCGCCTCACCGCCTGCGGTGCGGGCGTGATCGAACTGTCCCCCGCCGCCGCGATGTGTGTCGCCGCGGCTCATCGCCAGGCGCAGTCCCCCGCCATCGCGGCGGCTCTCCGCGGCACGCCGACCCTGGGGATCGCTGAGTCAGCGATCCGCGAACATGATCTGAACCCCGGCTGCGAGCCGGAGCCCCTTTGCGTCGCAACTACACTGGAGCCTTCTGATGAGCACCCCGAACCTCACCCCGAAACAACTGAGAATCCTGACCCTCATTCGCGACGCACGCATCGCCAGTGGCTGTTCGCCAACGATGCAGGAACTGGCGGACAAACTCAACGTCTCCAAGGTCACCGTGTTCGAGCACGTGGAGGCGCTCATCAAAAAGGGCGCGCTGGAGCGCGATCAGCACAAGGCTCGCTCTTTAACAGTTAGCCCCGACCTCGAATTGCCCGACGAGGAGCGCATGACCCGCCTGCCCCTGGTCGGCACCATCGCCGCCGGCAAGCCGATCGATGCGGTGGAAAACCGCGAGTTCCTCGATCTGGAAGAGCTCTTCGCCCCCGGCAAGCGCCAATCCAAAGCCGCCGGCGACATCTTCGTCCTCAAAGTCCGCGGCGATTCCATGATCGATGAACAGATTCGCAGCGGCGACTACGTCATCTGCGAAAAGCGCGCCAACGCCCGCAACGGCGAAACCGTCGTCGCCCTGCTTGAAGACGGCGAAGCCACCCTCAAGAAGTTCTACAAGGAAAAGGACCGCATCCGCCTTCAGCCCGCCAACGACAAGTACGAGCCGATCCTCGTCAAAAACTGCGCCGTGCAGGGCGTGGTCATCGGCGTGATCCGGTCGTATTGAGCGCGCCCGACATGAACTCCAGGCGTGGGGTGCGTAGGGTGTGTCAAGTCCGCGCGGACGCACCAGCGTCAACGGATCCTTCAACTTTTCCTGGGCTTTGCTCACTCTCACTTCCAAGGAGCGAGTGGCCGAATCCCCGGGGGACGAGGCCGGGTGAGGGTCGGGACGAACGGAATATTGCGGCATCCGTCACGCGATGGTGGCGATTGCAAACTTGTGCGTCCCGTCCCTCACCCCAGCCCTGAACCTGAGAACTTATTCCGGGTGGCCGGGGCTGGAGTCTGCGGAAGCCCCGGAAAGGGCGCGCGGTCATCGATTAGAACTGCGGAAAACGTGATTCGTTGGAACAAGGTGAACCGTTCCGGGGCATCCGCAAAGCCTCCTGCCTCGGCCACCTGAAAAGTTCTCAGGCTCCCTGAGAGCGCGAGGGGGGCTGGAAATCAAGCCCCGGAAAAATGGACGCACCGGAGTCAACCGAAGCGCGACGTGGCTCGTCCGCGCCGAGCCTTGACGCACCCTGCCGTCTCCTCGTCACTCACTCCGCCTTTTCCTGCTCAAAGCGCGCCTCGTACGTGCCCCATAGTTCGAACCAGTACGCCAGAAACTGGTACGGCGCGAACGGCTCATAGTGCCGTTCGATCTTGCCGTGCAGCCGGCGCAGGCCGGCGTGCGACTTGGGCGTGGGCAAGTTGTGCTTTTCGCGGAAGTGCCGATACGTCTCGCTGTCGATCGCCAGGCGGTCATATCGGCCCAGCAGATGGCAGATGTTCGCCGCGGCATACGGGCCGATGCCGTGGATCCGCCGCAGCGCCTCAAGCAACTCATCCGTGCTTCGCTGCGGCTTCTCGAACCACCCCAGATCAAGCCGGCCCGCATTCACATCGCGCGCCAGGCGGACGATGCGTTCCGCGCGGTAGCCAACCTTGCAAATCCTCTGCAATGCGGCCGGAGTGATCACCGCGATCTGCCTTGGCGTAGGAAACCCGCCGCGCCCCACCTTCTCACACAGCAGCGCGTTCATCCGCGTGGTGGATGCCCACGTCGTGTTGCAGCCGGTCATCGTCTTCACCACATCTTCAAACAGCGTCGCCGATCGGAACAGCCTGCCGAACCTGGCCCGCTTCGCATCCGCATGCAGAGCATGAAACGCCGCGAAATCCTCTTCGACGCGCAGGATTCGGGTGACAGCCGCGCGCACCAGCGCTGCCTCGCTCGACGACCACGCTCCGCCATCGCTGGAGCGCTCCGTGTCCGCTCGCCGCATCGGATTCTTCGCGTCGTTCTCGATCGACAACCGCCGACCGCGCATGCGCACCTGGATAGGCAGCAAGTGTCCGCCGTTCAACGTGATCACCGTGTGCAGCACCTCCGCAGCCGCGTCCCAGTGGTTCGGCGCGAGCATGAAATAGCCATAACTGCACACGGCGCGCGGCAGGTCAAAGTCATCCGGTACCCGAATCGAGATCATGCCCCGATCATAAGCCAAAGGGCGGTGTACCCCTCCCCAAGAAGGAGCCGTGCGAGATTCACTCCGCGGATTCCGGGTCGGTGTTCGTGTAGGAATGCGACCGAAATAACCTCCCGATTCTCGTCCAACTGACCGAGTCAGAATT
>CAYRPN010000109.1:0-21060 GCA_964426135.1 uncultured Phycisphaeraceae bacterium | reverse complement strand
TCAAGCCATCCATTCGTTGATGCTCGTCCCGACCTCGCCTCCGCGCCGACCGCGAGCCGTTCGGTTTCCTGCTGCACCCGTTCGCCCTGGGCGTCCAGCGCCGTGGCCACAAGCTGCATCGCGTGCGCCGGCTGCTGAGGCCGTTGCTGCTCGATCGAAGCGCTGGCGATCAGTTCGTACTTGGTCAGATATTCAAGCTCGCGATTCTCGCTGACGAACTTCAGCGCCTTGTTGTAATCACGCTGCCGTTTAAGTTGATCCTTCACCAGCTCGCGCCCGATGTCCCCGTGCATGCCGCCCATCTGGTTGATCGGGGCAACGCAGATCAGCGACAACGCTTCGCCCTGGTCGGACATGGCGTAGACGCGCACCGACGACAGGTCATCCACGTTGTGGCTGACCAGGACTCTCCGCTCTTTCGCCTTGCGACGGACGCCGGGCTTGAACGGCCCCAGCGCGTGCTCAGTGGCCCCGTACTCCAGCCGCTGGCCGGCGACGGTGATTGCCACGCCGTGCTTACCGACCTTCTGAGGCGGCGTCCAGATGCGTAGCGCGGCCTCCAGCGAAGCCGGATCGATGAACCGCTGCTCGATACACCAGCGGTGCATCGCCTCGGCAGACGACAGCCGCTGCCCGGTGTCGTCGTCGATCAGGTGATCCATCTGGTGATCGCTGCACTCGTTCCATCCCTGGACGAACTGCGCGAACCTCTCGCGCACGTGGCTGAGTTGCGGCACAAGCTGGGGCTTGCGCTCCAGAATGTCCGCCAAACCCTCCGGCTTCTGCTCAGGTGTCGATCCGCAGTAGGTGGGAAAACTCTTGCAGAAGTTGTCGTGCATCACCCGGAACCAGCGCTCCATCGGACTCTTGCCGTTGGGACAGTACGCGATGGAGTAGTGCGCCTCGACCTTCAGCAGGCCCCACACGCCTTTGAACGAGCTCTCGTCGATATAGCCCTTGCTCAGCACGCGCTGAAGCCGTTGCTGCTTGGTCTGCCCGCTCCACGTCCAAGAATCGTAATCCCGCCCGTTGTCGATGACGACCTCGGCAGGCCCGCCCATGTTCGACTCATCGCTGAACGCCATCTTCGCCGCCGCCATGATCGTGCCCGTGTTTGGCTCCGGTGACAGGCACCAACCGACGATCTTGTGCGTGCGCCAGTCCATCCAAGTCGTGACGAACGCGCGCACCAGCCGATCCTTGATCCGCAGGATGAAGTCAAGCTGCGCGTGATCGCCGACCCAGCAGCGACCCGCCTCGAAACGATCCGGACTCTGCTTGATCGTCGGCAAATACTTCGAGCGGAACTTCGCCTTGTCCCGGTGAAATGCTGAATGAGCCATCGCTCTGGCTCCAGTGCTCGCCTTCTCAGTCGTGCCATACGATGAACGCAGGGAACTATCGCACAGCGTCACCGGTGCGGCAGATCGGTTCTTCGTAGATGAGTGTGCCTGGTTCCACGTCGATCGGTTTCGGACGCTTGGGTTGGCGCGGAGCGCGTGTGGGTTCTGTGGTACCGTATTTCCTTAGAATCGCGCGCGGGCAGGAGAGGAGAGGAGATAGAGCAACGGGTGCATCCATGTACAAACTACAAGACCTTGAAACGAAGCGACTCGGAGAGGTGCTCGACTGCATCGGAGCGATTCGAGAGAAGACGCCAGTACAGTCCCACCTGTGCGCACTCTCTAAAACGCATAAATGGCCGTGGAAAGCTCATTCGCTGCACATCTGTTTGAGTCATCGAATGCTGGAGATTTCCAGTATCGCACACGCGCAGTTGAACGCCGGTCGTTTGATTCCCGGTTTCATCCTCGCACGGGCGGCAATGGAGACGATGGCGCTGCACCACCTGCTACGCGTCAAACTTGAGCAGGCAAATGCAGAGCAACAGCTAACAACAGATATGGATGAGTTTCTCGTTCGCGCGAGCCTTGGAACCAAAGATCCTCGGCTTGCGACGGAAGTCCCTAATGCCTTTCAAGCGATGAATGTTCTGACCACAATCGAGACGCATCTGGCAAAGACATTTCCGAAAATTGACGAAGTGTATGATCGCTTAAGCGACTTCGCGCATCCAAACGCGATGGGGCTGACTCACATCTATCAGCACGTTGATGACGCCGGCACGCAGTTCTTCGGTCCAAACGTTCGCTCGTTGCCGATCATTGAGGGGATTAACGGCTTGTTGTCGTCGGTACTGATCTTTGAGTTCGATGCCGCGAAAATCGCTGAGGTCTTACCGCAGTTCGTCAAACTGTGCGAAGAGAAAGTGCATCCAATCAAACCTTCGACACTTGATAAGGTGCGATTTACTGCAGACAATTCCAAGAAGAACAAAAAGAAGTGACCCGCGCACGTTACTTGTTCGATCGACATTAGATAAATCACTGCTCCCGCCATTAAATATACCGAACGACCCGCGAGGGCCGTTCTGATCCATGCTCGGGCACGGCACGGATCAGAGCGGCCCTTATTTTTTCCCGGCATGGCTGCCGGCCCGGCTTCGGATCGTCACGGATGACCACGTTGCCCGCCAACTCGCCCGCGCTGAGCGCCGCCGATCAGGCAGAGCTTGTCCGCCTCCTGGCGGGCGATCATCCGTTCATCGATCACCCAACCTTCCACGAGCCGGACGCCGAGCGCCGCCTCTTCACCGACGCCGCGCCGATCCCCGCCGCCGATACGTCTTGGTTCCTGCCCTTCATGCACGAGCACGTCCGCCAGGGCGGATGCGGCAACCGACTGGCGATGGATCAGGAGACGGCGATCTTCCTCCAGTTCAACTACTGCCGCTGCCGCGTGGCGCAGTTCGCGCCCAGCGCCAAGGCCGGCGAGGAAAGCGCGGCCCGTGAGCTGCTCGGCTGGCATCGCAGGGCGGTGGCGATTCGCGAGAGCATCATCAACCACACACTGGAACTGGCGGCGCACGTGGCCAGGCACGGTGTGCTGCGCGATGGTCGCCGCATCACGCCGCCGAAGGAACTCACCTATGACGAGGTGATCAGCGAAGTGATGATGGCGCTGATACTCGCGGTGGATCACAACGATGTGTCGCACGGCTTCCGCTTCTCCACGTATCTGGTCGATTGGGTTCGCACGCGCTGGCGCGGCTACTTCGCGAAGCGCCGCCGGCGGGGGTCGATGCCGGCCACGACGAACCTTTCCGAAGCTGACACGCAGACACTCAGCCAGGTGGATCAGCTTGCGCTGCACCGATACCAGGACGACAGGCGCGAAGAGACGCAGGAGTTCATCGCCGAGCGAGTCCGCCGCGTGTTGGATGAAAATCTGGCCGGCCTCACCTCGCAACAGCGGATCATCATCAACGAGCACTACACGCACGGCCTGACGTACCGCAAGCTTGCGTTGATGTTCAAGCGCTCGTACCAGTGGGTGTACCTGACACTTCACGCGGCGTTGCGCCGTCTACGCCTCGTGGTGATGAGGGTGATCGGTCGCGATGAGGTATCCGCGAAGGTGATTCAGCGGATGGAGGCGCGGCAAAAGGCACGGCGTCGCGGCAACGCGTTCATCGATACTCGCGTCTCCGTCTGGGGCGTGTGGCTGCTGCATCGAGCCAAGGCGCTGGGCATGCGCGGGATCAAGGCGCTGGCCAGCGCGGCGGGCCTGGCGGAGGAAACGCTTCGTTACGCGATGCACCGTGTGTCTCCAGGCGGCCGGGGCAGCATTCGGTCCAGGACGCGCGACGCGCTCTGCCGCGTGCTGGGCATCAATGAAGACATGCTGCTCAACGGCTGGCGCGACAGCGGACTGGAGGGCGCATGAGCGACGATCCAACCGAGACCCGCTCCACGCTCGCGCGCCTGCGCGCCAACGCCGATCAGGTGAACGCCTGTCTCCGCGACATGCGGAAAACGCTGCGCCTGATCGCGGACATGGGCATCGACGCGGCGGCGGACGAGCTTGGGCGAGAGGGCGTGGAACTGCTCTGCCGACAGGCCTGCCGATCGATCTGCATCGAGGCTGACCTTGCGGACTTTGACGAGGAACTGGCGCAATGAACCCACAGCTTTAC
This sequence comes from uncultured Phycisphaeraceae bacterium, assembly GCA_964426135.1. Lineage (GTDB taxonomy): Bacteria > Planctomycetota > Phycisphaerae > Phycisphaerales > Phycisphaeraceae > CAYRPN01. Next base: position 17,024 of record CAYRPN010000109.1, on the reverse strand, counting down.
ATCGACGCGGCCTTGAAGATTCTCGACCCGACGCGGCGCGAGCTCGCGCCCGAGCCGGGATCGCGCGGCTTCGCGTCGGCGCTGGTGCGCGGCATCGACGAGAAGGCACGCACCGTCACCGCCCTGGTCTCCACGCCGAACATCGACCGCTATGAAGAATTGATCGACAAGAACGCTTACGACAAGTGGCTTGCGACTTTCCTAAGCAACCCCGTGCTGATCGCCAACCACGTCTATTCATCACCGGATGGGCACCCGACCGTCGTGGGGAAGTGGCTGGACCTGAAGGCCACGGACGAAGGGTTGATCGGCACGTGCCAGTTCATGGTCGATGACGAACTTGCGGAAAAGTGGTGGAACCGATTCAAGCAGCGGATGGTGCGTGCGTTTTCGGTTGGCTTCATCTCACACGCCTATGAGCTTCGCGAGTTCGAAATGGAGAGCGGCGAGAAGCGCCGGCTGCGCGTGCATACCGAAGCTGAGCTTCTGGAAATCTCCTGCGTGAGCATCCCGGCGAATCGGCAGAGCCTGGCGCTGGCGGCGTCGGCGATGAGCGGACGCGCGGCTGCCGATCCTGATGCGGTCAGCGCCGGCGGCAAGCTGAGCAACCGCCAGTTCGAGACGGCGGTTCGCCTGGTCAGGCCGGCGATCGAGAAGGTGCTTCGCGACATGTCCCTGGACGTGATGACCAGCGGGCCGCTGTATGAACTCATCAACGACATCGTTGACGCAACGGTTGGACGTGTGCTCTCCGGCCACGTCGCACACCTGTCGGACGGGGAGTTTGGGGAGCTGCGTGATTCGATGCTGAGTGGGCCGGCCGGGGCGAAATCCGCCGGCGGCTGCGGACACGATCACGATGGCGATGACGACTACCTCGGTGATGGCGATGACCTAAACACCGATGACGACGACAACCACGACGAAAGCGCGGAGGACGAGATCGGCAGCGCGCTGGAACGAATCCTCGCCACGCCCACGAAGGGCCGGCGATAGCCATAGCGCTTGGCCCTGTGCCGCGATCCCGGCTTGACGCTGCCGGGATTGCGAGGGGGCTGGGCGAGTCGGATGCGTCAAGGTCGCTGGCATGTGCCCGGCCAGCGGCAGACGGCAAAGGGCTGAACCAACCCACCAGGATGACGAGCGATGCCGATCGACATCATCACCGAACGCACCATGAGACTGGGAGCCGCGCTTCAGCGCAGCCTGCTGAAGCATGCGGACGTTCACGCGGCGTTGACGGAGGCCATGAAGCGCGATGATCCGCTTCGCCTGGTCTCGGCGCTCAGTGATCTGTTCCCGCCCGGCGCGGTCAATGCCGTGGCGGCGGCGGTGATGAAGAACATCGAGACCGGCCTTCGCCAGTTCATCGACAAGGCGCTCGAGCAAACCGAGCGCGAAAGCGAAACCAACCATGAATCCACGCATTGAACAAATGATCGAAAAGATCGCGGGCAAAGTGGCCACGGTGGACCAGCACACCGACGCGATCAAGCAACTGGAGACGCAGTTCGCCCGCATGGGCGGCGACATCGAACGTCGCATGAAGGCGGTGAAGATGCACTCCTGGGACAGCCGGGGCAACTACCGCGGAGCCTTCGAAAGCGAAGATCAGGCCCGAGCTTTCGGCGCCATGATGCTGAGCAAGGCTCGCGGGGTGGACTCGGCGACGGACGCGCTGGCGATCCGCTGCTCGCAGATTCTCGACAGCGACTACAAGGACATCCAGCAGCGGGCGATGGACAGCGCCACGGACGGCGCGCTGCTCGTGCCTGAGTTCAGCAGCCGCCTGCATCGCCTGGTCGAGCAGTTCTCGGCCTTCGAAAGCAACGCTTTCGTCATGCCGATGGTCGGCGACAGCCTCACTTTCCTGCGCCGTACCGGTGGCATGTCGGTGTTCCTGGTCGGCGAGAACACGGCGGGAACGGCCAGCCAGCCCACCTTCGGCAACGTCACGCTCAACGCCAAGGAATGGGGCACGCTCACCTACGTTCCGCGCACCCTTGCGGACGACGCGATCGCGATGATCGGCGAACTGATCGCCACGGAAATCGCCCAGGCGATGGCCGAGAAGATGGACGACATCGGCTTCAACGGCGACGGCACGGTCACGTACTTCGGCGTCAACGGCGTGCGTCAACGCCTGGCGACGGTCAACGGTGTGGACGAGGGCGGCGGCCTGATCCTTGGCGCGGGCAACGCCTACACCGAACTGACGATGGGCGATCACGAGCGCGTGATGGGTGCGCTGCCGACCTACGCGACCGCCAATGCGAAGTGGTTCGTGTCGCGCTCGTACTTCTTCAACGTGATGGTTCGCCTGATGAATGCCGTGGGCGGCGTCACGGCTGCGGAGATCGAGGGCCGACGCAACTTCGTCTTCGGCGGTGACCCCGTGGTCATCTCCCAGAAGATGCCGCGCACTGCCGCCAACAGCCAGGTGTGCGCGCTCTACGGCGACTTGCGCCAGGCCGTCACGGTCGGGCAGCGTCGCGGGGTGAACATCGACCTCTCGAAGGACTACAAGTTCGCCGAGCGGCAGCTCACCTACCTGGGCACGCGCCGCGTCGCGGTGAACGTGCATGACGTGGGCACTGACACCGTGGCCGGACCGATCGTCGGCCTCATCACCGCTGGATCCTGATCCACGCTCTTGAAGGTCGAGGACTCTTCACATCCGGGCCTGATTCAAGGCCCGGTTTGAACAGCCTTCGAGACCGATTCGAATGACGCCTGAACCGACCAATCCGACCGACTCCGTGGAGTCGATGCTCGCCCGGATGAATGCCGCGATGGACGCGATCGCCGGCGAAGTCAGCGCGATGCGTCGACAGGTCACGGACCTGCTCGCGCTGGTGACGCCGCGTGATGCAGTCAGGACCGATCCGCGCAGCACGGTTGCACGAGCGCTGGATCGCCTTCATCTCTCTGGTCAGATCAGGCGGTGCGGCCTACTCAAAGTTGAACGGACGGCATTGGAAGCCGCCTGCGAACTTATGACATTGCCCGGCAAAGACGGCTTAGACGTGCTTGCGCTTCTGGAGAATCGCGGCGTGCAGGTGTCGAAGTCGGCGCTCTATCGGTTCGCCTCCAAGTTCAGGCCCGTGTACGCAGAGGAAGCCTTGCGGCAAACACCATGAGAACCAGCCTCAGAATCCTCTGCTTGGTCGCATCGCTCGCCTGGACGCTGACGTTGCTGATGCTCCAGGCTATCGTGGCTGTCCCGCTGCTGGCGCTCTATTCACTTCGGATGATGCGGGGCTTCTATGGCATGTGCCGGCGAAGCGGTTGCCGGGAAGCCTGGCGGCGCCTCCGTGTTGGCTGGAGGATCGGTCGAAGGCTTGGCCAGCGCGAAACCCCGAAACTCTTTCACACGCTACTGGGCATCGCGCTTGAACACAACCTGAGCGAGTGCGTCCTGGTCGCGCTCATTGACGGCGCGGACTCGCTCGCCGCCGCCGGACTTGATCGCCGGGAGATCGAGCGTTGGGCCTACGGGTTTGTGGTGGATTGCGTGCGGACCAGGGAGGAGGCGGCGGCGCATGGGTGATGAAGTCAAAACGCGGGTTTCGATTGACGGCGCGGACGAGGCCATCGGCAAGATTCAGAAGCTGACCGACGCCGAGAAGAAAATGTTCGAGGCGTTCGACCAAGGCAGTCGCGCTTCAGACAAGGCGACGGCGGCGACCGAGCGTCAAGAGCAATCGCTGATCGGCGCGACGAAGCAAATGTTGTCCTACGCCGCCGCAATCGGTGCAGCGATGACTGCACTTGAGGCACTCTCGAAACGCATCGACGAATCAGTCGGGAAGATGCGCGGCGTTGCAGAGCTGTCTCGCGGATTGGCGGCGAACATCGGCGGGAACGCTGCCGACGAAGTGATGAAGGATGTCAACGTCATCGCGGCCGAGTCAGGGATCGGCGTCGAAGGTCGAAACAACCTGGTGCAGTTCCTCTCTGCCGCGACGGATGCCCGCGAGAATCTGACGGGGGACCAGTTGAAGAATCTGGCCCAGCGCGGGGCGCTGATTCAAAAGGCCACGGGAGTAGGCGGGGCCAAGGCTTTCAACGTGATGCAGAGCATCGGGGCGAACCTTGGATTCAATGACGATGAAGCGGTGTCCGCCGCAGTGCAGTTGATGAATGAGGGGTTCTCGACGGACGTGATCCAGGAGATGGTCGAGAAGGGCCGCGATCCGCGAATCCTCGCGCTGATGAGCAATGCACGCGGCCAAGGGCTGAACGCAGAGAAGATCGGCAGGCCCATGACTTCGCTCCTGGGATCATTGACGGCCACGGACGATAGCGGCGCGGTCGCGCCCGAGCTGGCGGAGGTGGGCGTCACCGCCGACATGAAGCCGATGGATCGGCTATCGCTGCTGATGGGCGCGCCGGATCGCGGCGAGATCACGCCGGGGCAGTTTTCTGAGTTGACCGGCGGACAAGGGACAGCATCCCTGATGGGACCGATCGGCAAAGTGCTGCGGGACCAGGCTGGACTGGACAGGCGAGCGGCAGCGCTCCGCGACGTAAAAGCCCCGGCTGGCGAGATCGCGAAGATCATGTCCAGCCGGAGTCAATGGGCCGCATCATCGCTGAACACGGTGGAACTGGAAGCGCAGTTGAAGCTGGAACAGGAAGGCCTGTCACCTGGGAATATCAACAAGGTCCAGTACGACACATTCCTGAAATCGATGGGCCTTGACTGGCTTGGCGACATGCCTGTCTTGAAGCAGGTGAAGAACGCTAAATCGATTTTCAGTTCTGACCAGACGGTTGAAAACGCTTCGCAGGAGGCCAGGGACCGCGTACGCGCGATGCAGGGCCGGCCCACGTCGCAGGATGTCGTTGAGGAGTCGCGCGGCCGCGAAGTGGTGCGCTTCAACGAAGACGGCACCCGTGGGCCGTCGATGTTCGATTCGCTCGATCAACATGAGCCTGGACTGATGGACCACGTGCTTGATGGTTTACAGGGGGCGGGCGGAAAACTGCTGAAGGGCTTGTTTGGCGGCGGCGGTGCAAGAGGAGGCAGCGGCGCAAGGGGAACTGCCGGCCCGGGCACAGTCATCATCAACAACTACACCAACAGCATCCTTCACGGCACCAATCCAGCGATGGCACCGGCTGATGTGAAGCGTCAGGACTGAGAACAGATGGCAATATGTGGTACTTGTCAGGTTTGGTCATCTGGTCATCCATGTCCGATGTCCAGATGACCCGGACACAAAACCGCATTCTGGCGCTGCCAAGGCCGAAAATTCCTGATTCGATAGGGCCTGTTTCGTCGAATCAGCCGTTTTCGTCCAGAATCGATATGGCCTGAAACGCCCTCTCTCTCTCGGATCGTAACCCACATCATTTCAAAGGCTTGCGCCGATTACCCGCAAGCTCCTCCTAATTCCCGTATTGTTCCGGGGTTTACGCCCCCTCTCCTGAACAGATTCGTCACTGAACCACGTTCATCCAACCCCCCCCTCCCCACCAACGAGACGATTCGACGCCTCGGTCCAAGGCAGAACAGGAAGCACCATGGCAGGCACGGACGCACCGGCTGAACCGCGATTCACTGGGCTTCTCACCCTCGGAGTCATGACCAGAACACAGTGGCCGGAAAGTGTCCTACCTTTTTGGCAGTCAAATTCTAAATGTTTATCGAATAATGCTTTAGATCGAGAATTTGAAGGGGTGGGGTAGTGGCCGGCCACTCGCCGAGGCGGGGCAGGGACCATCACCTGGGCCATTGCCCGGACCATTGCCCACCGGGGCACCGATGACTACATTGTTCACGCGGCTCAACCCGATTCACCAACGGAACCACCATGCCTGTCCAAGTCGGCTCCAACGCGCCCTCCTTCAAGCTCAAGGCTTACGCCGCCGCCACCGACTCGTTCACCGAGGTCGCCCTGGAGGATTTCCGCGGCAAGTGGGTCTGCCTGATCTTCTATCCGCTGGCGTTCTCACCCCTGTGCCCCACCGAGCTGACCGCCTTCAACGAAGCCGCCGGCGAGTTTGAGAAACGCGACTGCAAGCTCGTGGCCTGCTCCGTCGACAGCCACCTCGCCCTAAGGGCCTGGTGCAAATCCGATCCGAAACTGGCCGCGATGAAATTTCCAATGGCGTCCGACCTGACCAAGCGGACGGCGATGGACTACGGCGTCCTCGTCGCTGACAAAGGCGTGGCGCTCCGGGGAACCTTCCTCATCGATCCGCACGGCAAGCTCCGGGCCGCGGCGATCAACGACCTGATGATCGGCCGGAGCACCGACGAAGTCCTGCGACTGCTCGACGCACTTCAAACCGGCGAACCTTGCCCGTGCAACTGGCAAAAGGGCGATCCGACGCTGAAATGACAACGGAAGCAGCGAGGCGTTCGAGGCATCCACCACCCGGCTGCGACCCCGGCTCCGCCTGCGACATCTCGTCACCGCCAGCGACTTGGCAATCCCTTGGCCTTCCTCTATCCTACCGACCCCCTGAAACGCAGGGATTTTCCGTTTCATCCACCCCGCTTCATCCACGCTGATAAAGGCACCGACATGGCAACGCAAGGCGTTATCACGCAAGTCATCGGCTCCACCTTTGACGCTCGCTTTCCCGAGGACAAGCTCCCCGAAATCTACAACGCGCTGGAAGTCAGCTTCCAGGTCGGCGGCGAGAAGATCGAACTCGTCGGCGAAGTCCAGCAGCACCTGGGCGGCGCCCAGGTCCGGGCCGTCGCCCTCGGCTCCACCGACGGCATGGGCCGCGGCATGGTCGTCACCGACACCGGCGGGCCCGTCTCCGTGCCGGTCGGCGAGGAAGTGCTCGGCCGCGTGTTCAACCTCCTGGGCAAGCCCATCGACAAGAAGGGCGATCCGAACGCCAAGAAGCGGATGCCCATTCACCGCGAGCCGCCGCTGTTCGTCAACCTCAACCCCAAGACCGAAGTGCTCGAAACCGGCATCAAGGTCATCGACCTGCTCTGCCCCTTCGTCCGCGGCGGCAAGATCGGTCTCTTCGGTGGTGCAGGCGTCGGCAAGACCGTCATCATTCAGGAAATGATCGCCCGTGTCGCCCGTGAGTTCGGTGGCTACTCCGTGTTCTGTGGCGTCGGCGAACGCACCCGCGAAGGCAACGACCTCTGGCTGGAAATGAAAGAGGCTGAGTACATCGACGCGCAGGGCAAGAAGGCGCACGTGCTCGACAAAGTCGCCATGGTGTTCGGCCAGATGAACGAGCCGCCGGGCGCCCGCCTCCGCGTCGCTCTCTCCGGCCTGACCATGGCGGAAGAGTTCCGCGACGCCTCCGGCAAAGAGACGCTGATCTTCGTCGACAATATTTTCCGTTTCACGCAGGCCGGTTCGGAAGTCTCCGCGCTGCTCGGCCGCATGCCCAGTGCCGTCGGTTACCAGCCCACGCTGTCGACGGAAATGGGCCAGCTCCAGGAACGCATCACCTCGACGGACAAGGGCGCGATCACCAGCGTGCAGGCCATCTACGTGCCTGCCGACGACCTGACGGACCCCGCGCCGGCGACGGCGTTCAGCCACCTCGATGCATTCGTCGTGCTCTCGCGCTCGATCGCCGAGAAGGGCATTTATCCCGCGGTCGATCCGCTGGCGTCGACCAGCCGTATTCTGGACCCGGGCATCATCGGCGCCGAGCACTACGCGGTGACCCGTCAGGTGCAGTCGATTCTGCAGCGTTACAAGAGCCTGCAGGACATCATCGCGATTCTCGGTGTCGATGAACTGAGCGCTGAGGACAAGGCGATCGTGGCCCGCGCCCGCAAGATCGAGCGCTTCCTGAGCCAGCCGTTCTTCGTGGCGGAACAGTTCACGGGTTTGAAGGGCGTGTACACGCCGCTGAAGGAAACGATCGACAGCTTCCGCCGGATTTGCGCCGGCGAAGCGGACGATCTGCCGGAGAGCGCGTTCATGTACGTGGGCAACCTGGAAGCGGCGCGTGCGAAGGCGGAGAAGATGCGGGCGGAGTGATGCCTGCGTATCCATCCCACAAGTCAGGCCGGTTTCCGGATCGAACCGAGTTCTCTCTTTCTCAGGATTCTGCTTGCCAACGCCACATTTTCCATCCGTTTTCCGTCAATGAGTCAATGCGTTCGAGACGACCAATGTCAGCCGCTGGCCACTTGGTTTCCGTCGTGTAGCGCAAGGCCCGACGGCGTTCCGCACCGTTTGCCGCTTTGGGTTTTCCCAGGCTTTCCTGGTCGGGGCAGAATGATGATGGTTGTTTCACATTGGGCATGGATTGGCCTCCGTGGTTACTTGAAGAGTTGGGAAAAGTAGTACTTGATTCCGCCAACAAGGGATGCATTGGTTGTCCATGCCTTTCGGACCTCCTGCTGTCTGGGTTTCAGAAGGGCGAGTACTTCCGAGAGGGTTTTCTTATCCGACTCAGTTGCGGGCTTGGACTCTCCGACACCTAACGGCTTGTAATTGAAATTTCCTTTGATCTTTTCGTCCGTGAGTACCGCGACGCTGGCAACCAGCGCGGCGTCGTACTGGATCACAGTCTTGAAATTCTTACGCCAGGTCGGCTTGTCATCATCGTCCGGGATCGCTTCGGCGGTCAGTGTGTCGCCATCCCACCGGTAAGTGGTGAACGATTCTGGCGCGAGTTCAGCAAGCTTGTCGATTGCGTTGACATACTCCAGGGCCTTGGGGTCGCGAGATTTCATCTCGTTGAGCGCGTCGTAAAGCGGATTGACCAAGTTCATGGCATCGCGAAGTTCGTTTGCCTCCAGTTTGCTGGCGAAGGAAGTTGAGACGGCTTGTGCCACCGCCGCCGGATCATTGGTCAAGGTCGCGACGATTCCCGGATGCCGCGCCAGAATTTCCGCCGCGTCACCCGAGGCGAACCACTGTGCCACCGCCACCTTTGCATTTGTCTGAGCGTTTCCGCCGGTGCCAACAGCTTCGCCTAGGAGTTTCGCGATCACTGAGTGAGCCTTGTCCTTGATGTCGTAAACGCGTCGCTTGTCGGGGTCGCCGTTGTTTGCTGTGTCTTTGTCTTCCATGATCGGGTCGAACAGGACCTCCGCCCGCTTAAACCCGATGACAATGTTGACGGGAGCATCCGACTCGGGTTTGATGGACAGTTCGACGCCAAGAGTCGTGCCGGTCGTGAAGACCATTGATCGCTGAACATTTTCACAACCCATCGCCGCCATCAAGAGGAAGAGGGATGCTAGCGATCTCAAATTGGATTTGCGTTCCGCCGTGGAGTTCGACTTCTTTTGATGGTTCATTGGAGAGGTTCCTTGGATGAGGAAGAATCTGGGGGTTCGTTGCTCAGCACGCGAGACAAGAACGGTCTTGTCCGCCGACTAGTGGGAGGCGTGCTGAAGAACTCAACGCCGCGTTCACGCGCGATTTGCTCGGCAACTTCTCCCGTCGCCAGTTCGACTCCATCCAACTTGACGTGCGATCCCTTTCCCTCCACCGGCACAACGACCGTGGTCAACTGGAAGTACCCGAGCGATAGGTAGAAAGGGCCGGCCATCAACCCCACTCCCTCGACCTCCATGGGGCCATTCCCAGAGGAAGCTTGATTGCCGCAGAAACATCCGACAGCCAAAAATGTCGGGCCGGTCATCACGGGGCGGCAAGCGCAGCCGACGGCGGTGAGCAGGCAACCCACGAAGAGGACACTGAAAATGGTTTGGCCCCGATAGTTCATGGATAAATTAAGGTGATACCCCAAATCCGGCGAACTTGCCCGAGCCGCGTTTTTCACGATAGCCTAAGTGATTTTTGCTGTCAACAGTTATTTCGTTTGCGCTCCAGCAATTCGTCCCCCAACTCTAATTCTGCCGTCGCGGGCGCTGCGGGCTTTTCGCTATACTGCGGCCACATTCAGCAAGGAGGCTCCCGTGGCTAAAACGCTCTTCGTCGGTGTTGATCTGGGCGGCACCAATGTCTCGGCCGGCGTGTGCGACGCCAAGCACAGGGTCATTGCCAAGGAGAAGAAGAAGACCAAAGCCGAGGAAGGCACCAAGGCCGTCATCGAGCGAATCGTCAAGACCATCGACGAGGCGATCTCGCTGGCGGGCAAGAAGCGCAGCGACATCGGCGGCGTGGGCATCGGCGCGCCGGGCGCCATCGACATCAGCAAGGGCACGGTGATCAATGCCGTCAACCTGCGCTGGCGCGACTACCCGCTCGCCAAGGCATTGACCGATCAACTGAAGCTACCGGTGACGGTGGACAACGACGTGAACGTGGGCACCTGGGGCGAGCACGTCGCCGGCGCCGCGCGGGATTATGACGACCTCCTGGGCGTGTTCGTGGGCACGGGCATCGGCGGCGGGCTGGTGCTGCATGGGCAGCTTTACCACGGCGTGAACTTCACCGCCGGCGAAATCGGCCACATCATCCTCGACGCCGACGCCCCGCTGGGCGTGCGCACGCTCGAGAACCGCGCCAGCCGCACCGCCATGGCCAACTCGCTCAAGGCGCTGATCCTCGCCAATCACAAGAGCGTGATCCCCAAGCTGGTCGAGGACGGCAATCTCGACTCCATCCGCTCCAGCGTCATCGCCCAGGCGCTCAAGCAGGACGATGAACTGACCATCGAGATCGTCCGCCAAAGCGCCAAGTACGTCGGCATCGCCATCGCCAACACGATCACGATGCTGAGCCTCGGCTGTGCCGTGGTCGGCGGCGGCGCGATGGAGGCGCTGGGCGACCGCTACCTCAAGTGGATTCGCCAGTCCTTTGAAGAGCACGTCTTCCCGCACACGCTGCGCAGCGCCAAGATTCTCGCCAGCACGCTGGGCGACGACGCCGGCGTCGTCGGCGCCGCGGCACTGGCACGCGAACGGTTGAAGTGAAGGAGGAAGGGACGGAGGGACGAAGGGACAAAGGGACGGAGGGACGAAGGGACAAAGGGACAAAGGGACAAAGGGACAAAGGGACAGAGGGACAAAGGGACGAAGGGACGGAGGGACAAAGGGACGGAGGGACAAAGGGACAAAGGGACGAAGGGACAAAGGGACAGAAGGACAGAGGGATTGAGGGACGGAGGGACGGAGGGGCTGGGGGACTGGGGGGATGGAGGCCTTGTCAGGGCCGCGATGCGTAAGCGAACGGAATTGCAAATTGAAAATTGTCAATTTGCAATTTTCAATTTTCAATCCGACTCCTCCTTCGTCCCTCCGTCCCTCCGTCCCTTCGTCCCTTCGTCCCTCCGTCCCTCCGTCCCTTCGTCCCTTCGTCCCTCCGTCCCTTCGTCCCTTTCCCTTTCCCCATCCCCCTTCCCCCTACAATGCCGCCATGCGCATCGACGTGCTCACGCTGTTTCCCGAGATGTTCACAGGCGTGCTCGGCTCGAGCATTCTCAAGCGTGCGGCCGAGGAAGTGAAGGACCCCAAGAACCACGCCGCCAAACGCCAGCCCGTCGCCAGCTATCACGTCCACGACATCCGCGACTGGTCCACCGACAAGCACGGCAAAGTCGATCAGGCGCCCTTCGGCGGCGGGCCCGGCATGGTCATGCAGTGCCAGCCCGTATGGGACAGCGTGCAGGCGGTGGAAGCGATGGACGCCCGCAAGGCCACGCGCATTCTCATGACGCCGCAGGGAAGGCCGCTGACGCAGAAACTCGTGGAGGAACTGGCGACGAAGGATCGCCTGCTCCTGATCGCAGGCCATTACGAAGGCATCGACGAGCGCGTGATCGATGCGCTGACGCCGCTGGAAATCTCCATCGGCGATTACGTCCTCTCCGGCGGCGAACTGCCCGCGATGGTGCTCATCGACGCCGTTGTCCGCCTGATTCCCGGCGCCGTCGGCGACAGCGAATCCACCGATCACGAAAGCTTCTCCGCCAGCGCCCATGGGATGCTCGATTACCCGCATTACACCCGGCCGCGGGAATGGATGGGCCGCGAAGCGCCGGCGGTGCTGCTCTCCGGCAATCACGCCGCCATCGAAAAATGGCGACAGCAGCAGTCGCAGGAACGCACCGCGGCGCGAAGGCCGGACCTGCTGAACGCCTCCGCCCTGAACGCACCCAGCAGGCATGGGGACTTAAGTCCCCATGCCGGAACACCAGGCGCGCCCGTTTCGCAACCATCCGAGCCAGGCACTCAAAAAAGCAAACGCGAAAGAACGAAATCAGACCAAGATATGGCCGCGCAGCTCGGCGACTCGTACGCGGCCGAGGGCGGTTATGACTGCGATTCGTGATTCGCTGTCGAAAGCGTGAATCGAAGGTCATTCGGCCAGACGCCTGCGGCGTTTCCGCTAACCGCCCCCATCGCCCCGTCTCCTGTCCCCTGTCCCCTGTCCCCTGTCTCCTCTCCCCTCTCCTGATATCATTCTCACATGCGACCGAACGCCCTGATCATCCGCACCGCCGGCACCAACTGCGATCGCGAACTGGCGTTTGCTTTTGAACTGGCGGGGGCGGCGACGTTCTCTGTTCACCTCAACGAACTCATCGCCAAGCCGCACCTGGTAGAGAAGGCGGACCTGATCGGTTTCCCCGGCGGGTTTTCCTACGGCGACGACATCGCCGCCGGCCGCATCTATGCCAACCGCCTCAAGCACCGACTGCTCGAACCTTTGAAGGAAGCGATCAAGTGCAGCGTGCCGATCATCGGCATCTGCAATGGATTCCAGGTGCTCGTCAAGACCGGGCTGCTCCCCGATCCGGATGCCGGCCGGCAAACCGCGACGCTGGCGGACAACACCAGCGGGCGATTCACCGACAAGTGGATCAGCCTCGTCGTGCCGGAGCACACCGTCAGCATCTGGACCACCGGCCTGTCGCGCCTCGATCTTCCCATCGCCCACGGCGAAGGCCGATTCGTGCCCGAGTCGGATGAGGAACTGCGCGCGCTGCAGCAGAGCGGACAGATCGCGCTGCGATATGACCTGGCTGAGGGCAGCTTCCCCGGCAATCCCAACGGTTCCACCGACAACATCGCCGGCGTCAGCGATCCGACGGGCCTGGTGCTCGGGCTGATGCCGCATCCCGAGCGCTTCACGCACTCGACGCATCACCCGCACTGGACGCGATGGGCCACGGAAAAGCTGGCGGAAACCCCAGCGGGTCTGATGCTGTTTCACAACGCCGTGCGGTTCGTCAACGCCCGCATGGCGGAAAAGGCTCGGCAACATGAGCAGGCGGTGGCGTGAGGGAGGAGTGAAGGGACCGAGGGACCAAGGGACAAAGGGACAGAGGGACAAAGGGACAGAAGTGCGATCACTGGTCGATCCGTCCCTCCGTCCCTCCGTCCCTTAGTCCCTTAGTCCCTTGATCCCTTCGTCCCTTCGTCCCTTGATCCCTTCCTCCCTTCCCCAATGTCCTTCCGCGATCCCCAACACGAAACTGCGTCGTTGAAGCGTATCCTGGACGTGGCGCGGCAGTTGTCGGCTCCGTTCGAGTTGCGGGCACTGCTCTCGCAGATCATCGACGCCGGCCGGGATGTGCTCAGCGCTGACCGCGGCAGTGTCTTCCTCTTCGATGCCGCGGCAAACGAGCTTTACACCGTCGTCGCGCATGGCGTGAAGGAAATCCGCTTCTCCATCGAGAAGGGAATCGCCGGCGAGTGCGCCCGCACCCGCAAGATCGTGAATGTGCCTGACTGCTATTCCGATCCTCGCTTCAACCAGGAGATCGACAAGAAGACCGGCTATCGCACGAACTGCCTGATCACCGTGCCGCTGGTGGGAATCGATGACGAGCTGGTGGGCGTGATGCAGTTGCTCAATTCCACACACGGCCGATTCGACGAGTCGGACGAATACCTGGCGGTCCTCATCGCCAGCCAGGCCGCCACCGCGATCCAGCGTGTCAAGCTGATGGACGATCGTCTGGAGCGCATGAAGCTTCACCGCGAATTGGAGCTTGCCCGCAAGATTCAAATGGCAGTGCTGCCGCAGTCGCTGCCGCCGGTGCCCGGGTATGACGTGGCGACCTACAGCAACCCCGCGGACCAGACCGGAGGCGATATTTTCGACGTGATTTCCATCAAGCACAACGCGGGCCGCCGCGCGTCGCAGGAGGAAGTCGCCGAGGAAATCATGACCAACGCGCTGTTCCTGCTGCTGGCGGATGCGACGGGCCACGGCGTGGGCCCGGCGATCTCCGTCACGCAGGTGCGCTCGATGCTGCGCGTGGGCCTGCGGCTTTCCGCCACGCTCGAGCAGCTTTTCCATCACATCAACAGCCAGCTCACGATGGACCTCGCCAGCGAGCGCTTCGTCACCGCGTTCTTCGGCATGCTCGACCCCGTTCGTCACCAGGTGTCGTACCTTTCCGCCGGTCAGGCGCCGATCATGCACTTCCACGCCCGCGACCAGCACTGCGAATTCCGCGACGCCTGCACGCTGCCGATGGGCATCATGGAGGATCCGCCCACCGATGTTTCGCCGCCCATCAAGCTGGCGCCCGGTGACATGCTGGTGATGCTCACCGATGGGTTCTACGAATATCAGAACGGCAAAGGCGACCAGATGGGCAAGGACCGCCTCGGCGAAACCGTGGTGCGCTGCCGCGACAAGTCGGCGAAGGAAGTGCTCGACGCGCTGCTCGCGGACGTGGCCGCTTTCGCGCAAGGCGCGCCGCAGTTGGATGATGTGACGGGGTTGATTGTGAAACGAAATGGGTAAGGGGCGAGCCGGACTCTGTGAGTCCGGTGCTTTGATCAGAGCCGGAGTCTGCGACTCCGGTTCGCCGAGTCGGCTCGAAGCCGACGAGGCGAAACTCGGCGCGGACAATCTTCGAACGGGGAATTCTGCACGGCGCGAGATTCGGTTGGAAGTGGCGTTGAGCCGCTTCAAACCGACCGGACTCACAGAGTCCGGCTCTGACAAATCCGACGCATCGCATCACTCCGCCATCTCGCGCAACATGCCGGGCGTCGCCAGCCAGATCAATCGCGCGCCGCCCACCTTGTTTCGCCGCCAGTCCAGTTCGAGCCCGATGCAGCCCGCCTTTTTCATTTCGATCACGCCGCGCGGCGGCTGACCGGTCAGCAGCGTTTCGGCGAGCGAACTGAACGTCGGCTCGTGTCCCACCAGGATCACCACGTCGTGCTTCTGTTTGCCGACCTCGCGCAGAATCGCCTCCAGATCGTGACCCGCCAGCGCGGGACACTCGGTCGGCTCCACGTCGAACACTTCGTGAAGGATTCGCGCGGTCTGCCGGGCGCGGGTGAGCGGGCTGGCAAGGATGACGCCGGGCGACGCGATGATTTTGCTCAGGCCGCGGGCGGCGAGTCGCGTCTTCTTCACCCCCTCGTCGGTGAGCTTGCGCGCGGCGTCATCAACGCCTGGGCCGGCGTCCTCCGCGATGCCGTGACGGAAGAGGAGCAGTTGCATGGGGAGAAGCAAAGAGACGAAGAGAAGAGAAGAAAAGAAGAGACGGAGAGACGGAGAGAATTTTAAGCGATGCTCACCTCACTTCCACCCTTGTTCATCCTCATCTTCGTCTCTTTGCCTCTCGCTCTCTTCGTCTCTCTGTCTCTCGCTCGCTTCGTCTCTTCGTCTCTCGCCCTCTTCGTCTCTTCGTCTCATCGTCTCTTCGTCTCATCGTCTCTTCGTCTCTTCGTCTCTTCATCTCTTCATCTCTTCATCTCTCGCTCTCTTCGTCTCTTCTCCCCCTATTTCCGATCAATCGGGAACAGCAGCATCGCAAGGTTCTGGCACAGCCGATCGCCCAGCCTGCGGTAAGCGTCGAAGTAATCGCCGGCCATGTTCGCGATCTGCTGTGGGCTTTCGCCGGCCTTTTTCACAAGGTCGTCCGTGGCGAAGCTCGCGATGTCCGCAAGTCCGCACTCGAAGTGATACTGAAACGCATACGTCGTCGAGCCCACGCGAAACGCCTGCTGCCTGCACTGCGGCGAACCGGCCAGCGGCGTGGAATCGGGCGGCAGCGCGGCGACTTCCTGCCCGTGCAGGTGGAACTGCGTCGTCTCCCACGGAATGCCGGCCAGCAGCACGTCGGTGTTGCCCTGGAATGTCTGCTTGATTTTCTTCCAGCCGACCTCGGGCGTTTTCATCGCCTCGACCTTGCCGCCCAGCGCCGCGGCGATGAGCTGCGCGCCCAGGCAGACGCCGACGATGGGCTTGCCCGCCTCGTGTGCTTTTTTCAGGTACGCCAGTTCCGCCGTGATCCACGGATGCTGCACGACCTGATCCACGTTGGGCGAGCCGCCCATGGAGACGATGCCGTCGACGTCATCGAGATCGACGGGCACGGATTCGCCCGCAAAGAGTTTGACGGTGCGCAGCTTGTGGCCGTGCGCCTGAAGCACCTCGCCCAGTTTCAGTGCGGGCTCGGTGGGAGAGTGTTGAAAAACAACCAGCGCCATGACGCGATTTCCTCGTTCGTTGCGAGCGCGAGAGTCTGGCGGCGCGGGGCGGATGTGTCAAGTGATGGAGCGCGCCGGATCTCGCTGTTTCGCGCTGATTCACGTCGAGCGAGGCTCGACGGCTAAACGGGGTGCGGGGCATCGTCACCTCGGCAAACAAAAAAACCGGCGCCGCTGTCCACGGCGACGCCGGTTCGTGTCCCCTCTTGGAGCCCCCAATGGCTCAAGAGTGAATGTCAGCAAAGTGAATCCGCGCGGCAGGCGCGGGATCGCGGTTGCGATGAAATCAAGATTTCGCGGATGCCTTGGCGCGGTCGTGCGCGTGCTTGCAAAGGCCCATGCCGATGAGCATGACGCCGATCGCCGAGCCGGGGCTCTGGTAGATGATGCCGGTGTCCGGATTGGCCGCGGCATAGAGAATGCCGCCCGCCAGCGCCGCCCACGCGGCCAAAGTGAAAATCGCTTTCATGGTGCCTCCTCGTGATGCGCGAATGATGTCCTGGTACTGCAACCAAACGATTCACGATCGCCCGAGTCAAACCGATTCCGCAAAATGCCGCGAGAAATGTCGCGGAAGCTGGTTCCGGTAAGAAATGAGGCCGAATGGAATGGGCGGGGTGACGCAGGCGGGGCAAGCCCCGTCGCTACGGAGCCGCGCAAGATTAACTCCGCAGATTCGAATCGCTTCGCTCCCAGCCGGACG
>CAYRPN010000108.1:0-21310 GCA_964426135.1 uncultured Phycisphaeraceae bacterium | reverse complement strand
CAAGGAGTCTCGCGCAAAGGCGCAAAGCTCGCGAAGAAACGCCTCGAACTTTGCGCCTTTGCGCCTTTGCGCCTTTGCGCCTTTGCGCCTTCGCGCCTTCGCGCCTTCGCGCCTTCGCGCCTTCGCACCTTCGCGCCTTCGCGCCTTCGCGCCTTCGCGCCTTTGCGCCTTTGCGCCTTTGCGCCTTTGCGCGCGATTCTCGTCGGATATTCAGAGTTCACACTTCACTATTTCGACTTTTCCCGGCTCTGCCGGCTTAGGATGACGGACAAGACGAGTATGAGTTGGAGTAGGAGTAGATTCTGACAGTGCAACTTCGACGCGCGGCGCACCGAAGTTCTGATTCCTCTGCCCTTGGCCCGCTACCCTTGGCCCTTCCGGCTTGGCCGGTTTAGGCGACTCGCGATCGAACTCCATTCCTTTCCCGCCAGTTCGCGATCGAATCGTTCAGCGACCGAGCCTGCCCCTCTCGTTCGAGAGCATTCTGTTGCCCCCGCCCTGCTTTCCTGGTCCACGACTTCGCTCACCCATTCCTCATCGTGAGCGGCAGGATTTCAAGCACCTTCCGCAATTGAGCCGACTTAAACGGCAAGCCGCGCTTCTGCCCAGCGCCGAAACAATCCAACAGCCGCCGAAAATCAAGCCGACTTTCACAGCAGCCATCTTGACATTCGACGGCTGACTTGCGACTCTCATCCATACTCGCCCGCACTTTCCACCTTTCACCTTCGTTGGGGATTCCATCATGGCCAGCACCGATCAGGACAAGCAGATCGTTCAGAAAGCCGTCAACACCATCCGCGTCCTTTCGATGGACGCGGTGCAGAAAGCCAACAGCGGCCACCCCGGCACGCCCATGGCGATGGCGCCGGTGGCGTACACGCTGTGGAACCGGCATATGAAGTTCGACCCGAACGATCCGATCTGGCCGAACCGCGATCGCTTCGTGCTGTCGATGGGCCACGCGTCGATGCTGCTCTATTCCATGCTGCACCTGTGCCAGGTGAAGGCGGT
Organism: uncultured Phycisphaeraceae bacterium; assembly: GCA_964426135.1. GTDB lineage: Bacteria > Planctomycetota > Phycisphaerae > Phycisphaerales > Phycisphaeraceae > CAYRPN01. The sequence continues at coordinate 20,296 of CAYRPN010000108.1, read as the reverse complement.
CAACCGCGCGTACGAGACCGTCGGCGAACTGTCGGTCAAGCTCGACGACATCAAGGCCTTCCGCCAGCTCGACTCGCGCTGCCCCGGCCACCCGGAATATCGCTGGACCAGCGGCGTGGAGACGACCACCGGTCCGCTCGGTCAGGGCTTCGCCACCAGCGTGGGCATGGCGATCGCCGGCAAGTGGCTCGGAGCTCACTTCAATCGCCCTGACTTCCATATGTTCGACTACCACACCTACGCCTTCGGCGGCGACGGCTGCATGATGGAAGGCGCGGTGCAGGAAGCCGCCTCGCTCGCCGGCCACCTGAAGCTCGACAACCTCTGCTGGGTGTACGACAACAACAAGATCACCATCGAAGGCGACACCAACCTCGCCTTCAGCGAAGACGTCGCCACGCGATTCATTTCGATGGGCTGGAACGTCACCCGCGTCGGCGACGCCAACGACATCGACATGCTCGACCGCGCCTTCAAACTCGCCCGCGAAACCCACGGCCGGCCCACGCTCATCATCGTCGACAGCCACATCGGCTGGGGCGCGCCCACCAAGCAGGACAGCCACTCCGCCCACGGCGAACCGCTGGGCGCGGAAGAAATCAAGGGCGCCAAGCGCAACTACGGATTCCCCGAAGATAAGGATTTCTACATCCCCGACGGCGTCATCGAACACTACAAGCTCGGCATCGGCAAGCGCGGCGGCGACGCACGCGGCGAGTGGATGAAGAAGTACGAGTCGTACAAAGCCAAGTATCCCAAGGAAGCCGAAGAGATCATGCAGATTCAGAAACGCGAGCTGCCCGCCGGCTGGGACAAGGAAATCAAGCCCTTCCCCGCCGACGCCAAGGGCATGGCCTCGCGCGAGAGCAGCGGCAAGGTCATCAACATGGTCGCCAAGGGCGTGCCGTGGATGATCGGCGGCGCCGCCGACCTCGCGCCGTCCACCAAGACCCGCCTTACCTTCGAAGGCGCCGGCGACTTCGGGCCCGCCAGCCTCACCAAGCACGGCGGCGTCGATTCGCACGGTCAGGCGCACGCCAGCGAAATCTTTTCCTGGGGCGGACGCAACATGCACTTCGGCATCCGCGAACTGGGCATGGGAGCCGTGCTCAACGGCATGGCGCTCACCAAGGTGCGCCCCTTCGGCTCAGGCTTCTTCGTCTTCAGCGATTTCTCACGACCCGCCATTCGCCTCGCGGCGATCATGGAAATCCCCGTCATCTACGTCTTCACCCACGACTCCATCGGCGTCGGTGAGGACGGCCCCACGCACCAGCCCATCGAACACCTCGCCGCCCTCCGCGCGATTCCAGGCCTGGTCGTCATCCGCCCCGGCGACGCCAACGAAGTCATCGAAGCCTGGCGTCACATCATGCACATGAAGCACGAGCCGGTCTGCCTGATCCTGTCGCGTCAGGCGATGCCCACGCTCGACCGCACCAAGTTCGCGCCGGCCGCCGGCTTGAACAAGGGCGCTTACGTGCTCGCCGACGCCCCCAACGTCGCCGGCAAGCCGGATGTGATCCTCATCGGCACCGGCACGGAAGTGCAGTTCTGCACCGGCGCGTACGAACAGCTCGTCAAGGAAGGCGTCAAGGCCCGCCTCGTGAGCATGCCCTCGTGGGAACTCTTCGAGCACCAGTCGCAGGAATACCGCGACAGCGTCCTGCCCCCGTCCTGCAAAGCCCGCGTCTCCATCGAGCAGGCGTCAACCTTCGGATGGGAACGCTACGTCGGCGAAAAGGGCAAGGCGATCGGCATGAAGTCCTTCGGCGCTTCCGCTCCGTTGAAAGAGCTGCAGAAGAAATTCGGCTTCAACGTCGAGGCCGTCGTCGCCGCGGCGAAAGAAGTGATGGCGAAGAAGTAAAATCCGGACTCCAACCGAAAACCACGCGGGCAGGTTCAACGCTGAACCTGCCCGCTTTTTTTGCCACCGGCATTCCTACCTCGCTCGCTACAATGGCGGGCTCACCCTCACGAGGAGCCTGTGATGTCCAAGCGTTTCTCTCGTCGAACCCTGATCCGATCGACCGCCGCCGGCACCGCGCTGGTGTTTCTGCACAACGTGCCGCGCCGCGTGCTCGGTGCGAATGAAAAGCTGAGCATCGCCTGCGTCGGCACCGCCGGGCAGGCCGGCAGTGACCGCAGCCAGATGACCAGCGAGAACATCGTCGCCCTTTGCGATGTGGATGAGCAGAGCCTCGGCAAAGCCGCGCAGCAGCACCCGAATGCAAAGAAGTTCCGCGACTATCGCAAGATGCTGGAGGAAGCCGGCAAGGAGTTCGAAGCTGTGCTCGTCGGCACGCCCGATCATCACCACGCGCCGGCCACGGTGCGGGCCCTGCGCATGGGCAAGCACGTGTACTGCGAGAAGCCGCTGACCCACACCGTGCGCGAAGCCCGCATCATCGCGCAGACCGCCAAGAAAGCCGGCGTGGTCACGCAGATGGGCACGCAGATTCACGCCACGAGCAACTATCGCCGCGTCGTCGAGCTGATTCAGAGCGGCGCGATCGGAAACGTGACGCAGGTACACACCTGGGTCGGCACGCAGTACAGCGGCGAGGAAAACCCCGCCAAGCCGCCCGTGCCCAAGCACCTGGACTGGGACCTCTGGCTGGGTGCTGCCCCGTTCCGCGATTATCACGCCGGCCTGCATCCGTTCTCGTGGCGCGGCTACTGGGATTTCGGCGGCGGCGGCCTCAGCGACATGGCGTGCCATCACATGGACCTGCCCTTCTGGGCCCTGGGCCTGACCGCGCCGACGAAGATCGAAGTCGAAGGCCCGCCGGTGCACGAGAAGCGCGCCCCGCAGTGGCTGGTCGTGAAATACCAGTTCCCCGCCCGCGAAGCGGCGAAGGCGAATCACTTCGGATTCCTCAAACCCGAGCACGACAAGAACCCCGGCGGCCCCGCCGTTGAACTCACCTGGTACAACGGCGCGAAGCAGCCGGCGCTCCTGAAGGAACTGAACATCCAATGGGGCGGCGGCAACCTCTTCGTCGGCGACAAGGGTTACCTCATCTGCGACTACGGCCGGCTCCAACTGTTGCCGGCGGACAAGTTCAAGGATTTCAAGGCGCCCGAAAAATACATCCCCGAATCCGTCGGCGGCCACTACCGCGAATGGATCGACGCCTGCAAGAACAAAGGCACGACCTGCTGCGATTTCCAGTACGCCAGCAAACTGACGGAAGCGATCAATCTCGGCAACGTCGCCTACCGCAGCGGCAAGACGATCGAGTGGGATTCGCAGAACTTCAAGGTGACGAACGAGCCGGCCGCGGCTGCGCAATTCATCGACAAGAAATACCGCAAGGGCTGGGAAGTGGCGGAAGGGATTGCGTGAAACCCGGAACCCGGCCCGTGGTTCTGGTCGATGAATGTGGGCATGGAAGCAAGTGCGTCACAGGCGGTCGCAACCGGCACAACTGACGGTCGCGCGAAGCAGATGGGCTACATGCCGCAGTTGGATGCGCTCCGCGCGTTCGCTGTGTTCGGCGTGTTTGCCACGCATTTTCTTCCCAAGGAACACTGGGCGAATGCTTACGTGGACCTTGGGAATCTTGGCGTCAAGCTGTTCTTCGTGCTCAGCGGTTTTCTCATCGCCGGCACGCTGTTCCAGGCGAGGGACCAAATCGACGCTGGCCGCCTCACTACGCGACGCGCGATTCTTAACTTCTACGCGCGTCGATTCCTGCGACTCTTTCCGGCGTACTACGCATACATCCTGATGGGCGTCTTCCTGCTGCCCGGCTTCGTGGAACATGTCTGGTGGTTTGTCGCGTATGCCGCCAATTTTCTCTTCGCATGGCAGCCACGGACGTACGTCACCTACATGCCTCATTTCTGGACCCTGGCCATTGAGGAGCAGTTCTATCTCTTCATGCCCTTCGTCATGATCCTGCTGCGGAGGCAGTGGCTCATCGGAGCCGCGGTGGCGATGGTGATTCTCGGTCCCGCGTTTCGACTGGCAGGCCTGGCGAGCCGTTTCGATGTGTTTCAGGTCAACATGATGATGCCCGCGCACCTCGACACACTGGGCATGGGTGTGCTGCTGTCGGCACTCGTCACGCAATTCGGCATGGAGCACAGGGTCACCCAGCGATTCCTCGCCGCCGCCTTGTGGCTCGGACTTCCCGGAACCGTCGTGTTACTCGTACTGGACGCCACGAAAGTCGCGCCGGCAGTCGCGTTCGTGCTGATGAATCTGTCGCTGGGGTTCCTGTTCTGCTGGGTCATCGCCAGAGCGTCAGTCGGTTTCACAGGACCCGCTGGCGTCATCCTCCGCTGGGCGCCACTGCTCTTTCTCGGACGCATCAGCTACGGACTCTACGTCTACCACTTCAACGTCTCCGGCCTCATGCGCGATCATCTCTTTCCTTCGTTGAGCGAAGCGCTGCGGGATTGGCCGACCGTGCGATACGTGATCTATGCCGCCATCTCGATCGTGATCGCCACGGCGTCGTGGTACCTGATGGAACGACCGATCAACCGGCTGAAAAGCAGGTTTTCGCACTCGCGCGATTGACGGAATACTGCCTGGGACGAGGCGCCGTCCTGGAGCGCGGAGGCGGCCGCGATTTCGTCAACACCGGGGATCGACGCCTGACGCCGGTTCCTCTGCCACTTTCGGCGGCTCGTACGTGCTGATGAGATACAACGGCCTGCGCTTGGACTCGTCGAACATGCGGCCGAGGTATTCGCCGACGATGCCCAGCGTGATCAACTGCACCGCGCCCAGCATCGTCATGATGACGAGCAGCGACGGATAGCCTGGCACGGGATTGCCCAGGATCAGCGTGCGAATGATGAAGTAGACGCCGTAGGCGAATGACATGAATGCCACGACCAGCCCCAGCAGCGTGGCCAGGCGCAGCGGCGCGATGGTGAATGACGTGACGCCGGTGACCGCGAAATTCCAGAGCTTCAGGTAATTCCACTTCGTGGTGCCGGCGAATCGGGCGTCACGCTGATATTCCACGGCTTTCTGCTTGTAGCCGATCCACGCAAAGAGTCCTTTCATGAAACGATGATGCTCGCGGAGCGTCTTCAACGCGTCGACCGCGCGGCGGCTGAGCAGGCGGAAATCGCCGGTGTCCTGCGGGATCGGCACCCTGCTGAGGAATCCCATCACGCGGTAGAAACCGTAGGCGGTTGCTTTCTTCATCGCGGTCTCGCCTTCGCGCGCGGTGCGCTTCGCGTAAACCACGTCGTAGCCCTGTCGAGCTTCTTCGATGAAGCGCGGAATGAGTTCCGGCGGATCCTGAAGATCGGCATCGATCACGACCACCCAGTTGCCCTTCGCAAAATCCAGGCCGGCGGTCAGGGCGATCTCCTTGCCGAAGTTGCGGCTCAAGTCGACCAGTGCCACGCGATCATCCGTCTCGCGCATCTTCTGGATCACCTCGACCGTCTTGTCGCGACTGCCGTCGTTGATGTAGATCACTTCGCTAACGAGGCCCAGTCCATCCAGGACCGCGGCCAGGCGCTGATGGAAGATCGGCAGCACCTGTTCCTCGTTGTAAGCGGGAACGACGATCGAAAGATCAATCGGGCGGCCCAGCGGCGCGGGAAAGGGAGTAGTCGTCAACGAGGTCATGCCCATCAAATCCTTGCAAACCTTGGAAGGTGGACCGATCCGAACACGGCCGATGCCGCCTCCTGCGAAGTCATACCGGCCTGCTTATTGATCGGTTCGTGACCTCGTGCAGCATAATGAGATGAATGGTGTTGCCCTGCCGATTGACGCGGGCCTGACTCGTCAGGTTCCCGCTCACCGCATGCTCGTGGCCGATAATGTGCCGACGGTGGCCGTTACGCATGACGCCGCAGGGGCGAGGAACTGACTCGATAACTCGGCGGTCTCGCTCGATCGAACGTCGCGGAAAGTCGCCTGAAGGCAGCCGGACACGGTGAACTGCCCCGCACGGTTTACCGATCCCATATCGAGGCAATACGTATGGTTCGTACGCCAGCATCGGCAGGTGAAGCCGTGGCTGTCGGCCAGGTTGTCGTGAAACGATCCAAGGTGTCGGCGGCTTGCGCTGCGGACAAGGAAATCAGAACGTGGCGAGTGTTGAACCGTTGGCCATCGAGGAAACCATGTCACTGCCCGCCTCACCGACCACGTCGGCGTCGGCGGTCAACGCTCTGAATCGCCTCTGGCCTTTGGTTCTTCTCGTCGCTGCGCTCTTCATCGCACTGCACAACCTCGGCGGCAGCGGCCCGATGTGGCCCGATGATTCGCGCTACGCCAACGCCGCCGCCATGATTCACGACTGGATCAAGTCGGATCAGTGGCTGGCGCCCTACGAGTTCGCCAAGCAGAATTACGCCCAGTACCCCGAGTTCAGCCTGCCCTTTCATCCCCCCGGCTATCCCGGCGCCATGGCGCTGTGGTTCGTCGTGACGGGGCCCAGTTATGAATCGGCGCGCCTGTTCGTCGCCGGCTGCTACGGACTGGCGGCGTGCCTGATCTTCGCCATCGGCCGGCGGTTGGGCGCCAGCGGGATCGCGGCCATGCTCGGGTCGCTGCTGTTCCTGTCCATGCCCGAGACGGCACGCTGGGCGCGCAGCACCATGTCGGAGATTCCCGCACTCACTGCGTTTCTCGCAGGGACGTACTGCTTCGTTCGCTGGGCGCAAGGCGGACGCTGGGCGTGGTGCATCGCGGCATTCGCGCTGGCGCAGTTCGCCTTCTTCTGCCGCGTGACCACCACGGGCCTGATGCCCACCTGGGCTTTGTTCCTGCTCTTTCGCAAAGACTTCCGCAGGCTCTTCTCCCCCGGCTTGATCGCGCTGGGCGTGGTTTACCTGGCGATCAACTTCGCATGGGTCAAGTACGTCGGACAGTTCGCCGCCCACGAAGTGCTCGGACCAGGTGAGAATCGAGCCGACGTGTTCTCCCCCGAGAACCTTACTTTTTACCTGAACCTGATCCCCGACATGGTCGGCTGGGTCACCGTCGTACTCGCGATCGTTGGCGGCATCCTGTTGGCGATCGAGCGCGAGACCAGGCCGATCGCGCTGCTCTGGATGGGATGGTTTCTTGGCTACTACTGCTTCCAGGTCAGTCTTGGCAGGCTCGAGCAACGCTACTTCACCTTCGCCCTGCCTGGCCTGGCGGGACTGGTCATGGCGCTGGTCGCGATCAAGCGCGTCGGCCCAGTCTGGCGCACGCTCGCGCCCGTCGCGCTCGTGGCGGCCATTGCGACCAATGCTTTCGCTGTCGCCCAGATCCCAGCAGGCGTCGTCGGAAACGAAGCGCTCGCCACGCGGCTCGCTCAGACCGATCAGCCCGGCAATGTGCTCATGGCGAGCTGGGTCGATCAGGACCTCGTCTTCCGCTATCGCAGCAAGCCGCGCCAGCACGAACGCATGATGATCCGCAGCGACCGCACGCTGGCCATTCGGGTGTCTGACTACGCCCACGTGGAACCCAGGCCGCTCGTTCACGACGATGCCGGCGTCATCGACGTCATCAAGAAGGGTCGCATCCGCTACGTCATCACAGCGACGTCGAGCCTGCCCGACGTGGACGATCGCCCGCACGACATGCTGCTGGCGGATCGCGCGGTTCGCGCCTCGCCTGATCAGTTCAAGCTTCTGGACACCTTCGATCTGGCCATCACCTGGGGCGACAGCCGGCGGCACAGCAAGCTCTTCTTCTGGCAATACCTGGGCGAACTGCCCCCAGGCGCCAGCGAGTTGCCCGTCGTCATTCCGACGGCAGGCATCGAATATCGACCGGATCAGCAGAACTCAAAATAACCCTTGAAATCAAGCGTGGATCGCACCTCCCGAACACCGCCCGCAACCAGCACGAATCATGTTCGGCGACAGCCAGTCAGCGACCTGGCCTGGCTCGCCCCAGGGGCAACGACAATCGCCGACGCGGCAGAAGTTGATCGCCTCCGCGCGCCTCACCGCTCCGTCACCAGCGGCGGCCCCACCACGCATGGCAGCGTGAACTCCACGTGCTTGTCGCCCGCGGTGATGTAGATCGTCCCGCCGCTCACCGTCACCGTCCACGCGATCTGCCGATCCAGCGAATCGATCAGCCCCGCCATCGCATCCAGATCGACCGCCAGCACGGTGATGTTGTCGCGCTCCTTCAATTCATCGAGGTGATCGCTCTCCCATTTCGCCCGCTTTCGGCCATACGCAAAGAGAATCACCCGCCCGCAGTGCCGCGCGGCTTTAAGCAGCCGCTTCGCCTCGGGCAGCCCCACTTCGATCCACCGTTTCACGCGCTCGCCCATGCCCGGCTGAAGTTCCGTGACCCACACATCCGGCTCATCCCCGCTACTGACGCCGCCGGTGAAACGAATGCCTTCCTCGTAACAGAGGCAATACGCCAGCAGGCGAACGACCAGCCGTTCCGCGGTTTCCGAGTCCGCGCGGGCCAGGCTCATCTGCAGCGTCTCGTAAACGCCGCGGTCGACATCCGAAAGCTCGACACTGGCGCGATAGATCGTGGGTTTCGTGGCCATGGCGTGTGCGGGCGCTCCTGCGAAATCAGACCAGCCCTTCGATGCCCGACAGCGCCCAGCCCTTGCGGTATTCCTCGCGGATGTACTTGTCCGCTTCCGGTGCGTTGGTCGCTTTCATCGCCGCGCCGTCCCACTCGATCTTCTTGCCCACGCGGAAGGCGACATTGCCCAGCAGCACCGCCTCCGACAGCGCCCCGGAGTAGGCGAAGTTGCAGGTCGTCGGCGAGCCGTCCTTGCACGCCTTGATCCACTCGTTGTGATGGCCGATCGACTTCGCGATGGTCGGCTGCGGCGCCTTGAAATCTTTGAAGCTCTCCTGCGGCAGCAGATGGCGCTGGCCGTAGTCGCACAGCAGCATGCCCTTGTCGCCGACGAAGAGCACGCCGGCGCCCCACTTCTGCGGCTTGCCGTTGACGATCAGTTTGCCCTCTTCCAGCAGTTTGGGCCGGCGCGCCGAGTCGTACCAGAAATACTTGCAGGCCGGCATTTTCTCGCGGGCCGGGAATTCCATCTCCACGCGCAGGTGGTCGGCGGTGCCGTCGGGATGCAGCGCGTCGGGCGAGTCGGAGACCACCGACGTCGGCCACTTCAGGTTCAGCGCCCAGAACGCCACATCGGAATAGTGGCACGCCATGTCGCCCAGCGTGCCGGTGCCGTAATCCCAGAACCGCCGCCAGTTCGCGGGGTGGTACACATTGGGGGCGTAGTCGCGGTACGGCGCGCCGCCATGCCACAGATCCCAGTGCAGATTCTTCGGCGGCGCCGTCGTCCTGTTCTTTTCCGGATGCCGGCCGTTCGACCAGCTCTTGCCAACCCACACGTGCACCTCGGTCACGCCGCCGATCGCGCCGCCCTGCACCAGTTCCACCACGCGGCGGTAGTTGTCTTCCGCGTGAATCTGCGTGCCCATCTGCGTGGCGAGTTTGTGCTTCTCCGCCAGTTTCGCCAGCGCCCGGCACTCGAACACGCTGTGCGCCAGAGGCTTCTCCACGTACGCATGCTTGCCCAACTGCATGGCCGCCGATGCGATCATCGCGTGCATGTGGTCCGGCGTCGCCACGACAATCGCGTCCATCTGCTTGTGCATCTTGTCGAGCATTTCGCGGTAGTCGTTGAACTTCCGCGCGCCCGGCACCTTGCCGGCGGCGTGGTCGAGGTTGCGATCATCGATGTCGCAGATCGCCACGATGTTCTGGCTCAGCACATCATCCAGATCGCCCGCGCCGCGGCCGCCCACGCCGACACACGCGATGTTCAGTTTCTCATTGGGCGACTTGCTGAACACCGCCGGATTGATCGCCGCCATCGCCGCCGCGGCGCTGGTGGTCTGAAGGAACCGACGACGCGTGAACACATGAGCCATGACGAACTCCTGGGAAAGTGCCTGCGAAACAGACGCTGACAACCAATCGGATTCTACTTGTCCTGCGGATCGACGCCGCGCCGACTCACTTGGCGCCAGCCGGCAGCGTCAACCAGAGCGCCTCGTGACTCGCACCGGCCACAGCCGCAAACGTCGCCGCCCGCCGCAACGCGCCCGACTCCGCCACGATGCGGATCGGCCCCGACCAAGCGGGACCGTTCGCTGCCGCGATGTTGAACTTCACGCTCTTCTCGCCGGCGTCTTTCATCTTCGACGTGGCCGGTTGCGCTGTCGCCTCAGCCGGCAAACCCTCGATGCGCAACGTGATGTCATCCGCGAATCCATTCTGCCGATCGATCGCCACGATCACCTCCGCTTTGCCTGATGCCGCGACGACGCTGTCCTTTTCCATCGTCAGCGCGAAGTCCGGCAATGCCAACTCCATTGTCAGGCGATAGACGAAGCGAAATCCGCCGCGACCGTGCAGATCGCGAACGCTCACGACGAACTCGCCGTCCGCCGCGGGCTTGAAGGCGATCGATGGATCGCGCCGCCCCTTTTCGCCGTCATCGCTCTCGACCAGTTGCTTTCCCGCCGCATCGGTCACGCGAAGGACCGCATCCAGCGGGAACCCCAGCGATTGCGACTCCACGCGCAGCCGACTGTTCTCGCCCTTGCGAGCCGCGAAGCGAAAGCGATTCTCGCCGCCGGGCTGCTGCAAATGCCCCGTGATGACGGCGGGTAACGCAATCGTCGCCGGCGCCTGGGCTGCGACATGCACGGCGCTGTTCACCACTGGCAGCCGCAACGTGTTCGCCAGGCCAGCATGCGACAGCGTGACCTGATCGCGGCCCGCCTCCGGCGTCACGGTCAGTCGCGACGCTTCCCTCGGCACGTTCCAACCCACGAGCGTCACCTCATTCGACTGCCCCGCCTTGATCGCCAGCGGCATCGCGTGATCGACGAATCCGCCCGTCGTCAGCGTCAGGCGGTAGACGAAATCGATCTTGCCGGCGAAGTTGATGGAACTGTCCGGCGTAGCCGGAAACGCGAAGCAGCGCACGATGAAATCGCCATCGCGAGGCACGGTGAAAACGATCTGCGGATCGAGGCCATGCGTCTCATCATTCTGCGCCAGCACGAAGCCCGCCGCGTCGCACACCTGAAGCACGCCATCCATCGGCGAGCCAAGCGTTTCATTCGCCAGCATCGACGCCACGAGCGTCTGCCCGCGCTTCAGGCTCACGCGGAATGCGTCCACGTCGCCGCTCTTTTCCAGCCGGCCGTTGACGACGACGGGACACGCGACGGCCTGCGCCTCCGCATTGTTCGGCTCCTTCTCCTCAATCTCCGCCAGCGTGCCAATGATGAACGGCCGCAGCACCGATGCGCCTTCGCCGTTGTAAACCCGCAGCCAGCGCACGCCCGGCTCCGCATCCGCCGCGACCTTGATCGCGAGTTTGCCGTTCTCCTTCGCCGGCTCCGCGGTGACGCCCTGCGACTGATCGATCCACACCCGCACCGGGCCGGCGGCGTCGCTGAGATTCACCGTCACCTGCGAGCCGCGACCGGCACCTGCGGGAAACAGCCAGTCCACCTTGGGCGGCGCGGCGAGGGCGGGCGACGCGAACAGCATCAGACCGAGCGCGGCCCCGAAATGCGCTGCAATGGATCGCACGAGTTGGCGGAGTCGATGAAACATTTTTTGACGCGAAATGAGACGTGAATCCAAACTCAAAGAAGTGAACCATCCAAGCACGAAACCGTCTCTGTATTCTTTACCTCCTCTACCTTCTCTACCTCCTCCCCTTCTTCCTACATCAACTCACTGATCACCGTCGGATCGCTCACCAGGTGCGCGGGCCGGCCCTGCGGGGTGTAGAGCATCTTGTCCGGATCGATGCCCAGCTTGGTGTAGATCGTGGAGACGAAGCTCTCGGGCGACAGCACGCGATCCACCGCGGCGTAGCCTTGCCGATCCGTCGCGCCGATGACCTGTCCGCCGGGCGTGCCGCCGCCGGCGAAGAGCACGCTCATTGCGTTGCTCCAGTGATCGCGCCCGCCGTCCTTGTTGATCTGCGGCGTGCGCCCAAACTCGCCGAGCACGGTCACGATGGTTTCATCGAGCATGCCGCGCTCGGCCAAGTCTTCGATCAGCGCGGCGATGGTCGCTTCAAATGCGGGCATGCGCTTGTCGAATGCGTCGAACAGTTTCGTGTGATGATCCCATCCGCCTTCGTCGAGCGTGATGAACGGCACGCCCGCCTCGACCAGTCGCCGCGCCAGGAGGGCCCGCTGGCCGAAGCCGTTGCGGCCATACTTCTCCCGCGTCGTCTGCGGCTCCTGGTGAATGTCGAACGCCTTCTGCGCTTCCGTCGAGGTGATGATCTGGTGGCCCTGCTGGTAGAACTTGTCCATCGCCACGACCGGATCGCCCGCAGCCTCGTCGTTGATGCGCTGAAGCTGATCGATCTCCTTGCGCACATCGCGCCGACCGAGGTAGCGCTGCTCGCTGAGGCCGCTGGGCAGCGACACATCGCGCACGCGGAAGCCCGTCGAGTTCGGATCGCCGCCCACGACGAAGGGTGCGTACTGGGCACCGAGGAAGTTCGGCCCGCCGCTGCGGGTCATCGCAGGCATGGAGAAATACGCGGGGATGCCGTGCGGCGCGCCCTTCTCCTTCGACACCACGGAGCCGAGGCTCGGGTGAAAGCTCACGAACGCGCCGCAGCCCACCGGTATCCGCGGCGGAGCGCCGGTCATCATGTAATGATTGCCCGCGCCGTGGTTGCCCTGATCGTGGCGGATGGAACGGATCACCGCGAACTTGTCCGCGATGGCCGCCAGCTTTTTCAAGTGCTGCGAGAAGCGGACGCCCTTGATCTTCGTCGGGATAGTGTCGAACGATCCGCGAATCTCCGCCGGCGCTTCAGGCTTGGGGTCGAACGTTTCATAATGCGAAGGCCCGCCATCAAGCCAGATGAGGATGCAGGCTTTGGCTTTTTTCTTCGCCGCCTCCGGCCCCCTCTCCCCCCGGGAGAGGGCTGGGGTGAGGGCCGCGCTGCCTTGCGTCCCCGGGTTCACCGCCGCCGCCTGCGCACGCAGCGCCCCCACCAACCCGCCGGCGACAAGCGTATGCAGGCCGAGTTTCAGACAGTCGCGGCGTGTCGAGCCTTCGCAGTTGCGGTGGATGCTCATTGGGAACTCCGTGGGGCCGGTGGCCGGCCAACTACCCCCACCCTTCCAAATCATCGCCTAAACTCTTGAATCACAGGCATTTATCAATTTGACTGCCGAAATGGTAGGACACTTTTCGGCCACTGGTATTCCTGATCGTAAGTATCGACAAATCAACCTGTTACGCTCGAAAACCGCTCCGCCTGAAAGTGGCCGCTCGGCCACTTGGCGGCCACTGTGCTTCTGACCCATTGCCCGCCAATGGGACATGCCCTTCCGTTCCACTGATATTGACGTTCACCGGGACTCGGTAACTGCTCCTATGGCGATTCTTCGCGGGCAATCACCTGTGGCGTGGAGGCACGACCGATCGGCTTCGGAACCTGAGTTTCGGATATGCCATTAGCCCCCGGCTCCGCCGGGGGTGGGGCGATGGTGACGGGCAATTGGCGGTCGATGATCGTCGAAGCGCGGACTCTGACGTGCGGTTCTTGCGCGATTGACCTCTACCGCGCTCCTCCCCCGGCGGAGCCGGGGGCTAACGGCGCAAAGCAGCGGCCTATCCGAAACTCAGGTTCGGAATGCGACCGAAATCAGACTCATCCGACGATCGCGCCCTTGGCCGTCGTCGACCGTCGTTGACGAGCATGAGTTGGAGTCTCGAACAGAACCGGAGTCTGTGACTCCGGTCGGCTTGAAGCAACTCGACGCCGCTTCAAACCGAATTCGCACGGTGCATGCTCCGGCGCGTGAGTTCACCGTCCTGAGTTTCGCCTCGCCGACATGGAGTCGGATCGGCGAACCGGAGTCACAGACTCCGGCTCTGACAAGTCAAGTGCGCTGGAACCGGATGAACCCACTTTCTGCTGTCTTCACTGCTCTCGCAAAATCATCGGCCAGATCATCGGCGAGATGCGGGATCACACCGGTTTGCCGCCCACATATCGCAGCGACGCGGTGTTGGTGGTGCCGCCGCTGCCCAGCGGTTCGCCGGCGACGAGCACGTAGGGATCGCCCTTGGCGGCCCATTTCTTCTCCAGCATCATCTGATCGAACGCGTAGGCCAGCACTTCGATGTTCGTCGGCGGCTCCATGTAGACGGCGTGCACGCCGAAGTACCAGCTCATGCGCTGCAGGCCTCGAATATCGTTGCACACGGCGATGATGGGCACGCCCACGCGGGAGATGGAGAGATACTTCGCGCCGCCGCCGGTCTGCGACCAGATGGCGACGAACTTGGCGCCGAAGTCGCGCACGATCTGGCGCACGCCGTTGCTCAGCGCCGCGGATCGCTTGCCGGTTTCGCGCCACTGCGGCGGCTGGGTCCACACGTCGTTGCCGTGGCCGGCGAGAATCTGCTCCGTCGTCGCCTTGGCGACGCGGGCCATCGTCTGCACCGCCATGACCGGGTACTTGCCCACCGCCGTCTCGCCCGACAGCATCACCTTGCCCGCGCCGTCGTAAATCGCGTTGGCGACGTCGGACACTTCCGCCCGCGTCGGCGTGGCGTTTTCGATCATCGATTGCAGCATCTGCGTCGCGACGATCACCGGCTTGCCGCGCTGGTGCGCCATCGCGATGATCCGCTTCTGAATCGCCGGGACATCCGTCACATCCATTTCGACGCCCAGGTCGCCGCGGGCCACCATCACGCCGTCGGACAGATCGACGATCGCTTCCAGGTCATCGAGCGCCTGCGGCTTTTCGATCTTGGAAATCACCGGAATCGGGAACTGCCCGGCGGGCATCACCGTGGCCAGGTGCTGCTTGAGCTGCCGCACATCGTCGCCCTTGCGGACGAAGCTGAGCGCGAGGAAGTCCACGCCGTTCTTCACCGCCCACTCGATGCACTTGAAATCGTGCGGCGTCAGCGACGGCACGGACATGCCCGTGTCCGGGAGATTGATGCCCTTGCCCTTGGTGATCGGTCCGCCGATGGTCACGCGGCAGACGACGAGCTGACTGTCGCCGGTGCCCTGCTTATCCAGCACGAGGGTGCGCACTTCGCCATCGTTGATGAGCAGGCGCTCGCCGGGTTTGACGTCCTCGATGACCGCGGGCGAATTGGTGGCGAAGATCGCGCGGACGTCGTAGCCCGGCACCGCCCAGAGCGGATCCTTGCCGGCAAAGGTGGGCTTCTTCTGGATGACGATGTTGTCGCCGACGGCGACGTTGATGCCGCCCTCGATGACATCGCCGATGCGGAGCTTGGGCCCGCACAGGTCGCCCAGCGCGCCGGCATGAATGCCGGTGATTTTCGACGCCTCGCGCACGGCGGCGAGCAGCTTGCCGAAGCCCTCGAAGGAACCGTGGGAAAAGTTGATGCGGAAGACGCGTGCGCCTTCGAGGATCAGCTTCGCGATCTTGTCAGGCGTATCGCTGGCGGGTCCGAGGGTGGCGATGATTTTGGCGAAAACGAAGGGGGTGGTTTCGGGCATGGGCGGGATTGTACCGTCGGGACCGACGCAAGTTGTTCGCTGGCCATTAGCCCGGATTACTCGGGGCTTCAGTAGGAGCCGCGCACGAAGTAAGCGGAGTTCGCAGCGTTTTTGACGACCTCGACCTTCTTTCGCGGCCGGACAGGATGTTCGGGGCGTCCGTGTGAAAATGACGCGCGTGGAATCTGACGAACCGCTTACTTCGTGCGCGGCTCCTGTGCAAGCTCATGAATAACCCGGGTCAGCGATGCGCGTCCCGTCTCCTGATGGTGGCAGGCAATTCGCGCATCCGAATGGCGGTCGGCAAGTCCCGCATCGCCGCGCGCGAGACCACGTGCGGATCCAACATGCGCCAGGCGACGATCGCCTTCGTTTCCTACAGCACCGACAACGCCCAGTATTTCCCTGACTTTTCCTACAACCCCGCCAGCAAGACGCAGTGGACCAGTCCGCAGTACTGGACCCAGCAATACTGGCGCGATTACATGAGCAAGACCTACGGCCTGGTTCGCGAGATCGCCTACAGTCCGACGAACGAACTGTGGAACCGCGATGATTTCCACTGGTACAGCACCGGAAATCCGGCCACGTCCGATGCCTGGGTCATGGGCTATTTCTATTTCGGTTCCTCCCTGGTCAACACCAGTTCATTCAAGGGCGCGCTGGCCGTGGCGCCTCCGGCGGGCCAGATGGTTTTCCCGCGCCGGTACGGAACCCCCAGCGCGTACAACCTGCTCTGGGCCGACCTGAACCGCCAACTGAACACACACATCGGAACCTGGCTGACGCCGGGCGACAACCGCCGGTGGGGAAGCAATCACTGGTACGGCGAGAGCCACATGATCCCGCACGGCTCGCACCGCGCTTTCCTCGACAACCACGTCGAGTGGCTGCCCGGCGAGAAACTGCAGTTGCAATCGACCTACGCCAGCACGCACATGTACTGGTGAGGGCCGGTGGCACACCGTGTCAGCAGCGAGACGCGCGGCACATCTGGCCGATAACTTTCCTCGCCGGTTCTCGGCGACAGTAGACAGTCGGAAAGCTCCCAACGAATCATCCCGGTATTCACCGAATCATCGCATCAAGACGATCATCAAGGGGACGTGACCGCACCGACGCCTGCCAATTCGAACGAATCGAAGCCTGTCGCTGAGGGGCCCCGGACATCCATATCGAGAACGTCGGGCCCATCGGCCTCGCGCATCATCGGCGCGGATGCTGTGCGAGCCGTGGCCTGCCTTTGGGTGCTGGCGGCGCACCTGATGATGGATTTGCCGGCGTCAGCGCAGGTTGATTCGGTTCCGTGGATCACCGTCTACCGCGGCTCGCTGGGCGTGGCGATGTTCTTCGTGCTCAGCGGTTTCCTGCTGTCGGCGCCGTACTGGCACACGCTGGCGACCGACAAGCTGATCCCCAGCCTTAGAAAATTCGCCTGGCGCCGCCTGGCCAGGATCGTCCCCGGGTTCTGGTTCTGCGCGATCGCCACTTACCTGCTGAGAATGCCGGAGATGTCGCCCTGGGAACTTGGCAGCGTCGCGCTGACGCTGGGGTTCGTGAATTCGTTCGTCGCGTCCAGTTACGAGCCTTGGTTCAATCCCCCGCTCTGGTCGATCAGCATCGAAATGGGCTTCTATGTGCTGCTGCCGATCACGATGTGGCTTGCGTTTCGAGGCGGGTCGTTCAAGCGGGCGATCGTGACGCTCGTCCTGTCGATGGCGGCACTGGCGATCGGACAGAGATTGTTCCTGGCGTGGGCGCCGACCATCGAATCGCAGATCGCAGAGCCCGCGATCTTCAAGGCTGACGCCTGGTCGAGCCAGCAGCACGTCCTCGTCCTGTACGCTCACTTCCTTCTCGGCGTCATCGCCGCCGCGGTTCACGGACACTTGAAATCCAAGCGATCAGTAAGCGCGGCACAAGGCCCAGTCCTCCTCGACGCAGCCTGCCTGCTCATCATCGTCGCGCTCCTGTTCGGCACGCCGTATCTGAATGACTTCCTGCCGACACTTGAATGGATGCGCTATGGCTGGCCCTCCTTCCCCACCCTGATCGCGGCACTGCTGGTGATGCTGCCCTTCACGCGATGGATCGGCCCCACCTGCGACAACGCTTTTGTCAGGCTCACTGCGACACTCTCCTTCGGCATCTACATGTGGCACGTCCCCGTGCTTCATTGGATGCACGGGGTTTGGGCGATCGACGCGACGAGCAGCCTGGGAACATGCGCGGGCTACGCGATCTGCGCCGTGGCATGCACCTATCTGATCGCGTGGGCTTCATACCGATGGATTGAAAAGCCCTTCATCGACCTGGCGCACCGTCGAACCACGAACAGCGCCAGCTAGTGGATCGCACGCACCTTCGCGTGCTGTTGCATTCTTCCTTGCACTCACCATCCCCTTCCACTAGCATTCCGCCTCCCCAAAAACCCCACCGCAGGAGTTTCGCATGTCCTCGCTTATCGCGCCGCACGGCGGCTCGCTTGTCAACCGCTTCACCAACGACCCCGCGGGCCTTTGCGCCAAGGCCGCCGGCCTGGTCAAGGTGCCCGTCAGCAACGCGGACATCTCCACCGTTTATCGCATCGCCGACGGCACGCTCAGCCCGATCACCGGGCCGATGAACGAGGACGTTTACAACCGCGTGCTCGATGAGCAGGTCATCGTTCACAACGGCAAGAAGCTGGCGTGGACGATTCCGCTGTCGCTGCCGGTGTCGGCGGAACTCGCCGGCAAGCTCAAGGCCGGCCAGACCGTGGCGCTGACGAATCCGAAAGGTGAAGTCGTCGCCACGCTGGATGTGCAGAGCGTCTTCGCATGGGACAAGGCGCGGTACCTCACCAAGGTGTACCGCACGGAGCGCACCGATCATCCCGGCGCTGACATCGTCCTGAAGAATCCCGACAACGCGGACAAGACGCACCTGATCGGCGGCGTGCTGAACGTGATCCCACTGGCGGTGCATCCGGACTTCGGTTCGTACATCAAATCCCCCACGGAGATTCGCGCGCTGCTCGCCAAGACGGGTTGGAACGCGGTCGTGGCGTTCCAGACGCGCAACCCGCTGCACCGGGCCCACGAGTACGCGCTGCTCTATGGCCTCGAAGCGCTGCTGCGCCAGGGCAAGAACGCCGGCGCCGTGCTCAATCCGCTCCTCGGCGAGACCAAGGGCGATGACGTCAACGCGCTCGTCCGCATGGAGACCTACAAGAAGCTCATCGACTCCGGCGAGTTCGGCGAAGGCGATGCCGACAAGGCGCTGTGGGCCAAGGTCGGCGGCAAGATTCAGGACCGCGTGCTGCTGATCGGCCTGGACATCAAGATGTTCTACGGCGGCCCCAGCGAAGCGATCATGCACGGCATCTATCGCCAGAACATGGGCTTCACCAACATCATCATCGGCCGCAAGCACGCCGACGCCCCCTACCACGACGGCAAGCCGATCTGGGGCGACTTCGACGCCCAGGAAATCTTCGAGAAGCTCAACGGCGAACTGCTCATCAAGCCGGTGAAGGTCGGATTCGCCGCGTACTACGAATCGGTCGGCCGCGTCGACCTGATGGACAGCCACCCGGACGAGAAGCCCGTCTTCATCTCCGGCAAGCAGGTGCGCGAGACGCTGCAGAAGGGCGAACAGGTCGATCCGCGCATCATGCGGCCGAGCACGAGCCAGATTCTCGCCGCGGCGATGAAGCAGAAGTGATGAAGCATTGGCGCTTGTGAAATCACTCCCTCGTTCGAGTCGTCACTTTGCCCTATGATCCGCATGGAGGCACCGTCATGACGCGAACTCGATTGATCCATTGGCTCCTGATTCTGGTGCTGGCTGTCGGCGCGTCGGGCGTTCACGCTCAGGACGCGAAGAAGACTCTCACTGTCGCCGCTT
This sequence comes from uncultured Phycisphaeraceae bacterium, assembly GCA_964426135.1. Taxonomy (GTDB): domain Bacteria; phylum Planctomycetota; class Phycisphaerae; order Phycisphaerales; family Phycisphaeraceae; genus CAYRPN01. The sequence continues at coordinate 935 of CAYRPN010000108.1, read as the reverse complement.
ACAACATCGAGAATCTGTTCGATGTATTCGACGATCCTTACACGCCGGACGAAGGCACCCGGGTGAAGCCTCGCAAGGAACTGGAGCAGGTCGCGACGCTGATCAAGCGGCTGGACGCGGACCTGATTGGATTTTCCGAGATCGAGAACGAAGGGGTGATCCGCGCGTTCGTGAAGGAGTTCCTGCCCGACGCGGGTTACAAGTACGTCGCCGCCGCGGCAAGCAACGACGGCCGCGGCATCCGCACCGCCGTCGCCAGCCGGCTGCCGATCAAGAGCATCACGAGCTACCGCTTTCTCGATCTGAAACTGCCGGGCGAGGAGACAACCTGGCGCTTCGCGCGCGACCTGATGCACGTGCAGATCGAAGTCGGCCAGGACAGGGTGCTGCACGCGTTCGTCGTGCATCTGAAGAGCAAACGCGGCGAAAAGGAGAATCCCGAAGGAGCGAAATGGCGGCTGGCGGAGGCGGTCAAGGCTCGTCAGATCATCGACGACATCAGCGCCAGGGACGGCGCATGGTCGCTCATCATGGGCGACTTCAACGACACGCCCGACAGCCCGCCTCTCAAGGCCCTGCTCGATCGCACCGACGCCAAACCCGCCACCGGGCTGACGGACGTGCATGCTTCGATTTCAGCCGAGACGCGCATCACCTATCTGAAGAAGCCCTATCGCAGCGCGATCGATTACATCCTCGTCAATCCCGCGCTGGGTGAGAGGCTGATCAAGGACAGCGCGAAAGTGCTGTCCGATGTTTCACTGGGCGCGGATGCGACGCTGCTGGCCGGCTCCGATCACGCGCCGATCGTGGCGACGTTCGACATCGCGGACAAGCGAAACGAGCAGGAGAAGAAATAAGGAATGGAATCGAAATAACTTCCCGATTTGCATGGATCGAACTCCCCTCCCTTTTAGGGAGGGGCAGGGGGAGGG
>CAYRPN010000107.1:0-21315 GCA_964426135.1 uncultured Phycisphaeraceae bacterium | reverse complement strand
AAGAGCGGAATCGCTCTTTGGTCAATCGTTAACCGGACACTACTGATTGAAAATTTTCAATTTGCAATCTACCGACGCTACCTTCTCTACCAGTCACTCACTCACCCGCTCACCCACTCACCCGCTCACTCTTTCGGTTCGTACCGCGCGATGTAGAACATCGAGTCCGCCGCCCGCGGGCCGACGAGATGCCATGACAGCGGGAATGTCGGTTTCGCCGCCAGGTACGCCTCGTAAATCTTCTGGCCCCACTGGTACTGCTGTTCAATGTTTTTCTCCACGCGGGCGGCCTCCGCGTTGGGGATGAACGCGCAGTTGAGGTAGTCCCAATTCGGGTCCAGGCGGATCATCAGGTGCGCTTCGTCCCACTCGATCGGATAGCCATGCACGTAACCTTCGCCGGTGCCGGGCGTGTGGTACCAGAAGCAGACGTAGCGATCCTTGTCGGCAGTGGAGGTGTCCTGTGTGCCGCCGACGAGCAGGCGGGCGTGGCTGACGCGGACGGGGACGACGCCCCATTTTTTCTTGGCGATCCAGATTTGTTTCGCAGCGACATCGAACAGGCCGACGTGGGCGTAGTCCACGTGGATCTTGTCGGTGCAGTAGGAGCGGTTGATCTTCTTGGTTTCGGGCACGGGGGAGGGTGTAGGGTGTAGGGTGTAGGGTGTAGGGTGTAGGGTGTAGGGTGTAGGGTGTAGGGTTTAGGGTTTAGGGTGTAGGGGCTGGGGCATTGGGTCGAGTGCTGTTGTGGTTTGAGCGGCGGGATAAGATACCGATTGCCGCCGCGCACAATGGGCGGCGAGTTCCAGAACTCCAGTTAAGCCACTCCGAATGCGCACGCCAAAACCAGAATCCATTGTAGTTTCGCTGGCAGCGGTTTTGTGGCTCGCAGCTTTCACTTTGCTGCTTCTTGCCACGTTCGGCAGTTACACCGAGTTGCGTCGAGTCGGCATGTGGCTTTTTCTCGGTGGAGTTGCTGTCGCGTTCTTGCCACTGGTTCTTTTACTTTCCATGCTTGCATACGAGCGCATCGTTGGCAGGAAGCGGCGGAGAGATGGTTTATGACGACTTTGCGCCTACCCATGCGCTGGAGCGAACCCGGCCTGAGCGTCGCGGTTGCAGTCGTGGCGTCCCGCGGGCCGAGTCGCTGAACCCCAGACCACCGACATCAAACCCTACACCCTACACCCTAAACCCTAAACCCTAATCCCATGTCCCACGCCACCACCATCGACAGTCCCATCGTGCATGGAACCCTTGCGGAACGAAAAGACTCCAGCATCGTTCTCGCTTTGCCCGGCACCGATTACCGCATCCTCCTTCACGCGGACGCCGCGCCAGGCAGCGCGCTGGCCGCGGCGGAACTGAACAAGCCCATCGCGGGCACCATCTACGCCAGCGCCAAGCGGGTGGATGTCACTACCACCGGCGGGCGGTTCATCGAACCCTTGTTCGGCCGGCCGCGACGGTTGCAGGGCCGCATCATCGCCACCGACGCTGCGCGCAAGACGATCACCATCTACTGTGGCGCGCCGGTGATCTGCACGCTCATGCCGAACCAGAAGGCGGAACAGTTCCAGGTCGGGCAACTGGTGGGGTTCGACGTGGAGAAAGGCGCGCGGTTTGAGATCAGGGTTTAGGGTGTAGGGTTTAGGGTTTAGGGTGTAGATTCTGACACTGCAACTTCTACGCACGGCGCACAGAAGTTCTTATCCCTCTACCCTTGGCCCGCTACCCCTGGCCCTTCCGGCATGGCCGGATTAGGGGCAGAATCCGCTCGCCAGCACGCATCTCAACAGGGCGCGAACCGCACATCTCAAACCACCAGATAACCGATATCAGATGCATGTCGCGCGACGACCTGCCGATATCCGGACCCTACACCCTACACCCTACACCCTGAACCCTCTTCCCATGTCCACTCTCAAACGTATCCTCGTCACCGGCGGCGCCGGCTTCCTCGGCTCGCATATCTGCGACCGCATGGTCAACGCCGGCCACGATGTCATCTGCCTCGACAACTTCTTCACCAGCCAGAAAAACAACATCGCGCACCTCCTGGGCAAGCCGAATTTCGAACTGGTGCGCCATGACATCACACACCCCATGTGGCTGGAGGTGGACGAGATTTACAACATGGCGTGCCCCGCGTCGCCCGTGCATTACCAGTACAACCCCATCAAGACCATGAAGGTCAGCGTGATGGGCGCGATCAATGTGCTGGGCATGGCCAAGCGGTGCAAGGCGAAAGTGCTGCAGGCATCGACCAGCGAAGTCTACGGCGACCCCACGCCCGAGCATCATCCGCAGACTGAAAGCTACCGTGGCAATGTCAATCCCATCGGCATCCGCGCGTGTTACGACGAAGGCAAACGCGCCGCTGAGACGCTTTTCTTCGACTACCACCGCAGCAACGGCGTCAACATCCGCGTCGTGCGCATCTTCAATACCTACGGCCCGCGCATGCATCCCTACGACGGCCGCGTCGTCAGCAACTTCATCGTCCAGGCCATCACCGGGCAGAACATCACCATCTACGGCGACGGTTCGCAGACGCGATCGTTCTGCTACTGCGACGACCTCGTCAACGCCATCATCGCCCACATGAACAACAGCGATGATTTCGTCGGCCCGGTCAACATCGGCAACCCCGGCGAGTTCACGATCAAGGAACTGGCGGAAAAAGTCATCAAGCTCACCAAGAGCAAGAGCAAGATCGTGTATCTGCCGCTGCCCAACGACGATCCGCTGCAGCGCAAGCCGGACATCTCGCTGGCGAAGAAGAAGCTGGGCTGGGAGCCGAAGGTGAAACTCGCCGACGGCTTGAAGAAGACGATCGCATACTTCCAGTCGCTCGACCTGTCGAAATTCAGAAAGCCCACGGACCACACGGCGCACAAAAACTCGCAGCGCGCGGGATCGGGAGCTTGAACCGGCGTGCGGCGCTTGAACGGGCGCGCGGGCATGGGGGGCTTCAAGCCCCCATGCCGGGGGATCTCGCGCTCACGCATAAGCCTCCCGCTCACGCATCACCCTCGTACCGCCTGTAGCGCACGCCATACAGGAACGCTTGCAACTCGGTGGCGCGTTTAACCGCGCGCTCCATCTCAACGTTGATTCGCGTATGCGGATAGTCTTTCGGATCGTCGCAAATCCCGTGTCGTCGGCACTGCGTCAGTACATACCGATACGTGAGTCGCCCTTGCCTCTCATTCCGCAAGCAGCCATCGAAATAGTTTCTCTTCTTCGCGTCGCGCCAGAACGGCACAAGCCTGCCGTCGCCGCCGCGGTCGCCAGGCGGAGGAACTTCAAGTTCCTCCGCCACGAACTGCGCTTGCATCACGTCATTCACGAGTTTCGCGACGGAGCCTTGAATGCCCTGCATCATCGGCGCGAGATTCGCGCCAATTTTAAGATAGCCAATAGTGTGATAGTGATTGTCCAGGAGCGACGTGATCCAGGGAACGAAGCCGAACTTGCCCGTGTATTGGTCGAATTGCCGCCAGAAGATGTTCTTCGCAGGATCGCTTGCGAACCCGTGGTACTTCGACTGACAACGCGCGGTGATGAAATACACCTGGTTGTCGCGATACCAATGTTGAAATGAGTGCTTGCCCCGCCAGGTGCGATCCGCCCCGGATGACCGATGGAAGTTCGGCATGGGCATGATTGTATCAATGACTGTTGGTTGTGCATGGCTCGCAGGGCATGGGAGCTTGAAGCCCCCATGCCCGAACCCCCGTGCTCACGCCTGCTTTTTCTCTTCCTTCTTCGGCTCACTCCCCTCGCCCAGGTCCTTCAGATCCTGCTTGCCGCCGGCCAGCGTGTTGGTGCGGGTGCAGATGTTGGTGGCCAATTTGTCCTTTTCGCCGTAGCAATAGACGAGATAGGTCGCATCGCCCTTGGTGGTGAAAGCGAAACCGCAGGTCGCGCCGTGCACCGCCGTCGTTACGACGACCTTTTCGCCGACTTCGCCCTTCCACACGCGCGTGACCTCAAAGGTCGCGATTTTTTGGTTGTCCTTGATCGTGACATCCACACACTTGCCGGCAAACACCGCCGTCGATCCCGCCAACGCCTGCTTCGGCGGCGGCGGCGGAGCGCAACTGCATGCCATCGCGGCGTCGATCGAGTAAACAGCGGTCAGGATGAACGTGAAAAAAGCGGCGATGCGCATCGTAAACTCCTTGGTGAACGAGAGATTGGACGCGCGAGCGATCCCGGCGGTTCCAGCTTCAACTCACTTTCCGGCGCCGTCATCGCCTTTCATGCCCCCGTCGATTGCCTTGTCGATCTCGCCGACGATGTCGATCGAGAAAGGCTCGCGCGGCACCTGCGCTTTGTCGGCCGCCGCCTCCGCCAGCTTCAGGAACTCGCTCAATTCCTCCGGCGTGAGCTTCTCCTTCAACTCCGAATCCCCTTTGCTGTTCGTCGTCATTGCCGGCTGCATCACCGCGTCCAGTTCGCTGTTGCTGATGGACTTCTCGTACACGCCGCGCGCCACGCGCTGAAGCGTGAGCCGGGCGGCCACCTTCTCCTCGTCGCTCATCGGCGAGTCCGTCACATACTTCTGCTGAAGGAAGAACACCATGCCGGCCGGAACCGCCGGGCTCTCGGTGATCTTCTCCACGATCCGCCTCATCTGGTCGTCGGTGATCCTGCCGTCGATGTAATCATCCCGCAGCCGGTCGATGCGGACGATGATTTGCTGCTTCTCCGCCGCGGGCAGGTCCCACTGCTCTACGGCGGATTTCAGCACCGCCGCCACCGCCTTGGTCGCAAGCGACTTGAAATTCAAGTACACGTAAAGCGCTCCGCCGACGACGAGCACCACCACGACGATCACCGCAATGAGGCAGCCCTTCGAGCATCCACTGCTCGAACGCACCGGCCGCGGATCAATGTCCTCCCGCGAAAGATCAAGAGCCACGTGAAACCTCCGTACTGGTTGATGCCCGCACTTCGACAGCGACGCAGATGATCCTCGCGAATCGTTTTCGTTTCAATCGCGCTGCGGACATCTGCGTCAGATGTCGTCCACGTCGAATCCGAACACCTTGCCGATCATGCCGATGTCCACGCGGTTGTGCCCGATCGTGACAAGGTAGTGATGCGAGGAAAGCGTGGCCATCAGCTTGTGTCCGTCGCGCACCTTCACCACGCCGCCGTTGAGGCAGTCGCTGCCCGGGAAGTTCGCGTAGCCTTTGAGTTCCGCCTCCGCCACGGTCATTCGCGTCATCGAGGGATGCAGTTTCGCCAGCGTGATCGGGCCGGTGGGGAAATCCGCGTCGATGGCGGTGGCGTTGGGGTCGACGATCGCCAGCACCTTCGGCTTCAGCGACCAGCGCGTCGAGAAGGACTGCGGAATCACACCCATATAGCCGCAGTGGGCAATCAGAATGTGATTCTCCGGCTGCCCATCCACCGTCGGAAATGCCGCGATCTTCTCATGCTTCAGCGCCGCGTTGCCCATCAGGAACGGATATAGATTCGTCATGAAGATCGGCAGGCCCAGCGAGCGGTGCAGAATGAACTTGGTGAGCATCGCCATCGTATCCGCCTCGCAGCCCCACAGCAGTTGCCGTTCTTCATAAAGCCAGTTCCACGCGAGGCAGGGCGTGGTGTCGCAGAAATGCGATTCGTTCAGGCAGTTGATGCCGACCGCGCGAATGTTGGCATCGCCGTCGATATGCCTCTTCACGGCGATATATAGTTTCGCCGCGCTCAGCGCGGGCTTGCCTGATACATTCGCGCCGGCCGACCCGGGTAGCGGCTTCTGCCTGAGCACCGCTTGCGCCTCCGCATCGCTCACCGCCGCGGACTCCGCTCCCAGCGCCTTGAAACTCTTCTTCTGAATCGTCACGCCGAACCTGGCGAGCATGCGCTGCGTACACTCGTCTTCCCACCAGTAAAACCGCTTGAAGATCGGAGCCTGCGCCCCCTCGCCGGGGTTGTCCTGGAAGACGAGGAACTTCGTCTCGCGCAGCTCGCGCTTCACCGTCAGCGCGGCACAGATGCGCTTCGTCTGCTCCAGATCGTAGGGCGCGATGGTGGCGACTCCTTCGCCGCGCAGATACTCGATCAGTTCCCAGTCCCACATGGACACCGTGCCGAACTCGCTGGTGATGACCAGGATCGGCACTTCGATCTTCTTGAAATCCGCCAGTCGCCGATACCCTTCGCCCAGAAGCTGCGGAAACACGACCGCTTCGCACGTCGGCAACGGCCTGCCCAGCGCAACGGGCGGCAGCAACTCCACGCGATCGCCGATCAGGCCGCGCAGTGCCGCCAGCTGAGTATCAAATCCCGCATCCCGGCCGGGCTCAAAATATATTGGAACAAGGCGTGCTTTCATGGGTCCTCTGTATCTGCATATGTTGATGAGCCGCAGATGAACGCAGTTGAAGGGGATGGGTCAATACAGTCGCCACTCCGCTATTCCGCATTCCCTTGCTATTTCAGGCTCTGTTCCTATTTTCATCGGTGTCCATCCGCGTCCATCGGCGGAAACACAATTGCTCAACCTACCTTGCGGACGATCCGTTTCAGTTCCTTCACCGACTGTTCGATAGCCGCGAACTCGTCTTTGTAGTCCGGGTGCAGGAAGTCCGTCTCCACCGCGAGGAAGCCCTTGTATCCCACATCGCGCAGCATCTTCGCCAGGGCGACGTTGTCGACGAATCCCTCGCCCACCGGGGTCGATGAGAAAAAGTACCAGTCATCCACGCTCGCCTGCTTGTTCACCTTCAGATCCTTCAGATGTACTGCCAGCACGCGCGGGGCGAGTTTCTTCATGCCCTTGATCGGATCATCGAGCAGGCGGGCGAAGTTGGCGGTGTCGAAGTTGATGCCCAGATATTCGCTGTCCACCGCGTCGAGCAGTTGCACGATCTCGTCGCTGGTGAAATCGATGTGATTCTCCACCGCCATTTTGATGCCGTAGTCCGCCGCGACCTTGACCGCCTGTTTGAACATCTTCGTCAGGCGTTTGATCTGCTGCTGGTGATCCTCGAAGCGGAACATCAGGCTGGAACCGACGACGCGCATGACCTTGGCGCCGATGTGCTTCGCATGCTCGAAGTTGGCGATCATGTCCTTGAACGCCTTGACGTTTTTGCCGCCCTCCAAACCATCCGGATGGCCCCATGCCCAGACGCGGTCGAACCTGTATTCGTCGAGCATGTCCTTGATGGATCGAAGATACGCCGCTTCAGTGTTTGGAATGAAGCACGATTCCAGCGACACGCCATCGACCTTCAGGCTCTTCGCCAGGTCGATGAACTGCTCCAGCGTCAGCCTCTTCTTCGGCTGCTTCTGCTGAGCATACACTTCCCCGAAGAAACGATGGAAACAGTAACTGTCGATGCCGACTTTGAGCATGGGAACCTCCGATAAGATTACTCTCAAATAGGACAACTCAAATACTTGCCACGGATGGCGAGGAACCGTCGTCTACTCAATCACTTCCTTGCCACTGCGTACATACACTCGCCTCGGGAAGCCCTCCGTGGCGATATCCCCATAGTTGTGGCCGGCGTCGGCTGGATAAACGCAGTACGACACCAGTGGCTCGTCGCCCGTGTTGATCGAGCGATGCGCCCAGTACGGCGGAACATACACCATCAACCCGCGTCGCATGCGCTGAGTGCGCCACTGGCCCTCGGCCGTCTTCATCATCATGTAGCCTTGGCCGCGCAGGCACAGATACGTTTCGCCAGTGTTGACCTGCGTGTGATAGTGGCCCTTGGTCATGAAGCACTCGTCGCCGACCTGCCCGGGTTGCAGCGTGCTGATGCAGTACATCAGGTGGCCGTATTCCTCGGGCACGGGCACTTCAAAGACTTCGTAGTGCAGCGGGTTGTTCTGCTCGCGGATCAGGCGGTCCAGCGCTGCCGCGTCGCGGTAGTAACCTTTCATATCCGACGCCTTGCGGATTAAGTGATTCGTGGCGTGAGGCATCGCGCCTGCGTCGAGATCGATCTCGACGCTGAAGGGTTCGATGAGGGAGGTAGTTTCGTTGGTCGTCAGCATACGGTGTTACTCACGGTCGCGTCGAGCATGGCTCGACGGCTAAACATACATACAGGCATCCGGCAATTGTCAGTTGGGCGATCGTTATCTCGCCGCCGACGCCAGTTCGCTCAGTTGGTCGAACGCGGGGCCGGCGGTGGGAATGTTGATGTCGAACACCTCGGCGATGACGCGGGTCCAGCCGTGGATAAAATAGATCCAGCCGTCCTCGATATGCAGGCGCTGCGATGTATGTTGCGCCCGCGCCTGATCGAGAAACACGAGTTCCCCGCGATAGTTGAAATCCCACGCATAGCCATCCCGCGGAAAGACCGCGGCATTCGTGATAGGCGAGCCCGGCGCGTCCTTGCCCAGCCCCGTGGCGTTGGCGACGAGTGAGCCGGGCGGGAGCTTGGCCATCAGAGCGTCGTTGTCCTCCGCCCGCGGCGTGTGGTGGTACTCCACCGGCACGCGAGCGCCGAGTTGCTGGTGCACCGCGCGGGCTTCGTCGAGCCGACCGGGCGAGCGATTGGTCACGATGATCTTCGCCGGCACATCGTCGCCGCGCTCCTTGCCCAGCAGGAAACTCGTCAGCGCGATCGACGATCCGCCGGCGCCGAGCACCAGTGCATGGGCCTTCGTCTTCATCCAGTGATCGCGCGGCAGAAACGCCTGCAGAGCCAATCCGCTGGTGATCAGATCGAACGCGCGGCCGACCAGTTTGCCGCTTCGCTTGGAAATGCTTGAGACTTCGTGCATCAACTCCGCGTGCTCGTCGAGGCGGTCGAACATATCCCGGCAGGCTTTGAGCAGATCGATCTTGTGCGTGGTGACCAGCGCGCCTTTGCTCAGCGGATCGCGTTTCACGTGTTCGATGATCCGCCGGTACGTCGCGGGGTTGTCGTGGAGTTTGCAGTCGATGCCGCGGAGCTGCACCTGTTCGGTTGTGCCCAGCCCGAGGAAGTGAGCCCAGTGCGGAAAGATCTTCATGATGGAAGACCTGCCCGTGGTGACGCCGACGAAATACATCGTCGGCACCGTGGCGGGTGGGTAGATCGTGTCGGGAGAAGCTTGAACAGAAGGAGCCATATTGGATGTCTTGTGGGAGGTCGAGGCTCTTGCCGAGCCGGGAAACACTTTGGGCGATTGTTGCTGTTGGCGGCTCGGCAGGAGCCTCGCGCTCCCGGTTCATGTCAAGGTTCCATCGAGCACTTTCAGCAGCCGTTCATACGCCGCGCGGCGGCGGTCGTAGTGCACGGCCATCTTGCGATTCGGGCGCACGGTCTGGCCTAGGGCGATCCACCGGTTCGCCGCGTCCGGAAGCGAGCGAATCGCGCCGACGCCGAAGCCCGCGATGAGGGCCGCGCCCATCGGGGCGCCGTGGCTTTCGGCGATGCGGGTGACGCTGGTTTGTAGCGCATCCGCCTTGATCTGGTTCCACAGCGCGCTGCGCTCGCCGCCGCCGGTGATGCGCAGCTCGCGCAGTTTCAGCTTGCCGTAAAGCGAGAGCAGCACGCGGCGGTAGATCGCATACTCCAGCGCCACCGCTTCCAGCACCGCACGATACAGCGCACCGACGCCGGCGTCCCACGACAGGCCCACCCACGCGCCGCGAAGTTGCGGCTGCGGCGGGGACACGCGCCCGCCCAGGTGCGGGATGAACATCGCGTTGTCATCGTGCGTCGAAACAGCGGCGGCGACCTTGTTCAACGCTTCGAATGAAAGCTCATGTTTGCCGCGGCGGCCGTGGTTGAGGATTTCCTTGCGGAACCATTCGAGGTTCATGCCGCCGCCGTTGATGTACGCATACGGATGCCAGAGTCCCGGCACCGCCGATCGCCCCACGCCCAGCACGCGCTCGGCGTGATCGGGCCTGAACGCGCCGGTGGTGGCGGCGAAGACGGACGCGGTGCCGGCGACATCGACGCAGATGCCTTCGCGCGTCGCGCCGCAGGAGAGGAAGCTGGCCGCGGTGTCGCCGCAGCCGGCGACGACGGGTGTATCGATGCGCAGGCCGCACGCGGTGGCGCTCTTGCGAGGCAGCGTGCCGACGATGTCCTGCGGCTGCACGATGCGCGGGAGCTTCGCCACATCGATGCCGAAACGCCGGCACAGCGCTTCGTCCCACTGGCGCGCCAAGTTGTCAGCGAAACCGGTGAAGTGCAGATAGCTGTGATCGATGAACGCGCCGGCTGCGTCCAGGCCGCACAACTGCATCGCGGCGAAGCCGGCGGGCTGGACGAACGCGGCGATCCGCTTGTACACAGCGGGCCGCTCGTGTTTCCACCAGAGCTTCTTGGGGCCGTGGTTGAAGCTGGCGGGGCAGCCGGTTTTGCCGACGATTTCATCGCCGGCGTCGCGCTCCATGACTTTGATGTACGGGGCGCAGCGCGTGTCCAGCCAGGAGTCGTAAGGTGTGACGCTCCGGCCATCTTTGCCCACGCCGATGACACCGGCCATTTGTCCCGCGATGCCGATGGCGGCGACATGTCGCCCATCGATACGCGATTGCTTCACGCATGTACGGATGGTGCGACACACGGATTCGAACTGTCTCCGCGGGTCTTCCTCGACGACGCCGGCCTTGGGGCGATGGAGGCGCGAGGGTTCGAAAGCATGCGCGAGGCAACGGCCCGACGCGGCGTCGAAGATCGCCGCCTTGGTTCCCTGCGTGCCGATATCCACCCCGACGATCGCGTTCATGATCGGATGCACTCCTCGCTAAGGTGGGCAGTGATCACGATCTTCATTCCCCTGCCCGCCAGCGCGATGTCGTAGGCTTTCTGCAGGTGCGAAACATGCACGACATCGGAGACGACCTGCGACACGTCGACGGCTTTCGTGGCGATGAGGTTCAGCGCGGCGGCGTAATCGCTGTTGCATCCGCCCGTCATGCCGGTGACGACGAGGTTCTTGTAGTGGATCGGATTCGTGTCCAGCGGCACGGCAGCCGCGCCTTTGGGCCAGCCCGCGAAGAGGCAAAGCCGGCCGAAGGGCGCGAGGATTTCAAGAAGATCCTGTTGCAGCGCGGCGACGGGGACGGCGTTGATGACGACGTCCACGCCTCGGCTGCGCGTGAGGTCCGCGATGAACGGCTTCAGCGGCGTGCGGGTGGTGTTGACCACGTGCGTTGCGCCAAGTGATTTCGCCTTCACGAGGCGATCGTCGTTGAGATCGACGGCGATCACCTCCGCCGCGCCGTTCGCCTTCGCCAGCATCATGTTGAGCAAACCCATCGGACCGGCGCCGATGACCACGACGCGATCGCCCTGTTCCACGCGGGCCGTCCGCATGGCATTGACGCAACAGGAGAGCGGCTCGGCGAGCGTGGCGTCGCGCGAACGGACGCCTTCCGGGATCGCCATCACGTTGCCCTGCTCGATCGCCAGCGGCGTGACGCGGAGGTATTCGGTGTGAGCGCCGTCCTGCGTGATGCCGAACGCGGTGTAGCCGGGGTCCATGTTCGCCATGCCGCGGGCAACCATCTCGGAGCCGGGCAGGCCCATGTTGGGCGCGATGCCGACGCGCTGGCCTTCGCGAAAGCCGGACACGCGCGGGCCGAGCTTTTCGATGATGCCGACAAACTCGTGGCCGAGCGTGATGGTCTGCCCCGGTGAAAGCTTGCGGTGGCCGTGCTGGATGATCTTCACGTCGGTGCCGCAGATGGAGGCGGCATCGATGCGCAGCAGCATTTCGTCCGCGGCGACTGTCGGCACGGGCACGTCGCGCACGGCAAAGCGGCCCTCGGCGGCGGAGGCTCCTTGGGTGTACTGCGCTGCGATCAAGCGGGCACCTCGGGAGAGAAGGGCCAAGGGCCAAGGGCCAGGGGCCGAGGGGCCATTAGCCCCCGGCTCCGCCGGGGGAACAAGGAACCTTGTGCGTTCTGATCAACGGAAGACTGCTGCGCGAATGGTTGACGTGTTGGACTCATCGTGCCCGACCCTCCCCCAGCCCCTCCCTAAGAGGGAGGGGAGTCAGAGTAGACACGCTCGGTGGGAGGGGAGTCAGAGTGGACACGCTCGCAACTGGGGCCGCGATCCCCACCGCCTGTCCGGCGCGGATCGCCTGCCCCGTGCGGATCGCCTGTCCGGTTCGGATCGATTCGTTGACCGCCAGCACCGCCGCCACGGCGCTGAGGCCGTCCTGCCCGGTGACGCGCGGCTGGCGATCGTTGATCACGCAATCGACGAAGTGCTCCATCTCCGCAAGATAGGCCTCGCGAAAAAGCGTGCGCCAGGTTTTCACCGCATCGCCGCGCAGGCCTTCTTCGACCGTGATGTACTCGCAGCCTTGCTGCTGGGCGCTGCCGATGAAGATGACGCCGTTCTCGCAGAGGATTTCCACGCGGGCGTCGTAGCCGTAGTGGGCCGGGCAGGTGCCGTCGATCACGCCCATCGCATCATTGTCGAAGCGGAACGTGGCGACGACGTTGTCGTAAAAATCCGGATGCTGGGCGCGGGCCTGCGGCATCTTGAAATTGTGGGCCTCGGCGTAGACGCGGGTGACGGCCGCGCCGGTGTACCAGTGCAGCGAATCGATGTCGTGGCTGTTGACCTCGGCGACGATGCCGTTGGATTTTTTCAGGTCCCACATCCACGGCCCGGGCCCGCCGGGACCGCGCCCGGTGCTCTTGATGATCATGATCCGGCCGAGTTTGCCGGAGTCGAGCAATTCCTTGGCGCGGAGAAAGCCTTCATCGAAGCGGCGCATGAAGCCGATCTGCAGCTTGACGTTCGCCCGGCGCGTCGCGTCGTTGATCGCTTCGCATTCCTCGACGGTGACGGCCATGGGCTTCTCGAGAAAGACGTGCTTGCCGGCGTCCGCGGCGGCGACGGCGATGGCCTTGTGCAGGAAGGTCGGGGTGACGATGACCACGGCATCTATCCAGCTATTCGCCAGCGCCTGGCGATAGTCGGTGAAGCGCATGGCGGGCGGCACGCCGAAGGCGTCGCCGGTTTCGTTCAGCGCGGTCACATTCGTGTCGCAGATCGCCGCGAGCCGGGCGTTGGGAATGCGCGTGGCGAGGTTTTTCGCATGAACCAGTCCAGCGCGGCCGGCGCCGATGAGGCAGAATTGAAGGGGAATCGTGGGCATAGGAGAGACGATGCTAATCGTTAGCAGCCGTGCAAGATTAACTCCGCAAATTCAGATCGCTTCGCGCCCAGCCGGACGACTTGGAAAGTCGTCCCACATGCGATGTTGATCCTGCACGGTTCCGTAGTGGTGAGTCGTCAGTGGTGAATGGTTAATGCAGACGGACAAGGCGAATCGTTAATGGTGAGTCGTTAGTGGTGAATGGTTAATGCAGACAAACAATGCATGGAAGGCGGATATTGGTTCATGGCGGCCTTCCGCGATGACCATTTGCCACGATCGATTCAACACGAACCATTCGCATCACTTATCCGCAATAGCCATTCACGATTAACGACTCACCATTCACGATTCGCGTCGTTCTTCACTCCTCACTGCCTCCCCCACAGCCAGTCACTATCCCACAGGTCGTTACCGCCGCCGATGACGTTGTCGCCTTTGGCCGCTCCGCCGCCGGGGGCGGTGCCGGGGAAGTTGCTGAACCCGATCCGGCTGACCGAAAGAAACTCGCCATGCGTGTCGGCGAAGACGGCATTCGTCTGTCCGACGTGGCGGGGCACGACGCGCTGCTGCAATCCGGGTCCAGCAGGAGCGGAGAAAAAGTGGCTGTGGTTGGGAGTGAGGAAATAGATGAGCTGAGCGCCGGGTACTTCGAACCAGCGGTCGGCATCGGACTCGCTGAAGTTGGCGACTTGTCCGACATCCGCCAGAAGCAGGGCACGGGACGGTCGCTTGACCAGGCTTCGCTTGATTTTCTTGGTCGTCCAGGGGGAATAGCTCAGCTCGATATGGTTCAGCCCGATGCCGTAACCGCCGGGGCCCCACTTGCTCTTGGTCACGCTGGGGCAGTCGTAGGTCGCTGCGTCGGAACAATAGCTTCTCAAGAGATCGGGCCAACGGATCTGGCCACCCCAGGGGATGATCGCGTTGGTGGGCGACGCGCCGCTGATTTCCAGGGGCACCATGATGTCGCCCTGATCGTCGCCGTAGGAAACGTGGGCGATGGCGATCTGCCGGGTCTGAGCGAGGCACTTGGCGGCTTTGGCGCGCTCGCGGGCGCCGCCGAGGGCGGGCAGGAGAAGCGACAGCAACAGCGTGATCACCGAAATGACCACCAACATCTCAATCAACGTGAATCCTCCGCGGTGGCGTACGCGGCACAACATGGATTTGACCTGTTCGTTTTCGAAGAATCCGGGAGGAAGCCAGCGCGGCCCGGTCAGGCGCGGCGCTGACGAAGTTTGAACTCAGGCGGTTCGCCGGCGGCGGCCCAGCGCCAGGCCGCCCAGCGCGAGCAGGCTTAGCGACGCGGGTTCGGGCACGGCGGGAGCTTCGATCACGTCGAACTCGCCGTAGAACGTGCCAAGCGCGCCGCTGGTGTTCGGCGTGATGAACGGCGTGCCGATGTTCCACAGCAGGTGGCGGAACGTGCCCAGCGAACCGGTGGCGGAACTGATGCTGGATGCGATCTGCAATTCATCGCGCGGCCCGAAACCCAGAATCGCGTCGGAGTTCACGGAACCGAGCACGACCCATTGCGCGGGATCGAGCAGGTCGGCGTCCGAGTTGCCCGGCGCCAGCGCATTGCTGCCGTAGAGCGTGTAGACCTGGGCGACGCGGGCATCGTCCTGAGCCGCCAATTCAAACCAACTGAACGCTCGCACCTCGGCGATGTTCTTGGGCGCGGCAAAGTCCATGCGCACCTTGCCGGTGGTGCCGTCGGCGAACCAGAACGAATCGGTGACGCCGTTGGGATTAGAACCGGCGCCCACAGGGTTGGCGCCGCAGCAATCCACGAATCCGTCCTGTGCGATGCCGTCGTTGAGAACGGTGACGAAGTTGCTGTTGCCGTCTTTGACGCCCTGCACGATGCTCAGCACGCCGGTCTGCCCCAGGTCGCTGTTGCTGGGCGCGGGGATGGTGGCGAAGTTGTTGCCGAAGGGCACGGTGGGCGTCGCGTCGGCTTCGACCTTGATGATCTTGTTGGCGACGGAGGCGTCGAAGACCTGGATTTCGCGGAAGCTGGGCGTGACGTCGCTGGTGACCGAATCGATGGTGAGCTTGTCGGTGGTGACCGGCGTGTTGAGCGTCAGCCAGAAGGAATCGACGCCGTCGTTGGTCGCACCGGGCGTGTTGGAAATGGTCCACGCACCCAGGGTGTTGCCCAGTCCGTCTTTGAGGGTGTAGGTGCCGTTGTCGCGGTTGCCGTAGCCGTTGTAGATGGCGATGGAGCCAAGGGTCTTGGGCGCGCCGAAGTTGAGGGTGAGCGTGCCGGCGTTGGGCAGGGCGTAGGTGCCGTCGCTGGCCACGCCGCCGATGTCGCCGTCGTTGAGGTTCGACAGGTCGAACGCGGCGCCGCAGCAGATGCCGGTGCTGGATGAGGCGCTGGTGATCGGCACCAGCGCTCCGTGTGGCGTGTTGGCGACCAGGTCAGGATTCGTGGTGGTATCGGCGCCTGATTCGATCTGGGTTCGCCCCAGGTTGATGTTGCTCAGATTGGTGAGCGTGAGCGCAGCCTGCGCCGCGGTACTGCTGATCGCCACGATCAGAGCCGCCGACGCGCCGATCCATTGGAGAGTGTTCGCTTTCATCGTTCGCTTCCTTCTGCGGTTGACTGGAAGACCCAATCCGGCCGGCGGCCCAAGGAGGCAAGCCGGAGAATTCGGCCGAAGCGACCGCTTCGGCACTTTGACATGACAAACAGAGTACCTTCCCGTTCGTCGTCTTGTCAAGGACTTTTTTGCAGTGAAATCGCCGCCGGCATGCTCTCGCCCACCTCACCTTCGCAGCTTCACCGCGAACGTGTAATGCTCCGGCCGATACACCGCGCGGACAAACTCCAGCGGCACGTCGCCCGTGGTGTACGTCACGCGCTCCATGATGAGCACGGTGCTGCCCGGTTCGATGCCCAGCAGTTCCGCCTCGCGGGCTGACGCCTTGCCGGCACAGATTTCCTCCTCCGCCCAGCGGATGGCGATGCGGTAGTTGCTCTCCAGCAGGTTGTAGAGCGAGCCGTTGAAATCCTCTTTCTCGCGCACGCCAAACCGCGCGGGAATCTCCGACTGCAAGAGCACGAAGGGGAACACCTCGCTGGTGCCGCGCAGACGACGAATGCACAGCGTCTTCTCGCCATCCTTCATTTTCAGCCGCGTCCGCACCAGCGCCGAGGGCACATGCTGCTCGGTGACGAGCACCTGCGTGCTGACTTTCAAGCCGCGCTGCTCCATCTGCTCCGTGAAGCTGGTGAGCCGGCCGAGGTCTTCCGTCACGCTCAGACCGATCACCCGCGTGCCCACGGCCCGCTTGCGTTCGATCAGGCCCTTGCCCGCGAGAATCTCCGTGGTCTTTTTCACCGTGGCCCGGCTGACGCCGAAGATGTCGATCAAATCCATCTCCCGCGGCAGCATCCAGCCGACCGCCTGCTCCTTCTCGATGCGGTCGACGATGATGCGCTCCATCTGGTGGTAGAGCGGCACGGGCGAATCCGCGTCGAGCCGGAAGCGCTCCGTGGGCTTGAACAGCACCTGTGGGGCGGCGTCAGCGGCGACGGACTTCTTCATGAGGCAGGGGCTCCGGGCGGGCGGGGAGAACGCAGGGACTTCGGTTGATGCTGACATGAGCATACCAAGCGAAATCGGCGATGACCGATCAGCGATCCTTTTTTGACCTCGACAAGAAATGATTCAACGTCGCATGCAGGTCGCGGTTACGGTGCAATCCGCGAGCGATCACAAGATCGATCAACTGTTTCGCGGCTTGAACCTGCTGAGGGCTGGACCTTCGCAACAATTGGCGAAGGTCCACTTCATCCTGTGGCCGCTCGTCGCGCACGGAGACAACCTTCATCGCGATCAAGTGCTCCATCTTTGCCACCGGGACCACCAATCCCTCTTGGACTTTTCGGCGCTCTGCGCCGGCGACCACTTCGGGTTCGATGCCGCTGGTGGTGAAGAGCAAATCGACGAGCAGCGGCGCGTCCCCGTCCTGGCTCGGTACCGCAATGCCCGGAGGGAGCATGCGAAGCGTCGCGATGCGGTTGGTGTCCGTGTGATCCAGTTCCATCATGAGCCTGAATCCGCTATGGATCAGGTGCCCGGCCACTGCTTCCGCGTCGGCGTCCGAGTCCACGGCAATGGCCAGATCGACGTCACGCGTGAAACGCGGCTCAACTCGGACGCCGATCGCCAATCCTCCCACCAGTGCATAGCGAGCCCCGATCTCGTCGAGACACTCGGCCGACCGGCGGAGCCACTTCATCAGGTCATTCACTTGCGATCCGCGAAGCGAGTTGGTTGAACCACCGCCAGATGCGTATCGAGATCGCGCGGCGATACCTCCCAGCCCATCCAGTTTCGCAGCCGTTCTTCGATCACCGCATCAGGCGCATCGGGGTCGGAGGCGCGGAGATTCTGCCGCATCATGTCGACGCCGAAATCGTGCAGTGCGCAGATCGTCTCAAACGCCCTGATCGAGGATGGGACGGATTCACTGTCCATACTTTCATTCTAGCTCAGCGATCCAACTCACACGATCGATTCATGCATCTGCACGCCGAGCGCCGGCGCCACGTTCAGTTGCACCAGCTTTTCCTGCTGCAGTTTCTTCGCCTTGTCCGGGTCAACGTAGTCGCTGTGGCAGGAGAGTTTTTTCTTCGCGGCTTCGGCGGCGCTTTCGGTGGGAGCTTTGGGGGATGGGGACGCGGGGTGCTCCGGCCGGGCGGCTGAAGCCGCCCCGCCTGCGGCGGAGTTCGAACTCGCCGCCATCGCCTGCTTCGTCTTGCTGGCGAGCTTGTGGATCTCGTCAGGCGACAGCACGCCGCGCTTGGCGAGGATTTCCTGCTGCTCCGCCGTCAGCGCGGCTGATCGCTTCGCCTTGTCCCACGCCATCGCGTCGTCCTTGCCGCTGGCCCATTCCTGAATCTCCTTGCTGATGCGGACGGAGCACCAGTCGTGGCCGCACATGGCGCAGAAATCGGTGTCGACATCGAGATCTTCATCGTGGTACGCGCGGGCCGTGTCGGGATCGAAGCTGAGTTCAAAGTGCCGCTCCCAGTTCAGGGCCGCGCGGGCCTTGGTCAGTTCATCGTCACGGTCGCGAGTGCCGGGGATTCCCAGCGCCACGTCCGCCGCATGGGCGGCGATCTTGTACGCGATGCAGCCTTGCTTCACATCATCTTTCTTCGGCAGCCCCAGGTGCTCCTTCGGCGTGACGTAGCACAGCATGCTCGCCCCGTGGTACGCCATCGCCGTCGCGCCGATGCAACTGGTGATGTGGTCGTAGCCGGGGAACATGTCGGTCACCAGCGGGCCCAGCACGTAGAACGGCGCGCCGTGGCAGAGCGTGCGTTCGATCTTGGCGTTGAACTCGATCTGGTCGAAGGGCACGTGGCCGGGGCCTTCGATCATGACCTGCACGCCCTTGCGCCAGGCGCGCTCGGTGAGTTTGCCGAGTTCTTCCAGCTCGCACAGTTGCAGCGTATCGGTGGCGTCCGCCATGCCTCCCGGTCGGCAGCCGTCGCCGATGGAGAACGTCACGTCGTACTCCCGCAGGATGTCGCAGATTTTCTCCCACGCGGTGTTCATGGGATTCTCTTTGTTGTGCACGAGCATCCACTTGGCGAGCATCGATCCGCCGCGCGAGACCAGGCCGATCAGCCGGTTCTTCGCGAATTTCAGGTGCCCGCGCAGCACGCCCGCGTGGATGGTCATGTAATCCACGCCCTGCTTCGCCTGGTGCAGCACGCCGTCGAGAATGATTTCCTCATTCAAATCCTCGATCTTGCGGCCGATGATCATCGAGTAAATCGGCACCGTGCCGATGGGCACGTTGCTCGCGCGGATCAGCGCGTCCCGGCAGGCGTCGAGATCGCCGCCGGTGGACAGATCCATCACCGTGTCGGCTCCCCACTTCTCCGCCCACTTCAGTTTTTCCACCTCTTCATCCGTCGAACTCGACACCGGCGACGCCCCCATGTTCGCGTTCACTTTCGTCTTGCTCGCCCGGCCGATGCACATCGGATCGAGCTGATAGCCCAGATGCACCTTGTTCGCCGGGATCACCATGCGGCCGGCGGCGACCTCGTCGCGCACCTGCGCCGCGGTCAGGTGCGACTCGCGGGCAGCCACGCGCTGCATCTCCTGCGAGATGATGCCGACCCGCGCCAGTTCGAGCTGCGTGCTGGGCACGAATTCGCGCGGATGCCTGACATGACGAACAACGCCGTCCGCCTGCGCGAAGACCGCCTCCTCAAACTCGCCCCGCTCCGCCCCCTCGTGCCTTCCCCCCTCCGTGCCTTCGTGCCTTGTACCCTTCGTCCCTTCGTCCCTTCGTCCCTTCGTCCCTTCCCCTTCCCACGTGCTCCATCCTTCCGGCAGAAAATCCCACGCGGTCTTGGCGCTGGGCGCGGGCATGCCCGCCGTATCCGGGCTGGAGAAAGTCAGCGCCCCGCGCACGCCGGGCAGAATCTTCGCCTTGTTCGCAAAGCTGCCGGGCGTGGTGACGCTGGTGAGCGTGCCGGGATTACCGCCGACGGCGGGCAGCGTCCACGCGAAGTCATCGCCGGTGGGTGCGTGGTCGTGTGGCTTGATCATGGGTTCCTCGTTTCGCGTTTCGCGTGGTGGCGACGAGGAAGAAAACGCAGGAGGTGAGGCCAAGACGGGAAAGGAAACGAACTGGCCTGCAGGCTGCGTTCGCTTCCCTACGCCGGTGTCAGCCGGATCAGGTTCGAGGGTGTGATCTCAGTCCCGTGTCGGGACACCCCTAGCGAACTGGCGATTCAAGTATAGGTGGACGCGCGGCGGCTGCAAGACTGACCGACGCGAATCGAGCGAACCGCACTCTGTGAGTCCGCTCCTGTTTAGCCGTCGAGCCTTGCTCGACGCGAACAACTCGATGACTGCGTTTGTCCGCCTCGGCGGTACGATGATGCCATGTCGCGCAAACGATCCCGCCTTCGAGTGCCCATGCTGCTGGCGCTGACGTGCGTCGCCGTCAGTACGAGCCGCGCGGTCGCCGAGGAGAGATCGGCGTCGCCCACCGTCATCATCGTCCAAGGCGCCGCCGGCGAGGATTCCTTTGGCGAGCAGTTCACGCAGTGGCGCACGCGCTGGGAGAAAGCCGCGAACAAGGGCGGGGCGAAGGTGACCGCCCTCGTCCCGCAGCAGGGCCGCGACGAACTGAAAGCCGCGCTCGACGCCGCCGGCAAGCAACCCGGCGAACTCTGGCTCGTGCTCATCGGCCATGGCACGTACGACGGCAAGACCGCCCGCTTCAATCTTGCCGGGCCCGATGTCAGCGCTGACGAACTGGCGGCGTGGCTGCCCGTGGACAAGCCCGTGGCGGTGATCAACTGCGCGTCTTCGAGCGGGCCGTTCATCAGCAAGCTCGCAGTCCCCGGCCCTCCCGCAGCCGCCAACGCCCCCGGCACCCCCGGCGCCCCCGGCACTGCCGGCGCTGCCGATTTGCCCGCGATGCGCACCGGCCGCCGCATCGTCATCACCGCGACCAAGAGCGGCAGCGAAGTGAACTTCGCCCGCTTCGGCGACCACCTCTCCCGCGCCATCGACGACCCCGCCGCCGACCTCGACAAGGATGGCCAGACCTCGCTGCTCGAAGCGTATCTGCTCGCGTCCCGGCAGACGCAGGAGTGGTACAAGGAGGAAAACCGCCTGGCGACCGAGCACGCCCTGATCGACGACAACGGCGACGGCCAAGGCACGCCCGCCGAGTTCTTCCGCGGCACCCGCGCGGTCAAGCGCGCCAAGGAAGGCGCAGCCCTCGACGGCCTGCGTGCCGCACAGTGGCGACTCGTGCCGTCGGAGCAGGAAAAGAAAATGCCGGCTGAACTGCGTCAGAAGCGCGACGCCCTGGAAATCCAGATTGCCGAGCTGCGCGAAAGGAGAACGCAGCTCGGGGAGGATGCTTACTACCAACAGTTGGAGAAGCTGATGCTGGAGTTGTCGCGTGTTTACGAGAGCGCGACGGGAAAGGCCAGGTAGTCGCCGACCGCGCGAAATACGGGGCGCGGGGGTTGGCGCGATTCACGATGTGGCCACAATGAAGAATGTACCCTTTGGATTGCCCCGACGACACGCTGATCGCCCCCGGACTCCAGATCGCCGTCGCGATCCTGGACGGTTTCGATCATGCGGCCGAACGCGTCGTAGGTGTAGGCCGTGATCTCGGCGGGGGCGTGGGTCTGCGGGTCGGCGA
>CAYRPN010000106.1:0-21387 GCA_964426135.1 uncultured Phycisphaeraceae bacterium | reverse complement strand
TCCCTCCTAGGGAGAGGGCTGGGGTGCGGGTCGGGACGCACAAGTTTGCAATCGCGACGATCGCGCGACGGATGCCGCAACCATCTGTTCGTCCCGACCCTAACCCGGCCTCGAAGACTCGGCCACCCTCTCCCTGGAAGGGGAGAGGGAATCGAGCCCCCGGAAATTTTGGCACACCCCCTGACGATTCGCCGGCCCGGCGGATTCCGACTTCACGCAGTATCATGCCACGCATGGATCTGGAACCCTTCAAAAAGCAGGCCGCCGAGATGGCGGTGGCGCACGTGAAAACAGGCATGGTCGTGGGGCTTGGCACGGGATCGACTTCCGTCCACGCGGTCCGCGCTGTCGCCGCCCGCATGAAGGCGGAGGGCATCAAGATCATCGGCGTGCCGACGTCGTCGCGCACCGCTGAACTGGCGCGCTCGCTGGGCATCCCGCTGGCGACGCTGGAGGATCAGCCGCGGCTTGATCTGGCGATCGACGGCGCCGACGAGATCGATCCGAATCTCGACCTGATCAAGGGCGCGGGCGGCGCGCTCCTGCAGGAGCGCCTCGTGGAAGTCAGTGCCGCGCGGTTCATCGTCATCGCGGATCACACGAAGAAGGTGGCGCGCCTGGGCACGAACTTCGCCGTGCCCGTCGAAGTGGTGCGCTTCGGCCACAAGTCCACCGCCAGCCGCCTCGAAGCGCTGGGATGCAAGCCCGTGCTTCGCGCCAAGGATGGCCAGCCCTTCATCACCGACGAACAGCACTACATCTACGACTGCAAGTTCGCCCCCATCGCCGACGCCCGCAAACTCGCCAGCCAGCTCAAAGCGATCACCGGCGTGGTGGAGCACGGCCTGTTCATCGGCATGGCGGCCGAGGCGTTCGTCGCGGGGCCGGGGAATGTGGAAGTGCTCAAGCCCGGCAAGGCATCCTGATCGCGTAGGGTGCGTCAAGTCCGCGCGGACGCACCATGTTGCGTCTGCGTCCCCATGTCGCGTCTGCGTCCCCATGTCGCGTCTGCGAGCACCTTGTTGCGTCTCCGTTCACCGTGGTGCGTCCGCGCCGAGCCTTGACGCACCCTACGCCGATCACAGCACTTCCACCGCCTGCCGCGCTTTCTCCGCGATGTGCAGCCAGCCTTCGCGCGTGTTCGGCGTTTCATCAAATCGCAGCGGCTGCCCGATTCGCACGCGCAGCTTGCGCGGCCGGGGCAAGCGCCGCCCGGCGGGCAGGGCCTCGAACGCGCCGAAAATGCGGCACGGAATCACCGGCGCCGGCGTCGATGCCACCATCATGCCCAGCCCGGGTTTGAACGGGAGCAGCGTGCCCTCGCGGCTGCGGGTGCCTTCGGGAAAAAGCATGTACGCGCAGGGTTCGAGCACTAGCCGATCGCGCAGTTCTTCCAGCGCGTGCCGGCCACAGTGGCGCCGCCACAGCGGCAGCGCGTTGAGAAAGGCGGAGGAAAAAGCCGCGAGCGCCGGCGTCTCAAAAAAGGTGTCGCCCGCCGCCAGGGGCAGCACGCTTCCGCGCAGGCGAAACGGCAGCGACATCGAAAGCGCCAACATGTCCAGATGGCTCGTGTGGTTGGCGACGAGCACGAACGGCGGCTGAGCCGGCACGTTCTCCCGGCCTTCCACGGAAAGCCGGTGATACACCGTCAGATAAAAACGGATCGCCGCTCGCCAGCCCAGTCGCAGCACGGCTTCGAATAGGCCGTTCTCGCGCTGCACGCTGCGCCACCGCTGCATGGGCGGCAGACCGTGATCGCGCGCGGGTTGGTAGTGGAAGTCGTCCATCGTCCATGCTCAAATCTCAAATTTCAAATCTGAAATTTTCGATTTCAGGGTTTAAAATCGGCAATCCGAAATCCGAAATCCGAAATCCGAAATCCGAAATCCGAAATCTCTTCTCACGGCCCCGAGATGATCCGCGTGGGCTGATCGAGCCCGACGCCCAGAAAATAGCCGATGTAGTGGAACGTCGCGGGCGCCACGAGCAGCAAGCTGTTGAAGCGATCGAGGACGCCGCCGTGGCCGGGGATGGTCGCGCCCATGTCCTTGATGCCCAGGTCGCGCTTGATGGAGGAAAGCGTCAGGTCGCCCAGCACGCCGCCGATGCTCACCAGTAGGCCCAGCCCCGCCAGCAGCAGCGGCGAGTCCAGCGCGGTGCCTCGAAAAACAAAATGCCCCATGACCGCCACCAGCGTGGTGGTGAGCACCAGCGCGCCTGCAGCGCCTTCGATCGTTTTTCCGGGGCTGGTGTTGGGCGCGAGCTTGTGCCGTCCCAGCGCCTTGCCGCAGCAGAACGCGAACACGTCATTCATCTGCACGCCCGCGGCAATGAGGATCATCGTCGGGCGGTAGTTCTCGTCGTTGGCGAAATAGCTGAAGTGCCCCAGGCACACGCCAAAAAGAAGGTAGCCGAACACGCCCAGCGCGACGCGCTGAATGTAGCCTTTCGGTTCATCGCGCAGGATCGTGCCGGCGGCGAGAATGGCCAGCGTCAATGATGGCAGCGCGACGAAGAAGCCGTACCAGTGGTCGGCAACGGCATAGGTGGTGGCGAGGATGCCCAGCACGACGATGACGCTGACATCGCGCTGGCGGAACAGGCCGGTGGCGCGGGCATACTCGCGGTAGCAGAGCAGGCTCAGCACGCCCATGGCCGCGATCGTCCACGCCGCCCCCAGCAGCACAGGCGTGAGCATCAGCGGCACGAGCACCAGCCAGGACAGGCATCGCGACACGAGCTCGGCGCGGAGCTTCGCGTCGATCTTTCCAGCCCGCGCCAGCAGCCAGGTCGCCAGGAGCGCCAGAGCGATCACGCCGATCGCGCCGACCGTGACGATCACCGTGACCGGGTGGTCGAAGGCGTGCTGGTAACCGAAGAGTCGCTCGCGAGTGGGCATGGGGGGCCAATGTCGAATGTCTAATGACGCTTGAATGACGAATGTCTAATGACCGAATGTCTAATGAATGACGAATGAACCAATGCCAAATGCCGAATGACGGAGTTTCTTTCAGTGAACAAGAACGCACCGGCGCGCAATTCCGTCATTTGGCATTTGATCATTCGACATTCGTCATTCATTAGACATTCAGACATTCGTCATTTGACTTTCGGCATTCGTCATTTCATCCTCAGCGCCCGCATGATTCTCGCCAGGCGCCGGATCGTGGTGGCGATGCAGCCGACGATGATGACGATCAGCGCGATCGCCAGCAGGCCGCAGTTGGCTCCTCGCCAGGTAAACGTGGGTTGCCATGATGCGGGCGTCAGCGCGAGGTAGATCGCGCTGATCGTGACGATGAACATTCGCTGCTGCTTGGCCATCGGGCCGCAGAACTCATTGGCGGCTCCGGCGGCCTTTCCCAGGGCGCGAACGTAGGCCGTCATCACCGCCAGAATCGCCGCGAGGTAACCCAGTTCGATCTGCCCGCCGGCGGCGTAACCGGCACCCACGAGCACGGCGATGTCGGAGATGCGGTCGGGCGCTTCGTTGTAGATTTCGCCGACGCGCGACGCCTTGCCCGATTCGATGGCGACCATGCCGTCGATCATGTTCGCCAGGAGCCGCAGTTGCACGCCCGCCGCGGCGATGAGGAACAGCCACCAGGTCGTAGATGCACGGGACGTGGCCGCCAGCGCCGCGCCGGCGACCAGCGCTGCGATCATGCCCGCGATGGAAATCGCATTGGCGCTGACGCCGCGCTGAGCCAGCGCCTTCGCCAGTTTCTGAAACACGATAAGCCTTCGCGCCGCGATCGGCCGACGGTCGGTGGGTTGGTAGGTTGGATCGGCCATGGGCAGCGGTACACTTGGCCCCCGTCGATGCGGCTTGGGGCCCGCCGGGGACGGCGCGGCGTGGTTCAGCCAAACAGTTCGCCCACGTTCAGGAAATGCCGGGGAAACGCCAGGGGAGCGACGCGGTCGCCGCGCAGGTGCTGCGTCATGGTGCGATAGATCCCGGAGCGCAGGTCGCGGTGAACGAAGAGAATCTCGTCCGCCAGATCGACCAGCCAGACTTCCCTGATCGCGGCCTTGGCGTAAAGCGGAATCTTGCGGCGATGGTCGTCGAGCCGCGTGCTGTCGGCGACCTCAATCAGCAACAACACATCCTTGGGCGTGGGCAGGTTCGATCGGTAGAAATCCTTGCGCGGACGAAGCAAGGCCAGGTCTGGCTGCGGACGGGAATTTTCGTCCAGGCGTATCGAACCTTGAACGCGAACGATTGCATCGTCCAGCGAAATGCCCTTGAAATGAGCATTCAGATAATCCACGCCGCCGTTGTGTTCCGGGCCGATCGGTGCCATATCGACGATCTCCCCGTCGAGCAATTCCACGCGATGTTCCTTGGTCAGGACACCGGACTTGATCATCTGCTCGAAGTCGCTGACGGTGAAGCGATGGGTCGTCAAGGTTGCCATGTTGGGATTATATCCGCGCGCTTTGGCGAACGAATCCCGCTGACGCGCTCGAACGGACCAGCACTCCCGGAGCATCACGCCCCGTCACCGCAATCCCAGCGCCTTCGCCATCGCGGTGCCGATGTCCGCCGGGCTCTCGGCGATGTGGCAGCCCGCGTCGCGCAGGGCGGCGAGTTTGGAGTCGGCGCCGCCTTCGCCGCCGGAGATGATCGCCCCCGCGTGGCCCATGCGCCGGCCCGGCGGCGCGGTGCGGCCGGCGATGAAGGCGACCACCGGCTTCTTCACGTGCGCCTTGATGAACGCGGCGGCTTTCTCCTCGTCGCTGCCGCCGATCTCGCCGATCAGCACGATGCCGTCGGTCTGTTCATCGGCGTTGAAGAGCACGAGGCAGTCGATGAAGTTCATGCCGCGCACCGGATCGCCGCCGATGCCCACGCATGTCGTCTGGCCGATGCCCAGGTTCGAGGTCTGCCACACCGCTTCATACGTGAGCGTGCCGCTGCGGCTGATGATGCCGACGGCGAATCCGCTCTCCGCCTTTTCCGCGGGCTTGTGGATGTATCCGGGCATGATGCCGATCTTGCAGTTCTTTCCCTTGTCACCGGGCGTGATGACGCCGGGGCAGTTGGGGCCGATGAGCCGCGCCTTGCCGCGATATTTGCTGTCGAGCACGCGGCGGACTTTGGTCATGTCCATCACCGGGATGCCCTCGGTGATGGCGACGATGGTCTCGATGCCCGCGTCAGCGGCTTCGAGAATCGCGTCACCTGCAAACGGCGGCGGCACGAAGATCATCGTGGCGCTGGCGCCCGTGGCCTTCACCGCGTCTTCGACGGTATTGAAAATCGGCAGGCCGTTGGCGTCCTTCGTGCCGCCCTTGCCGGGCGTCACGCCACCCACCATCGCAGTGCCATAGTCGAGGCAGCCCTTGGTGTGAAAAGCGCCGGCGGAACCGGTGATGCCCTGACAGATGACGCGAGTGTTGCCGTTGACGAGAATACTCATAGTCGGGACAGGATAACGGCGGCGGTTGAAGGCTACAAGGTTTCGTCACTCATTCGACCGCCGACCGCCGCACCCTACCTTCGCTTTCGAAGGGTCAGGGCCGACGCCTCAAACATGTCGAACTCTGCGTCGAATCGATAGTCTTGCGTGCATTGAATGACCACGGTGTAGTCCGGCTCGAGAAGCACGTAGAAACCCCTGCTGTAATCTGTCTTCTTGCCGGGAAGTCCACCAAAGGGTTTTCTTTTGAGGCGGAGGAAGATTCCGTCCGGACGTTCCAATATCGTCGGTTCGCTCTGTTTAAAGCGCATGATCGTTTCGTCAAACCGCAAGAACACCCAGGGACCGCCTGTGGCCAAGTCGTCATTCAGTGACGTGCCGGGCATTCTCTTCGATAAGGCGACCAACATGCTGCTGTCTTCGGGCTTGACGCCGGGCGCGTCCCAGCAAATCAACATGGGGTTCAGTTCGCGCCGCGTGAATCCAGCGGGTGGACGAAACTCGAACAGTCCCACTGACTCATACGATCCCAGTTTCGCCAAGTCGGCGTCGTTGACCTTGGGCCTGGCTTTGGGGAAAGTCGCCAAAGCCGCTTGGCCGGCCGGCCCAACGTCCAAGCGAATCCGTGGCTGCGGCGGCGTTTGAGGCAGATCCCCAGAAGGCGGTGGCGGATTCGGTGTGAGCGCCCATCCGTCCGCGAGCGGTGGGTACGCCCGGATCGTCGGTGCGGGCGTCGCAGGAGGAGGCGCCGCCAGCCTTCCCGCAATCGCGTCGTCCATGGTGTCGTACTTGGCGAAGGTGATCACCTCCAGGCCGCTGACGCCGAACGTCACCGCTCCCGCGCCTGCCGCGCCAATCAACGCCAGGCGGCCAGCGGGTCGGCCAAACATGATGTAGAAGGCGCCGTACGGCCCAATGAAGATCGCCGCGAGGAATCGGCCCCAGCCGTCTTCGCCGACAAACAGCAGGACGGCCCACAGCGTGATGCACACCGACATCGCGGCTGCCGCCCACCAGAGGCCCTCCAGGAGCGGCGAATCCAGACCCCGCGGTACGCGCGGCCAAATCGCCATGAACACCGCCGCCGCCAGGAAGTACACCGTTGTGAACAGGGCAAATGCCTTGACCGACTCATCATCCGGGGAGGATTCGATGCCGCGCACTGCGAATCCGATGATGCACATCACTCCGAAAACTCTATAAATCAGTGCCTGCACCCACGCTTGCGAACGCGTAGGCTTCAGCGTCTCGTTCACTCGTTGCGTCATTAACTCGAGCTGGAATTCGATGTCGTCCGGCGGCGCCTCGCAAACCACTTCATCGACCTTGTCCAGCACGGAGGCGGAAATGAAGAATAGCAAGATCGCCGGCAGAAGCAGCAGGCGGCCGAGCATCGCGTGAAGGACCTGCTCTTGCTTGCCTTGGGCTCTCGCCGGCTCGTGGCGCAGTGGCCGCGAGGGCGATGATGTCAGCCGCGGAGGCGCGCTCGCTACAGGGGTTGGATCAATCGCAAGCCGGCTGGACTGCATCTCCTTGAGCCGAAGCGACTCCTGTTCGTGTGCCTGGCGCTTGGCGACATCTTGTGAAAGCTTCTTGAATTGCTGGTGGCTCACTTCGAGCGTCTGCGCTTGCGAGCCGGTCTGATCGAGTGCGTCCAACGCGCCAAGAAATGTGGCGTTGTCGATGCGCGGCACGACTGCCGCGACGGAACCGCCGCACTTCCTGCACTTGAAGTTCTTGCCAGCCAGCTCATTGGGCACCTGATAGGTTGCCCCACATTCGCACGTGGCCTTCAACATGCCTTGCAACTCCGGAACGATGAGAGCATTGACGCAGCAAACAAGAATGCCGAATTTGATATGAAGTATATCGACTGGCATCCGGCGACGAAAGAGCCGCGAGTGCGTGGGTTGCGCCGGGTCTGCCAGTATTTCCGGAGGCGGCATTCCGGCCCCCTCTCCCTTCTAGGGAGAGGGCTGCGGTGAGGGTCGGGACGCACAAGATTGCAATCGCCACCATCGCGTGACGGATGCCGCAACAGTCTGTTCGTCCCGACCCTCACCCGGCCTCGTCCCCCGGGGACTCGGCCACCCTCTCCCCGGGAGCATTGGTATCTACACATCATGACCGACGTTGTGGATTACCATGGATGACATCATCGTTCCGCTCACGGATGAGCGGCTTCGCGTTCGGTATCAGACTCTTGTGAAGTCCCACATGCACACGGCCACCACAGTTGCGGCGGGTCCTACGGCGGTGCATGACAGCACATCGGCGCTGGCGGTGACGCAGGCGGCGTGGCGGTTCTTCAACAATGAGCGGGTGACGCTGTAGGCGCTGGCGCAGCCGCTGCGGCAGGCGGGCGCGCGGGGCGCCGCTGGCTGCGCCGCGACGCTGCTGATTCATGACTGGAGCAAGATCGACTACGCCTCGCACACCTCCAAACGCGACACCCGCGCCCTGACGCACGAGGCCGACATCGGCTACGAATTGGCCACGGCGCTCCTAGTCAGCGGCGATGACGGCACGCCGCTGGCGCCGATGCAGATGCAGCTGAAAACCGCGGAGGCTGTGCTGAGTACGGGCGCTGCGTCCGGACTTGACGACCCTCATCTGGAGCAGGTGTTGCCGACGATGGAGGCGTCGCGCTCGTGGGGCCTGCCGGCGAAACCGGTGCATGTGATCGACCGTGAAGCGGACTCGGTGGATCACCTGCGGCGCTGGGACCGGGCCGGCCATCGCTATCTGGTGCGAGGCGATGACCGTCGGGTGCTGTGGCAAGGTCGTGAGATGTTGTTGTCGGCGGTGGTGCATGCGTTGAACGCGTCGTCGTCGTTTGCCGAGTCGCGCGAGGTGGAGTTCAAAGGCAGGACCATGAAGCAGTTCGTGGCGGAAACGACGGTGACGCTGCACCGGCCTGCGAAGAAGAAGAAGAACAGGGACGGGACGACGCGCGAAGTGGCTGGGCCGCCGCTGACGCTGCGGCTGATCGCGGCGCAGGTGCGCGACGCGCGGGGCAAGACCGTGGCGACGTGGATGCTGCTGACCAACGTGGACCAGGCCGATGCCGACGCGGCGACGATCGCGCGGTGGTACTACTGGCGCTGGCGGATCGAGAGCTTCTTCAAACTCCTCAAGAGCGCCGGCCAGCAGATGGAGCATTGGCAACAGACCACCGGGGCAGCCATCGCGCGACGCCTGCTGGTGGCGGCGATGGCGTGCGTGACGGTGTGGCAACTGGACCGGCAGACGAACGAGCCGGCCCGGAAAATGAAGCAGTTGCTGGTGCGGCTCAGCGGCCGACAAATGAAACGCTCGCAGCCCGTCACCGCCAGCGCTCTGCTGGCGGGGCTGTTCGTGCTGCTGCCCATGCTGGACCTGCTGGCCAGCCACGGCGGCGACCTGCGCGCCATCCAGCGCCTGGCCGAGCAGACACTACCGATGTTCTTGAGCCGGGGGAATGTGTAGATACCAATGCTTCCAGGGAGAGGGTGGCCGAGTCTTCGAGGCCGGGTGAGGGTCAGGACGAACAGATGGTTGCGGCATCCGTCACGCGACGGTGGCGATTGCAAACTTGTGCGTCCCGACCCTCACCCCAGCCCTCTCCCCGAGAGGGAGAGGGGGCCGGAGTGCCGCCCCCGGAAATATTGGCAGACCCGCCACCGCGAGCCGATGCGGATTCGTTGACTTTCACAGGGCGGTGTTGTAAAATAAACAACACTCGCCAAAGGCGTTCCGACGCCTTGGATCGAGTTCATCTGGGAATGGGACGATCCCGACGGCAACGTCGCCCACTTGGCGCTGCACGATGTGACGCCCGCCGAGGCGGAGCAGGTGGTGATGGAGCCGCAGCGGGAGGAAGTCAGCGTTTCCAGCGGCCGTCCGATTCGTTTCGGATACACCCATGCCGGTCGGTACATCGCTGTGGTGTTCGAGTGGATCGACGCGGCGACGGTCTATCCGATCACCGCTTACGACGCGGAGAATCAGCCATGAGCGACATCCGCCGATCGAACCGCAAGCTATCGCCGGCTGAGATCAAGCGTCTCAAGTCGCTGGCGATGAAGATTGACCGCGAGGAAGGCGACGCGCTGCGAGCCAGGGCCGGCGCCTTCAAACGTGAAGCCGATCGCCTGCGCGAGATATTCCGCCAACTCCAGGAGGAGCGGCAGAAGCAGGGTCTTTCACTGGGCGAGATCGCGCGCCGCAGCGGCATCGACAAGGGCCGGTTGTCCCGCCTCGAGAGCGAGGAGTACCCGAACGTCACGATTGACACCCTGGAGCGTTACGCCCACGCGCTGCACAAGAAAATCGTCGTGGCGCTGGTTGATGTGAATTGAACGGCGGTGGATCGGAGCATGTGAGACATCCGCTCATTTCGCGCTCGGCGGTTTGTGGCCATCGACCATCCACAGGTAACCGAATGCGGCGCGCGGCCGCGGCGTAAGCAGGATGGAAAGCGCCAGGCGTGTCGTCGGTCGTCCGAGCAGCGCGCCGACCAAGCCGCCGGCGATCGCCAGGACGGGCATCAGCGCCAGTGTCCAGACGGTGGCGGCGTCATCGGGCGGCTTCAGTTCGCCGGTCCAGCTCAGGCACAGAAGCGCGGCCCCGGCGATCAGGGGATAGGTGATCGCCAGCACGAAGCAGCCCCATCGCCGCCAGTGGGGAAACAGTACCGGCCAGATCATGCCGCCGACCAGGCCGATGGCGGTCATGCCGGCGAGTCCGAGCGCTCGCACCAGCGTTCGTTTGGACTCGAGATTTTTTTCGTGCCGCTGCATGTCCTGCGCATCTGGGGCCGGTATCGAGAAATCCCGGTATCGCCGTGACGAAAGATGCTCCAGTTCATCCGACACGCCGACCATGCACGCGACCATCGCGCCGGCCACGCCGACGAGCAGGTAAAGACACACGATCAGCCACACGCCCCAGAGCAGCATGGCGAGCCTGCGAACCCAGGCGTTCAACGCCGGCGACACATGATTGGCGGGGGCGTACGAGCCGCACTCGGGGCAGCGGCACAGGAGCAGTTGCGTGGCGGGTTCGCGGCGAACGGGTTGGCCGCGCAGGTTGTAAGCGCACTTCTCGCAGAACCGGTCGTTCTCCAGATAGGCGAGGGTTTCGAGCTGCTCGAAGGTCGGATGGCTTTCCTGTTCCATCATGGCGCTCTCAACGTCGCGCAATCTTTCCAACAGAAGACCAAGCCTCGCTACTTCTCAAAAATCCACTCCGCCGCCGCCTTCTTCGGCGGTGTGCGCTCGGGATGCACCTTCACGAACTTGATCGCCGCTTCGCCGTTGCCGATGGGCAGGTTGAGCTTGATGTTGTTGATCCGTGCCGGCGTGCGCACGCTGAAGGTGTAGATCACCCATTGTCCCGGCGCCAGTTCCTTCGACTCGTCGCCGGTGTACGCCTTGTTGTTGTGGCTCCAACCATAGGTCATGGTCATGCGGCCGCGGGCGGCGGTTTTCATGTAGACGGAAACGTAGATCGCCTTGTTCGCGTCGTAGTCGTGGCCGAGGTTCGGCGCTTCCAGCCGAGCGCCGGCGCCCTTGCCTTTCACCATCAGGTAATCGTCCAACTGAGTCAGTTCGGCATCGGCGGGCTTCCAAGGGCCGAAGGACTTGACTTCTTTGCCGGCGGATGCGACGGAGCCCGGCTCGGCGATCAGCACCGCGTCGAGCAGGAAATCCGCGTCGTCCGCCGATTCGTTGTGACATTCGATGGCGATCACGTTCTTGTCGCCCTTGACCAGCGCCTTCACGGCGTCGGCGTTCAGCGGCACGATCTCGGGCTTCAGTGATTTGCCCATCGGCACGCCCACCTTGCCCTTGGCGCCGGTGTTGGACATGTTCTTGCTGCGGTAACCTTCCTTGCCGTTGATGTAGACGACAATCGCATCGTCGTAACGCAGTTTCAATGCCAGCGCGCCGATGGTGGCGGGGTTGTCGATGACGAACGGCGCGCGGGCGTACAGCACGGCGGACTCGCCTTTTTTCAGGGCTGTCTTGAGGTTCGGATAGCCGTGGCCGAAGCTCGATTCGCCCAGTTGCCAGCCGCTGGCGACAAAGGCGGCGGCGTTCCAGTTGCTCGCTGGTTCCTTGGCGTCGTACCAGTACTGCCAGTTGCCCTCGCGCGGGATCACGATCAGCGACGTTTCGTCGATGTCGTTCAGGTACGCATCGCGACTCTTCCCCTTGGCGACGGGTTGGTACGGATCGAGCTTGGGCGCCGCCGGAGGCTG
Source organism: uncultured Phycisphaeraceae bacterium (assembly GCA_964426135.1). Taxonomy (GTDB): domain Bacteria; phylum Planctomycetota; class Phycisphaerae; order Phycisphaerales; family Phycisphaeraceae; genus CAYRPN01. The sequence continues at coordinate 9,720 of CAYRPN010000106.1, read as the reverse complement.
CGGCTGAGGTTGAGGCTGCGCTTGAGGCGCAGGTGTGACTTTGGATGGATCGATCAGTGCCACTTGTTTCGTGGCCAGGGTAATCGACGGGGAATCGTCGGGCACCCGAGCCTCCAGGCCGCCGCCTGCCGTATCGCCGACGAGCTTGAAATCGCCTGTGAATGCGTTGTGCGTGCCCTTGGCGGCGTAGAGTTCCAGTTCGCTCTCGCCGGACCCTTCAAAATAGACGAGCGTGACGTCGTACCAGCCGGGCTCGGGCGCTTCGATCACGCCGAAGCCGTCGTGTGCCGCGCCGGGGTTCGTGTCGTTGATGATCCGGACGCCGCCGATGTCCAGAATCGCGCCGTCATCGACGCTGACGCCGAAGGTCCATCGGCCTGCCTCGGGGATTCGGACGCGAGCGCGTGCCTGCATCGCCCAGTTGTTGTCATCGCCGCCGGCGTTGAAGGGGAACGGCGCGGAACCGGGGAACCGGCCGCCGTCGGCAGCGCCGCCGACGGTTTTCTTGAACGAGTCCGGATCGATGAAGTTGATGGTCGCTGACGTGTGAATCAATGGAGCGCCGGCCGGCGCCTGTGCCAGCAGTTGCTGCGCCTGGGCGAGGGACTCCAGTTTGCCGGCGGCGGCTGTCTGCACCGACCGGAGCCGGAACCCCGGCGCCGGCAACTGCGGTTGTGGCGGCGGCTGGGGCTGCGGTGCGGCGATCACCGGCGGCACGTACTGCTGCTTGTCCACTTCGGTCACTTGGTGGAACTTGGCCAGTTCCTTCGCCTCGTCGCCGCTGCGGTCGGCGGGCTTCTTCTGCGCGATGGCGAGAATGTTCGCCGGCAGCGTCTGCTCCAGCATCGGATCCTTGCGCGTCGACCAGGACACGCGGAACTTGCCGAGGTTGTGCTGCTTGTGTTTCGATGCATGCACCAGCGAAACGCGAAGCCGCGCGGGCTGATCCTTGCTCGCAGGCGGCTCGATGGATTCGTCCGTCTGCTCCACCTGATCGACGAGGATGTAGCCCCAGCGGTCGGCTTTTTCTTCATCCACGATTTCGATGACGGCGTCCTGTCCGACGAATTCGCGCACGTCCCACAGCTTGCGGGTGAAGGCGTGTGACTTGTCGCCGGTGTGGGTGCGGACGACTTTGCCGGCCACTTTCAGATCGACGCGCACGGTGGGCAGATTGCCGCCGGCGATGAGCATGGCGATCGCATCGCGCTCGATGGTGAATGGCTCGCGGGTCAGGGTGCCGGTACCGGCATGCCGCTGATCGTCCTTGCCGCCGGCGGCCGAGCCGAAGGCGGAAGAAGCAAACGCCTTCCCCTGCTGGCCTTTCAGGTTGGGCAGCACCACTTCGCCGTCCTTCATCGGACGGTTCTTGAAGGCATTGCCTGTGGCGGTCCACTTCTCAAACTCGCCGGCTTCGAACTCGCCGAGTTTGATCGCCGCCCGCGTCTGGCCGATCGTGGCGCCGGCGGTGCGCGGCTTGACGAACAGGTTGACATGGTGATCCTTGCCCAGCGCGCCCGCGACGCCCCAGCCGGTCTGCGGTTGATCGTCGATCAGGTTCGCCGCGGCGAAGGTTTCGCCTCCGCCGGGCGGCTGCCCATAATCCGCCACCGCCCGTTCGAAAGCGGCGGGGCGAGGCTTGTTCTCGCCGACGTCGATCGTTTCCAGTTTCACCTGCGTGAGCACGAAGTTGCCCGTGCTGCTTCGGCCCGGCCCGCCGCCGGGCAGGCTCGCATCGCTGAGCGCTTCGACGCGAATGGCGGTGATTCGCTCCAGCGGAAAGGGAACTTCCGCTTCGAGGGTGTAAGTGTCGAAATCCGGATTGCCGCCGGCAACGATGACGCTGCCGTCGGCCTGCTGTTGAAAGGGCGCCTTGTTCAGGCTGTCCATCTTTTTCCATGTGACTGGAGCCCAGGCAGGCTGGGCGAGTTCCGCGGCGATGTGTTGATCCCAACTCGCAAACGCCTTGGCGAGCAGTTCCTCGGCCGTGGGTTGCGGTGGCGGCGGCGGAGTCGGCGAGCCGTCCTTGGCGCCGGCATCCTTGGAGGCGCTGCCGTCCTTCGCGGCGTCCTTGTTTTCCGGCGGTGTGACAGGCGGTCGGGGGCCGTCGTCGGACTTGGGCGGGTTGAGCTGCGCGGACTTGTCCTTGGTGTCAGTGCCGCTGCCTCCGCCGCCCATGACGAGGGCCAGGATCACGCCGATGACGACCACGGCCGCGATGGCGCCGCCGATGATCAACGGCGCATTGTTCTTCCTGGCGGGCTCCGGCATCGGGGTCCGGCGCCGCGTGGTCGCCGGAACGGCCAGCGCCTCGTCGAGGCCGCGGATGCCGCCGATGTCCACCTCCGCTTCGGCTGCGGAGCGCAGGCACTCCCGCAGGTCCAGGATCAGTTCGTCGTAACTGTCATGCCGATCCGACGGATCCGTCGACAGCAGGCGAGCGATGGCGGCGGCGGTGCTCGCGGTGACGTTCGGCTTGAGCCGGCGGATGTCCGGGGCCGGCGCCTTGAGGCGGGCGCGGATGATTTCCTTCTGCGATTCGCCATTGAATACAGGCTGCCCGGTGATCAGGTGATACAGCGTGGCGCCGAGGCTGTACATGTCGGAGCGGAAGTCCAGCGGCTCGCCCAAGGCGCCTTCGGGGCTGATGTAATAGGGCGTGCCGACGATCATTTTCTCGCCGTCGCTGGACGCCTGGATCACGCTGAAATCGAGCAGCTTGGCGGTGCCCTGGTCGTTGAAGAGGATGTTGCCGGGTTTGACGTCGCGGTGCAGCAGTCCGGCGGCGAAGGCGGCGCGGAGCCCCTCCGCCACATCGATGCCGATCTCCAGTGCCCGCTTCTCGTCGGCGGTCCAGCCTTCCTTGAGCATCACGTTGAGTTTGCCGCCGCCCAGCAGCAGCTCCATGACGATGTACGGCTGGTTGTGGCGCATGCCGATGGAGTGCACATGCACGACATTGGCGTGATTGATGGCGGCCAAAGCGCGCGCCTCGGCGAGCGTGGCTTCGACGATCTGGCGGGCGTCGGTGCTTTCGTCCTGGCGCAGGATTTTCACCGCGACCTGCCGGTGCAGCGTCTGGTCCAGCGCCTTGTAGACGACGCCGGCCGAGCCGGTGCCCACGACATCCAGAAGCAGCAGGTTGCTGAGTTTGGCGGGCACCCGCAACTGGGCCTTGCAATGCGGGCAGGCGATCATGGTCAGCGGCGCGACGCCGGTCAGGGGCACCGCGTTCTTGCATTTGCCGCAGGTGAACGAATCCAGCTTGTCGAATTGAAATTCCATGTGCAAATATGCCCCACAAGCCCCATCGCGAAATCGAAGTCGTCATCATAACTGACAAGCGTTCGCGGAGGAATCGAAATGTGGAACCCCAACGGCGAGGGGTCTGCCAAAACTTCCCGGGGGCGGCATTCCGGCCCCCTCTCCCTCCCAGAGAGAGGGCTGGGATGAGGGTCGGGACGCACAAGTTTGCAATCGCCACCATCGCGTGACGGATACCACAACAGTCTGTTCGTCCCGACCCTCACCCGGCCTCGTCCCCCGGCGGCTCGGCCACCTTCTTCCTGGAAGGGAGAGGGAGCAAGGCCCCGAAAAATTGGGCTGACCGTTCGCCGAGTGAAGCCGAACCTCCCATTGTCTGCCGCCGTACGTCTACGTAGAATCGCACCAGCGTCCAACGCGACACCAAGGGGAATAGCATGGTTCCTGTCCGCTTGCTCGTTCCGCTCATCGCGCTCGCCGTGGGGCTGGCGGGTTGTGATTCGATGCAGTACGTCCAGCGCGGGGATCAGGCGATGATCGCCGGCAACGCCGGCGCCGCCTTGCGCAACTACCAGCAGGCCGCCGCATCGGATTCGAATCTGCGCAACGACGCGGTTTTCCGCGCCAAGCTTCACGAAGCCAGTTGGCGGGCCGCGTTCGAGGACGGCGAAGCCGCCTCGCGCCAGAGCAACTGGCCGCAGGCGATCCGCAGTTACGAGGAAGTGCTGCGGCTTGAGCCCGGTTACACGATGGCAGCCGAGGGCCTGTCGCAGGCGAAGAAGCAAGGCGCGCAGCAGCTTTACGAACATGCACTGCAGGTGGCCGACGCGGGCAATCTGAACCAGGCGGGTAACGATCTGTCGCAGGCGGTCGCGTGGGACGCATCGCATTCGCCGGCTCGCACCGCGCTGGATTCGCTGCAGCGCCGCGGCAATGCCGCCAGCGAGCAGGCATACGACGCGGCTGTGCGACTGATGGATCAGAAAGACTGGACGCAGGCGGATCGGGAACTGAGCGCGATCATTGCCGGCGACCCGAACCATCTGCCCAGCCGAGCATCGCTGCGCAAGGCGCGCGACCAGACGGCGCAATCGCGCAAGACCTACGAATCGGCGAGCCGGCTCTATTCGGAGAAGCGCCTCGACGACGCGATCGCCGCGGCGAAGCAGGCGCTGGCGGTCTGGTCAACGAACGCGGAGGCAGCCGACATCCTCGCCAAGGCGCAGGCCGACCGGCAGCGCAGCGAGCAACTGTTCGAGCAGGCCAAGGGTTTCGCCGGCCAGCAGAACTGGGATGCCGCCATCGCCGCCGCCGATCAGTCGCTGCAGGTGTATCCGTTTCATCCATCGGCCCCGCGCGTGCTCGCCGACGCCCGGCAAAGCGCCGCCGCCGCGCTGGTTGCCGAGGGCCAGCGCCACTTGAAAGCGGGCGAGCCCGAAAAAGCCGCCGGTTCATTCCGTTCCGCATTGGCCTACGTGCCCGGCGATCCAGTGGCGAAGGACGGCCTGATCGATGTGGCCTATGAACACGGCCGCGGCGCGGAGAAGGACGGCCTGTGGGGCAGCGCGCTCCTGTGGTATCTGGACGCAGTGTCGCAGCGCTCATCGTCCCAGTTCAAGCAGGCGGAAGCGCGGGCCCGCGCCGCCGTCGAACTGCGCGCCGCCATGGCGATCGCCCTGAGCGTCGGCGATGCTCGTGGGCAGGCCACGGCTGACTCGAACGCGCTGGAGAACAAGCTGGCCCCGGAACTGACGCGGACGAAACCCGCGTTCGTCACTCTCGTGCCCGCGGCCGGCAATGCGCCACCCAACAGCCCGCTTTACAAGGCTGCCGTCACGCTCAACCGGATCGAAGTGAACAGCCGCCTCGTCAGCCGCGACGCGCGGACGCATGTGTTCCAGGGCGTGCGCCAAGCGCCCAACCCGGCGGTGCCCGCGCTCGAACGCGACCTGGCACAGGCGGAGCGCGATCTCGCCTTCGCTCGCAGCCGGCTCATCCGATACTCCTGCGATCCGTGCGGCGGGCGCGGCCACACCGACTGCTCCTTCTGCCGCGGCGGGCACGTCGCGTGCAACTACTGCAAAGGCGCCGGCAAAACGACGCTGAACAAACCATGCTCCGCGTGCGGCGGGCGCGGCTACAGCATCTGCACGCGCTGCCGGGGCGGGCATTTCCATTGCTCGCGCTGCGGCGGCCGCGGCTTCTACAACGATTACGATCACGCGCTCGTCCGCGGCAGGGAACGCGATGTCGCCGAGCTTCGTCGCCGCCTGCGTTACGAGCCGGTGCTGATCGATGAGCGATACGAAGTGCGGCACCCGTATGTCCAGGAAGTCCACGAAAAGACCGGCCGGCTCGACGCCCAGGTGAGCGTGAACGATGCCGCGGCCAACGCGGCGGCGCAGACTTTCGACGTGAATCCGTCGTTCAATCAGGTGGACACGGCGATCATCAACGCCAACCCGGCGCTGGGGCTGCGCGACGATCCGCTCTCGCTGCCGGACGATGGGAACGTGCATCGTGCGCTGCTGGAGGACGGAGCCGCGCGAACCGCCAAAGGCATTCTTCAGGCGGCGGTGGTGGCCCGCGCCAATCAGTTCATCGCCCAGGCGAACGATTTCGCCAAGGCGGGCAACGTCGAGCAGGACGTGGAAGCACGCATGACCGCGGCAGTCATGCTGCAATCGGTCCGGCCCGACGAGACCAAGCGCATTCTCAGTGAGCTGCGGAACCCGAAGAACTAGGATCTGTCTCAGAATCCTAATTCCAACATTCCGACCCCCTCTCCCTTCCAGGGAGAGGGCTGGGGTGAGGGTCGGGAGGTACGAGATTTCCCTTGAGTCGACGCATTTGGAATCCGATGGTTTCGACCCTCACCCGGCCTCGCAGACTCGGCCACCATCTCCCTAGAAGGGAGAGGGATTTTGAGATAAAGCCTAATCCGTATCAAAGGTTTGCGCACGCCGGGCACTTCGGATCGCGGAACGTTTTCAGCACCTGGAACCGCATGCTGCGCAGGTCCATCTTCAGCATGCGGCCCACCAGCGGCTCGCCGATGCCGGTGATGAGTTTGATCACTTCGACCGCGCCGAGGCAGCCCACCGTACCCGACACCGCACCGAGCACGGGGAACTGCCGCGTCCAGGTGGACGGCGGCGTGGGGCAGAGGCAGCGGAGACAAGGACCCTTGCCGGGAATGATCGTGGTGACCGTGCCTTCCATTTCGTACATCGCGCACTCGACGACGGGCTTGCCCTGCCGCACCGCTTCGTCGTTCATGGCGTAGCGCTCCTCAAAGAGCGGGGCCGCGTCGACGACGATGTCCACCTGTTCGATCAGGCGTTTGGCGTTGCCCTCGGAACTCCCCTCCCTCTTAGGGAGGGGCTGGGGGAGGGTCGGACGCACCGCTGGATTGTGGCCATGTTCTGGCTGCACGCCCAACCCTCCCCCTGCCCCTCCCTGGAAGGGAGGGGAGTCAGGAAGCAGCTTCGCGGCGTCCGCGTCTTGCGCTCCGCCCGAACCCGCGGAAACATTCTCCGCCACGCCGACGATTTCGATATGGGGATTCAGCTCGCGCAAACGCCGCACGATCGACTCGATGCGCGGCTTACCGACCCAGTCAGCCGTCTGCAACAACTGCCGATGCAAATCGCTCTGCTTGAGGTTGCCCGCGTGAGCGACGACGATTTTCCCCACGCCCGCCGCCGCCAGTTCGTAGGCCGCGAGGCCGCCGAGGCCGCCGCAGCGCGAGACGAGGACGGAGGCGTTCTTCAGCTTGCGCTGCCCCTCGACGCCCAGGTCGCGCACCCACATCTGCCATTCGTAGATGGCGAGCTCGGATGGGGAAAGGGTGGCGTCAGAATGTGACATGAAAGGGAACCTACAAGTTCCGTGAACTAGTCGTCAACCGTCGGGGATAGCACTGCCATCAGCTTTCGGGACAGCGTCTTCTTGAATTCCTCCGTTGCCTTGCGATCTCGTCCGGCGTAACGAATCTCAGGATGCATGTAGCGATTCAGTTCGCGTGCGATATCAATGACTGGATGACCATAGCGCCTACCCTGAATATGCTTGTTCTCGCTGGCGATAATCCGACAGATCACGTCGAGCGTTGTCTCAAGTCTCACTTCTAAATCGATTTCAGAGGGAACCAACGCTTGAGCATGTACCTTTACATCTTGAACCGCTGCTTGCATGACGTCATCGGAAATGGCGCAATTACTGACTAGTTGCAACGTGATTTTTTTCACCATCCGGCGAAAATCAACGAATACGACCTTGTCCTCGCATAACCTGGGAACGTGTCGCAAGAATCCAAGGTAATCTTCGCCATCGTAAGCCACGAAGTTCCCACCGTACTCAGGACGTGTGTATGCGGTGTACCCCCACACTACTTTCTTGTGACCACGGACCTTGGACTCTGCAACCACGAGGTGTTGGGTATCGGGCGAATACGCGAGTAGGTCGACATCGGACCAAGCGCCCTTTTCGGTCTGTATCGGAAACCGCGGTTTTGTCCAATAGCCCTGAAGCAACCAATCGGCATCAAGGATCGATTCAACAGTCATTACCTCAGCCATCTTGCCCTCCGAAGCTTTTGGAAGTGATCAAGTTCTGATTCGTTTTCGTAGCGTCCGACGAAATTGATTGCCTCATCACCCCGGCGGATTCTTCCACTCCTCCCCCTCCTGCGACGGCGGCGTCTCCGGCGGTGGGGCCTGCGGCGGCGGCGGGTTCTGCAACCGGTTCTGGTACTGCTTCCACGTGTTCTTCAGCGAATCGAGCAGCACCGGCGTCTGCGGGGCGGAGAGAAACACGCGCTTGGAGACGGCGGAGGTCGGAAAGAAGTTCGTGATGAAGTCGAAGCAGAACTCGGCGGGCGAGTGGCCGATGAGCACGCCGTTGGCGAAGCTGCCGCTGAGCACGTCGTCGGACATTTTCAGGTCGTCGTAGACTTCCTGGATGCTCGGCCGCTTCTGGTTCTCCGGCGGCTTGGGCATGGCGGGCGGCGGGCCGAAGCGCTCCTCGAACTTTTTCAGGTTGTCCGTCAGCGCGTCGATGAAGCGCGGCAGCACGCCGTGCGGCATGACCACGCGGGCCACGATGTGGTACGGCCGGCCCATGCGCTGCACGAAATCAAGCACGAACTCGCTGGCGCCGGTCATGATGATGGCGCCGGTGGAGAACACGCCCCGGCCGACGCTTTCGGGCACGCGAGCGCCCACAGCGCGGTGGCGGACCTGCTGGACATCGCCGGAGCCGGAGCCGGGATTGGGCGCACCGCCGGAACCGTCGCGGTTCTTGTCATCGCCTTCGTTCGGTTCGGGATAGTAAGGGTTACTGCTCATGTGGAAGACAGCGTATCAGAGCCGACTGGCGTGAGCGAGCGATTGCCGGCAGGCGCGGAAAACGGGTGTGCCCAGAAACGGTGGCATGGCGTCCACCTCGGGTAGGGTGGGTTGAGGCTCGGCGAAACCCGCCATCCGCGGCGAATCGATGCTATGGATGTACAGGGCCACCATGGTCGGTTTCGCAGACTCAACCCTGATCTTTCCCCACAACTTTGAGATGTGCCGACGTAGGTAGCGGTAGTCTTGTGCCCCGGAGGGGCAGCGGACTGTAGCCACGGGTGGAGCGCAGTCCGCGTCAGCGGACGAAGCGCAACCCGTGGAACGCAGATTTCGTTCACTTCTGCTGCCCCGAAGGGGCAGAGGAATCGGCACGGCAGCACAAAGGCCGACCGGAAAAAAGATTGTGCTTCCACAAGCCTCCTTCACCCCTCCGGGGTGAACAAGACACGCTGCACGGTTCCACGGGTTGCGCGACGCCCAAGGCGGCGTCGCTCCACCCGCCCCCGGGGGTGGCTACATTCCGTCACCCCTTCAGGGTGCAAGCCGGCCCGATCCGCCGATCTCGGACAAGATGTGGGGAAAGATCAGGGTTGAGGCTCGGCGAAACCCGCCATCCGCGGCGAATCGATGCTATGGATGTACAGGGCCACCATGGTGGGTTTCGCAGACTCAACCCACCCTACGCCGGAAAGCAGACATTGCCACAAAATCTAGGCACACCCCGGAAAACACCGCGGCTCTCACGCGGCTGATCCCGTCCGAGGCGTCTAAATCCTGATGAACCACGGAAGCGCCATCAGCGCCACGCCCAGCACGATCATCAGGATCGTGTCATCCACGAAAAAAGGAAACACGCACAGCAGCAACCCCGCCACCAGCGCGATGCCGTTTCGCTGTTGTCGGCCGAAGACGACATAGCCCATGCCGATGGACCCGAAGACCATGCTCCACATGATGGTTGCCATGTTCATTTGGACGATGCCTTTCCCGCACGGTCGGCCGGCACGGCTTCGATGAGTGGGGAATCCCACATCAAACCTATCGGCCATTCATGACACTATGAAACAAGCCTCCAAGTTGGTATCTGGTGGTTAGCTCGACCCCA
>CAYRPN010000105.1:0-21444 GCA_964426135.1 uncultured Phycisphaeraceae bacterium | reverse complement strand
ACCACACCCCCGCGCGCCCCCCCCCCCACACACAGCCGGCCCCCCCACCCCCCCCCGAACCCCCCCCCCCCCCCCCCCCCCCCCCCCCCCCCTCAAAAACCACCTTAACTTCAGCAAACACCGCCTCTTACGGTTTTGCCTGCCAAAAAGGTAGGACACTTTCCGGCCACACTCCGGCCAGCCCTCCAACGCCCTCGATCGTCCGCGCGGCCACCACTCACCACGCCGAAATGCCAAAGAACAGCCCCGACCCGCCGCCGGGACGCATGCCTAACATTGTCCGTAGACGCTCCAGGGTTACGCGCCAGCAGCGAACCATGGATTGCCCGAGAGTGACATGGCCGGGCGCACCGTTCCGTCACTTGCTCTTGATCTGTCTCGTAATCGTCTCGTCTTTGATTTTCGTGTCGTCCGCGAGCATCAGCGCCTTGCTCAGGATGATCGACAGGCGTTCATCGCCGTCGAAGGGCAGGAACACGCCGGCCCCGTCCGCCTTGCCTGCCGCGGCGCCGCGGGCACTGCGGGCGGCGACGATGCACAGGTATTGGTCATTGGGCTCCATCAGAATGTTGCCGCTGCCCAGGTGAATCTTGTAGGTGCGCAGCTCGCCGCGCACGATCAGGAACTTGTCATCGAAGGAGCATCGCGGGGCGATCTTGAGGCGCGGAACAAGTTTCTCCAGCACCGTCTTGCGAGTCTTGGCGGTGGCGCCGAGGTCGCCAAAGGAGTAGTTCTGCCAGTAATCGCCAAAGCGGGTCTCGCGCCCACCGTCCTGCCAGTTGGGATCATTGCCGATGGACGCGACACCGACAAAGAGATCGACATCGCGCATGATTTCGGACAGAACAAGTGGAGGCACTTGATCCAGTGGAATCGGTTGGTCGTCGGCCCTTTGGCCCTGCATCGCGTATCCGCCGCCGGAGGCATGGGCGGCGCGCTGCGGGGCATCGATCGGGTAGAAACGCACCTGATCCGTTGCCAGGCGCAAGTAGACGCCCGACTCATTCGTATCGGTTCCGTACTCACCAACACCCTCTACCCAGAATTCGGCACGCAGGTTCCACTTGGGCAGCACCCGAATCGTCGGCGGATACTCGTCATCCACCGATAAGCGCAGTTTGTTCTTCCAGCCGCGAGCGGCACACAGGGCGTTGAACTGGTGCTGGCGGATGATGTGGGCGGCGTAGCGATTGGAATAGACCGCCGTGTTTCGCTCGGCGTCGGTGAGAATGTAAATCTCGCGGTGGGCCTGTTTGAACGGTTGGCGCACCTCTTGCCGTTCGAGCCAGTCGCGCCAGCCGATGATTTCTTCGGTGTTGCGATCGAGCGGATGCCAGAGTTGCACGGTCGTCTCGGCGTCGAGCCAGTCCACGGGCTTGTCATCGCGGGTGACGAAGGTTCCGTCGAGGAAGATGGCGTCGGCGGTGTGCGCGCCGCGTGTGAAGCGCCAGATCAGCCGCCGGCCGATGACACCGACCAGCGGATGATCGAGGTAACGTTGCCGCCACGTCTCCAGCAGCCACGTTTTCTGCTCGAGAAAGAGACTGTCGATACGTTCTCGCTGAGCGGGAAGCATGGCGTCGATGTCCTTGGCTGCCTGCTTGAGATCTTTCAGATCCTCCGCAAAGCTCTGCTTGATGGCGGCGGGCACTGATTTGGCCGGTTTCCCGTCCGCCTTGAGAAACTGCAGATCGCTGCCCTCCGTCGTCACTGCCAGTTGAGCCGTGAACTCGCCGAGCGTCTCACGATGGAGCCCGACCTCCTCCAGTCCGTAGGAAGGCACCGACATTTCCTCGACGTCATCGCGCGACATGCCCAGACGCGTGGCGGTCTCGACGAAGGCTTTCTCGATGAGCTTCTGCGCGGTGCCAAACCGGACGCGCACTTTAAGGAGCGCGAGTTGCGCGACGCCGTCCATCCCGGGCATGTGACCGAGCGTGTACAGACATGCGTTGCCAAGCGATATGGCTCGCGGTCCGACGCCAGGAACTTTCTTGTAGGCGGTCAGGGCGAGTCGCATCACCGCGCGAGCGATGTCGGTGTCCTCCTGCTCGACACAGCACCAGGCTAAGCCCTTGAGCACATCGGCGTTACCAGGTTCAAGAAGCAGATTCGGATCAGGCGAGTGGCGTGGAACCTGCAACGGCGAGGTGCGCGGCTTCTCCACCAGAGGCAACCAGATAAGCATCCGAACCTTGAATTCGGCTATGCCGACAGCTCCGATCAATTCCTTCGCGAGCTTACTCCATTTCGCGGAAGGCTTGCTGCCAGTCGCATCGGCGCAGTGGCTAATGAGGTGTGCCCAGTTCGTCCGTTGCGGATCCGACATGGATTGGAGTTCAGCCTTCGCGACATCTGACCACGCCTCCCCGCGGACGATTCGGATGCGATCCGTCACGTTCAGCAATCCATCTAGACGGCTGATCAGCTTCCGAATGTTCGAATGGCTTCCGCGCGATTCAGCCATGCTCCTGAGCTTTTCAAGCGCGCTGCGGGCGACCTCAGAAAGTGGTTGTTGGACCTTCCACTTCTCCAGAACACTCAGCATGGAGTTGTCAGCACCCCAATGATTCGAGAACGTTCTTCGCAGCGATTGCGCAATCAGATCAATGTCCTCACTGGTGTAAGGCAGGGCTCTTCTAGCCAGTTGTCCTCTGAGTCGATCGCACATCTCCCGCCTGGCCCAGTTCGAGTCGCCGAATGCTTCGCCCGAGAGCGTCGCATGGATGATTTGAATCTGATCCGCCGGAGCCAGCGCGAGTATAGCTTCACCGGCCGGGAACGAGTCTAGAGTTACCTCGCTCGCAAGGCCTCGCGGATAGGCGGCCACATAGGCGCGAACGAGTTCGACGCTCGATGAAGGAACGGCGGGCTTGGTTTCATCGGCCACAAAACGGCCTCCTGCAGGCATGGAATCGGCCGGCAATGCAGATTCTCAATGAGTTGGATTCACAGTTGATTTTTGCGTTCACCCTCCCACCAACGGCGTCAGCCTCAGAAAACTCACCACTGTGTCGTGCCGGATCTCGATCGGTTCGTCCAGCGTGTCGCACTGATGCTCGCCGACGAGGATCAGCACGCGGCCGGTATCGAAGGCTTCGCAGGCGGTTTCGAACTGATTCTTCCAGTCGATCTGGCGGGGTTGTCGCGGCTTGTCGCCGTTGAGCGTGCGTTCGGCGGCGGTGGGTTGCACGAGGCCGCGGAACTGCGCGGGCTGCTTCAGGTTGTGGTCCTGCACTTCCTGATACACGCGGCTGCGGATCAGTTCGCGCACCGTGATGTGCTCGGTGAGGAAATCGAGCGTCCATTCGTTCTCGACTTTGCCGGAGGTCGATTCATCGCGAATCGTCAACGTGGCGGACATGTGGCGGCTCCCAGAGTAGAAGTGATGATGAGGATACCCTGTCGTGACGGACAAAACTAGAGCGCTAAGAGGCCGCGAACAAAAAACATAAACGATTGAGGATGTAGGGTGGGCGGTGCCCACCCTACATCGATCGCGTTGCACTTCCGGCTGCCGTACCGAGCGCGGCGTGGCCGTCATCTCTCCTTCGTCTCTGATAACATGTTCAGCCCTCCGCATTTGCTGCGTGAGCGCGCTTTTACTCAAGGATTCCGCCATGAGCACGATCGATCCGTTCAACGCCAAAGCCAGTCTTTCCACCGCGCTGGGTCAGCGCGAGATTTACCGCCTCGAAGCCCTGCGAAATCAGGCCGGGGGCGCCGGGGGCGCCGGGGGCGCGAATCTCGACAGGTTGCCGTACTCGATCAAGGTGCTGCTGGAGGCGTGCCTGCGGAACTGCGACGACTACATCGTGACGCAGGACGCGGTGAAGGCGCTGCTCAACTACAACGCGAAAGCGGTGGGCGAGGTGGAGATTCCCTTCATGCCCGGCCGCGTCGTGCTGCAGGACTTCACGGGCGTGCCCTGCGTGGTCGATCTGGCTGCGATGCGCAGCGCCATGGTGCGCATGGGCGGCGATCCGAACAAAGTGAACCCGCTGGTGCCTTGCGATCTGGTGATCGACCACAGCGTGCAGGTGGATGCTTATGGCAGCGAGGCGGCGCTTTTGATCAACAGCAGGTTCGAGTTCGAGCGGAACACGGAGCGGTACGAGTTTCTCAAGTGGGGGCAGAAGGCGCTGAACAATTTCAGCGTCGTGCCGCCGGCGACGGGCATCGTGCATCAGGTGAATCTCGAGTATCTCGCGAAGGTGGTGTGGGAGGGCAAAGGTAAAGGGACAGAGGGACAAAGGGACAGAGGGACAAAGGGTTCCGCCGGCTCCGCCCCCTCAGTCCCTCAGTCCCTCAGTCCCTCAGTCCCTTCCCTCTACCCCGACTCCCTCGTCGGCACCGACAGCCACACCACGATGATCAACGGCCTGGGCGTCGTCGGCTGGGGCGTCGGCGGCATCGAGGCGGAGGCCGTCATGCTCGGCCAGCCCATCTACATGCTCATCCCGGAAGTCGTCGGCTTCCGCATGCACGGCAAACTGAAAGAAGGCGTCACCTCGACCGACCTCGTGCTCACCGTCACGCAGATGCTCCGCAAGCATGGCGTCGTGAACAAGTTCGTCGAGTTCGTCGGCGAAGGCCTGAAGGAAATGTCCGTCGCCAACCGCGCGACGATCGCCAACATGGCGCCCGAGTACGGCGCGACCATCGGCTTCTTCCCCGTCGATGAGCAGACGCTCACCTACATGCGACTGAGCGGGCGCGATGAAAAGCTCATCGCCGCCGTCGAGCAGTACTGCAAAGCGCAAGGCCTGTGGCGCGATCCGTCGAAGGAAGCGGGCATCGTGTATTCGTCGATGCTCGAACTCGATCTCGCCACCGTCGAGCCGTCGCTCGCCGGGCCGCGCCGGCCGCAGGACCGCGTCAGCCTCGCGGGCATGCAGAGCGCGTGGCGCAAGGAACTGCCTGCGTTCCTCGCCGGCGGCAAGAAGGGCGACGACGACGCCCCCGGCGAAGGCGGCGCAAAGCCCGCCCTTGGCAAGGGCGGGACGACCGCCACCGCCACCGCCGTCAGCACCGACGCACGCGCCACCGTCTCTCTCGACGGCCAAACCTTCGATCTCAAGCACGGCGACGTCGTCATCGCCGCCATCACCAGTTGCACCAACACCAGCAACCCCGACGTCATGGTCGCCGCCGGCCTCGTCGCGCGGAAAGCCCGCGCGCTCGGCCTGACCCGCAAACCGTGGGTCAAAACCAGCCTCGCGCCCGGCTCCAAAGTCGTCACTGAATACCTCAACCGCGCCGGCCTCACCGTCGATCTCGACGCGATCGGCTTCAACACCGTGGGCTACGGCTGCACCACCTGCATCGGCAACTCCGGCCCGCTCCCCGACGCCATCGGCGCCGCCATCAACGCCGCCAAACTCGTCGTCGCCAGCGTCATCTCAGGCAACCGCAACTTCGAGGGCCGCGTCCACGCCGACGTCAAAGCGAACTATCTCGCCAGCCCGCCGCTGGTCGTCGCCTACGCCCTGGCGGGCAATGTCGATATCGACATCACCAAGGACGCGATCGGCACCGGCAAGGATGGGAAAACGGTTTACCTTAAAGACATCTGGCCCACGCAGCAGGAAATCGCCGACACCGTCAGCCACTGCGTCACGCGTGAGCAGTTCCAGAAGCAGTACGCGAATGTGTTCGATGGTTCGCCGGAGTGGAAAGCGATTGCCGCGCCCACCGGTGCGATTTACAAGTGGACGGAAAAGTCGACGTACATCCAGGAGCCGCCGTTCTTCGTGGGCCTCAGTCCCGCGCCTTCGCCGATTCAGCCGATCAAGGCTGCCCGCGTGCTGGTGAAAGTCGGCGACAGCGTGACCACCGACCACATTAGTCCCGCCGGCTCGATCAAGAAGGACTCCCCCGCCGGCAAATACCTCATCGAGCACGGCGTCACCCCCGCCATGTTCAACAGCTACGGCTCCCGCCGCGGCAACGACCGCGTCATGACCCGCGGCACCTACGCCAACATCCGCGTGAAAAACCAGATCGCCCCCGGCACCGAAGGCGGGTGGACGACGTATTTCGGGCCGAGCGAAGGGACGAAGGGACCAAGGGATCAAGGGACTAAGGGTTCCTCCGGCTCCGCCCCCTCAGTCCCTCAGTCCCTCAGTCCCTCAGTCCCTTCGTCCCTCTCCCCCGGCACCGTCACCTCCATCTACGAAGCCTCCGTCGAATACCAGAAGCAAGGGATTCCCCTCGTCGTCCTCGCCGGCAAGGACTACGGCATGGGCTCGTCGCGCGACTGGGCCGCCAAGGGTGTGTTCCTGCTGGGCGTCAAAGTCGCCATCGCCGAGAGCTTCGAGCGCATCCACCGCAGCAACCTCGTGGGCATGGGCGTGCTGCCGCTGTGCTACAAAGCAGGCGAGACGGCTGCAACACTGGGCCTCGACGGCACCGAGACGTTCGACATCGCCATCGACGACAAGGTGAAGCCGCGACAGGACATCACGGTCACGGCGACGAAGGCCGATGGCACAACAAAGACCTTCACCACAATCTGCCGCATCGACACACCCGTGGAGGTAGACTACTACCGCAACGGCGGGATTCTGCACACCGTGCTGCGCCGGATGGCGAAGGCGTAGGATTTGTTGCAATGTTTCGGTCCTTCACGGCGCAAACGTGCGCAGCGTCCAATAATCAAAGAGGCGCCCATTGATGAAGAATCATTTCGACAGTAGCTCCGATGAAGTAGACGGTGTGCTACTGGAAAATTCATATGATTGAGCGAATTCGAATACAGAATTTCAAGAGCATCAAGGACGTCTCGATTGACTTGACGCCGTTGACGGTGTTTGTAGGAAAGAGCGGGACTGGTAAGTCCAATATTCTCGCGGCAATCCGCCTTGTTCGTGACTATTTGTTGGCAAACGATCAGGCGGCGGAGGCAACCGGCGGTTGGAATGCGATCATGCCTGCGGGAAGAGCGACCGAAGGGTTCTCGGCGACTGTGACCTTGCGAATCAGTGGATTTGACAAGTCGTTTGAGTATGCCTTTTCGATGGCAAACGTCGGGAGTAAGGAACAGCAAGTAACGATTGGTGAGTCACTGAAGCTCGGGACCCACGAACTCTTTGCTTGGAACTCAAGCCAGAGGGCCCCGCACCAAAGAGAAATAGGGTGGGTGACGAAACCGAGTGTGGCCACCTTACCAAATTTGAACTGGAGCCCGATCTTAGGTCGGCTTCCCACAGTTACCGAAGCAGTCTTGGTTTTCACGGCGATTTCAAGCGGTATTGGTTTCCACGATTTTCCATCGACGGTACTATGCACCCATGATGAGCAGAACAAGCGATCGGTTTTCAACAATCGCGAGATCGCGAAGAAGTTCGATGGATTGCAAGATAGTGGTGCGAACTTTCTCCGCATCTTCCAGCGGATTACACAAGACCTGCGTACACAACGTTCACGGCGAAATATTGTGTCGCGCTTGCAGCAGATGAACTCATCGGTTAATTCAGTTGAGTTGGATTCCATTCAGAATCCGCAGAAGCTGATCGTTGGACATCGGGTTGGCGAACTGGTTGTGGAACTTCAATTATCCCAGGAATCCGATGGATTCCGGCGGTTCCTCGCGCACCTCCTGGCTCTATATCAGTCTCCGCCGCTCCAGACTTTGATGTTCGAAGAGCCTGAAAACGGCATCTATCCTGGCGCTCTCTCTATTCTGGCCGAGGAGTTCGGCGCGGCACCACTGGAGGAACGCGGGCAGGTGCTGCTGAGCACGCACAGCCCCGGTTTGCTGGATCACTTTGATCCGGATTGCATCCGCGTCGTGGAAATGGACAAGACAACTCAGGAGACTCGGGTCGGCCGGCTTGACCGCGATCAGCTTTCAGCGATCCGCGATCATCTTCTGCTGCCCGGGGAACTTCTGACAGTTGATCGCCCAAGAATTGATTCCCCGAAGGAGACGACCGGGGCATGAAACGACTCGTAGTACTTGTCGAAGGCAAAGGCGACGAGTTGGCTGTGCCGACTCTTGTGCAACGGGTGTTGAACCATCGTGGCGGAAATGAATGCTTTTTTCTGGATGGGGATTCCGTACGCACCAAAGAAGTAAACAAGACGATCAAGGACTGGGCGAGAACCATCCAGTATGTTGTTCGAACGCGCCGTAATCTAGGTGCCATCCTCGTCGTTCTAGATGGCGATGCCGACCAAGTCGCCGATCCGGCGTATGTGCAGCGATACGGGCGAGACTTTTGTGCGCGCCATGTGGCTCTGTATCTCGCTAGTTCGGCGCAGGCATCCTGTGCCGCCAAGGGAGTGTCCATTGCCGTTGCGATTGCCATGAAAGAGATGGAGTGCTGGGCGATCAGTGTGATCGACCAACTCGGTAATGTGGACCTGTCGGACGGAACCGTTATCCCGCCGGGCCTGGCAATTCCTGAGTCACCAGAATCAATTCGCGATGGGAAGGGATGGATCGAAAAGGCGATCAAGCGAAAGTTCAAGCCCACGGCACATCAAAAGGCTCTCGCCAAACACATTCCGATCGATCTGGCGGCGCAACGCTCTCGCTCTTTTCGGCGATTCGTGCATGCCATCGAAGAATTGATTGCAGCGGTGCGGGATGGCAACCCCATCGCCAGCCCGTCGAGCTGCTTGTAATTGGTGGGCATCTCCCCAATCGCCACTCCCATTTCTGCTACCGATTAGTTCCGTTGTCGCGACTATCAATGCGGACGCCGGACCGAATCAACCGCCCGCGTCCTCTACGCCGACGCTGCCCGCTTCGGCCTTTTCTTCTTCTCCGTCACCGCCTCCTCCTGCCCACACACCCGCTTCTCCCCCTTCTCCGCCCAAATCATCTGATTCGCCCGGCGTTCCAATCTTCGCTCGCGCCGCCACTTGGCCATGCGCACCGGGTCGCTGCCGTAGGCGACGCGCAGGCAGTTTCGGCAGACCACCGTGTGTGCGTGGTGACCCGTCAACGTCCAATCGCCACGGTGAGCAGCATGATGTCGGCCGGCGTCACTCCGGCGAGGCGCGAGGCCTGGCCGAGGGTCGTGGGCTTGAACTTCGACAGCACGTTCTTCGCCTCTTTGCGGAGGCCGGTGATCCGTGCGTAGTCGAACGCGCTGGGCAGCGCGACTTGTTCCGTGGCGGCGAGTTTCATCACGCTCTTGGCCTCGCGCTCGATGTAGCCGGCGTACTGGATGTCCGCCAGCACGCGCGACAGGATCGGCTTGCTGCGCGACAACGCCGGCAGTTCCGCGCCGTTCAGCTTCGCGTCGAGCGCGGCGGCGTCCACTTCGGGCCGGCGGGACCAGTCGATCAGGCGGACGCTGTCCACCTTCGTTTTCGCGAGGTGTTCCTTCAGCGCGGCAATCGCTGCGCGGCGTTCCTCGAACACGCGCCACCGCGCAGCATCCACCGTGCCCAGCTCGCGCCCCAGCGGCGTGAGGCGCTCGTCCGTGTTGTCGCCGCGCAGAAGCAGCCGATGCTCGGCGCGGCTGGTGAACATGCGGTACGGCTCGCGCGGCGTCTTGGTCACCAGGTCGTCCATCAGCACGCCGAGGTACGCCTGATCGCGGCGCAGGCGCACCTGCTCCTGCCCGCGGATGAATCGCACCGCGTTGATGCCGGCGATCAGGCCTTGCGCCGCAGCCTCTTCGTAGCCGCTGGTGCCGTTGATCTGCCCGGCCAGGAAGAGCCCGGCGACGAGTTTGGTCATGCCCGTGGCATCGATCTGGTGCGGCCAGATCATGTCGTATTCCACCGCGTAGCCGTAGCGCAGAATCTTCGCGCGCTCGCAGCCGGGCAGGTTGCGCACGATGAAATCCTGCACATCGCGCGGCAGCGAGGTGCTGATGCCGTTGCAGTAAATCTCGTTTGTCTCCAGCGACTCGGGCTCCAGGAACACGTGATGCGAATGCTTCTCGGCGAAGCGAACCACCTTGTCCTCGATGCTCGGGCAGTAGCGCGGCCCCTGCGTTTCGATCTGGCCGTTGTACATCGGAGCGCGATCGAGATTGCCGCGGATCAGTTCGTGGATCGCTTCGTTGGTGTGCGTGATGTGACAGGGAACCTGCGGCAGCACGGGAAACCGCGCAGCGATGCGCTGGTGTTCCGGCGAAAGCCCATGCGAAATCCCATGCGAAAGCCCAGGCATGGCCATGCCTGGGCTTTCGCCGCCCGTGCGCGCGTGCATTAAGGTCATATCGCTGAACGGCGTCGGTTCATCGTCGCCCGGCTGAAGCTGCAGCGCCGCGAAGTCGATCGTCTCGGCGGCGAGGCGCGGCGGCGTGCCCGTCTTGAGCCGGCCGATCTCGAAGCCCAGTTCGCGCAGTCCCGCACTGATGCCCACCGCGCTGCCTTCGCCGACGCGGCCGCCCTCGGTCTTGCTTTCGCCGGTGTGCATCAAGGCGCGCATGAAGGTGCCGGTGGTGAGGACGACCGCCGAGCAGCGCAGTTCGACGGGCTTTTCAAAACACGAGATCGCGCCGAACTCGCCGCAGCAGTCGGCGGTTTCCCGCGGCGCGTCGATGTCCGCGTCGCCCTTGAAGATCACGCCGGCGATGCGGCCATCTTCCACCACGAAGCGTTCGACGGTGCCGGCGATGATGGAAAGATTCGGCCGGGTGCGGAGCAGTCGCTGCACTTCACGAGCGTACTTGTATTTGTCGCTCTGGCAGCGCGGGCCGCGCACGGCGGGGCCCTTGCTGGCGTTGAGCATGCGGAACTGAATGCCGGTGGCGTCGGCGGCGAGTCCCATGAGTCCGCCGAGCGCGTCGATCTCGCGCACCATCTGCCCCTTGGCGAGTCCGCCGATGCAGGGGTTGCACGACATCGCGCCGATCTTGGTCGGGTCCATCGTGATCAGCGCGACGCGGCCGCCGGCCGCGCCCGCGCCGCCGCCTTGCCCCGCCTCGAACGCGGGCAGCAGCATGTTGCATGCGGCCCACGCGGCTTCCGCGCCGGCGTGGCCGCCGCCGATCACGATGATGTCGAAGCTTCGCCGGCTGAGCATGGTCGGAAATGATAGCGGTGCCCGGGCGACGCCGAAGGATCACGGCACGTAATCGGGCACGCCGTCGTTGCTCACCGCGCCGGGATGCACGCGAGCGTCGTTGTTCCAGCGGATGTTCACGTCGTCGCGGTTGGCTTCGACGAGTTCGGATCGCTCCATGGTGCGGGCGCTGTTGTCGCAGAAAGCGACGGCGCTCTTGCCCAGGTGCGCCCGCGCGGGCCACTGCCCGGGGCCGCGGTAGGGGCCGATGAATCCGGACCAGTAATCGTTGATGTTGCTGTCGGCAAAGGCGATCATGTTGCTGGGGTTGCGGACGCGCTCGGCTTTGGTGGCGTCGCGGTTGGGGTCGTTGCGATAGCAGCCCAGGCCCGTGTTGGGCACCTGTCCCATGAACGCGCCCCAGACGTTGTAGCCATAGGAGAACTTGTGCGAGAAGCCGCGGATGCGCATTTCGTTCGCCTTGTATCCATAGAAGGCCGGCTCGCCGACCGCCTCCTGGTAGACCCATCGCGTCGATTCAGGCGCCTTGGGGCACATGAACAGGTCCTGGTTGCCGTCGGTGTACATGCGAAGCTGCGTGGGCCAGAGCCAGATGCGCTGGCTGTTGTCCGTGTGATGGTCGATGCCCACGGGGTAGTAAAATTTTTCGGTGACGTAGTTGCTCGCGGCGATCATCAACTCGCGCTGATTCGACAGGCATTTGGCCATCCGCGCGTTGTCCCGCCCGGCGCTGAGGTTCGGCAGCAACATGGAGATCAACAGCGTGATGAGCGAACAAACCACCAGCAATTCGACGATGGTGAATGCAGCCCGTGTGCGTGTGGATCTCAACATGAGTGTGGCTCCAGCCATCCCATTCATCTTATCGGCGCATTCGATGGATTCGAAATGAAACTGTGCGAGAACGGCGCTGTGCCATTAGCCCCCGGCTCCGCCGGGGGACGGCTTCACGGTGCTACGTCCTTTTTTCATTCTGCTTGCCGCACGAAAATCTCAACGCCGCACGCGCTTCCACTTGCCCTCCCCGGGCGGAGCCCGGGGCTGACGGCCGGTGTCTCACGGCGTCAGATGCCTGGCCAGGATCCGCCCGATGATCTGTTCGCCTTTCTCGTTGGCATGCACCACGTCGCGCTTGAAGTCGGTCAACGCTTGACCGCTATCGCGGATGTATTTGCCCCAGTGCGCGGTCATGTCGAGGAAGCCGCACTTGTCGTCCGCCGCCAGTTTCGCGAGCCTGGCGCGGTAGCCGTCACCCTTGGGATCGAAGTCATAGGTCCATTGCTTGTCATCGAGCGGGTCGACGTGGCCGAATGCCCCGGTCATCAGCAGCACCTCGCACTTCGAGCCGGCCTGGCGCACCTGCTGGATCACGTCGCGGATCGAGGCGATGTCGTCCTTCTGGCTGATGCCGCCGATGATGAGCAGGTCCGGCTTGTGGTCGAGCACGTACTTCTTCACGCGGCCATCTTCCTTGTACCACCAGCAGCCGGTGGACCCGCGGACGCAGGTGATCTTCGTAATCTTTACTTTCACGCGCTGCCCCAGCACCTGATCCCACTGCGATCGGCTGGTGTCGTTCACGATGGAATCGCCGAGCATGACGATGCGCAGTTCGCCTTCGCCCTTGCCGAGGATTTCCTTCGTGGTCGGCAGATTTGTCCAGCGGTTCTCCGCCGGCTCGTACTTCACCGGGGTCATCTGGGCGTAGACTTTCTCGACCTGTGTCAGCGAGCGCTCAGCCTTGGTGATGGTGTAAGCGCCGTCATCGTCCTTGGCCTGGGTATGGACGGCGGCGAGCAGTGCGAAAGCAAGAAGGAACGATTGGAAAGGGCGATCGAGCATAGGCAATGAGATGGAATGGGCGATCGAGCATAGGCAATGAGATGGAATGGGCGGGAAACCTGTCAACCGCAAGGGATCCGTCAGTTCCGCCGCGGGTCACCGGCCGGCACGCCGGCGACGGTCTGGATCGGGTACCGCCACAGCCGCAGGCCCACTTCCTTCAGGTCCGCGACGCTTTCGAGATTCTCCAGTGGAGCCGGCGCGTCGATGCGATTGACGAGGTAGATGGTCGCCTTGCGCTTCGCCGCCACTTCGTCGATCTGCCCGGTGGCGATGGGCTGAATCTGGCAGCCGGCGTAAAGCAGCACCGCCGGATCGATCTCGATGGCGTTTTTTCCTTCGGCCTGGACGACGAAGACGGCGTTCTGATCGATCGCCTTGGCGATGGTGCGGGCGTCGGGGCGGATGAGGCTCTTGGCGCGCGGGCCGCGCGCCAGCGGGATCGCGGCGACCGTGGCCAGCACGAGCATCCACGCCGCCGCCATCGCCAGGCTGGGCCCAGGATGCTGCCGCAGCACCATGCGTCCGGCCATGGCGGTCAGCGCGGTCAGCACGATCATCAGGCCCACGCCGAACCACCAGCCCGGGTTGAAGAACAGCGGCGTTTCGAGCCCTTTCCATTCGGCAAACAGCGCGGGCCAGGCGATCGCCATCGGCACCACGATCGAACCGGCGAGCATGATGAGAATCTGCGGCCAGCGCAGCATCCGCCAGAAGCGCGTGAATCGTCCCTCGGCGGCCGCTTCGGTGAAATGCAGGAACACCTGGCCGATCATGACGGATGCGGCGGGCACGAGCGCCAGCAGGCCGCCGGTGCTGCTGGTGTCCGGCTGGATGAAGAGCATCAGGCCCACGACCCCGAACCACGCGAGGCCCAGGAACAACTGCGTGCGCAGCCCGCTGACGCTGGTGGAGAACGGCTGGCCCACCGCGGCGATCAGCCAGAGCGTCCAGGGCAGCATCATCAGCAGCACGATGCCGAAGCGCTGGCCGAAGAACTCGAAAAAGCGCTCGACCAGGAAGAAGCCGAAGGGTTGATGCTCGTCGAGCCAATGCTGCGCCGCGTCGGGCACGTGGTTCAGCAGCATCGCCGTCCACGGCACCACCACCAGCACGCCGATGAGCAGCGCCGCGACCAGCCCCATCAAGTGGCCCCGGCGATGCGGACACATGAGCAGCAGCACGAGGATCGGCAGCGCCACCGTCAGCACGACAACCGGGCCCGCCATCATCGCGGCCAGCCCCATCGCCACGCCGCACACGACCCAGCCGAGAAACTGCCGCTCGATGCTGGGTGCCGGCTTCAGCGGACGGATGGCCCACAAGGCGGCGGCGATGCTCAGGATCGACCACGCGGTGATGTGGATCGTCGGACTGGCGAGCCGGGCGTGCCAGATGAAACTGGGATTGGCGGCGCAGATCAAGGCGGAAAAGACGCCCGCCTTGATGCCGCCGATGGAATGGCCCGCCCAGAACACGCCGCCGACCGTGATCAGCGCGAAGATCGCCGAGACCAGCCGGCCCCATTCGATGAGCTGGATCGTGTCGATGCCGGCGCGCCAGCGCGGCTCGACATAGCGCACCTGCACCTTCAACTTGTCGCCCGCCGCGAGGATGGGCGGCGGCCCGCCGGGCGTCGCCTTGGAGGGCGGCGGCGGCTCGCTGCCGGCACCGCGGCTGAGCGTCACCTGGGCGTTCGCGCTCTTGAAATCCAGCTTCTTCTCCAAGTGCCGGGCGATTTCATCGCCCAGCTTGTCCGCGGTCAGACCCGCCGCGGCGATCGATTCGATTTCCGCCATGCCCGTGAGCCTGCCCTCGATGGAAACCAGCGCCTCGCCTTCGATCGCCTTGATCGCGCGCGGCGCCAGCAGCTCGAACGCCAAAAGGTGCGTCCACGTCGTGCCCGGCGGCTCCATCCAGACTTTCTGGCCGTTGTAGTGTGGGACGATTTCCTCGATGAATCGCTCCCCGGCGGCGGCGGGGGAGTTGATGCGCTTCCACGTGTGAATGCTGGTGGCCAGGGCGCGGGCCTCGGCCCGGTCGGTGACATCAGGCTTGTAGATGTCCACCAGGATCGCCGGCGCCGCCGCCATCATGCAAAGCAGGGTGATCAGCCACGCGAAAAACCCGGCGCTGCGTCGCGTCGGCTCCCGCGCGACGCGGGCCGACAGCGCCGGCAGCGCGGTGACGGTAGTGCGCGGCGTGAGTTTTTCTTCTGGTGAAGCCATGAGGCGTTGGACCGGCAGGCGACCCGCGGCCGCGACGCTGATGATTCTAAGGCGGACCGAGGTGCGGTGAAAGGGGTGTTGCCGTGCGTGCAGTCCGGATTCGCGGCGATGCATCGGCACGGCGAATCCGAACGACACTGGAGAATCGGCCGCGCGGTAAACTTCGTGGCACAGGCGAAACGCGCCGAATGTGCGGCGTTTCGCGGGAGGCCCATGTCGGTCATCGACGAAATCCAGAACGACCTCGCCTGTCCCAACTGCCAGTACAACCTGCGCGGGCTGCACGGGGCGGTGGTGAACTGCCCGGAATGCGGGCGGGAGTGCGATGTTGCGGAACTGGTGAACCGCCGGTGGACGAAACCCTGGCATCAGGCGCCGGGGATGACGACGGTTTACATGCCGGTGGTTGTCAGCGTGGTTTCAGCCCTGCTGTACCTTCTTCTGGGGCCACTGCATCCCGAAGGAATTCTGGCCGACGGAATTGGTCGGGTTTATTTCCCGCTGCTCGCGGTGATGGTCTGGAGCATGTTCGTCTACCGCGCGTGGGAACATTTCGACTCCGGCGAAGGCCTGTGGCTGGCGCTGCTCAGTCACATCATCTTCGCGTTCTACATCGCCGGGGTGTTTGGCGGCATCTGGACCATCGGCACATGCTTCAGTTCCGATTGGACGATGCTGCTCGGCTCCGTGCCCCTGGTCGGACTGGTATTGATCGCGCAACTCGGCGAACGATTTATTGCCGGCCGGTGCATTCGCCGATATCTGAACAGACCGCCCGGCAGTTGACCGCGCGGTGATTGCATCGGGCATTCGTGCGTCGCACTGGACTGCGCGGTCGGGTGCGCCCAGTCGTTCCGCCAGACGCCTTCGGCGTTTCCGCTAAACGGTCGTGTGTAATTTTGCCGTTCCGCCCTTGCTTTAACCCTCCCTTTCGATTCTCATTCCCGCCATGGCCAACCCCACCGTTTCACCGTGCCTGATCGTCATCTTCGGCGCCTCGGGCGATCTGACCAAGCGCAAGCTGATCCCCGCTCTCTTCGATCTCTACACGAAGAAGATGCTGCCGGCCAACTTCGCCGTCATGGGCGTCAGCCGCACGGAGATGAGCGACGACGGCTTCCGCGAGGCGATGTACGAGTTCGGCAAGAAAAAATATCCGGACGTTGAAGCGTGGAAGGCTTTCGCCAAGCACGTGCATTACCACGCCGGCGACTCGACCAAGAGCGAAGACACCCCCGCGCTCAAGGCACGCATCGAAGCCGTCGCCAAGGAACATGGCACGGGGCAGAACATACTCTTCTACCTCTCCATGTCGCCGCAGTTCTTCGAGCCGACCATTCAGCAGATCGGCGCCAGCGGGCTGGTCACCGAAGGCAAGCAGTGGTGCTCGATCGACAAGAGCGCCAAGCCCTGGCAGCGCATCATCGTGGAGAAGCCCTTTGGCTCCGATCCGAAATCCGCGGCCAGGCTGAACATGACTCTCGCCGGCGTCTTCGATGAAGAGGCGATCTACCGCATCGACCACTACCTGGGCAAGGAACTCGTGCAGAACCTCTTGGTGGTGCGTTTCGCCAACGCGATCTTCGAGCCGCTGTGGAACAACATTTACCTCGACCACGTGCAGGTCACCGCGACGGAGACGGTCGGCGTCGAGGGCCGCGGCTCCTACTACGACGGCCCCACCGGCGGCGCGATGCGCGACATGGTGCAGAGCCATCTTTTGCAAGTCGTGTCCGTCATGGCGATGGAGCCGCCCGTGGGCATGAATGCGGACGACATCCGCACCGAGAAGATCAAGATTTTCAAGGCGATGCGCATCCCCAAGTACGACGACGTGCCGCACATGGCGGTCAAGGGCCAGTACGGCGAAGGCCAGGTCGCCGGCAAAGTGATTCCGGCTTACCGCAATGAGAAGGGCGTCGCGCCCGAATCGCAGACCGACACGTACTCGGCGATGAAGCTCTACATCGACACCTGGCGCTGGGGCGGCGTGCCGTTCTACGTCCGCAGCGGCAAGGCGATGGCGAAGAAGCTGACCGAGATCGTGCTCACCTTCAAGCCCACGCCGCACTGCCTGTTCCGCAACGAGGCGCAGAAGCTCAAGCCCAACCAGATCATCATCAACGTCCAGCCCGATGAAGGCATCAAGATTCGCTTCGAGGGAAAAGTGCCGGGCACGGGCCTGCGCATCAAGGACGTGAACATGGAGTTCGACTACATCAAGGAATGGAAAGCTGAGCCGGGCGACGGCTACGCGACGCTGATCCACGACTGCGTTCGCGGCGACCTGACGCTGTTCAAGCACCGCGACGAAATCGAAATCGCCTGGGCCGCGGTGCAACCGGTGCTCGATTACTGGAAGGCGAACCCGCAGGACGATCTGCCCAACTACGCGGCCGGCACCTGGGGACCGTCAGCGTCGGACATTCTCATGGCGAAGGATGGCCGGCATTGGCATAATCCGTTGTGAGCCGAGATCACTTTGGAGCACCGCTGTGGCCCCCCAATTGCAGCAGTCAACGACGCCGACTGTAAGGCGCATTGGCAGAGTCGCTCGCCAGCGAATCTACGGTCGGTATTACATCGGTGCTGGGGCTGTAACGGTCATCGCTTGGTTTCTTGCGGTGGTGGCCATGTGGAAGTTTGAAACCTATGGGTGGAAACCGCTTTATGTGGCTGCTGCCACAACCGTTGGCACTCTCGGGACCGCGTGGTGGCTAGTACGCCGTGCGATTGAACTTTACGAGCGGGGGATCGAGGTTTGCGCGCGTGTTGTTGGCGCCAACTCGCCCATATTGGGAGCGAATGCACGCATTGCCGTTTTTGCGTACGAATGGAACGGCACAGTCATTAAATTCAAGGTCATCGACTGGAAAACCGCGATTGGCAGTGAGAAACAACTGCTTGTGTGTCCAACCAATCCGTATCGGCGAGCTTTCAAAGACGAACTGATTGCCCCCAAGGACGAAGAATCTTCCAAATGTCCGTGACATCTCTCAAACTCCCCGGCACCATCCACGTCGCATCCGTCGATCAACTCTTCGACGACCTCGCCCATGCGCTGATGAGATCGGCGGCGGCGGCGGTCAAGGATCGCGGCGCGTTTCACCTCGCCCTCTCCGGCGGGTCCACGCCTGAGCCGTTTTATCAGCGGCTGATCATCGACCCGCGCTACCGGGCGGTGCCGTGGAAGCAGACGCACATCTGGATCGTGGACGAAAGGCGGGTGCCGGAGGATCACGAGAAATCGAACTGGCGCATGATCCGCCGGGTGCTGACCGATCACCTTCCCGTCAAGACCCGGCAACTGCATCCGATGCCCGTGCTGCTGACGGATCCCGCGACGGCTTACATCGAAGAGATGACGCGCGTGTTCGAATCGCTCGAGGCGGCGAGGCCCGGCTCTTCAAATCCGATATCCGAAATCCTAAATCCGAAATCGTCCGCCATTCCCCGCCTCGACTTCGTCCTGCTCGGCATGGGCGACGACACGCACACGGCCAGCCTGTTCCCCGGCTCGCCCGGCCTGAAGGAAAACACGCGCTGGATCTTCAACAACGACGGCCCCAACGTGACGCCGCCGCCGCGCGTGACGATGACCTATCCGCTGCTCAACGCGGCCCGCGAGTTGGGCGTGCTATGCGTCGGTGCGAAAAAGCTGGCGACGTTGCAGAAGGTGGACAAGCAGCTGCGCGAGAAGGGGCCGGACATTGCGAACATGCCGATCACCGGCATCATGCCGACGCCCGACGGGACGCTGACGTGGTGGCTCGACAACGCCGCCGCAGGGGTGGCCTGAGGGCGATGCCACGGCGTTCCTGTAGGGTGCGTCAAGGCTTGGCGCGGACGCACCACCGTGAACCCGGGACTATCGAATTCAGAAGAATCGAGCTCGTTTCAGCGCGCCGGGCCGGTGCGTCCGCGCCGGGCCTTGACGCACCCTACGTGCATGCCGGATCGATCACTCTTCCTTCGCCGTTTCCGGCTCCAGCGTCCGTTGAAATCGCAGCCACTCGTTGTTGTACGACTGCTGCACGCCGCCGTGGACGTCGAACATCATCCGCAGTGCGTCGAGGCTGGCGACGACGGTCTGAGCTTCGATCTGCTTGCCGCCGCGCATGATGGTGAGCTTGGTGGTTTTTCCCGGGACGACGCGCTGGATCCAGTCGCCGAACTGGGTTGAGATTTGCTCGTTGGTGATATTGGGTTGAAAGAAGTTGCCGTCGACCGCCAGGATCAGATCGCCCGCTTCAAGCACGGCATGCGCGGGGAATCCCGGCAGCGTTCGCCGGACGCGCACGGCCGGCTGCTTGACGTCGGGGAGATCCTCGGCGTTGACCGGTTCGTGCCTTAAGCCCAGCGCGCCCAGCCTGCTCTCGGCGTCTTTCTCCTGCCGCATCAGGCGCAGCACGTGATGCCGGCCGATCGTCAGCAAGCGCTGCTTCTGCTCCGCGCTCGTCGCCTGGCGATAGGCGGCGGCGATGTCCCCGCGCGTGATCTTCACATCCGCCAGCAGTTTTTTCGTGGCGGCATGCCGCTTGTCGTACTCGGCGTCGCCGAGAGCCGACAGATCGCCCGCGGAAATCTCGGCGCGCAGGCCGGCCGCGAGAAGTGATATTGCGATGAGAACGGGAAACCCAATCGCTCGGTGAAGTCGCATGGTTGATTCATTTCATCACGAGGAACATCAAGAACAGCGGAACCGCAAAGGACACGAAAGCACGGAGAACACAAAGAGGAAACGGAGACTATGAAATCAACAATTTCTGATTCGCAATCCTGTTCTTCGTGTTCTTCGTGACTTTGTGTCCTTTGTGGTTCTCTCGAAAAAGCGGTGAACGAAGAGATGCGAAGCCGCAGGGGAAGGCATCGCCCTGCGTCAACCCAGGATTCCCGCCAGCCGGTCCGCGTTCTGCTGGAACCAGCGCACTTTGCGTTCGACCATGGACAGGAACTGGTAGCCGGCCATGCGGGCGAACTGGCCGGTGTTGGCGATGGGAATGGCGGCCTCGGCGATCAGCGCTTCGATCATCAGCCAGGGGATCGCCTTCAGTTCCGCCCGGCTGAGCTGGCCTCCGGGCGTGCCGTCGTACTGGGTGAGGAATTCCTTGAACCGCGTTTCGTCGATGCCTTCGGGCCAGGCGGTCGGGTCGTCGCCGCCGCCGAGAATGGAGAACTGCAGCGCTCCGTTGGCGACATCGATGATGCGCTGCTGGTTGCGGGCCGCGTCGTAGTCGATGACCGCGACGACGCGCTGCCCGCGGAAGAGCATGTTGCCCGGATGCCAGTCGGCGTGGACGATCTGCGCGGGCCAGTTGAGCAGACCCAGGTCGTTGACCCGCAGCATGGCCGAGGCGTAGGCGCCGTGAATGGTGTTGGAGAGCTGCTGAATCTCATCCCCCGTGCGCGCCAGCGGATTGAACTTGCCCAGCGTCGCGGGGATGCGATCGAGCGCGGTGGTGACGTAGCGTGAGCCGTGGTAGGAGCCGGTGGGGGGCGTGTAGTCGCTCTTGAAGTCGCGCAGCAGCTTGTGAAAAATGGCGAGAATCTTGCCGGAATCGCCCGTCTGCTCCAGCGACGAATCGTACCCGACGCCCTTGATGAACTCGAAAAGTTCGTAGACGTGCTCGCCCCACTGGAGCATCGAGTTGTTCTCGCCGCGCGTGCCGATCAGGTGCGGCAGCGGGAACTGCTTGCCCGCCAGGTAAAGCTGAAGCTGGTGGCAGAAAGCGACCTTGAATGCGTCGTCTTTTCCCTTGGCCCGCCGCTTGAGGAGATACGCCTCTTTCTGCGTCTTGATCAGGAGCTTGGGCGCTTTTCGCGAGCCGCGGGGGAATTCCTTGATCTTGCGGATCGCGCCGATGTCGTAGTGCGACATCACGATCGCCAGTTCAAAGGTGCCGAACTTCTCGTGTCCGGTTTTCGGAAGCAGGCCCCCGGTCGGCGCCGCCGCACTGGAGGGCGGCGAGGCGGATGAAACCGCGCCGGAACCGGTTGGCGAAGTGGCGATGGGGATCGAGCCGAGGTGAGGCATCGCCTCGCTGGGCGCCGCGTCGCTGGGGACGCCGGCGCTGGGAACAGCCGCGCTGGGCACCGGCGCACCGTTCATCATGAGCAGCGTGGTGCTCAAGGCGGCGGAATCCGTCGCGGCCTGGTTCACATCAGCGGGATGATTCGCGGCTGTCATGCTGTCGTGGGAGGAAGGTCTTGCGCTCGCCGAAGCGAGTGGAACGCCCAGCCGGAAGGCGGAGCATTCTAGCACGGCGGAACGTCGCGGCGATGCTCCACGACTGGGCATGGGACTATTTTTCCGGCTCATCCGGCAATTGCGTACTTGACACCGGTTGGAATGGGCGTTTCGGAGTCGTGAACAGAGCCGGA
>CAYRPN010000104.1:0-21750 GCA_964426135.1 uncultured Phycisphaeraceae bacterium | reverse complement strand
CGCATCCCGTTTAGCGACGGTCACTTTAGTAAACGCCGCCGATGGCTGGATTCGGACTCCCCTCCCTCCTAGGGAGGGGCGGGGGGAGGGTCGGGTCAGCAGCCTGATTGGAGCCACAATCATGCAGTTCGCCCGACCCTCCCCTAACCCCTCCCTAAGAGGGAGGGGAATCGAACCGCGGCCTTTTCTAAAGTGACCGTCAATCTCGACGGGGGCTTGCCCCGCTCCCTCGGCGCGGGGCGTACGACCGGAACGGGGCAAGCCCCGTCGCTGAACTTTTCAATCGCGGGCCTGTCTTTCAATCAATGGTTGCCACGATGAACACGGAGAACTCCGCACCGGTGATCGCCGCCGCCTGTCCGAAATGCGGGAAGCAGTTCCGCATGCGCGTCGAACTCGCCGGCCGCACAGCGACGTGCCCGTGCGGCTTTCAGTTCAAAATCCCGCAGCCGGCGTGGGCGATGCCCGGGACGAAAGGACACACGCGCGAAGACAAAGTGGCCACCGCGGCCGGTGTTCCCGCGCACACGCCCGGCGCCCTGGGCGATGCCGATTTCGAAGTGCCGACCGCCGCACCGGCCGGCGAGACCGGTTCCCCCGATTCCCGAATCCCCAATCCCGATTCCCGGCCTGTCCTTGCCACCCTGCCCGACGGCCCGCAAGGCCACGCCGCCACGCGCGTCAGCCCGGTGCTGGCCGCGCTCTTGGAGCGCGAGGATGAAGTCCGCGAATCGCCGTGGCGGAATATCCACGTGCCCGCGCTTTCGCTGATCGCCGGCCAGTCGATCGCCGTGTTTCTGTGGATGTACTGGATGCACGGCTGGCCCGCGCGATTCTCCGCCGTGGCCGCCGCGTTGACCGTGCAGACGCTGATTTTTCTGCCGGTCATGGTGGCGACGCTGTTCATGGCGGCCCGGTGGCTGGACATGCCGCTGGGCCCGTTCCGCGGCACGCTCACCAAGGCCGCCGCCGTCACGCTGGGCCTGACCGCCGTCGCCGACGTGCTCTTCACCGCCAACCTCGTGCTGGTGGATTTCGAGTGGTCGCTGCTGGTCGCGGGATTCGGCTACTACCTGATCCTCACGGGATTCCTCATTGCCTTTCTTTTCGAAGTGGGCGTGCGCGAAACCGCGTTCCTCATCGCGGTCAATTTTCTGCCGAGGACCGTGGCGGTCTACATCGCCGCGACCTACCTGCGCCAAAGCAATTTGTTTGGCTGAACCGGATGCGATTGGTTTGCCAATTTTTCCGGGGCCTTGCTCCCCTCTCCCTTCCAGGGAGAGGGTGGCCGAGTCTTCGAGGCCGGGTGAGGGTCGCAACGAACAGATGGTTGCGGCATCCGTCACGCAATGGTGGCGATTGCAAACTTGTGCGTCCCGACCCTCACCCCAGCCCTCTCCCTAGGAGGGAGAGGGGGCCGGAGTGCCGCCCACGGAAATATTGGCAGACCCGATGCGATTGCAAGGCAATTGCCCGGATGCGATGGGACGATGCACTGGTATCATGAAACGCGACGCATGAAGCCGCTTCCAAGCACAAAACGACTGCCGTTCTTCCGCAACTTCACCTGGGTGCTTCTTGTGGCTCCGGCATGTCTCGCCGCCGAGGCACCGCAGCCGGATCGCAAGGCGGCGGAGTTCTTTGAGACCCAGGTGCGCCCCGTGCTGGCGCAGCATTGCTACGAGTGCCACGCGGACAAGAAGCAGAAAGGCGACCTCCGCCTCGACTCGCGCGACGCCATGCTCGCCGGCGGCGCCACCGGCCCCGCGCTGGTCCCCGGCGATCCGGCGCACAGCCTGCTCATCACCGCCGTGCGCCACAGCGACCCCGACCTGACCATGCCGCCGAAGAAGAAGCTCAGCGATGCTCAGATCGCCGCGCTGGAGCAGTGGGTCAAGGGCGGCGCGCCATGGCCCGGCCATGCGAAGGCGCAAGCGACGCCTGGGAAGTTCACGGAGGACGATCGGCGGTACTGGTTCTTCCAGCCGCTGAGCAAGCCCGCGGTTCCGCAGGTGAAGGCGAAGGATCTCGCGCGCAATCCGGTCGACGCATTCGTGCTGCGGAAACTGGAGGCGGCGGGCCTGAGCTATTCGCCGCAAGCGGACAAGATCACCCTCATCCGCCGCGCGACGTTCGATCTGCACGGCCTGCCTCCGACGCAAGCCGAGGTCGATGCCTTTGTCGCCGACACTTCGGCGCTGGCGTACGAAAATCTGATCGATCGGCTGCTCGCGTCGCCGCGCTACGGCGAGCGCTTCGGCCGGCTCTGGCTCGATGTCGTGCGCTACTCCGACAGCGACGGCTACAAGGCGGACGACTACCGCCCGCACATCTGGCGCTACCGCGACTGGGTCATCGATGCGTTCAACGCGGACATGCCGTTCGATCAGTTCGTCACCTGGCAACTCGCCGGCGATGAAGCCGCCCCGCTCGACCCGGGCGCGACGATCGCCACGGGCTACCTGAGACTCTGGCCTTACGAGTACAACCAGCGCGACGTGCAGCGGCAGTGGAACGACATCCTCGACGACGTGACCGCCAACGTGGGCGAGACGTTCCTGGGCCTGAGCATGCACTGCGCCCGCTGCCACAATCACAAGTTCGATCCGATCCTGCAGGAAGATTACTTCAGGCTCCGCGCGTTCTTCGAGCCGATTCTGCCGGACGACACGATCACGGCTGCGACGCTCAAGGAGCGCGCCGAGCACGACCGCAAGCACGCCGCGTGGGACGAGAAGACGCGCGACCTCCGCGCTCAGATCGAGGCGATCGAAGCGCCGGTGCGGCTCGCCGTGGAGAAGCCGGCGATCAGCAAGTTCATCGTGGAGATGCAGCGGATTCTCAGCTCGCCGCGCGAGCAGCTCAGCCCCGGCGATCAGCAGATCAAGGATCTCGCCTGGCGGCAGCTCATCGTGGAGCACAAGAACATCGCCGGCAAAATCAAGGGCGAACAGAAGACGCAGCTCGACAAGCTTTACGCCCAGCTTCGCGAGTTCGACTCGATCAAGCCCGCGCCGCTGCCTTTGGTGACGGCGGTGCGCGATGTGGGGCCGGTCGCGCCGCCGACGATCATTCCCGGCGACAAGAACGGACGGGTGATCGCCCCGGGCATGCTCGCGATTTTGGCGGGCACGCCGCTCGCCGCCAACCGGGAGGGCGAGGCTCCCGCCGAGCCGCGGAACACCTTGGACGTCGGCGCAGTCGCATCCACAGGATCAAAAGGCAACGGCTCGGCAGGAGCCTCGCCCTCCCAGTCCACCGGCCGCCGCCTCGCGCTCGCCCAATGGCTCACGCGTCCGGACAACGCCCTGGTCACCCGCGTCATCGCCAACCGCATCTGGCAATCGCATTTCGGCGCCGGCATCGTCTCCACCGGCAACGACTTCGGCCGGCAGGGCGACAAACCCACGCATCCTGAGTTGCTCGATTTCCTCGCCGGCGAAATGGTCGCCGGCGGCTGGAAGATCAAGGCGATGCACAAGCTGGTCATGACCAGCGCGGCGTACAGGCAGGGAGCGGAAGGGGCCGAGGGACCGAGGGACCAAGGGACCAAGGGACCAAGGGACCAAGGGACCAAGGGACCGAGGGACCAAGGGACCAAGGGTTCCGATCCACAATCCGCAGTCCGTGATCCGCAATCCTCCGCCAATCCGAAATCCGAAATCCGAAATCCGAAATCGATCGATCCTTCCAACCATCTCCTCTGGCGCTATCCTTCGCGTCGCCTCGATGCCGAGCAGATTCGCGATGCCGCCCTGATCGCCAGCGGCGAGCTGATTCCGCAGATGTATGGTCCCGGCGTCGCCGAGTCCGTCGCGCGGCGGTCGGTCTATCTCAAGTTCATGCGCAACAACCGGCCTGAACTGATCGAAACCTTCGACGGGCCCGACGGCTTCAACAGCGTGTCCCGCCGCAATGTCACCACCATCGCGCCGCAGGCGCTCCTGATGATCAACGGCGAATGGATGGCGGCGCGGGCGAAGAAGCTGGCCGAGGAATCCCGCCGCGGCGCCGGCGGCGTGCGGAAGAACCTGATCGATCAGGCACACCGGCGAGCGCTGGGCCGGCCGGCAACGGAAAAGGAAATCGAAGGCGCCATGGCGTTCATCGATTCACATGCGAAGAAGATCACCGGCGCGCAGCTGGCCGAGCAGCCCGCCGGCAACCCGGATGAGAAGGCCGGTGAGAAGCCGACGGACAAGCCGCGTGCCGGCGTATTCGTCGACATCGCCCGCAAGCCGCGCATGTCGATGGCGGACAAGCCCGCGCTGGCGTTTCACGAGTTCACGCTGGAGGCGGTGTTCTCGCTGCGCAGCATCGACCAGAACGCCAATGTCCGTGTCATCGCTTCGCAGTGGGATGGCAGCGCCGAGCATCCCGGCTGGTCCATCGGCGTCACCGGCGTCAAGAGCAAGCATCAGCCGCAGACGCTGATCCTCCAGCTCGTCGGCAAGAACGAGGAAGGCAAGCCCGCCTACGACGTGGTGGTCTCGGGCCTCAAGCCGCAGTTCAACCGCGCGTACCACCTCGTCGTCACCGTTCGTTTGCAGGAGATCGATTCCACCGGCGTGACATTCCACCTGCGCGACCTGACCGGCGACATGCCGCCGGAGACGGCATCGATCGGCCACACCGTCGTCAGCGGCATCGACAATGCCAATGCGTTCGTCATCGGCGGGCGCGACGTGCCGGAGAAAAACGCCGCCGCCCACAGCTTCGATGGCATCCTCGACGATGTCCGGCTGTATGCCGAGGGGCTGTCGCCGATGCAGCTCGTCGGCGGCCGCAGCCCGAAGCTGGAATCGCTCATCGGCGACTGGCGTTTCGAAGGCGACGCACTGGGCAAGGACGCATCCGGCAAGCGCAATGACCTGACCGTGCAGGGCGTGGCCGAGGCGATGGTGACGGCGAAGGAAGTTAAACCGGCCACGGCGACGGATGCCACGTTTGCCGCGTTCATCGATTACTGCCACGTGCTGCTGAACTCGAATGAGTTCCTGTATGTGGATTGAGGCGGGAGTCACTTCTCCGGTTGCATTGGTGCATCAACCACGCGCGCCGTGTTATTGACAACTGTGTCGTGTCGAATCACAAGTAGTTCGTAACCGCCTGCCCAGACATTCATTTCCATGTGATGAGTAGGGATGTCCAGCACAACAAGTCCGTTCGCGTCAGAGATACCACTTGCCCATTCGGCATCAGGCCGCAAGTCCATGAAACGCGGCAGCCTCGAGCTTTCAACCTTGGCACCGCGAATTGGCTGTGTGGTAGTCGCGTCGAAGACCCGAAATGCGACAGTGCGGTAGTCGTACGCGCAGCCGCCTCCGAGAACCAAATACAGAATTAGCAATATAAGTCGAAAAGTCATCGCGGTTGTTCCTGTCGAAAGCACGCAAATGCACATCCGCAGGTTCGCGGTCGGGCCGAGTCCACGAGGTCCACCCGTCGGCGATCCCAGAAGGATGGGCCTTGCGGACTCGGCCCGACCGCTAACCACAATCGAATCTGCGGATCTACATCACCTCTTCATGCGTTCTTATCCCGGCGCTGGCGGCTCGAACGGCACGGCTGGCTCCGGCTGAGGCTCCGGCTGCGGCATCACCTCCACGTCGATCACCAGCACGTCGTCTTCCGCCTGCGCGACAAGCTTCGCCCCGTTGGCGCTGTTCGCCAGACGCAGGACCAGGTTCAAGGCGGTGCGGGCCAGGATCGGCCGGCGAGTCTTGAAGGTGATCGGAATCTCCCTGGAATAGCCCAGCGCTTCGAGCCGGGGCCAGAGCGGAATGATGTCCACTTTCGCCTTGTCGCCGATCTGTTCCAGCACTTCGACCAGCGGCGTGTCCTTGAAGTTCACCGCCATCTTCACGGCGCCCAGGCGATCCTCCGGCGGCACGATTTCGTCTTCCGCCTCGCGCTGCGGATCGCGCGGCAGCGGCGGCGGCTGAGGCGGTGCGATGGGCGCGGCGGGCTCCACGGCATCCGCAGCGGGCTTGGAAGCAGGCTTGTCCTCGGCGACGAGCGCGGCCGCCTGAACAGCGGCCAGCAATGCCGCGGCAACGAGCAGGCGACGCGCAAGAGTGGAAGGCATGGCGGTGATCTCCAGGAGACGAAACATCAAGGGGCGGGCGTGCAGGGTCTGCCAAATTTTCCGGGGCCTTGCTCCCTCTCCATTCCACGGAGAGAGTGGGCGAGTCCCCGGGGGACGAGGCCGGGTGAGGGTCGGAACGAACAGATGGTTGCGGCATCCGTCACGCGATGGTGGCGCTAGCAATCTTGTGCGTCCCGACCCTCACCCCAGCCCTCTCCCTAGGAGGGAGAGGGGGCCGGAATGCCACAGCCGGAAGTATTGGGAGACCCGGCGTGCAATGGTAGTTCGATGGCGCTTGGAATTGAAGTGCTTATCGGCGAGAATCATGCGAGATGAGCAATTCCCTGAACTCCAACTGTTCCCCGTGCCACGACGAGCATGCCTCGCCTTTCCGGTGCCGGCGCGAGGCGCCGGTGAATCGCCGCGATTTTCTCCAGACGGCCGGCGGCGGCTTCGGGGCCATCGCGCTGAGCGCGATGCTGGCGCGCCAGGCCGCGCACGCGGCGGCGCCGGCGGCAGCGCCGCCGCCGCCAGCGCACAGCACGCTCACCGCGAAACCCGGCCATCACCGCGGCAAGGCCAGGAACGTCATCTTCATCTTCATCGAGG
Source organism: uncultured Phycisphaeraceae bacterium (assembly GCA_964426135.1). Classification (GTDB taxonomy): domain Bacteria; phylum Planctomycetota; class Phycisphaerae; order Phycisphaerales; family Phycisphaeraceae; genus CAYRPN01. Next base: position 15,053 of record CAYRPN010000104.1, on the reverse strand, counting down.
GCGGGCCGAGCCACATCGATCTCTTTGATCCGAAACCGGAGCTCGACAAGCTGGCGGGCAAGCCGCTGCCAGGTTCGTTCAAGCCGCTGATCACCGCGATGGGCGAGTTTCACTCGCCGATCCTCGCCAGCAAGCGCAAGTGGAAACAGCACGGCCAGAGCGGGCTGTGGGTCAGCGACTGGCTGCCGCACATCGCCACGCTGGCCGACGACATCGCGGTGCTGCGCTCCTGCCACGGCAACAGCCTGAACCACGTCGGCGGCGTCACGCAGATGAACACCGGCACGCCGCTCGCCGGTCGGCCCAGCCTCGGCGCGTGGGTTTCCTACGGCCTGGGCACCGAGAACGAGAGCCTGCCCGCCTTCGTCGTCATGCTCGACAAAGGCAGCTACGTCGTGGGCGGCCCGCGCGTCTGGTCCACCGGCTTCATGCCCGCCACCTACCAGGGCACGGCGTTGAAAACCGGCAGCGAGCCGATCGAGAATCTTTACCCCGACAAAGACGTCACCGATGCCCGCCAGCGCGGCAAGCTGGAACTGCTGGAGCAAATGAACCGCCGGCACATGACGAGCCGCGCGGACAACAGCGAACTCGAAGCCCGCATCCGGTCTTATGAACTCGCTTTCCGCATGCAGAGCGCCGCGCCCGAGGCCGTCGATCTTTCCAAGGAATCAGCGGAACTGAAATCCGCCTATGGCTTTGACCGTCCGCAGACCGCGGACATGGCGCGCTCCTGCCTGCTGGCCCGCCGCATGGTGGAGCGCGGCGTGCGCTTCGTGCAGATCTACAGCGGAGCCGGCAGCAAGTGGGACGCCCACAGCAACATCGAAGGCAACCACAGTTCCTTGTGCCTGTCGATGGATCAGCCCGTCGCGGCGCTGGTGAACGACCTGAAGCAGCGCGGCATGCTGGATGAGACGCTGGTGATCTGGGGCGGCGAGTTCGGCCGCACGCCCATGAGCGAGAAAGGCACCGGCCGCGATCACAACCCGTGGGGCTTCACGATGTGGTTCGCCGGCGGCGGCATCAAGCCCGGCGTCACCGTGGGCTCGACCGATGAGGTGGGCCTGCACGCCGTGGAGGATCGCGCCCACATCCACGACATCCACGCGACGATCCTGCACACGCTGGGCATCAACCATGAGAAGTTGATCTATTTGAACAACGGAAGACCCGAGCGGCCCACGATCAATGAGGGGCATGTGATTGAGAAGTTGCTGGGGTAATGGCTGGTCGAGTCGATCACACGCGAACCTTCCAGATGCGGGGATCACGTCGTTCATGAACGATGGCGATAACGACAATCGTTGCTCGGTTGATGAGGTAGAAAACGCCGTAGGGGAATCGGTCGATCTTCACTCGCCTCACTCGCCGGTAGATGATTTGCGGGGATTTGGGAAGGCGGACAATAGAGGCCAGCGCTGCCTCGACGCACGTTTCCAGGGCCTCGCCAAGGCCTGGCCGCTGCTCTTCGTACCAGTCGTGCGCCTTCGCAAGGTCTTGAAATGCCTCGGGCCGGATGATCAGGTCGTAACTCATCAGCGTCGCTTCCGGAGCAGTGCTTTCACCTCATCCCACGTGTGCCCCGCTCTGGGATTCCGGCGATATGCCGCGATCCGTTCATCGAGCAGCGTCCGCAGTTCGTCCGACATCTCATAGGGAAGTTCATCGTGGGCAACGCTGTCCCACAAATCCTGCGCGAGCAGGATGCGCTCCGCCGGGCTGAGTTGAAGCAAATCTTTGAGTGCGGATTCGCGGTTCATGGTGAAATATCCTACGCGGCGATCCTGCCGCAAACAACGGCTGCGCATGCTCGAGTCGGATTCAATCCGTTCGTCAACTCCATCGAAAATCACGGCCACCGCGTCACCTGCCCGGCGGCCTGGTGCATCAGCGGGTCCACCTTGCTCGCCAGCCATTGCTTGTCGGCGGCGAAGTCGCTGTTGAAGAGCACGGCCCAGGTCAGGCCGTCGTGCCGGCGCACCAGCAGCGTCGAGGTGCCGGCCAATCCACCCAGGTGCCAGGTGTTGATCCTGCCGTCCCTGCCATCGCCGACGACGCGCACGTTCCAGCCTCGGGCGTAGTACACCGCGGGTTTGCCGTCGGGCGTCTTGTCGCCTGCGGTTGAAGCATTGCCGGTAAGCGGCGGCCGCTCCCACATCGCGGCGATCGATTCGCGCTTGAGGATGGGGCACTTGTCCGGGTCATCCAGCGACGAGGCGAAGCGCACCAGGTCCGTCGCCGTCGCCAGCCATCCGCCGTGCGAATCCATCGCCTCCAGGTACCACGCGCCGTAGGGATTGGGCAATCGCTCGGGCGGCTGCGGCGGCTCCAAGGGCACGCCACCGGGGCCGCGGCGCATGAACGCGGATTCGCTGCTGCCGGGCGTGCGTTCGTAATAGCGCACTTCGTTTTCCGACCGATCGCTCAGCAGCGTTCGCCCGATGCGCATGGTCTTGGCGCCGACGGGGTCGAGCACCTCCTGCTTCACGTACTGGGCATACTGCTTGCCGCCGGCTTTTTCGATGAGCCGGCCCAGCACGCAATAGCCGAAGTTTGAGTAGGCGTACCGCGCGCCCGGATCGAAATCCAGAGGCCGGCCCGCCATGTAGCGCATGATGTGCGGCTTGTCCGCCGGCGGCTCGCGCTCGAACAGCGCCGCGATCGCGCGGGAACGGAACATCGGATCGAACGACTTCTCCCGGTCGAAGCCGGCGGTGTGATGCAGAAGCTGCGCGACGGTGATCTGCTGGAGCCTCGGATCGGGCTTGGCGTCGCCTTCCAGTTTCGGAAACGTGCGCAGCACGGCGAACGCCTTGTCGTCGAGTTTGAGCTTGCCGCGCTCCACCAGTTGCATGATCGCCACGGCGGTGATCGGCTTGGAAATGCTGGCGATGCGGAAGAGCGAGTCCGGCGTCACCGGCTCTTTCTTCTCGCGGTCACCAAGGCCGAAGCCGCGGGCATAGATCACTTTGCCGTGGCGAGCGACGGCCACGGAAGCGCCGGGCACCTCGTGGTCAGCGATGAACTTCGTCATCAGGTCGTCGAAGGGTTTGAGCTGCGGCACTGGGTTTCCCGTGAGGGTGATGTCAGCCGGCGCGGCAGACGAGAGCGAAAAAACGAGGCACACGCACAGGAAGCTCAATGGACATCGCATAGGGGAGGCCGCCTTTCAGTCGATAGTGGTTATTATGCGCTGGAAGACTGGTGACGGTCCGGGGCGTAGGCGTGAAAACCGCATGATTCTGTCAGCCGCCCCACTCACGCACGCCGGTCGCTGCGCCATTCGTCGCGCCTTGCCTGCGGCATTCACAGTACCCGAGATGCTCGCGGTCGTGGCGATCATCGTCATCATCCTGGCGATGCTGATGCCCGCCATCGGCAAGGCGCGGGCCCATGCGCGGGCGGCGGTGTGTCGATCCAATCTGCACCAGCAGGGGCTGGCGATGATCAACTACACCGTGGAGTCCAAGCATTATCCTGGCGCCCACACGTGGAGCCACAACACGCCGGGGTTCAACTGGGTGATCTGGCCTTCGCGGCTGCGGGAGTTCACGGAGTCGGCGACGACGGACTGGTTCTTCTGTCCGGACGCCGATCCCGTCTCGCGCTGGAATCGCACATTCGGCAGCGGTCTGCCGAAGAAATACGGCTACGCCGCCGGCGAAACCCGCCTGCTCTGGAATACGCCCTTCAGCTATGGCTACAACAACTGGGGCACCGTCGACTTCGCCATTCCACAATGGGGGCTCGGCGGCCTGAGCGAACATGCCGACTGGGGCGAACTGCCGAAGTTCCGCGTCAAGCGGCCCAGCTACATGATCGCGATCGGCGACTCGCTGCCCGATGGCTCGTGGGATGCGTTCATCGACCACGATCAGTCGCCTGAGTACCCGATGGCCCGCCATCCGGAGCAGGTCGCCAACCTGGTCTTCTGCGACGGCCACGTCGAAGCCCTGACCATCCAGGACATTCTCACGCCCGCGAATCTTGGACGATGGAACAACGACGGCAGCACGCATTGAGATGCGTCGATCCGTCGGGCCGTTAGCCCCCGGCTCCGCCGGGGGTAAACGCATGAGAGGACGCGCACATCAACCGGCACGGCAGAATCCGCGTCTCGACGGTCATCAATCGCGCGTATGGCCTCGCCCTCGCCTCACCCCCGGCGGAGCCGGGGGCTAATGGAGCGATGTGCAGTCGCCATCGGTCTTGATCGAACTGATTGCCGAAAGGTGATGCACGTTTCACGCCCGCGCGCCGCTGGGCAGCAGGCTGCGGATCGCTTCGGTCATCACCGCGCGGTCGATGTCGTGTACATCGACGGGATTGCCGATGGCGCGCAGCATCGTGATCGTGAGCTGACCGCCCAGGTGTTCGCGGAACTCCTCCAGGCCCTGCATCAGGTCGTCGGTCTGCTCCATCGCCGGGTCGTAGAGATCGAACCCCAGCGCCACGAGCGCGTCCTTCACGCGCGTCGCTTCGTCCTCGGGCAACAGGCCTTTCATCGCGGCGTAAGTGACATCGATGGCGATGCCGATGGCGACCGCTTCGCCGTGGCGCAGGCGGAACCAGGTCATCTGCTCCAGCTTGTGGGCGGCCCAGTGGCCGAAGTCCAGCGGACGGGCCGCGGTCATTTCGAAGGGATCGCCGTTCTGCGTGATGTGCTTCAGGTGCCAGAGCGCCGACTGCTGAACGATCGGCATGGCGGCGCGCAGGTCGCGGGCGTTGATGCCGGCGATGGAGGATTCGATGTCCTCGAAGAACGCGCGGTCCTTGATGCAGGCGACTTTCACCGCCTCCACAAATCCGCTGCGCCAGTCGCGCGGCCCCAGCGAGGCGAGCAGTTGCTCGTCGCAGATGACCGCCCAGGGCGGCGCGAAGCTGCCCATGTAATTTTTCTTGCCGAAGCCGTTGATGCCGTTCTTCACTCCCACGCCGGAATCCGCCTGCGCCAGCGTGGTGGTGGGGAAGCGCACGAGGCGCACGCCGCGATGCGCCAGGGCGGCGGCGAGTCCGACGCTGTCGAGCACCGCCCCGCCGCCGATGACGATGACGTAGCTCTGCCTGCAGATGCCCGCGTCGTGAATGTGGCGGAGCATGTCCTCCAGCCAGCGCGGCGCGTTCTTGGCGTCTTCGCCGCCGGGCACGAGCTGGATCGGGCCGGTCATGACCAGGCGGTCGGCATGAGCGGCGAGGTATGCCTTGATCTGCGGAATGAGCCCGGCGTTCGCCTGGGCGACCGGTTCATCGATGAAGACGATGACCTTGGCGGGCCGACCGGGAACCGCCGGCGGCAGCAGTTCGAGCAGGCTGAGATTGGATGGATCCCACGTGCCGCGGGTGAACCGCAGGCGATGGGTGAAACTCACGGTAAACGGCACATCAATCTGCACGGCGGGCGTTACTCCGTAAGACGAACCTTCTCATTCTACCTGACCACAGCGCGTTTCAAACGTCGGCCGTGCATGAATTGCACATCGATCAGAACCGCAATCCGACCCCCTCTCCCTCTTAGGGAGAGGGCTGGGGTGAGGGTCGCAACGCACAGGTCTGCAATCGTCGCGATCGCGCGACGAGTGCCGCATCAGGTTCTGCGCCCTGACCCTCACCCGGCCTCGCGGGCTTGGCCACCCTCTCCCTGGAGGGAGAGGGAATCAAGCCCCGAAAATGCTGGCAAGTACCTGGCGACATTGGCGATTTCCGCGTGCAGGTTTCATCGCCGTGCCTAAACTATCGGGACCACCTGCGGGCGTGGCGGAATTGGCAGACGCGCCAGACTTAGGATCTGGTGGGTAACCCCCGTGAGGGTTCGAGTCCCTCCGTCCGCATTGAAGTCGAATAGTGCCGACATCGAATCCCCGTTTAGCGCCCGCTCGCAGAGCGGAACAACGCGACGATTGGCGCCGCGATACTGTTCAGCCTTCTGCCTGAACTGAAGTTGCCGGAGAAGTCAAAATAGTAAAGTCAAAACGCAATAGATCTTGATTACTGTCTCCTCTCTCCTCTCTCCTCTCTCTTCTCTCCTCACTCCTCACTCCTCACTCCTCACTTCTCTTTCGTCTTCACCTTCACCGCCGGTTTCGCCGGCCGCTTGTCGAAGCAGCGGTTCATCGTCTTGACATCGAGCTCGCACTTGGCGCCGGCTTCGGGAACTTCCACGCCCGCCGACCACAGCACGCCGTTGACGACGAACTGCCTCATGCCGGGCAGCGCCCAGGCGCTGTGCGCGTCGATGCCGGTGAAGACGAAGGAACGATTGGGCAGCGCCGCGTCGCGCTTGTCCGTCGCCGGCCGCTCATACGCCCAGCCTGCGACGGCTTCGTTGCCGCCCTTGCTGCTGCCGCCGTGCGCTTTGCTGGACCAGACGAGCGGGGTGATGCCCTTCATGCCGTCGACGAATTTCATCTTGCAGAGCCAGCCGTCGTTGAGTTTCCAGGGCGTGACGCCGCGGGTGATCGGATGCGAAGGGAACTCGTCGTGGCTGGTGTCCCAGTGCCCGCGGCCGGCGTTGGAATAGCCGGCGAGCCAGACGCCGCCGAGCCAGGCGCGGGCGTTCTCCGCCGTGGCGCCCGGGTAATCCACCGAGCCGTGCAGATGCACCATGCCCGTTCCCGCCGCGGCCAAGGCGTCGAGCTTCGCGATGCGATCCTTCGATGCGAGCGACGACTGCTTGCCGCCGCCGTCCATGTAGAAGAGCACGACCTTGGCGCCGTCGAAAATCTTTTCATTCTTCGGCCAATCGCGCACCAGCACCGGATGCACGCCCGGCGTCTGCTTCAAAAGATCCGCCAGCAACACGCAGCCCGCGAAATACTCGTGCCCGCCGGGCGCCTTGGTCACGGTGGCAGGACCGGCGATGAGGATGATCTTGATCGCCTTGGGATCGTCGGTGTCCACCTCGAGTTTCACACTCGACTGGTCGAAGACATCGACCTCGGCGGCCCGAAGTCCCGTGGCGAATGCGAGCAGCAACACGATCGAAGCAAAGTGAAAGTGTGTCATGTGGACGTTCCCGAACAGGTGAATCGCAAAAGCATTTCCCTCGTTTAGCGTCCGCTCGCAGAGCGGAAGACAATCCGTAGTCAGGAGCCGTGCAAGTACAACGCTGCAAGTTCGGCGTAGGGTGCGTCAAGTCCGCGCGGACGCACCACGGTCAACTGAAATCCCAAGATAGTGCGTCCGCTCCGCCACGGGGGGAACCTTGACGCACCCTACATCGCGGTCGCGCCCGCCGATGCCGCTTCGCCGTTTGCAGGCCGCTCGATCGCCGCTCCGCACTCGGGGCAACGGTCGCCTCTGAGCATGAACAGAAGATACCCGCACTGCGTGCAGCGCGGCTCCTCCACTTTCACTTCGATTTTCAATCCGCAGCCCTCGCACGCCGCCCCGCCCAGGGGCAAATCCTGTTTGCGATGGCAGCGCGGACAAAGCAGCGTGACGCGCAGATACTCCGACGCGCTGACCACGACGAACTCCGCCTTGCGGTTGAGCCTGGAGAGAACGAGCAGCGCCAGGCTGCCGCAGGTCGTGGCGATGATCGCGGCGCCGATCAAGCGGGCGAACAGGTCGTCGCCTTGCGCGTCGGTCCACACCGCCAGTTCCACCATCGCCAGCAGCAGCGCGCCGCTGGCGATGGTCCCGATGCCCAGCCAGCGCTGCGAGGGCTTGAGCGGCGTGAGCAGGACGAAATGCAGAAACGCGGGAAACGCGCCGCAACCGGTCACTGTGACGAACAGCGTGCCATCACTGTGAATCTCATTCCAGGTGCCCACCAGCGCGATCAGCAGCGACGCCGTTCCGCCGACGACGCCGATCCATCGCCAGTGCCGGAGGCTGCCCGTGGGCGTCGCGTCGCTGCCGGCAAAAGTCCCCACCGGCACATTCAGACCCAGGAGGGAAATCACCGCCGGCAGCGTGCAAAGCAGCATGGCCCATGCAGAGACGAACCACTTGTCCCCATAGCCCCATCGGCCGTCGCTCCACGTCCCAAGCATCAGCATCACAAACACCGCCGCGGTCACACACAGGCCGACCACCCCTGCCACCGCGGCGAACGGCCAGTTCCATAAACGCAGGTAAACCATGCCCAGCGCGGCGCAGCCAATGATGATCCAGATCGTGCCGAAGAAACGGAACCCCGAGTCGAGGTCGAGAAAATCGCCCAGTTCCCAGATGATCGCCAGCGTGAGCAGCCAGACCACCGTCAGCGCCACGATGCCCAGGATCGCCCCGGATTGAAATTCCGGCTTCGTCATTCGCGCCAGCAGCGCGAGCATCAGCAGCGCGATGGCGGACGTGCTGAACGCGCTGCCCGCAGCCCGGCCGACGATCGCGCTCTCCAGCAGCACCGCCCCGATGCCGGCGATCGCCGTCGCGCCCAGCGACCAGAGCAGAATTTTCAGGATTAACCGGCGAGTGTCGTTCATGTGTGATCTCGCGCTTCACTATCGCAGAATGGAAACAGTTCTCCAATGCGCCCCGGCGCGGTGCAGGGGGCGCTCAGGCATGCCGGCAATGTAGCCGCCGGGAAAGTCGAGTCGCGTGCCCGGCCCGCTACACTGGTGCCGCAGCACGGCTGCGTCCCCCAGATGAAAGATGCGACATGGCGCACGATTCCGACACAGCATCGCCCCAGGACGACAAGGAGCCCGAGCCCGGCTCCAGACCGCACGCTGTCCCCGCCGACGAAATGGATTTCCTCGACGACGCCATTCCCATCGATGAACTGACCGAGGAAGTAGCGGACCCGTTCGGCTTCGATTTCCGCGATTCGACACCCGGCGAGCAACCGAGCCCATCGAGTGCGCCGATGGCCGCCGCCGGACAGCACCCGTCGGCCCCCACTCCTCCGCCACTGCCGCGCGGAACAGGTGCTTCGACGGAATCGCACGTCGAACTGGTGCCGCACAAGCCCGCTCGCGGCGAACCGGTCTACCTCCGCAAACCCGTCGCCACTGGCGCCGGGGCCGTGCGCTGCAAGACTTTCATCGCCAAGCTGCGGCCCGAAGCGCTGGAGCGGCTCGACGAGCAGATCAATGCCTGGCTCGACGCCAACCCCGGTTTCGAAGTGAAATTCGCCACCTCCGCCATCGGCGACCTGATCGGCAAAAGCCGGGAGCCGGCGATGTTTGTGACCGTGTTCGTCTGACAGGTGGCCGCGACGACCCAGCCAGGTAGCCGTGCAGAACCGCTGCCGCAGACTGGCGGCCATGGCGTAGGGTGCGTCAAGGCTCGGCGCGGACGCACCACGATGAACTGGAGACGCAAGATGGTGCGTCCGCGCGGACTTGACGCACCCTACGCCGAGGCTGCAGCGATGTTCTCGCACGGCTTCGACGAGCGAGGGGCCTCGTCATGCCATTGCCATGCGAGCGGCGACATTTTCCCTTTCACCATTTGTAAATTTTCGAGTATTGTCTTTGCCGCCATCGGGCATTGAATGATCTTTCGCGGTTCGCATCGTTGGCGGCCGCCTGGCCTTTGGGGTTCTTCCGTGGACACTAACGTTCCAACGCTCAGTGAGGTTCAGGATCTCTACGATCGCTGCCTCTACAAGCAGGCTTACAACCTGGCGATCCAGCGTGGGCCGCTGGCGTCCTGGCGCGGCACTGCCGACCGGGTGCTGGCCGGCCGCCTGGCGTTCAACCTGGGCGCCGGCCGGCTGGGTTTGGCGCACCATCTGCGCGCCTGGCGCAACGATCGCGAGGACATCGACGCCGCGTACTACTACGCCCGCGCCCTGTTTGCCACGGAGGGGCCGCTGCCCGCCTGGCGATTCCTCGATGCCCGCGACATCAGGCTCGACGCCACCGCGATCCAGAAGGCCGATCTCGCCGCTCTGCGCGGCGCCCTCGCCGCTGCGATGCGCGATTTCGACGCGGCGGACATGTGGATCAAGCTGGCGGAAAAGCTCGCGCCCGACCATACGTGGACCCTGGTCGAAAAATCCTCCGTCCTCGAAATGCAGGATCGGTACGCCGACGCGATCGAAGTCAGCGCGCGGGCGCTGCAACTGCGGCCCTGGTACCGCCCCGCCGTGCAGTCGCACGGACACCTGCTGGTGCTGATGAACCGCGACGAGGAAGCCCTGGCGTTCCTGAAGGAGGCCGCGCTTCACATCGAGAGCAACGCCATCTACTGGCAGCTTGCGGAACTGCAGGGCGAACTGGGCCTGAACCAGGAATTCCATGAGAGCGTCGAGCGCCTCGTTGACTTGACGCCGCTGCGCGATCGTCACTTTGAAGAGTGGCTGCTGAGTCGGCGCTGCGATGGCGCGTACCGCGGCGGCAATATCGAGCTGGCCAAGGAACTGGCAGGCAAGATCGATGTTCCTTACTACAAGCTGCTCAAGGCGAATCTCGACGCCGCCGGCGCCGATGCCCGCCGCGTCATGCTCAATGTGCCGTTCGTCCGGCAGCACCGCGTCACCTGCGCCCCGGCCACGCTGTCGGCGATCAGCCGGTACTGGAACATGCCCGCCGATCATCTGAGCGTGGCAGAAGAAATCTGCTACGACGGCACGCCCTACGCCAGCGAGCGCGGCTGGGCGGAACGCAACGGCTGGGCCGTGCGCGAGTTCACGCTCAGTTGGGATTCGGCCGTCGCCTTGATCGATCGCGGCGTGCCCTTCACGCTGACCACTCACGAAACCACCAACAGCCATCTCCAGGCGGTGATCGGCTACGACAGCCGCAAGAAGGTGCTGCTGATCCGAGATCCGTTTGTGCGCGAGGTGCGCGAGTTCCTCGCCGAGCAGATGCTGGACCGCTACAAGCCCTTCGGCCCGCGCGCCATGGCGATGGTGCCCGTGGCCCAGGCTCAACGATACGACGGCGTGGAACTGCCCGACGCCCCGCTCTGGGACCGGCATACCCAGATCACCGTGGCGCTGATGGCGCACGACCGGCCGCGCGGCGCGGAGCTTTACCAAAGCATGGCGGCGATGGCGCCGGACCATTCGCTGACCATCGAAAGCAGGTTCACGCTGGCGGCGTACGACGCCGATGTCACGACCGAACTGGAGTGCATCGATCGCCTGCTGACGATGTTCCCGGGCAATCGTTTCTGGACGCTGCTGAAGTGCTCCCGACTGCGGAGGCTGGGCCGGCCGCGCGAGGCGGCGTCGCTGCTGGCGGAAGTGTCGGCTCAGAAGGACGCCGAGCCGGTGTTTCCCCTGATGCACGCGGACAGCCTGCGCGAGGACGCCCGCCAGTGGCCGCTGGCGCACAAGCTGACGCGCAAGGCGCTGCGCATCGCCCGCGAAGATCCCGCTGCGTACAGCCAGCATGCCTCGATCCTGTGGGATCTGCGCCGCTTCGACGAAGCCATGCAGGCCTACCGGGTCGCCGCCTGCCTCGGCGACAAGAACGAACAGATGGCCGAATCGTTCTTCATCGCGTCGCGCCATTTCAAGCGCACGGACGACGCGCTGAAATTCCTGCGCAACCGGTTCGAGCGTTTCGGCCGCAAGTCGCCCGAACCGGGCAAGACGCTGTTCTGGGCCCTGGAGGAACTGGGCAGGCTGACCGAGGCGTTCGACGCGCTGGAGCAGGCGCTGAAGCTCCAGCCCGATGACGGGCTGCTGATGCTGTTCGCGGCGGAGATGCACGCCCGCCGCGGCCACACCGAGCGGGCCGCCGAACTGCTCAAGCAGGCCAAAGGCCGCAGCCGCCCCAACAACTGGCTGCGCACCGCGGCGGCGCTGTCGTACTACTGGGGCAAGCTTGCCGAATCGCTCGGCTACTGGCGCAAGGTGCTCGAACTGGAGCCGCTGGCGATCGATGCCCACCAGGCGATCATCTTCCGGATCGAGGAAGTTCAGGGCCGCGCCGCCGCCGTCGAACATCTGCGGCAAACCATCGAGCGCTTCCCGCACCACCTGGCGCTGCGCGAACTGGAAGCGCAGTGGCTGCGCCCCGACGACCCGGCGGCATGCGAAGAATCGCTGCGCAAGCTGATCGAGCTGCATCCGAACAACGCATGGGCCTTCCGCGAGCTGGCGGGCATGCTCAGCGATCTGGGCCGGATCGACGAGGCGCTCAAGCTCATGGAGCAGGCGCGTCCGCTGGAGCCGGAGAGCACCAGCTTCCACAATGTGATGGCTGCCGTGCTCATCGCCGCCAACCGGATCGTCGAGGCCCGCAAGCACATGCGCCGCGCCATCGAACTGGACATCGACAACGACTGGGCGCTGCGCCGTCTCGTTGGCAGCGCCGACTCCCTGGCCGCCCGCCGCGCCGAGATCGATTTCATCACCGTCCGTTTGCGGGAAAGTGTCACGTTCGGGGCCGCGCTCCTTGCGTTCCAGGAGGAAGCCGCCAACACCATCAGCCCCGACGACCTGCTCACGATTCTGCAGGAATCGCTGGATTCGAGGCCCGATCTCTGGCACACCTGGTCGGTCGTGGCGATGCAGTTGATGCAGATGGATCGCGTGCCCGAAGCGACCGCACTGCTGCGCACGGCGACCGAGCGGTTCCCGCTGATGGCCAAGCTCTGGCTCGATCTGGCCGAGGCCTGTCGCCTGCGGCTGGACCGCGAAGGCGAAATCGCCGCGCTGAAGCAGGCGATGGATGTCCGCCCCGACTGGCTGGTGCCGCTGCGCCGCCTCGCCGACGCCTGCGAGCGCGAGGGTGAACTGGAACAGGCCCGGGAACTTTTCGAGCGCGCGGTGGCCCGCGATCCGTCGGACCCGGCGAGCCACGGCTTGCTCGCCGAGGCGCTTTGGAAACTGGGCGACCAGAAGGCGGCAATCGCTTCGATCGAGAAGGCGCTCTCGCTGCGCCCCGATTACGGATGGGCGTGGGGCCACCTGGATGACTGGTCGAGGCAAATGGGCAAGCCGCGGCAGGTGCAGGATTTCGCACGCGACATGACGCGGCGCCGCCCCGGCGACCCCAACGCCTGGGTGGCCCTGAGCAACACGCTGTACGAGGGCGATCACTTCGCCGAGCGGCTGGCGGCTCTCGACAAGGCGCTGGCGCTGGCGCCGCGACTGGTGGAAGCCCACGATCGCCGGGCAGTGCTGCTGGCGGAGGCTTACAAGTTCGACGAGGCCCGCAAGGCGTGCCAGCCGGCGGTTTTCGCCGAGCTGCCGCTGCCTCTGCGCGGCCGAGCCGCCTGGATCGAAGCCAAGCGCGGCAATCTCACGCAGGCCATCGACCTGATGCGCCAGGCGCTGCGGCACGACGATTCGTACTACTGGGGCTGGACCATGCTCGCCGAATGGTGCCGGCAAAAGGAGGATGTGGATGGTCTGGTGGTGGCGGCGACCCACCTCGCCCGCCTCGCGCCCAACGATCCGCAATCCCTGGGCAGCCTGGCCGACGCGAAGCTGCGCGCCGGCGATCGCGCCGCCGCCAAGGCCGCGCTCGAACGGGCCTTCGCGCTGGCGCCCGACTACGGCTACGCGGGCAACACGCTGTTTGACATGCAGGTGGAAGACAAGGAATTTTCCGCCGCCGCGGAGACGCTCGAGCGCCACCGCCCGCACATGAAACCGGGCGAACACCTGGCGTACCGCGTGAATCTGGCGGCCAGGAGCGGCGCGCGATCCGAGGCCTGCCTGCATCTGAAGCAGCTGGTGCGCACGCCCTGCGAGCGATGGGTGATCGACGGCATCGCCGCCCGCGCGATGCAGGACGCCGGGTGGGTGGAGGATGTGAACCGCACCATCGCCGAGGCGGTCACCGATCCGAACGTGAACGCCAACGCCGTCGCCGCGATGGTTGCCGCGCACGCGAACGACAGCGAGTTCCGCCAGTGCGACGCGGCGCTCGATGCGCTGGATCCCGAAAGCGACGCCTGGGCCACCGCGGCGCAGGCTTATCTGGAGGCGATGGGAGCCAGGAAGCACGCGGCCGCCATCCGCCGCTTCGTCACGAAGCACAAGGCGCGGCTGCGCAGCCGGCCCCATCTGTGGGGCTCGGCGGGTTATGCGCTGATTCAGATCGACGACGCCCGCCCGTGCGCGCAGTGGATGTGCGACTGGCAGGAGAGGGAAGGCGTGGAGCCGTGGATGCTCACCAATTACACCCAGGCGCTGCGCTCGATCAACCGCCACGCCGAGGCCACCGCGGTCCACCAGGCGGCGCTCTCGCTGCCGGCGGACAACACCGTGGCCGAGCACGAACTCTGGCTGGCGTTCGATCTGGCGGTGGCCGGTGACGCGCGGTTCGCCAAGGCCCTGGTGACGCAAGTGGAGTCAGGCACGCTCTCGCCTTACTTCCAGGCGCTGCATGCCATCATCGACGCGCTGATCAGCATTCAATCCGCCGACGATGCGGACGGGTTCGGCCATGCGAAGCGGAAGATCAGCACCCTGACCCTGTCCTTCTCGTGGATTCGCAAGGATCGCCCGATGAAAGACAGCCTGCTCCGTGCCGTCAAGCGCATCGCGGCGATTCGCGGTGGATTCGGCGCCCGGGTCTGGCAGACCTTGCACTGGATGAAACTCATTTTCTCCCGTTAGGAGCCGTGCAAGATTCACTCCGCAGATTCGAATCGCTTCGCTCCGAGCCGGACGACTTGGAAAGTCGTCCCACATGCGATGTTGATCCTGCACGGCTCCTTAGCCCGCGGCTGGGTGTGCCAAATGGTTCGGGGCTTGATTCCCTCTCCCCTTCCAGAGAGAGGGTGGCCGAGTCCCCGGGGGACGAGGCTGGCGCATCGCATCGGCGTAGGGTGCGTCAAGGCTCGGCGCGGACGCACCATGTTGCGGTCATGCGCGACTGTGGTGTTGTTACTCAATGATGGTGCGTCCGCGCCGAGCCTTGACGCACCCTACACCCAGGGCTTTTCAATTCTCCATTCCCGGATAGGTACTGGATCACCGGTTTGAACACAAAGGACACAAAGCCACGAAGGACACTATGAGTTTCTCAGAGAATCAAGCCCTTTCCTCTTCCTCTTCGTGACCTTCGTGCCTTTGTGTTCTTTGTGATTCCTGGGAACAACCATTGGTCTGCGAGAATTGAAAAGCCCTGACCCTACACAATTCGGTCCTTCCGACTTCTCTGTGGGCAATTTTAGTGTAAATGGGTGCGCAAGGA
>CAYRPN010000103.1:0-21758 GCA_964426135.1 uncultured Phycisphaeraceae bacterium | reverse complement strand
CAGAGCCGGAGTCTGTGACTCCGCTGTATCGTCAGAGCCGGAGTCTGTGACTCCGGTCGGTTTGAAGCGGCTCAATGCCGCTTCAAACCGAACTCGCGCCTTGCATTGCCGGTTGAATGTGCGTCCGCTGCGCCGAGTTTCGCCTCGCCGGATTCGATCCGGCTCGGCGAAGCGGAGTCACAGACTCCGGCTCTGACAAGACATGGACGCATTCGTCGGATGAACCCAATCTTTGACCGTCTATGTCGACACGAAGCACAGGAACTCTAGCGTGCATATCGAGAGAGTCACCACGTTCGACGCGAACATGGCGGGCCGCTGCCGCCCGCGGAGCGCAAGAGGGTGAACACGAGGCGGCTCCTTCAACAAACAACCCCGGCGTGAACCGGGGTTGGTCGAGGGTTGGGTTGTCGAAGTTCGTTAGCTCAGGCCGCGCGGCGGCGACGCAGTCCCAGAATCGCCATGCTCATGACGCCCAGCAGCGCCGAGGCCGGTTCGGGGATCGCAGAGGTGGCGGTGACGAAAGCGCCGAGTTCGAGGAATGCGCCAATGCCGTCGTTCTGGGGATTGCCCAGAAGGAAGAACGAGCTGCCGTCGCGGCTGATGCCCAGATCGCCTTCAGCGCCGCCGCCACTCTCGAACCACACGTGCTCGATCATGTACTGACCGGGAAGCAGGTTGACAATGGCGCTGTCGGCGTTGTGGGGCGGGGCGAGCACGTCATCAAAGATCAGTTCCTCGCCCGGTTCGAACACGCCGTTGCCGTTGAGATCGACCCGCAGGCGCGAGCCGTCATCGGTGTTGTTGCGGAACTGGTAGTTGCCGGCCGCGCTGATCTGGAGGAAGCCGGTGGACTTCACAGCGAAGTGATCGATGTCGACCGGAATGCCCAGCGGGTTGAACCCGCCGCCGAAGTTGCCGTCGCCGCCTGAGTTCAGGTAGTTCACCGAGTTGACCAAGCCGGAGCCTTGGAGCACGCCGGCGTTGATGGCGTCATCCGCTTCAGCCAGATTGTTGATCGCGGCATTGCCCACGCGCCTGAAGGTCTGTGAATTCCACTGGCCCACGGGCAGTGGCGGCACGTCCGACGCCGAGAAGTTGGACACGGTTAGTATGCCGGGGCCGAAAATGCCGTCGTCGGAATTGACACGGAATCCAAAGGTATCGCCCGGCGATGCCAGAATCGAGACGGATCCGCTCTGCCCGTCCGTGTCTGCGAGGAAGACGCCAGAGCCCCCAAGCACGAGATAGATGCCTCTGTCGAATCCTGGGTCGATCGTGTTGTAAACCCAGTTGAACTTGAGCACGGTGGGTGCCACGCCGGGGACGATCATGCGGAAATCGGTGTCGCCGCCGGTGCCATTGTCGCTCCCGGTGAGCACGATCGATGCGGGCGCCCCGCCGGTGTTGACGGAACCATCGCCGCCGTTGGTCACCAGTGTGAAATTGCTCGGAGCATAGTCCCCCTGAAAGCCGACGGTCACTGCCCAAGCGTTGCTGGCCAGAATCGGCATGACTGCCAGAGTCAAGAATTGATGAACCCGATGCATAGAGTCTCCTCGTCCCTGCGGACATTACGAATTGAACCGGGATTACCCAGTTGAACTTTGGCCAGCGAACATCGCCGGCGCTCGTCTGCGAGTCTACACCATTGCTGCCCCTACGCCATAGGGGCGCTTCACATTTAGAAGATGTTCTCTTGCTTCCCGCTCATCTTTGGGGGTTTGGGTAATCTGCTGACGTGGTTCGCCTTCCCGCAGCGACCATTTCTCCCGACCGCGTGTGTGCACGCCGCGGCGTTGTGCGGCTCCTTCAACAAACAACCCCGGCGTGAACCGGGGTTGGTCGAAGGTTGGGTTGTCGAAGTTCGTTGGCTCAGGCCGTGCGGCGGCGGCGAAGCAGCAGGCCGCTGAGGGCCATCAGGCCCATCGTGGCGGTGGCGGGTTCGGGGACGATCGCCTGCGACACAACGACCGCGGCGATGCCGGCGAACGGGCTGCCGGTGCTGATGTTGCGGACCGTGATGTTGAGCTGGCCCAGGTTGTTGGTCATGGCGAACAGCGTGGCGATCGACGGAGTCAAGCGGTTGTCGTCGGCGATGGCTGTCCACAAGCCCAGCACATTGCCGTTGACGGATACTTCCAGATCGCCGAGCCAATTGCCCTGGCCCGTGCCATCGTCGCCGCCGATGATCTGGATGCGCGACAGGCGGTTGGCGTGCAGGCCGGTGAAGTTGAACTGCTCGGACTCGCCGCTGTTCAGGAAGTTGATGGTGTCGGCGACGCTTTCGAGCACGGTTTCACCCGCGCCGAAGATCGTGCCGGCGGTGTTCTGGGCTCGGGCACGGCCGGTGCCGTCCACGAAGCTCGGCACCACCTGCACCGCCACGCCGCCGCCCAGCGCCTGCGGCCCGCCGCCCGCCAGCAGCCAGTCCACATCCTGGAATGTGATGCCGTTGACGGTACCGGGCACGCTGGCGGATTGATTGGAATACTTGAAGTTCGCCGCGACGCCTTGCCCGAATGATGCATCCGCTCCCAGGACCTGCGCGGTGTTGCTCAGGGCCGCCTGGCTGAATGCGGGAGTCGGCGGCGGCGGGAGAATGCCCTGGCCGGAGATGATGATCCCGCCGATGCCCGCGAAGTTGCCCGCCACGCCCGTGAAATCAAGCTGTAACTGGCCCGAGGCGTTGCTGGTCGTGTCGAAGGCGAAAAGCGAGCCGTTGTTGGGGTTGACATCCGCCACATTCGTCCAGGTGCCGACGCCCGAACCGTTGGCGGTGACGCCCAGGTCGCCGTTCCAGCCCGCATCGCCGCCGATCACCTGCACATACAGGTTGCGGTTAGCGCCGAGGTTGCTGAACGTCATCTGGGCCGTGGGATGATCGCCGCCGGTGCTGATGTAGAAAATCTCATTGGCGACCGCGTTGAGATTGGCTGAGTCGGTGCCGATGGCGCTCAGGTTGATGTTGCGCTCATTGTTGTCCAACGTGAACGGCATGCTCTGCGAGTAGCCGATGCCCACCACGTTCTGCGTGAGCACGAACGGCCCGGCGGGCGGGACGGCGCCGACCATGTTGATGTTGTCGAACTTCACGCCGTTGACGGACGCGGCCAGCGACACATCGCCGCCCGGAGCGTAGAAGAAGTTGATCGCCGCCACGTCCTGCGTGGTGCCCGCGCCGAAGAACGGGCTGTTCGCCGCGGTGCGAATCTGGCTGGTGTTCGAAAGCACGCCGTCGAACTGGACCACGGCTTGCGCAGTCGAAGCGCACAGGGCAACGGCAACAAGACTTGAAAGAAAGCGTCGCATCACGAATCTCCTCATGGATGTTGGGGCTGGTTCCTGGCTTTGGTCGTGTCCCGAATGGAACAAGATGAGTTTAACGGCTCTTGGTGTCCGTTACAAACCGGGATTGCCCGCTTGGATTTCAGGCGAGACCGCGCGCCCATCGACCGCGCGGCGAAGGATGTGAAGAAGGCATTCAAGGGCCAGGAACCATGTTAATATTCGCGCCAGCGGCTGGCGATGTTCGCCGGCTCGCGCCCAACTGGGCAATCCCGTCTTGAAAGGAATGAGCATGTTTGACCGCAAACGAATGATGATGATGGCGATCGGCGTTGTCGCAATGGTGAGCGTGATCGCGCTGGCGGGCGACGGCTATGGGTTCAAGTGCGACGTGAAAGAGTGCGGCTTCAAGCCCACCGTCATCTTCGGCGGCGGCATGCTGTTCGATCAGGCCATGGGCTGGTGTCACACCTGCAAGGAGTTCAAGAGCGTGCAGTGGTCCCGCCCGGATGCACCCGTGCTGGACCCCAACGCGAAGAAGATCGCGCAGCCCAAGCCGCTGGCGGAGGTGTGGGTCGCCTCGCTCGGCCAGACCCGCAAGATCTACAAGTGCCCCACCTGCAAAGAGGGGAGCTTCATGGAAATCAAGAAATCTGAGGAATTGACGCACTGCCCCAAGTGCAGCAAGCCGGGCTTCAAGATCGATCCGAACGCTCCGCGGTTGGCGGTGGACTGATTCGAGTTCTTCAACTCGGCCATGCGCATTCGCCTCCGGTGCGTTCCGGCAACGCCGGTCGCGTTGCCGGACGCATCACCATTGCCAGTTTCATCCAGAAGCCGCTCCGGGCAGGCGCAACAAAAAACCCCTAGTTTTCTAGGGGTTTTAAGCGAGGGTGGCGGGGCTCGAACCCGTAACCTTCGGATCGACAGTCCGAGGGATAGGGTATACCCTCGGATTGACGGCCATTGATTAGTGTGGACATTTCAAGGGAATAACGCTACATTTCTATCGACGGGGCTACACTGAGATTGACGGATTTTGACGAACCGCGTAGCCCCGGCGTAGCCCCGTGTAGCCCCGGCCCTCACCTGGAGCATGAAATGGCAAGCCCCGCACTGGCTCTTGTGGACGAATCAGGACGACGACAGCCCCGCCGATTCAACTTCACCACGAAGAGGCTGGCAGACCTCCCCAAGCCCGGCACTGGCCGGGTGTTCTTCTACGATCTGACGTTGCCGGGGCTGGCTGTCATGCTCACGGCGACAGGCTCAGCGTCGTGGTACATCTACAAACGCATCCACGGCCAGCCCGTGAAGTACCGCATCGACGATATGTCTGCCATCGGGCTGGACGATGCCCGCAAGATCGCGGCAGCAAAGATGGTGGAGATCGCCGCCGGCAAGGACATCGTGGCGGAGAAGCGATTGCAGCGTGAGGGGCTGACCTTCGGCGAGGCGTTCGCCCACTACCTGGAGACGCACGCCAAGCCGAAGAAGAAGACGTGGAAGGAAGATCAACGCAAGTGTGAAGTCTTCCTGTCCGCCTGGGCGAATCGTCGCCTTGACCAGATCACCGGCAAAGACGCCGCCGCCCTCCATGCTCGTGTCGGCAAGGGCGGCATCGAGAGGAAAGACGCTGATGGCGATGTGAAGGTCTACGGCGGCAAGGGCGTGGCCAATCGCTTGATGGCCCTCGTGTCCGTCGTGTTCAGCATGGCCCGTGAGCAGTTGGGATACAAGGGAGAGAACCCGGTGCAATACGTGAGGCGGTTCAGTGAGGCACACCGCGAACGCTTCCTCCAAGCTGATGAGCTTCCTCGGTTCCTGGATGCGGTCAACCAAGAGAACCCAACCATCCGCGACTTCATCCTGATCGCATTGTTCACCGGGGCACGTCGAGCCAACGTCCAGAGCATGAAGTGGGAGGACATCGACATCGCCGGCGGAGTCTGGCGAATCCCGATGACCAAGACGGGCGATCCGCTGACCGTACCACTCAGTCCGCAGGCCGTCGAAATCCTCAAGGCTCGAAAGAAAGAACAGGTCAATGCCGCCGCCCAAAAAACTCCGCCGGCGGAGCCAAGCGAGTACGTGTTCCCATCTCACCGATCCGCCGGCAAACACCCGCACCTGACAGAACCGAAGTCTGCGTGGAAGCGAATCTGCAAACGTGCCAAGCTGGCCGATCTGCGAGTCCACGATTTGCGGCACACGTTCGCCTCGTGGCAGGTCAACGCGGGAGCCAGTCTCAAAGTGGTGGGGCAAGCCCTGGGGCATCGAAAGACGCAGACGACGAACCGTTACGCTCACTTGCTCATGGCCCCGGTTCGCCAGTCGGTGGACGCCGCGACGGCGGCAATCGCCAGTGCCATGAACGCCACACCGAAGACGACGAAGTGAGCAGGACGCACCACCACCATCAAGGATGAACCCATGAGCAAGACCCGCACATCTCCACCAGTTGCCGACGATTTGCGTCACATCGCCGATCAACTGGCGATGCTCGCACAATGCGAAATGCCCGCCACGTCAATCAAGGAATTGACGAAGGCGGATTCCTTCTATCGCGACGCCGCCCGCACCGTGTTGGCCCGTGTAAAACAGGCCGAGGCCGGCATCGTGGACATCGTGGACGCATCGACTCGCCGCGACGCCGCCGCTGTCCTGGGCGGTCTACGTCGCACGCTGGCCGATGTCGCGACGCTGACGCCACGAACCGCCGCAACCGGATACACACTCGATCCTCGTGCGTCGTGGTTCAGCGATTTCGAAACCGCCGCAAAGCGATACGTCGATCGACTTCGCCAGATCGCGGAACTTGCCGCCGTTGATCCTGGGCATGGCGTGACGACGTTCCGACCGATGCTGCACAGTGAACTCGCCAACGACATCGGCAGCGAAAAGACGATCCGGCGATGGCGAGATGGGGCAGGCGTGGAGAAGCGTAAGCGGCAGGGACACCGCTACACCGCAAGCGAAGTGCGTCGCATCGTCGAGTACGGATCGAAGCAGGGGAAAGGTGCAGCAAAGGCGGCGGCGGTCAAAATTCTTGACGCCGAAGCGGACTAATCGGCCCCATCTGACCGCCTGGCCGGTCACATCAGCACAACCCTATCGACACGCGGAAACAAGGGGATACGGTCATTCGTGTACTTCCACAAAAGTCACACGGAGCGACCAATGAAGACACGAACCGACCAACGACCCGGCCCCATCGAGCAACTTCTCACCGTCGAGGGTGCATCACAACTTCTCAACATTCGCCCGCAAACTCTTGCCAAGTGGCGAATGCTTGGACGCGGCCCCGCGTTCGTGAAGATCGGCGGAGCGGTGCGCTATCGGCCATCCGCCATCAACGCGTTCATCGACGCCAACGTCGGCGGCGTGGCCGCTGCCGCTGTTGCCTGAACTTTTCACACCGCCGCCGTCGCGCTTTTCAGAAATGAAAAAGCCGCGACCGCTTTATCAGAGCGAGCGCGGCAAGGACAAAACGATGAACCAATTATCGCGACCACATCCAGCCCGGGCAACTGCCCCGCCGCGAAATCCGCGCGAGCCGGCCCCCGAAACTTCGCCGGCCCAGCGACGAGCGATTGCGGCGGAGCACCGGCGCATTCTCGACGCGCTCCGCAACTGCCCGCTGAATGAGCCGGCGCGCCGGACGCTGTTGAACCGCGAGCACGAGTTACGCGACCTCATGCTGGCCCACGACGCGGCCGCAATCAAAGGGAGGCGAGCGTGAACACCATCGACGACACCCGCCGCGACCGTGCCGCCCTGGTCGAAGCCCTGGGCGAGCGATTCATTCGCGGCAACACCTGCCGATGCCCTGACCCGGCGCATGAGGATTCACGCCCGAGCGCCAGCATCTTTCGCGCGGAGGATGGCGCGTTCAAGGTGAAGTGCCACGGATGCGGCTGGCATGGCGACATGTTCGACGTGATTGCCGCGACAACCGGCCGCCCGCTGGCCGATGTTCTCCGCGAGGCGCGAGGCACCAACGGCAACGGCCCACGGCCAGCGAAAGCGCCGGCCAAGGTCCACACCAGATACAAGACCATCGACGCCGCCGTTGCCGCGTGTGAGCGGTTCAGCGGCGGCAAGTGCGTCGCTCGCTGGGACTACGAAACTTCCAATCAGTTTCACATCGTCCGCCTTGACCTTGAGGAGATTGACCCGAACACCGGCAAACCGGAAAAACAGTTCAGGCCCATTCACCACGACGGCCAAGGCTATGTCGTCGCGGACCCTCCCGATGCTCTGCTGCCGCTGTATCGACGCGCTCGAATTGAGGGTGCGCAGCGAGTGTATGTATTCGAGGGTGAACATTGTGTTGAAGTCGCCGAGACCGTCGGCCTGATCGCAATCACAAGTTCGCATGGTTCCAAGTCGGCGAAGAAATCAGACTGGTCATGGGTTCGCGGAAAGCATGTTGTCATCGTTCCCGACAATGACGACGCGGGCCGACAGTATGGAATTGATGTTGCTCACTTGAGTAACAAAGCCGGCGCTGCATCCGTTCGTATTGTGGAGTTGCCTGGACTCGCCAAGGGCGAAGATATTGTTGAGTTTGTGGCGGCGCGCGAGTGTGTCGAATCGGAAACCATCGCGAAGGAAGTTGAATCGTTGGCCGACGCCGCGCCGCCGTGGACGCCTCCGGCGACGGATGAGGTTCAGGACAAACCCGCGCGGCGAAAGCGGGCGAAGCGAGAAACGAGCGGGCCACCTGATCTAGGTCAAGGTCTGACGCGCCGCCTTGCAGATTCGATTTGCTCCATCGAATCGTTCGCGAAGGATGGCGGCGGCAAGTTGTACGTTTTCACGGGAGGCGTCTATCGGCCCACCGGCGACAGTTGCGTGGCCCACCTGGTCAAGCTGCTGTTGAACAACTGGGACGAATCCGAAAGCTGGTCTACCAAGCGGGCGTCCGAGGTGGTGGAATACATTCGAGTCGACGCCCCGCAATTGTGGGAACGTCCGCCCCTTGACCGCGTGAATGTTCTCAATGGAATTGTGGACGTGGCGGCGCGGACCTTGAAACCGCACGATCCGGCCTTCCTGTCGCCTGTGCAGATTCCCGTGCGATTCGACCGGGACGCAACCTGCCCCGCGTGGGAGCGGTTCGTCGCCAGTTCGTTTCCGCCTGACGCGCAGAGCGTCGCGTGGGAAATCGTCGCCTGGCTCATGCTGCCCGACGTGAGCATCCAAAAGGCCATTCTCCTGATCGGCGAAGGGAGCAACGGCAAGTCGGTCTACCTGTGCGCGGTCATCGCCTTCCTGGGCAAGCGCAACATCGCCACGGTTCCGCTGCACAAACTGGAGGCCGATCGGTTCTCCGCGTCGCGACTCGTGGGCAAGCTGGCCAATATCTGCGCAGACCTGCCATCGGCGCACCTGGCCGGCACGTCGATGTTCAAGGCATTGACCGGCGGAGACACCATCAGCGGAGAGCGCAAGCATGTCGATAGTTTCGACTTTGACCCGTACGCGCGCCTGATCTTCAGCGCGAACCATCCGCCACGATCTGAGGATTCGACTCACGCATTCTTTCGCCGCTGGATCGTCATTCCTTTCCATCGCACATTCGACCCTGACGGC
Organism: uncultured Phycisphaeraceae bacterium; assembly: GCA_964426135.1. Lineage (GTDB taxonomy): Bacteria > Planctomycetota > Phycisphaerae > Phycisphaerales > Phycisphaeraceae > CAYRPN01. The sequence continues at coordinate 12,872 of CAYRPN010000103.1, read as the reverse complement.
CCCGACTTCATTCCGCGTGATGCTCTTGATGCGCAGCTCGCCGACCCCGCCGAGCAATCGGGCGTTCTCAACAGGGCGTTGGACGCGCTAGCCAACATCCGCACGAATCGCGGCATCACAGAATCCCCCAGCATGCGCGAGGCGTGGTCCGAGTTCAGGGAGACCACGGACCCGCTGGCCGTGTGGCTCGAATCGAACACGACCGAGCATCCCGAAATCTTTACCACGAAGGCGGACCTTCAGGCCGCGTACAACCGAAGCCGTGAGGCCGTGGGTGAACCGAGCATGACCAATATGGCGTTCGGCCTGGCCATCCGCCGGCTGCGGCCCAGCCTCAAGGATGCCCAACGAACCGTTGGTTCCAAAGTGGTCAAGGTCTGGCTGGGCGTCGGCCTGCGCGATTCATCGACTTCACCCGCTTCACCCACTTCCTCTATTGCGCCTTACCCACGTCAACCGTCGTTTCAGGGGTATGTAGAGGGAGAGTAGAGGGTGAGGTATAGGAGTAGACGCAGAAGGGAAAAGCGGGTGAAGCGGGTGAAGCGAGTGAACCAAGGACGGAACCATGACCACGACCACGAAGCCAACCCGCCCCCCGTCATCCCGAACGCCAGCCCGCCGGCGGTTCAGCGTCGAACTGGAATCGACCGGTGACCTGGACGACTTCACCGGCTTTCGGCGCTGGTTGAGAGCCTGCTGGCGGGCCTACGGCCTGAAGGTCATCCGCATGGGCACGACCCCGCCGCTACCGCCGGTTGGCGTTAAACGCTCTGAGAACTCGCCGCGAGATTCAAAGGACGCTGAACACGGTCGGGGCGGGGACGCGGCAGAGGGCAACGTAGCCCAAGGTACTACGCCGCATTGAAATTATCGAATGCGACAGCAAAGGGCCGGGCATGACCCAAAAGTTCCATCTGTCCAACGACGACACACCCCAACCCGCCGGCCAACCCGGCAAGAAAGGTTCCACCCCATGAGCATCGAAACCCCGACCGCCGACCCCGTTGCCGATCTTCTTCGCCAGCGTGAGGCTGCGGAAGCTGCCGCAGTTGAAAACGCATGGCGAGACTTGCGTGAGATTTTGACCCGCGACGAACCGAAGCAAACGGACGGTAAGCGGCTGTCCAATGCGATGGCACTGTTGAGCCTTTCCAATGACGACGTGCTTGCCATGCGGCAGGCCGTGGCCGAGGCCATCGCCTCCGCGAAAGTTGCGGAACATCTGCCGCGATGGGAGGAGTTGGAAGCCGACGCCGCCCGCGTCTATGCCGAGCAAACGAAAAGGGCTGAGGACGAAATCGCGGCGATCCGGCATTCGCTGGTGAAAGCCGCCACACCGTTGACCGGATGTCGGCAGGAACGGCAAAAGGCGGAGCAGGCCCGCCGCCGGCTGGAGGAGCTGAGCGGTCTACACCCGACCTTGATCGGCACCTTTTTCACGCCGGCTTGTTTCATCGTCGATCCGGTTGAACTGGCCGCACGCCAGCAACGCGAGGCGATCGAGGCCATGCGAACCAACGCACTGAATGGCGGACTGGTCGGGCCGGCACCTGAGATCGTCGTCGAGAAACTTGCTCACGGTTTCATTCCGGTGCGTGGCGACTTCGGCATCACCGATGGGCCAGAAATGGAATGCCCGATTTTCAAAATCGGCGACGATGAAATCAATCGTCGTGTTGACCAGACTCGCCGTGACCTTGCTTGGATGCTGGCGAATGGCGAGATCGACGCGAAAGACTGCGGCCCCGCTGTCAAGGCCCTGGCCCGGTCACGCCACGGCTGGACAGGTCGCCACGACCGCGACGACAACTCCACACCCGGCCCGCGTCCGAGTATCAGCTATGCGAGGGCAGGCCGATGACACTCCACTCGCCTGAGTTAGTTTCGATCCATGAGGCGTCGCACGCTGCTGTTGGGCAACTTGTCGGCATGCGGGCACTGAGGATCGACATGGTGCAAGCCGGATCGCAGGTCGGGTGCTGCATGCTCGATCTTCGCGAAGCGTTCGACGTTGCGACATCGCGAGACCTGATTGTGATCCACGTTGCAGGTACCGTCGGCGAACGCATTTTCACCGGTGAGCCTGGGCGGGCGGTAATGGCCGACGACGCACAAGCCGCGTACCGCGTCGCGTCGAGAATCCACGGCATGTTCGCCAGTACCGAAGCGGTCGAGGCCGAAGTCAACGCCGCACTGTCCGTGGCTGATCGGTTGTTGCGGCAGAACTGGCCGGTTGTCGTGGCACTAGCTGACGATCTTCGCCGTCTGTATTCGACACTGGACACGTTTCGCAACTCGCTCTTGTTCGATGGCTGGTCACACCACCATCGCGACTACAGGCCCACCACCGAGCAACCCACCCCCGCCTGATTCACCGGCAGCGTTTGCCGGAAGCCTTTCGGCCCCTGTCCAGCACCCGCTGGGCGGGGCTTTTTCATTTCAGGGCACCGCACCGCCTGGCCCTGCTGACGACATCACGGAGGAGGGGTAGCACCCCGCCGGATTTCCGAAAAACGTAGCCCCGGCGTAGCCCCGTCATTTCACCTTGAAACCTCATTCGGTGCGGGCAACAAAAAACCCCTAGTTTTCTAGGGGTTTTAAGCGAGGGTGGCGGGGCTCGAACCCGTAACCTTCGGATCGACAGTCCGATGCTCTAACCAATTGAGCTACACCCCCTCAAGGGTGCGTCGGCCATGACCGACCACGGCAGGTAGTTTAGGAAAGCGAACGGAATTGTCAACGTCGCCTGAGCAACCGGGGGAATGGTGGTTGCCGGCTCCGACTTTCTTGAGTTCGCTTCACCGCCGATACTTCGTTCCGCCGAGCGACGCCGCTTTGCTCAGCCGGTTGTTGACGTACAGCGCTTCCAAAAGGAATTCGCCGGCTGCCGCGAGATGATGCGGGTCGCCGGCATTCAGCTTCAACGCCTTGGCGAGTCGGGCGGTGGCCTGCGCCAGGCCGTCGACCAGGCCCAGGCTCGCGACGACATCCTGGGCCGACGTCTCGTCCGTCACCGTCAGCGACAGTCCCTTCTGAAAGGCGTCGGAAAGATTCGCGAAGTCCTCGAGGTCCGCCACTTCCTCGAACACCGCTTTCACCGCTTCGCCGAAGATGGATCGCACGAGTTTGTCTTCGCTGCCCTGGCCATCCTCGGCCATCATGAGTTCGATCTTGCCTCGGCAACTGGCGACGAGATGCTCCAGATCGCAGATGCGGGGCACCACGCGGTCCTCGCCGGTGATCAGGCCGCGACGTTCGGCACTGCTGACGAGATTCTCCAGGCACGCGATGCTGGCGCGTACACTGACGCCGGACGCCTGGTTGATGTGCGGGCTTCTTCGCGCCTGCGACACCATCTCTTCGATGATGCGGTGCATGAAGGCGGGAATCTCCACGCGCGGCGACATCGCACGATCCGTCGTCCCGGCGTCCGCGTCGCGACTTGTCTCTTCGCTTCGCTCCACCCACGCATTCTCGCGCGTGATGCGCATCGAGTCATCGAGCGTCAGGGGATAATGCGTGCGGATCACCGAGCCGATGCGGTCCTTCAGCGGCGTCACGATGCGGCCGCGGTTGGTGTAGTCCTCCGGATTCGCACTGAAGACCAGGCAGACATCGAGATTCAGCCGAATCGGGTAGCCGCGAATCTGCACATCGCGTTCTTCCAGCACGTTGAATAGGCCGACCTGGATTCGCGGCGAAAGATCGGGCAGTTCGTTGATCGCGAAGATGCCGCGATTGGTGCGCGGAATCATGCCGAAGTGCATCGTGGCTTCGTCCGACAAATACCGGCCCTCGGCGTGCTTGACGAGATCGACCTCGCCGATCAGGTCCGCAATGGTGACATCAGGCGTCGCCAGTTTTTCGTGGTAGCGCTCCTCACGATGCAGCCATCGGATCGCCGCATCGTCTCCCTGTTCGCGCACGACGCGCTTGCCGGTCGTCGTCATCGGCCGCATCGGATCATCGGGAATCTCCGCGTCGCGCAGCACGGGCAGCCATTCATCGAGCAGCGTCGGCAACTGCCGGAGCATGCGCGTTTTCGCCTGTCCGCGCAAGCCGAGGAAGAGCATGTCGTGCAGCGAAAGGATGCCGTGGATCACCTGCGGCAGGACGGACTGCTCATAGCCGACGATGCCGGGAAACACGGGTTCCCTGGCGCGGATGCGGGCGATGAGATTGTCGCGCAGTTCGTGTTTGATGGGGCGGAAGTGGTAGCCGGTGGATCTCAATTGGCCAAGCGTGGCGGCGGATGGGTGGGCGGTGTGCGAACTCATGCGGTGAGTTTAGGCGGTGTGGCGATTGCGGGCGCGGCTCGGCGGAAGCCTCGCCCTCCCATAGGCAACTGCCCTGGCATCGCGAGGACTGATTGGCCCATGGCCGGGTTGCCGATGTAGGATTGCAGATGATGGATGGAATGAAAGGCACGCCGATGGCGCTGGCGGCACTCGTCCTGGTGACGGGATTCGCTCGTTGCGCTCCGCCCGCGCGGACAGGGGATTTCGATTCGCCCGATCCCGCGTCCAGGCTTTACGCGATCAATCGCGCCGGCGAATCGAAGGATGTCACGAAAATCCCGCAGTTGGTGGATCAACTCGACTGCGACGACCCGGCGGTGCGGCTGTTCGCCATCGACGCACTCGAGCGGATCACCGGTGAACGACTGGGATACAATCCCTACGCCGACGACATCGAACGCCGCGACGCGGTCGACCGCTGGACGGATGCCGTGAAGAACAAGCGGTTCGCGGTCGGCAAGGAAAACAAGCCGTAGAAAAAAATCAGCGAGTCCTCTGCGATCTCCACCTTCTGTCTTCTAACCTCTGACCTCCGAACTCTGTCCTCTGTGCTCTGTCCTCTGTCCTCTGTCTTTTGTTCCCCGCCCGCCAACTCCCATGCACGCTCCGATTCAAATCCGGCTTCAAAGTGATCCGCATCTGCTGTGCGTTGTGCGTGCTGCTGTGGAAGCCGCCGCGGGCAAGTTCGGCTTGGGGCACGAAGACAGCGATCGTCTGGAACTGGCCGTCGATGAAGCGCTGACCAACGTGATCCGCCACGGTTACGGTGGGCGCACGGATCAGCCGATCTGCGTTACACTGTCGCCTGTGACGCACGAGGGCGCCTGCGGCGTCGAAGTCGTGATCGAAGACGAAAGCGGCAAAGTTGATCTGAGCCGCATTGCCGGTCGCGAACTCAACGAGGTCAAACCCGGCGGGCTGGGCGTCACCATCATCCGCGAGGCGTGCGATGTCTGCGATTACCAGCAGCGCAGCGACGGCCGGGGCCTGAGGCTGACGCTTCGCAAGTTTGCCCGCGCCGGCCACACGACCTGACTCGTGGCGTGCCGCTGATCGACGTTCCCTCCTCGGTTCCTATAGACCGCAGCGACCGCATCGAACTTTCCAGGAAACGCCTCCCATGTCCGAGCCGAACCAAGTGATGTTGATACGCGAAACCATCGCAGACGGTTTTCTCGTCAGGATCAACGGCGACATCGACTTCAGCCGATCCTCCGACCTGCGAAACGAACTCACCGGCCTCCTGAGGCAACCGGTCGTCCGCATGGTCATCGACCTGGCTGGGGTGCCCTACATGGACAGCTCCGGCGTCGCGGTGCTCGTCGAAGCTCTGCAGATTCAACGCAAGCGCAATCAGAAACTCGTCCTCTGCAACATGCAGCCGAAGGTCAAAGGCATCTTTGAAATCGCCCGCCTGCACACGGTGTTCACCATCGCGCCGGATGCGGCGACGGCGCTGACGATGTGAGTTTCAATTGCTCCTTGGCGGCCCCGGCTCTGACAACTCATCGCCCATCGGCAGTCCCGCCCACTCGTCGCAACCCACTCTTCCTCTCTTCCACTCTTCCTCTCACCGATCATCGCTATCCTGTGCGGATGGCTGTTCCTTTGCATCCCGAACCCGCCCGCCATGCTGACTTCCAGGTGCGCTCGCTGTGGCAGTACCTGGCGCTGGCGGCGCTGACCGCGCTGCTGCTTGCGCTGGCGTTTCCTGAGCCGGGCTGGGGGATCCTGGCGCACATCGCGCTGGTGCCGATGACCTGGCTGGCGCGCCATGCGGAGCGGCGCTGGCGGCTCGCCTGGATCACCTACCTCGTCAGCTTTGCCTGGTGGCTCGTGATGATCCGCTGGCTGATTCCCATCACCGGCGGCGGCTTCGCGGGACTCGCGGCGTACATGGCCGTCTACTGGCCCGCGTATGCGATCGTCTGGCGCGCCATCGATCGCAAGTTCCGCTGGCCCGCCGCCATTACCGTGCCGATGGTCTGGGTCAGCCTGGAGTACCTGCGCGGCACCATCCTCCAAGGCGGCTTCGGCTGGTACGCGCTGTCGCATTCGCAGGCGCCGTATGAGCCTGGGGATGGCGGCAGCGCGATCATTCAGGTTGCCGAGTTCGCCGGCGAATGGACCGTCAGCTTTGTCGTGGCGATGACCAGCGGCGCGATTCTGGATGCGTCGCAGATGCTTGCATCGTCGCGACATTCGCCGCGCGCTGGTCGCATTCGCCGGTGGACGGGGCCGATTGTTTGGGCCGCCGGCCTTGGTGCGGCCCTCGCGTGGGGCATGTTCCAACTTGGCTATGGCGACATGACGAAAGCCATGCCGGCCAGGGTCCGCATCGCCATCGTGCAGACCAGCGTCACGCAGGACAACAAGACCAACGCCACGCCGCAGCAGCAGGCGAACGACTGGCACCGCCTCGTCGAACTGATCAATATGGCCGCTGAGCCGAAAGCAATGGCCGAGGGCGAGAAACCCCGTCGGCCCGATCTGATCGCACTGCCTGAAACGATGGTGCCGTTCCCCCTGAACACCGAAGTGAACGTGGAGCTGCTCCGGCTCATCCGCGTGCGCGAAATGGACGCCGAGAAAAGCGCCCTTCGCTTTCATAACCAACTGAGCACACTCGCATTCGATCTTCAGACGAATCTCTTCGTCGGCGCCGCCCGCTGGCTTCCCGATCCGCAGAAGGCGCAGCCGTTGCCGCCGGAGGAGACGTGGCTGATGAAACCGTCGCTTCGCTGGAACTCGGCGTATCTCTATCAGGCCGACGGCACGCAATCGACGCAGCGCTTCGACAAGATTCACCGCGTACCCTTCGGCGAATACATCCCGTGGGTCGAGGACTGGCCGTGGCTCAAGGCGTTGTTCCTCAAATATCTCAGCCCCTACGGCGAAGGCAACGATTACACGCTGCAGAAGGGCGAAGCGTACACCGTCTTCGATGTGCAGTTGCCGCGCGGGATCGGCGAGGAAGCGCGCGTGCTGCGCGTCGCCACGCCGATCTGCTTTGAGGACACGCTGGCCCGCGCCTGCAGGCCGATGGTCTACGACAGCGACGGCAACAAGCGGGCCGACCTCCTGATCAATCTCACCAACGACGGTTGGTTCGGCACCGACAGCGAGCGCACGGCCCACTTCCAGATCGCCGTGCTGCGCTGCGTGGAGAATCGCGTGCCGATGGTGCGCTCGGTGAACATGGGCGTCAGCGGGTTCATCGATTCGTCCGGCCGCGTGGGGCCGTTCGTTGAGGTCGACGGCAAACTGCAGCACGTCGACGGCGCGGCGGTGGCCGATGTGGCGATCGACAACCGCGCGACGGTGTTCGGCTACGTCGGGCAGATTCCGGTGATTTCGCTGACGTGCGTGACCGGCCTGCTGTTCCTTGTGGCGCTGGTGCGGCGTGGAAGTGCTTTGTAGCGCTCTCCCATTTAGCCGGCGAGCTTGCTCGCCGTGGGCCGCATGACAACGGCAAACGTGGCGATTCGCGCTGACTTATGCAAAACGCCGTGATTCGGCATTTGATGACCCGCCGACGACCGATTGTCCGACGTCGAACCTGCCGTCGCGGCGGGCAAGCCCGCCGGCTAAATGAAAGATGACTCATGCCTGAGGAAACACAACCCGATTGGTTCGCCAACGGCCTGCGATTCTCCTGCACGCAATGCGGCAACTGCTGCAGCGGGCCGCCGGGGTATGTGTGGTTCAGCGAGGATGAGGGCAAAGCGATGGCGGCGAAGGTCGGCATGCCGCACAACGAGTTCCTCCGCACCTTTGCCCGCACGATCAACGGCAAGTGGTCGCTGAAGGAAGTGGAGAACCGCGGCGTCTTCGATTGCATTTTTCTGGCCCGCGACGACAAGGGCAAGGCGCTTTGCCGCGTCTACGATGCCAGGCCGCAGCAGTGCCGCACCTGGCCGTTCTGGCCGGAACTTCTGGGCGGCAAGATGGCGTGGGACCGCGCTGCCCAGCGCTGCCCCGGGATGAACCACGGCACCTTCTTTCCCGCCGATCAGATTCGCATCATCCGCGCGAGCAATCCGCCGACGTGAACAAAATCTCAAATCTGAGATCTGAAATCTCAAATCTCAAATCTGAAATCTCAAATCTGAAATCTCACATTTGCGATTGGGAACTTTCTCAGTGCCAACCCTCCGGCGTCTCCGCCTCCGGCTCGCGCGAGTACATGTGGTCCATCTCGTTGGAGAAGGATACCCAGTCATTGCACCACTTCTCCGCCTCGATCGCCGTGATGTCGCCGCGCCGCACCAGTTCCGCCAGCGAGCGCTCCATCGTGAGCATGCGCTCTTCCGGGATGTCGCGCGTCTTGGTCTGCATGACGGAGTAAAGCTGCTCCAACTTGCTCGAGCGGATCAGGTTCGCCACCGCGTAGACGTTGTTGAGCACTTCCATCGCGACGGCCCGGCCCTGGCCATCGGCGCGCGGGATCAGCTTCTGGCACACGATGTACGCCAGGCCCAGCGACAACTGGCTGGCGACTTCGTCGCGACGTTCCGGCGGGAACATGTCGAGGATGCGCGAGATCGAGCCGCGGCAATCGCGCGTGTGCAGCGTGGAGAACACGAGATGTCCCGTCTCAGCGGCGGTGAGCGTCCACTGCGCCGAATCGCGGTCGCGCATTTCGCCGACGAAGATAATGTCCGGGTCTTCGCGCAGCGCGTCGCGCAGGCCGGTTTCATAATTGGGCACATCCCGGCCCACCTCGCGCTGCGAGATCATCGCGGCCCGCGATTTCATGCGGAACTCGATCGGGTCCTCCAGCGTGATGATGCGGCAAGGCCGCGTCTCCACGATGCGGTCGATCAGCGACGCGATCGTCGTGCTCTTGCCCGCGCCGGTGATGCCGGTCATCAGCACCAGACCCTGTTGCCTGCGGATGATGTCCTGCCAGACGTTGTTGGGGAATCCGATGGTTTCCAGCGCCGGGGGCGTCGACTCCAGCGCGCGGATCGCCGCGGCGGGTCCGTCGTTGTCGTAGAAAAGATTCAGGCGGAACTGCCGCGCTTCGATGTGAAACGAACTGTCGACCGATCGCATCTCCTTCAGCGTCGTGATGTCCGCATCCGACGTCAGCAGAATCCGGATCACCTTCTGCATGATCTCTTCCGTGAACGGCGGGCCCTTGAGGCGCGTGAGGCGGCCGTCCACGCGATAGGTCGGCGGGCATCCTACTTTCAGGTGCAAGTCGGAAACGCGCATCGTGCCCTGCTTGGCGAAGTAGTCGAGCAGGTCGAGGATGCTGAGCATCCGATCGTCGCTGAGTGCGTAAATCCTGGTGTTGATCGCCGGTTTGTCGGCCATGTGAAAATCCAGAAGAGCATCCGCCTGCGGCGGGAATGCGGGCGGGCTGCTGATTGTATCGACGCGGCTCTCACGCCTTCTTCCCGGGAAGGCTGTTGCGGGTGACCAGTGAATGCGCCAGGCCGGGATGAAGCGCCTTGATCCAGTCGAGAATGCGGTAGTGGCGGGGCACACAGAGTTCGAGCCTTGGCCGATCGAGCAAACCGACGATGCGGCGCGCGACGACATCGGCGGCGACGCCGTGCGTCTTGACCTGCTGCGAAATCTGGCTGTATCCGGGGCCGTCGAAAAACTCCGTCTTGACCACGCCGGGGTTGACGTAGCTGAAGCGAACGCCCTGATCGCCGTACTCCGCCGAGAGCGATTGAGTGAGCGAGACGAGCGCGCATTTGGCGGCGGCGTAGGCGCCGTGTCCCCAAGGCCCCATCTTGGTCGCAATGGAGGTGATGTTGATCACGTGGCCACGCTGGCGTCGGAGCATGTCGGGCAGGGAAGCGCGGATCATCGCCAGGGGCGCGAAGTAATGAACCTGCATCAGCCGCAGATGATCGTCCATCGGCAGGTCCAGCGTCGGACACAGCGTGTTGCCGCCGGCGTTGTTGACCAGCACGTCGACTGCACCATGCTCGGTGAAGATGTTTTTCATCGCGGTTTCGATGCCGTCGGGATGCTCCAGGTCCAGCGTGATCGGCGTGCTCGGTGCATGAGTGGAGAGCCGCTGCGCCAGGGCGGCAATGCGATCGGTGCGGCGTGCGATGAGAATGGTGCGATAGCCGCGCTGTGCGAGCAGCGTCGCGGTGGCTTCGCCAATGCCGCTTGAAGCGCCGGTGATGATGGCCAGCGGAGGCTGATCGGCGTTGGCTTTTGTGGTATCGGTGGGGAGGGACATCGCTGAAGTCGCAGAGAGATCGCCGCGTTCGATGCAGCGGGAACCGTGGAGCCGACAGCATACCTTGCGAGCGTGCCTATGATGCTCCGGCAACCGCGAGAACGACCATGCAATTCCGCTACGGTGAATATCAAGGCGATCCGTTCCCCACGCCCGACAGCCTGTTCCCATCGCCCAAGGTGGTGCGGTTTCTTCTTCAATATGGGCAGCAGGCGCTCGACTCGATGGAGCGGTCGGAGGATGAGCAGCTTGCCCGCATGGTGCAGGAGATGATCGACGCGGGGCTGCTGGAGCGCGATCCGAACACCGGCGAGCTGAAGCTGACGCCGCGGATGGTTCGCGGCATTCAGCACCGCGCGCTGCTGGAGATTTTCCAGGGTCTTCAGCGCGGCAACAGGGACGGCCACGCCGCCCTCGACGCCGGCCGCAGCGATGAACGCAGTGACGGCACGCGGCCTTACGAGTTCGGCGACGCCATCAGCGACCTCGACACGCACGCCACGATGCGGAACGCGCTGGCGCGGCAGGCGAAGGAGCGGCGCGTCGAGAGCCCAGGCACGGGAGTGCCTGGGCTTGGCGGTGTTGTCAAAACTTCACGAGCCGTTCTCCCTTCACGAGCCGTCCTCCCGATCCATCTGAGACCCGCGGACTTCGAACTGCACGAGACGGAATCCCGCACGGATGTCGCCACCTGCATTCTGCTCGACATGTCCGGTTCGATGATGCGTTACGGCCGATTCTTCCAGGCCAAACGCGTCGCGCTGGGCATGGCGTCGCTGATTCGCCAGCAGTTTCCGCTCGACACCGTCGACTACGTCGGCTTCTATTCGACCGCCTGCCGCATCCGCGAGGCAGACCTGCCGCTGCTGATGCCCAAGCCCGTGAGCCTTTACGACCCGGTGGTGAAGATGCGGTTGCCGCTGGAGCAGGCGCTCAAGAATCCCCGCCGCGTGCCGCAGCATTTCACCAACCTGCAGCTTGGCCTGCGCATGGCCCGGCAGATTCTTTCCCGCCGCGGCGCCGCCAGCAAGCAGATTTTCATCATCACCGATGGCCAGCCCACGGCCCATGTGGAGAGCGATCCGATCCAGGGCGAGGTGCTGCACCTGATCTATCCGCCGCGCGAAGCGACGGCGCTGCTCACCTTGCAGGAGGCGATGCGCTGCCAGCAGCAGGCGATCCGAGTGGCGACCTTCGCGCTGATCGAGGATTACGACGGCATGGAGTGGGTGGACTTCGTCGACCAACTCACCCGCCTGACCCGCGGCACCGCGTTCTACTGCTCCAGCGATGATCTCAGTTCGACCGTGATCGAAAGCTACCTCAGCGGCAAGCGCCGCAAGCGCGTGGTGAAATGACGCCGTTTAGCGCCGGCCCGAAGGGCCGGGCTGCTCCGCGCGGCAACGCACCATCTTCCGCTACACTTCGCCGATGCCGCTCAAGCTGATCATCAGGAAATTCGAACTGGGCGAGTGGATGACGAACTGCTACGTCATTCACGTGGAAGGCCAAGGCGCCAATGGCGCCGGCGAAGGCGCCGCCACGGACGCCGCCCAACCCTGCTGGATCATCGACGCGGGATTCGAGCCCTATCGCCTCGCCGCGTACATCCGCGAGCGCGGCCTCGTCCCGCAGGCGATTCTGCTGACCCACGCCCACCTCGACCACATTGCGGGCCTGTCCGATCTGCGCGAGAAGTGGCCCGACCTGCCCATCCTGATTCATCGCGAGGAGGAGGCGTTCCTCACCGATCCGATGCTGAATCTGTCGGTGGTTCTGGAGGAGCCGTTGGTCTGTCCGCCAGCGACCGGTTTCCTTGAACACGGGCAAGCGCTGAACATCGCCGGCCTTCGCTGCGAGGTGCGCCACACGCCCGGCCACAGTCCCGGCGGCGTCACGTTCTACTTTCCGCAGCAGGGCGTGGCATTCGTCGGCGACACGCTCTTTGCCGGCAGCGTCGGTCGCACCGATTTTCCGACTTCCGATCACGAGTTGCTCTTTGAGAGCATTCGCAAACAATTGTTGACGTTGCCTGACGACACGCGCGTCCTGCCGGGGCACGGGCCGGAGACGACGATCGGACGCGAGCGGCGGAGCAATCCGTACCTGTGAAGAGTGCGGGCCACCGCGGATAACGCTGAAGGCACGGATGGGGGAAAAAGCACGAAGGACACGAAGGACACGAAGGCGCGAAGGACACGAAGGCGGAATGAATGGAAGTAGACCCATTCAAGTTCGTTGTCTTCTTCGCGTTCTTCGTGCCTTTGTGTTCTTTGTGTTGAATCCGTGCCCGCTTGAACCGCGCTTGGTTAGGATCGTGACCGAAATAACTTGCCGACTTGGCCGTTTCCGATTCCCCTCCC
>CAYRPN010000102.1:8049-21778 GCA_964426135.1 uncultured Phycisphaeraceae bacterium | reverse complement strand
ACGACTTGGAAAGTCGTCCCACATGCGATGTTGATCCTGCACGGCTCCTAAACGAAGAACAATGCGGAATCTCGCCGTGAATCGACCGCTCACGCCGCCGCCGGCTGCTTTACGCCCGGCTCGATCACGCGCCAGGTCTGCATGTCCAGCAGGTGCTTGCTCGACTGCTCCCGGCCGCTGAAGTAACGGGTGTCGATGGAATAGCGGATGCGGTTGCTGGTGTTGGGCACGGACTCGTGGATGATCCACTTGTTCAGCAGCAGCGCGTCGCCGATGTCCATCGTGCAGTGGACTTTGTTGAAGCCATCGGTGGGCACGCCCTTGAGCCAGAATTTCTGCTCGCGGTCTTCGAGCAGTTCCACGGGCTGGCCGCTGCCTTCGAAAACCGCCACGCCGCCGCAGCGTTCGTCGATGCGGGTCAGGGGCACCCAGAGCGTGACGAAATCGGTCATGTGCTTGTTGTAGCTGGTGTCCTGATGCGCCGGCACGCCGGCGTGCTTGTTGCCCGGCAGCACGAACCGCGCGGTGGGCGGCATGTGCATGAATAGTTCGTCGTGCCCCAGCGCCGCCCGCAGCACTTCCCGCACGCTGTCCAGTTTCGGTATCTGCCAGAGCGTGCGCGACAGGCGGGTCTCCAGCGGGAAGTGCCCGCTCATGACCATGCGCTGGTCCTTGGGAATCGCCTCGAAATCGGGCTTGCGTGCGGCATCGTCGATGCGCTGGCACAGGGCCCCGATGCCGTTGCAGCGCAAATCCGCCATGAGCAGCGTCAGCGCGTCGTCGGCATCGGATGAGAGAAACGCCAGCAGATTCTTGGCGACGTTCACATCGATCACATCGCGGAGAACCTGGTAGCCGTTCTGGTGGAAGAAGGAGAGGTCGGTCATGGGAGGCTCTGGTGGTGGGTGGGCGAGCGACGATCCAAGGCAATTGTTTAATGTCGAGTGTCTAGTGTCGAATATCTATCGGTTGGGCAGAGAGGCGACCGTCCGTGCCCGTTGATAGACATTAGAAACTCGACATTCGACATTCGCTTGATTGTCAACCGTTCAGACTTCGAGTGCGTCCAATCTATGCCTTTGCCCGCCCATCACTCTTTCACGACATACCCCGCCGGCGCGTTGGTCCAGGGAAGCTTGCGGATGCGTGGCCGCTCGCTCGCCGGGATTCCCGCGAAATATTCATCGACCGCCTGCGTCTCGCCGGGCCAGTCTTTGATCGAATATTCATCGAAAATCATCACGCCCCCGCGCGACAGTCGCGGCCAGAACGCCTCGATCGCCGCCTTGGTCGGTTTGTACAGATCGCAGTCCAGATGCACCAGCGAGAACCGCACGCCCGGGTTCTCCGTCACGAAGCGGCCCGCGGTTTCCTCGACGTGCCCTTCGATCAGCTTCACCCGCGGCTTCCACGGAATGAACCGATCCGCGTCGAAGATCGCGATCGCCGCCTCCAGTTCTTCCTTGTACTGCCCCGGCGAAAATCCGCCCACGTGCTTCTGCACCTCGCCGACCTTCGCGCCGTCCTCTGGGGCCAGTTCGGTGAAACCCTGCCAGTTGTCGAAGCCGTAAACCATTTTGGTGCGATCGCCCACGCAGTAGCTTTCCAGCAGATTCGCCCAGGTCATCAGGCCCAGGCCGCGGAAGACGCCCACCTCCGCGATGTCGCCGGGCACGTCGAGCGTGAGTTTGAAGAGTTCCGCATGAGCGAGGAACCGCTTGAGATTCTGCCTGCGGATCAGCACGGCGAAGTGCGTGACGGCCGTGAGCGGATCGATGCCGAAGCGTTCGCAGTGTGCGGCGATCTTGTCCTCGATCGAGGAATCGAGGCCGGTCTTGCGGAAGCCGTCGAAAGCGCGGGATGGAGCCGTGGCGGTGGTCATGGTGATGTCCGTGTTTTGGCCGAACCCGCGATTGCACGCATGCGTACAATGAGTCGAATCGCCGGTTTCCGCGATACGCTGGTTATCGGCAATTCCCCCGCCGCGCGTCGAGCCTTCAGCCGAAGGAGCCTGCCTATGCGCCGCCTTCACGCCGTCCTTTCTCTGTTCGTCATCGCTGTCGCCGCCACGATTTCCGTCGCCGGCCCGGAACTGGACCGTGCCCGGCGGTACACCGCCTCGGTGCGTCGTTCGTTTGACGACGCGGATCGCGCTCTGCGCAATCTCGATGCCGATCGCGACCGCATCTCCCGCGAGATGGATCGGCTGCGCGACAAGCAGCGCGAGATCGACCGCACGTTGGATCGGTTGCGGGACGCCAAGCGCGATCTGCCGGGAAAAATCCGCGATGAAGAGGATCGGTTGCGCCGGCTGGGTGATGACGAGAAGAAATACGCCGACGCCCTGGCGTCGAAGCGGTTGCCGCTGAAGGACGCGGGCGACAAGCTTTCGCTGGTGCAGGGCGTGCTGGATCAGGTGATCCGCAGGCACGTCGCGGCCCTGGAGGCGAGCTTGCCGTTCCAGCGTGCCAAGGCCGCCGCCGAAGCCGCAGTCGCGGCGACGACGGCGGCGCACAAGGCGGTCGTCGACCGGGTGCGGAGCTCACCCGCTTACGTGGCGGCTGTGGCGAAGCATGAAGAGTCCAGGAAGCGCATGGTTCTGATTCGAGCCGACGAATCCGTCACCGCCGGTGAGCGCGCAGCCGGCGCCCAGGCGGTCATCGATACCGAAAAGACGTACACCCGCATGGAGATCGATGCATTGGCGATCGACGAAGCGCTGACCAGTGCAAAGGCGGGGCAGAAGCGGGCGGACTTCGAGTTCAAGTCACTCGTGGAGGATTTTCGCGGCGCGCTGCCGGCGCAGAGCGATGTGGCCGAATCGCAGCAGCGCGTGGATGCGGCGAAGCGAGCGCTGGAACTGCTCATCGCCGACGCAAAGCGCACGGAGACAGCGCTGGCGGACACCCGACGTTCCATCGAGGATTCGAAGATCGCGGCCGCCCGGATGAAGCAGGAACTCGCCGCGACCGATGTGGCGATGGACATGGCTGCGAAGGACATCGCGCAGATTTCACGCGACCTGGACCAGTTGGCGCAGAACCAGCGAAACCTCGACGCGGTCGAGACGCGCCTGCGCCGCGATGTGGATATCTGGGACCGCCGCTACCGCGACGCCCTGGCGGCGGAACGGACCGCGGCGCGAAGGGATGAGGAGAATGCGAAGAAGGATGGGAAGGTGAAGTGAATCACCCGGCCTTCGCTTCCACCGGTTCGCCCGTCGTAAACGCCACCGAATCGCCCACAGGCATGATGTCGTCGAAGAGCGTTTTCCGCGGCTGGTTCTTGTCCTTGAACAGGATGCCCATCCAGCCTGCCGCCATGATCGCCACGCAGCCGGCGCACACCGCAATGAACACGAGCATGAGGATCACCTGCACCCCCGCCTGAAGCCAGGGCGTGTGTGAAAGCAGGTGTCCCGTGCGCTGGATCGGGAACGCGCCGGCCAGTGAAATAACCGCTTCGTCCGCTGCCTTTTCAGGCTTGGTCGAATCAGCCCAGGGCGCGGCAACGAGCAGTTCTGTTTTCTTGTCGCCCAGAGTGTAGCCGGAGCCAACGCGCAGGAAATGTTTGCTCTCGCCATCCACGACGTACACATCCGCTTCGCCTGCCGCGGACATGAGCCTGGCTGCGGTGACCTTGTCGCCGGTCAGTGTCGCCGGATCGAGAGTGATCTTCGCATAGCCTTTGGCGTCGTACTTGGCGCTGAGCGTCACCGGGGCATTGCTTCCGCTGATGTAGCCCGGCTCGGGCTGCGGCACGAGCGCGATCCACACCGCCGTGCCGATCAGCGTCACCAGGCCGATGGGCAGCAGCACCTTGATGCACACGTGCAGCACCTGGTCGATGCGGATGCGCGGCAGCGTCCAGCGGAGCCAGATCTGAATCCAGATCACGGTCATCGCCTTGGCGACGATCCAGAACACGCCGTAGAGATTCACCAGCACCAGCCCCAGGCCGGTCAGGTGGCCTTCGGTTCCGGTGACCGCATTGATGGCGGCGGCCTTGGCGTCGAAGGTGACGGCCGAGTCGATCGCGCCGCTGTAGAACGCCTGGGCGGCGGCCTGCACGTCGTAACCGATCGCCATGTACACCGGGTCCGCGCTGCCGAAGGGGCTGTTCCATCCGCCCATGAAGAGCGCCGCCTGGATCACGCCCACGATGAACATCGCGCCGTACTCGGCGAAAAAGAAGAAGCTCCAGCGCAGGCCCGAGTATTCGGTGTGGAAACCGGCGACCAGTTCGCTTTCGGATTCGGGCAGATCGAAGGGGGCGCGCTTGTTGGAGGCGAGGCTGGCGATGAAGTAGACGATGAAGGCGATGAAGACGAACGGGCTGTGGAAGATGATCCACTCGTGCATGCCGCCGGCCTGGAGATAGCCGAGTTCGACCATGTCCAGCGTGCCGGCGACGAGGACGCCGGTGAGGATGGCGCAGGCGAGGGGGATTTCGTAGCTGACCATCTGGCAGGCTTCGCGCATGGCGCCGTAGATGGACCACTTCGAGTTGGAGGCCCAGCCGGCGAGGATGACCGCCATGATTTCCACGGCGAGGAACGCGAGCACGTAGAGCACGCCGATGTTCAGGCCGTCTTCAAAGATGAATTGCGGACCGAAGGGCAGCGCGACCATCGCGGCGAAAACCGGGGCGAAGGCGATGTACGGGGCGAGTCGGAAGAGGAAGGAATCGGCACCGCCGGGGACGAGGTCTTCCTTGAAGATGAGCTTGACGCCGTCGGCCAGGGACTGGGCCCAGCCGTGCCACAGGCCCACGTGCATGGGGCCGACGCGGGACTGGATGTGGCCGGCGACTTTGCGTTCCCACCAGATGGAGAACATGACGATGACGCTCAGGGCGGCGAGGTAGACGCCGCCGCAGATCGCCAGCTTGATCGCGATGACAAGGAAGATGTTTCCGCCAGCCAGGTAGTCGATCATGTCAGTCCTCGAACGGAGAGAGCGGGGAGCGTGAAGCCATCAACCTTGAGCCATCAGCCGTGAGCCACCAGGCCCGTGCCTCGGCGTTTAGCCGGCGGGCCTTGCCCGCCGCGCAGCGACGTCCACCTCCCAGGCAGGGCGGGATTGTAGCAACCGGCATGCGACGTTGAAAAACGACGGCGGCGGTTTGTCGCAGGGGGGCGCGTCGGGTCGGCGAAAGCTCGGTGCCGATATGCTCGCTCGATGAGATTCTCGGATGAAACTCGAGTGATGATGTGCTGGTGTTCAGTTCAACGGGGTGCCACTGTTCGCTTGCGTTACGGCTCGGGTCGGATGGACTCCGGCTCCCGGGCAGACCTCAAGAACGAGGGGACGGAAGCCGCGAGTGCTTTCGCCGCGCCACAACGTTACTTCCTGGACCACAGGTTGTATTTGAGGATGCACCAGATCGCGCGGATGCCGTCTTTCCAGCCGATCTTCTTGCCTTCCTCGTAGGTGCGGCCGGCGTAGGAGACGCCGACCTCGTAGATGCGGCAGCGCTGACGGGCGACCTTGGCGGTGATCTCCGGCTCGAATCCGAATCGGTTCTCCCGGATGTGGATCTTGTGAATGATCTCCCGTTTGAAAACCTTGTAACAGACTTCCATGTCGGTCAGATTCAGGTTGGTGAACATGTTGGACAAGAGCGTCAGGAACCGGTTGCCCAGCGAGTGCCAGAAGTACAGCACGCGATGCGAATCGCCTCCGATGAAGCGGGATCCGAACACCACGTCGGCATTGCCCTTGATGATCGGATTGATGAGCTTGGGATACTCCGCCGGGTCGTACTCCAGATCGGCGTCCTGCACGATGACCAGGTCGCCTGTGGCAGCGGCGATGCCAGTGCGAAGCGCGGCACCCTTGCCTTGGTTCGTTGCGTGATGCAGGACGCGGATGTTGTCGTACTGCTTGGCCAGCGCGTCAATTTTACTCCCGGTGCCGTCAGTGGACTTGTCGTTGACGATGACAAGTTCCTTCTCAATTTCAACAGCCTGCACGCGGCGGACAACCTCCTCAATCGTGTGTTCCTCGTTGTAGGCCGGAATGACGACCGATAAGCGCATGACGGACTCCTGGTGGCTGAGGTAATCGGATCTATCGACACAAATGAGCGCGGAGGTTGCAATGGGAGGTTGTACGAATGCATGGCTCTCTCCAGCCGATAAGGAACAGAGCCGAAATAACTTGGCGAATTGGCGGTCCCCCATTTAGCCGGCGGGCTTGCCCGCCGAGGGCGTCTCGGCGGGCAAGCCCGCCGGCTAAATCGGGAAGTTATTTCGATTCCATTCCTAAGCTAAACACGGCCACCTGGAATCAGGCCACCAAGAAAGGAACGGCTTTCGCGTGGACGATCTGACTGCGGCAAGTGACAAGGTTTCCAGCCCAGGCCGCGCCATTTCCGTGGAGCGCCCCTCGGTCGGCGTCGCCAATTGGGGAAAGGTGAACTTCGCCCATGTCGTGTTGCTGGCGGGCGTGTTGATTCGAGTGTGGGCATACACCGCTGATCGCCCCGTCTGGATCGATGAAGCCGTCCTCGCCGACAACATTCTCGATCGCTCCTTTGCTCGCCTGATCGAGCCGCTGGCGCACCACCAGGCCGCGCCGGCGGGATTCCTCTGGATCGAACGCCTTGCCGTTGAAATACTGGGCCCTTCGGAGCAGGCGCTGCGATTGTTCCCGCTGCTGGCCGGCATTGCGGGCCTTTTGGCATTGGATGCGACGGGACGGCGGGTACTGAGCCCCGTGGGGAGACTGGCCGCGACTTCCCTGTTCGCCGTGGGCGATTCATTGATCTACTACTGTCAGGAGGTCAAACCCTATGGCGTGGATGCGGCCGCCGCATGCGTCTTCTTCTGGCTTTCCGTCAGACTGGTGCAGGGCGGCTGGAAGAGCAGGGACCTGGCTGTGCTGACCGGCGCCGGGGCATTGCTGATGTGGCTGAGTCTGCCATTCGTGTTCGTCGCCTGCGGTGTTCTCGCCTGCGTCCTGTACGCCAGCCGGTCCGCACCCTCGGGCCTGCGCACCAGCGCCGGTGTTGCGGCAGCAGGCGCAGTGATCGCCGGCTCTTTCCTTCTGCACTACCTGTTGGTGATTGCCGGGGGAGGTGCATCGGACACTGCCCTGAACGACTACTGGACCGCGCGAGGGGGGTTCCTCCCGCTTCCGCCCAGACGCCTCAAGGATCTGGCGACCCTGGTTACGCTCCCGCTGGACTTTTTCACGCATCCCATGGGGTTTCGGTTTGCGGGCATTGCCGTGGTGCTCGCGGCGATTGGGGTTGCTTCGAGTTGGCGTCGCCTGCCTGGCGCCGTCATGCTGCTGGCGCCGTTGGTGGTCGCGCTGGCGGCGGTGGTTCTGAAGAAATATCCGTTTCCCGTTCATTCGCAGCACACGATGGCGGGGGGCGGCCGCCTCCTTCTATTCGCCGTTCCCGGTCTGCTGCTCCTGATTGGAGCCGGTGCGGATCGACTGTGCGACTTGACGGGCCGACGCGGTCGCCTTGTCGTCGGCGGGCTTGTGGTGATGCTGGCGATGCATCCGCTGCTCAATGCGGTGCAGTGGATTCGATCCATCGAGCGACCGGATGTGCGCGACGCCCTGGCCCACCTGGCTGAACATCAAAGAACTGGCGACGTCGTTCACGCCTCCTGGGCGGCCCACCAGATGGCGGCGTTCTACCGGCATCGCTTCGAACTGGGCGACACCGAGCAGTGGATCGGCGGTAAGTTCGTCGTGGTCCGGGATCAGGCCCTTACCCCGGCCGCCTGGGTCAAGCTGAAAGATTGGAACGACATGCAGTCCGAGATCGCCCCGCTGCAAGGGCGTCGGGTCTGGTTCTTCATTTTCCATGAGCCGTCGAGCCCAAGCCGCGAGGATGAGAAGTTCCTGCTTTTCTGGCTCTCGGATAAGGCGATTCTGGTGGACCGCATCACGACTGCGGACACTTCACTGCATCTGTATGAGATCAAGTCCCCGCCGCGGTGAGCAGCAGAGTCTGTGCAAGAGCAGCTTGGCGTGTGGAAGCTGCCGAAATGGGCAGCCACGTTTTTCTATTCCGGCTTCTTGCCGGCTTCCGGTTCAGGCAACTGTTCCGCCGCCTTTCTCGCCAAGGCCACTTCCGGGTCCGCTTTTTCCGCCGATTTGGCCGCGATCGGCGCTTTGGGCGCGGCACTGCGCGCCAGGACCTTGCCTTCCGTCAGCGCCTTCTCAACGCGGACCCGGGTGCCGGGGTAGCGACGCTCGAAGGAAATGCGCTGCTTCGACGGAAGCGTGTCCCAGAGAATGGTGAGCTGGGCGGAATGCTCCCACGCTTTGTCCGCGTCGTTGCCCGCCAAGGCCTGTTCAAGGTGCACAAGCGCTTCCCGTAATTCCTTCAATCGCTGATAGCTCTCCGCCGCCTGCTTGTTCAGGCGTTCGCGTGCCGTGGGGGTTTTCGCAGCCGGGGCATTCGCCTCGGGCGGCTTTTCGACCGGCGCGCTCGCTGGGGAACTCTTGGCGGCGTCGGCAAAGGTGACGGCCGGCAGAGCAGCGGCGACAAGCAGCACGAAGGCGACGCGGTGGACCAGGATTGACATGGGATCCTCCGATTCAGGGGCAGCGCCCGTGCCAGGGCAACGCAAGGCGCATGTCCATGTATCCAGAAGACCACAGGCCGCGCATCAAACAACCCGCGCCTGCAAGACGGAATGGCGAACCCTTGAAAAGGGATGATCTGTATCGTTGGGTGAAGATGGGCAGGCACGATCCGCGTAGTGCCTTGTTAGATTCTGATCCTGCAATTTCGCCGCGCGGCGCATAGAAATTCTTATCCCTCTACCCTTGGCCCTTCCGGCTTGGCCGGCTTAGGAAGTTTGGATGGTCGCGGTCAGGTTCCATCGCGTGTTCACCCTGGTCGAAATGTTGCTCGTTGTGGCGATCATCGTCCTGCTGATCGGCATGCTTCTGCCGGCGCTGCGGGCGAGCTTCAGCGGGCAGGCGGTGACCTGGCGCACATTCGACAAGTGATTTCAACTGCCGCACCCGCGTCATTCCGCCTGTTTAGCGACGGGGCTTGCCCCGCTTTCGTCGCAGTGGGGCGCAACGTCAGAACGGGGCAAGCCCCGTCGCTAAACTGTGTCGATCATGTTTCACATGGATTTACGTTTCCGCCGCTTTGCGTTGGTGATGCTTCTCGCGATGGCCGCGGCACAGGCCCGGGGTCAGGACGCAGCACCGAAGCTCCAGCCGCTGACCATTCGCGCGATCACCACCGAGAAGGAGTGGAAAACCGATCTGCGAACGGTGGACAAAGTGCTGCACGCGACGGCTTCCGAACTGTGGCAGTATTTTCCGGATCGCAAGCTCGATCCGATTCTGGTGGAGCCCAGGGGCGGGCCGATCGTCCTTTTCAAACGCGGCAAACAGGGCGAGTATTTCGTGCGCCTGAATACCGGTGAAACCTATTGGTCTCAGTACATCTACCAGTTCGCTCATGAGACGTGCCACATTCTCTGCCGGTACCGCGAAGGCGATGAGAGCAACAAGTGGTTCGAGGAATCGCTGTGCGAGCTGGCGTCCCTGTTCGTGCTGCGGCAGATGGCGGACCGCTGGGAGAAGCAGCCGCTGTTTGCGCACTGGAAAGGCTACGAGAAGTCGATGCGCACCTACGCGGAAGATCGCATGAAACTCGGCTTGCTGCCTGCGAACAAGACGCTGGCGCAGTGGCGGCGCGAGCATGCCGAGGCGTTGACGAAGAACGCGACGGATCGGGACAGGAACCAGGTCGTCGCGGTGGCGCTGCTTCCGCTGTTCGAGAAAACGCCGGAGCATTGGGAAGCGGTCTGGCACCTGAACGAGGGCGACGTGAGGAAAGTGCGGACGTTCGAGGAACATCTGTTGAACTGGCACGAGAACACGCCGAAAAAGCGTCAGGCGTTTGTGCGGTCGATCGCCGCCGCGTTCGAGGTGAAGATCGAAGGCGGCAAGGAGTGAAGGCCGTTTAGCGACGGGGCTTGCCCCGTTCTTTTCTTACGGTGAACCAAGTGGAGCGGGGCAAGCCCCGTCGCTAAACAACGGAAGGCAGGTACCGGTGCAGTTCTCCTGTACCTCCTTTACCTCCTTTACCTCCTTTACCTCCTCCATCTTCTTTTCCTCCTTCGCAGGTATACTGTTTCGCGGGTGTACTCCCATGACCCGATTCCGCGGATTCACGCTGATTGAGTTGCTCGTGGTGATTTCGATCATCGTGCTGCTCATTTCCATCACGTTGCCGAGTCTGGCGAATTCCAAGGAAGCCGCCCGCGATGTTCAGTGCCGCACGCAGATTCGCCAGGTGATGCTGGCGTTTGTGACGTTCTCCGATGACAAGAAGGGCGTGCTGCCCGCCTCGTGGTACGAGGGGCCGGAGATGTGGCAGAAGGCGTGGGCGGGGACCGAGGTGGGGACCCGCGGCACCAGCGGCGCGTTCGCGGGCAGCATTCTTTCCTACGTCAACGGCGAGGCCGCCGCCCGAGAGCTCTATCGCTGTCCTTCGCTGCCCGTCCTGGGAGGCTGGGGTACGGGGCAGGGCTCCAACGGTCGGTTCGACTATTCGTCGTTCACATCCTTCAGTGGTGCGAAGTACTCCCTGGTTCCGCTGGAAGCGGATTGGACCGATCCGGCAACCGGCAGCATCGAACGCGCGCCCACCCCGGTGATTGTCGAGGAGTCGCCGGTGAACCACATCAACTCCTGCTGCATCGAAGCGGGCCACGGCAGCAGCGATCAGCAGGCGACCACCCACAAGAACGGATCCAACTACGCCGCCATCGACACCAGCTCGCATCGCCAGATCTACACCGGTCGCGGCCCCAACTGCTACGAATGGACGGCGCGGTACCCCAGCGGCGTCGTGGGCATCCTCATCGACGCGGCGTTCGGGGGTTGGAACAGCCGGTGAATCAGGTGTGATACCTGTTTCTGCACGCCGGTTGATCTCCTTCCTGCCTAAGCCGGCAGAGCCGGGAAAAGTCAGAATAGTGAAGTCAAAATGCAAAAGTCAAAAGTCAGAAATCGACGCTCCCGCCGCTTCTGACTTTTGCATTTTGACTTTTGCATTCACTATTTTGACTTCTCCGATGCACACTTCTGATCCCCGCGCGTAGAAGTTGCCGTGCCAGAATCTAATCCACCGGGCCTCCACATCTTACGCCAAATCAGTGTTTTGATGGCGTGCCGTCGCTGGCGTAATTTCCTTGGTCGCTTACAATGTCCTCACGATTCCCATGAAAGGACTTTTGACTGTGAGGCAAGACTCGAACCCGGAAGCCTGGCTCCGGTATTCCATCCTGATTGCTTTGATCGCCCTCGGCGTGTTCGCATTGAGCGGCTGCGGCGATCATGAAGATCCCGTGGAATGGGAAGTCCAGCCCGACAGTCTGGCGGGGCGGACTTTGCCGTAAACCCTATCTTCAAACCTTTCTTCCCTTCTTTTCAGGTTCATCCGATCCCATCGCGCCGTCGAAACCCGTCGAATGACGGGTGCGGTTCGCATAGGTGCGGCAAGAAATCCCGGCGGTGGCTACGTCGCCGGCTTTCCTTGCCGCACCCGTTCGCATGGACATGGACGGCTCGCATCCCCTTTCGTATCGTTGCCTTGGCGGCCAGCCTGTTCGCAGGCAGCCCTCTGCCCCTTTATTTGAGGTGGAGAACGCCGCGGTTCCAGTTCTGTCGCGCCAATCACCCTCTCCGTTTGCACTCCGGACTTTGCCCGCCCCATGTCCACCTCCGCCACCTCACTTCAAACCCTGCTCGCCGCCTGGCGCGACGCCTGGCCCAGGGCGCTGGCGTGCTGGAGCCGGTTTGTGCAGCTCACCGAGCCGCGCTGGTGTGTGAATGAGCACGACGAGAAACGCGAACATCTCACCGGCAGCTTCGCCATGATCCGTCTGGTCGATCATGCCGTGGTCATCGGCCTGCAGAAAATTCGCGACGAAAAGCTCGATGAGTTCGCCGTCGAAATCCTCGCACACGAAATCGGCCATCACGTCTACTGCCCGGCTGATCTGACCGACAACGCACGCTGCCTCGCCCGCATCCGCGCCGGTTTGCCCACGCGCGAGAAAAATGCGCCGTTCATCGCCAACCTCTACACCGATCTGCTCATCAACGATCGCCTGCAGCGCCGCAGCGCCCTGAACATCGCCGGCGTCTACCGCAGGCTCGCCCTTCCCGCGCAGGGCCGGTTGTGGACGCTTTACATGCGCATCTATGAAGTCCTCTGGAAACTTCAGCGCGGCGAGCTGGCCCGGGGAACCATCGATGCCCGCCTCGATTCCGACGCCCAGCTTGGCGCCCGGCTGATCCGCAGCTATGCGAAAGAATGGATCGACGGCGCGGGCCGGTTCGCGGTGTTGTGCCTGCCTTACATGCTGGCCGATGCGCAGAACCGGCTCGAATCGTTGCGAGCATCCTGGCACGACACCCGGTGCGCGGGGCTGGGCGCTTCGCCGGATGGACTGAGTGAGATCGACGAGGGTGAAGCGAATGGCGCCGTGCATCCCGCCGAGGACGATGCGCTCACCGGACTGGGCGATGGTGACGAGTCGGCCGGCGGCGACGAAGGTCCGACCGGCGCCGGTCCCGGCCAGGCGAAGGCGGGGAACCGCGGCCGCAAGTCGATGAAAAACTACCGCGGGCCTTGGGAATACATCGAGGTCGTGAAAGCCACCGGCGCCGGCCTGACTGAACGCGAGCTCACGGCGCGGTACTACCGCGAGCGCGCCCTGCCCCACCTCGTGCGATTCCCCGTGCGCGAAAGCCCGCAGGCCATCGACCCGCTGCCCGAAGCACTGGAGGTCTGGGACGTCGGATCGCCCATCGACGACATCGACTGGCTCGGCAGCGTCACCGCCAGTCCGCTCGTCATCCCCGGCATCACCACGCGGCAGCGCCTCTTCGGCTCCAGCCCCGGCACCAACATCGACGCCACGCCGATCGATCTGTACCTGGGTGTCGACTGCTCCGGCTCCATGAGCGATCCGGCTAACCACCTGTCGTACCCCATCCTCGCCGGCGCCATCATCGCCCTCTCGGCCCTGCGCGCCGGATCAAGAGTCATGGTCGCGCTCTCGGGAGAACCGGGCAAAACCGTGACCACCGACGGCTTCGTGCGCGATGAAAAATCCGTGCTCGCCACCCTGACCGATTACCTGGGCACCGGCACCAGCTTCGGCATTCATCGCCTCGATGAAGTGTTCCGCGACTGGACCGGCAACCGTCGGCCCGTGCATATCCTCATCGTCAGCGACAGCGACATCTTCAGTTCGCTCGCCGGCAGGTCAGGCACTCGCCTCGGATGGGACGTGGCGCGCGAGGCCGTCATCAAGGCGCGAGGCGGGGGGACGTATGTGCTCGAATTGCCTTCCCACCTCAACGAATCGCCGCAAGGCAAGGCATTCGTCGATCCGAATCGCGCGCGGATGGAGGCCGATGGCTGGAACCTCAGTCCGGTGAGTTCGATGGAGCAACTGATCGAGTTCGCGCGGCAGTTCACCCGGGCGAGCTACGGATCGGACCGCCAGCGCCGCAATCTCCCCGTTTAGCGGTGGCGATCGCCCACGTTTTCCATTTGCGAATCCCTCCCCCGTTTAGCGGTGGCCCGACAGGGCCACGCGTTCGCGCAGCGCACCGCCGGCAACCTAGCCGGTCGTCCGTCGCGCAGACCAACGCGCGGAACTCCCGGTGCCGTCGCGCAGGCCAACGGGTGAACAACCGCGCAAACAACCGCGCAAACA
>CAYRPN010000102.1:0-7949 GCA_964426135.1 uncultured Phycisphaeraceae bacterium | reverse complement strand
ACAGCGCAAACAACAGCGCAAACAATCGCGCAAACAACAGCGCAAACAACAGCGCAAACAATCGCGCAAACAACAGCGCAAACAACAGCGCGGATCACCACCGGCTTGGCAATCGTCCATGCGCCGCGCCAGCGTGGCCCTGTCGGGCCACCGCTAAACGGGGGATTTCATGTCCGCGGCGATTTGCACCCTGGGCCCGCGTCAAGGTCTAATCATCCGCGACCCTCCCCGCAGAGCATCACCCATGACTGACGAAGGCCCGCTGCTGGAATCGCTGACGCGCCGACTGGCGGAATGTCCGCCGGAGTTCCTGCTGCCGCCGCAGGTTGCCGGCAAAACGACCGGCGCTATCGATGTCGCCGCGTTGGTGTGCGATCATTTTCGCGCGATGGATTTGCCGGTGCCCGTGTCGGTCGATGCGATCGTCGCAGCGACGCCGACCGCCGCCGCCGCGCCCAATCGCCTGCGCCTGACGGCGGTGCTCACCTGGCTGCTTCGCGATCCGTGGTTTGTCGCCCGCAAGGATCTTGGACCGCGCATGGGGAATCTCTTCGAGCGCGGACTGGCGGAAGCCTCGCTCGTGCTCAAGGCGGATGCGACGGTACTCGACCCGGATCGCCGGGAGGAACTCGTGCGTCTGGCGCTCAAGCACTTGAACCTGCGGCCACGTGGCGAAACCATCGCGCAGGCGACGGACCGCCTCAGTTCCCTCGACAGCGTCGAGCGCGAGAAGGTGATCCGCAAGACCCGCGACGCCGAGGCGCGGGCTCGCAAAGTTCGCGAGGAAATGGCCCGCAAGGCGGCGGAGGAAGCCGCCGCGAAGCCGACGCGCGAGTGATTTTCCTGTCAGTGTCGTAACCCGTTATCAAGCGGTGAACTTCGGCGGCGAAATCGTTCTCTTTCTGCTCGGCTCCGCGTAGGGTGCGTCAAGGCTCGGCGCGGACGCGCTAAGTTCGTGAGCTCGATTGAAAACACTTGGGTGGCCGGGGAGGAGTCTTCGACGCCCCGGTGCCTTTTGGTGGCTTGTTCCGGGGCTTCGCCGACTCAGGCCCGGCCACCCGGCGAATGCAGCGCGGCGCACTGGCGACTTTTTTTGCGGTTACATTGCCCGTGTGGATCTCTCGCCGAATATCGCGGTGTCACCGGTGCCGGGCGATCGCGCGGGGCCGTCGCCCGGCCGCGTGATCGGCGGGCTGGTGGTGATGCATGTGATGCTTTGGACGCTGGTGCCGGCCGCGGTGAATCGCAATCTTCCGCTGGACACGATCGAAGCGCTGGCGTGGGGGCACGAGTGGCAGTGGGGCTACGACAAGCATCCGCCGCTGAGCGCCTGGCTGCCGGAGATTTTCGCGACGCTGGGCTTTGGCACGGATGCGGGGCTGTATCTGCTGAGCCAGCTATGCGTGGTGTTGACGCTGCTGACGGTCTACCGATTGGCGAGCGAAGTGCTGGCGACGATCACCGGTCAACCGCAGGCGACGAATGCGGCGATGGCGGCGACGCTCGTGCTCGAAGGCATTTTCTTCTTCAACTACACCACGCCTGAGTTCAACGTCAACGTCATCCAAATGCCACTGTGGGCGATCGGCACGTTCTGCTTCTGGCGGGCGACGCGGACGGGATCGCTTGGGGCCTGGTCGGGCCTGGGCATCTGCGCGGCGCTGGCGGCGCTCTCGAAATACCTGGGCCTGACGATGCTGGTGCCGATGGCGGTTTACGCGGTGTGGTCGCCGAGGCGTGGAAAGATCTTTCGTTCGCCGGGGCCTTATCTGGCGGCGGCTGTGTGTTTGCTCATGCTCGCGCCGCACGTGATGTGGATGATCGAGCATGATTTCAAGACGCTGCGCTACGGGCTTCGTCGCGCGGAAGCCGGCGCGGGATCGGACCGGTCACTGCTGGATCATCTCGTGAATCCGCTGAAATTCGCAGCGAGCATGGCTGCCATCGCGGGCGGCGCGGTCGCCTTGTTCCTGTTTGCGAAACCCGTGCGCCGAGGAAACGGCCCGACAAGCGACGCGGGCAGCGCAACGTCGATCGCCGCAATGGAGATTGCATCGGTGGAAAGCGCGCACGATGCACGCCGATTCGCGCTGATGATGGCGGTGGGGCCGGTGCTGACGCTGGCGCTGCTTTCGCTGTTCACCGGCATGCGCCTCCGCACGATGTGGGCGACGCCGATGCTGTCGATGACCGGCATCGCGCTGGCGGCATATTTTCCCATCAGCGCGTCGGCGAACGAACTGCGGCGATTCACGCGACTCGTGCTCATGGTGCTCTGCGTTTCGGTCGTCGCCTACGGCGGCGTCGCGCTGAGGGGCGATCGCGAGCCCAGTGAGCATCGCACCAGCTTTCCAGGCCCGCGCCTCGCTGCCGAGATCACACGACAGTGGCGTCAGCGTTACGCATCGCCGCTGCCCATCGTCATCGGCGACGAGTGGTACGCCGGCAGCGTCGCGTGGTACTCGCCGGATCGGCCGCGCGTTTACCTGGATGGCGACCGCCGGCGTTCGCCCTGGCTCGATGATGAGGAAGTGCGAAAGCGCGGCGCGGTCATCGTGTGGGTCGCGGTGGATCAGGACGGAAAGCAACACGCGATCTTCGATGCTTTTCCTGACGCGGTTGCGAAGCGATTCAAGGTGGACGACACGCTGGTTTTCGAGCTTGACTGGCGGCCGCGGAAAGGCAGCCAGACGATCGTGCTGCACGCGGCGTTTGTGGCGCCGCGGTGAAGAAGCACGCCGCACGTAGGGTGCGTCAAGGCTCGGCGCGGACGCACCATGTTGTGTGCCCGGTGAAACTAATCTGTTGGCGCTGGTGTTGCGTCGTCATTTGTCCGGGTGCGTGATCGCAAATGACGCATCACTGTTGACTGTGGTGCGTCCGCGCCGAGCCTTGACGCACCCTACACAAGTCGCCAACCCCCAACCCGCAACCCCCATCACCCAACGCCGCCGCCGCCCCATGCATCTGACCGACTTCGCCGCCATCCTGTTCGACGTCGACGGCACGCTCTGTTCGCATCATCGCGCGCTGGACGGTGCGGTGGAACTGGTCACTCGGATTCGCCAGTTGCAACTGCCGCACGCATTCGTCACCAACAACAGCGCCGTGACGTTGGCGCAGCAGGTGCGGCGACTGGCGAAGGCGGGGATCGACGCGCCGCGCGAATCGATCTACACGAGCGGCCAGGCGATGGCGGACTGGATTCGCGCCCGCTTCGGCGGCGCGGCGAAGCCGCGCGTCTTCAACTTCGCCGGCGAGCAGTTGCATGATGAACTGAAGGACACGGCGGTGTTCGTGGACTCGACGCGCGAGCCGGTGGACGTGGTGTGCGTCGGCTCGCACATGCGCGAGAACGCCGTGGACTTCAGCTATGCCCGCGCGGTGGTCGGGCTTTATCACCTGCGGCAGGGCGCGGAACTGCTCGTGGGCTGCCCGGATCGCACCTTCATGTACGACGGGTTGCCTGATTTCGGGTCGGGCGCATGGGGCGAGCTTTTCGCATTCGCCGCGGGGCTGCCTCGCCATCGCGTCCATTACGCGGGCAAACCGGATCCGGAGTTTTTCCTGCACCTGTGCGAGCGGCTTCGCGTCCCGCCGCAGCGCTGCCTATTGGTGGGCGACAATCTCGAATCCGACGTGGCGGGCGGCCTGAGCGTGGGCATGACGACGGCGATCGTTCTCACCGGCGTGGCGACACGCGAGGAGATCGAGCTTGGCCGCATTCGGCCGCATCGGGTGTTCCAGGATCTGCGCGAGTTGCTCTCCGCGATGCAATAGATTGTTCGAAGGCTCGCCGGGCTGCGTGGTCTTGCGTCTTCGCGTCCTTCGCGTCGAGCAAGGCTCGACGGCTAAACGTTGAAGGTTCCTGCCGAAACGAGCCGTACTTTCACCTTGGTCGACCTCGTTTCGACGATATACTGAATAGGCTGGTTTCGACGGCTGTCCCTGCTTTCGAGGAAACCGATGCTCCGCCATTCGTCGCAACGCTGTTCAGGCCCGCAAAGCCCGCTCACCCGCCGCAGCTTTCTGCAGATCGGCGGGCTGTCCGCCACCGGTCTGTGCCTCTCCGATCTGCTGCGTTTGCGCGACAGCGCCCAGGCTTCCGCGGGCAAAGTGACCTCCGCGCCGGACACCGCGGTGCTGCTCGTCTGGCTCTCCGGCGGGCCGCCGCATCATGAGACGTATGACCTCAAGCCCAACGCGCCCGATGAAATTCGCGGCGATTTCCTGCCCATCCGCACCAATGTCCCGGGCATCGATGTCAGCGAAATGCTGCCGCTGCACGCCAAGTGCGCGGACAAGTACACCCTCATCCGCTCCATCCATCACGAGTTCGCCGATCACGGCGGTGGACACAAGCGTTTCCTCACCGGCCGCAAACCCGCGCAGCCCGATGGATTCGTCAACGACGCCCCGGCGGTGCCCACCATCGTCAGCAAGTGCCGCGAGCACATCACCCGCGGCCTGCCCAATGTCATTCAACTCACCCCGCCGGGACGCGAAGGGGTCGACACGTTCTCGCACGGCGCCGCCTACCTGGGCCCCGCGTACAACCCCTTCATCGTCGGCGGCAACCCTTCGAAAGCCAATTTCGAAGTCCGCAACCTCGCGTTGCAGCCGGCGATGGCGAGCCGGCTCGACGATCGCATGACGATGCTCAAGGGCTTCGACCGCATGCGCCGCGATCTGGATGCGTCAGGCACGATGGAAGCGATGGACACCTACAACCGCCGGGCGTTGGAACTGCTCACGAGCAGCGCGGCCCGCGAGGCGTTCGATCTGTCGAAGGAGAAGCCCGAGCTTCGCGCCCGCTACGGCCACCATGCGTGGGGACAGCGGGCATTACTGGGCCGTCGCCTCATTGAGGCGGGCTGCTCGTTCGTCACGGTGGTGATGGAGAACCCGGCCGGCGGCGGGGCGATCCCGCACGACGCCCTTTACAACTGGGACAGCCACGCGGTCAACTGCCACATCTTCATCGACGCCCGCTGGCGCTTGCCGTACCTGGATCAGGCGGTCACCGCGCTGATCGAAGACGTGTACGCACGCGGACTGAACAAGAAGCTGATGGTCATCGTCACCGGCGAGTTCGGCCGAAGCCCGCGCATCGAGGACAAGAACGGCCGCCCCGGCCGCGACCACTGGCCCAACGCGATGAGCGTGCTGGTGAGCGGCGCGGTGAAGACCGGGCAGGTCATCGGCTCCACCGACAAGGACGGCGCCTATCCGAAGGATCGCCCGTTGACTCCCAACGATCTGTGGGCCACGGCGTATCAGCACCTGGGCATCGACTACCACGGCGCGTTCAACGATCATCAGGGCCGGCCCATGCATATTCTGCCGTTTGGCGAGCCGATCAAGGAACTGGTTTGATCGGGTATCCACGGTGTTTCGTTCCTTACTGACGTTCGCAGTTCTGACAACGCCGAGCATCTGGACGACGCCCTCCGCATTTTGCGCTGCCGGTTGCACGACTGACCGCGTTTCCATTCGCGGTAGGATGCCCGCATGCGCCGCTCGTTCCTCTCGCCACGCCGCCTGCTTCAACTGCTCATCGCGGCCCTGCTGTTCAGCAGTCTGGCGCGGCTGGATATCGCCACCGCCATCGCGGGGCCGCCGCGCCGATTGCTCATGCTCGTGCTCGCTCCCATGCAGAAGCCGGTGCATGCGTTTTCCAACTGGGCACGCGGTGAAGCGCCGCCCATCCTCCCTCTCGGCGATGCGAGCCAGTTGCAGGAGCAGAATCAGCGCCTGTCGCAGCGCGTGGCGCAGCTCGAGGACGAACTTCGCGGGGCGCAGCAGCGCATCGCCGAGCTCGCCGCGGTGCGACTGGAGGCGGCGCTGCAGTTGAGGAAGGTGCAGTTGATCGATGCCGGCGTCACGACGTGGCAGGGCGGTTCCGCCCCGACGATCACCATCAACCGGGGCAGCAATCACGGACTGGCGCCGGGGCAGGCGGTCATCAGCGGCTCCAATCTGGTGGGCCGGGTCGCGTCGGTGTCGGCGACGACGGCGACGGTGAGCCTGATCAACCAGTCGGGGCAGCTTCTGGACGTGCGTCTGAAAGCGCCCGGCGACGGCGCGGCCGCCAAGGCCGGCGGGACGACGATCGCGGCCTCCGGCGGCCGGGAGATTCGCCTGCAACTGGGCGCCGAACGAGGCAAGGAATTATTCACCGCGGTGGCGGCGCGCGGCGATCCGATCCAGGCGGGTGATCTGGCGCACCTGCGATTGGCCGAGGGCGTGGCGGCGACGGACTCGCGCTGGCCCGATGAGGCGGCGGGCTTCATCGTCGGGCAGGTCGTGCGCACCGAGGATGATCCGGACGACCCGAAACTCCGCATGCGGGTCATCGTGCAGCCGCTGCGCGAACTTCGCCGGCTGACGCGCGTGATGGTGCTGGTGAAGGAGTGAGTGGAGAGGTGAGAGGTAAGAAGTGCAAAGTAGCAAGTGCCAAGTGCCAAGTGCCAAGTGCAAAGTGCCAAGTGCAAAGTTCGAAGTGCGGGCTTCCCCAGAGTCCGAAGCACGAAGTGCGATGCCAACAGTGAGAAGCACAGCGTGAGAGTGCAAAGCGAAAAATGCAAAGCGAAAAATGCAAAGCGCGAAATGCAAAGCGAGAAATGCAAAGCCGGAAATGCAATGCAGTCCGTCATGTGACTGTTGTCACACACTGAGAGGATGAAAGTGTAAGTCATCAGCAGGCAAGAGGTTCATGGTTTAGCGACGCGGCTTGCCGCGCCTATTTTCAGAGCAGGAAATGCAAAGCGAGAACGCCGATTCATCCGGCAGCGGCGTCCCTGGCGAAAGTTGCGTGACTCGAGGCGCGCATCTTTCTTGAGCCTGAAAGGGCGCGATTGGCACACCGCCATCACGCGCGCCGCTCTCTTGTTCTCGCTCCAACTCATCGCCTCGTGTTGCTTAGATTCTGACCCTGCAACTTCTACGCGCGGCGCGCAGAAGTTCTTATCCCTCTACCCTTGGCCCTTCCGGCTTGGCCGGCTTAGGAGCGGGACCGAAGTAAGTTCCCCATTTAGCCGGCGGGCTTGCCCGCCGAGACGCCCTCGGCGGGCAAGCCCGCCGGCGAAATGGGGGACCGTCTTACGGAGGCCAATTTGTCGCGATGAAGACGGCTCATTCGCTGATGAGGCGATGCGGCGTTTCAGTCGGCGGCGCCCGGGCGGTTGAAACCGTATTCCTGCTCAAGACCCGTGTCGCGGCCTTTACGCTTGTGGAGAACTCGGTTTTCAGGCTTGTTTGGCGACTTTTTTCATGAAATTTTGCGATTTTTCAGGGTTTTTTCCGACAGGCCCTAGAAAACCCCTGCAATTTCATTATATTTCGCTCACGTCACGGATGGTTTTCAGAAATCCTCAACCCGCAAGGAGAGCACTCACATGGCAGGAAAAGCCCCCACCAAAGGTCAGGTCCTCGGCGGCATCGCCGATAAGACCGGTCTCACTCGCAAACAAGTCGCTTCCGTTTTCGAATCACTGACGGAGCAGATCGTCAAGAGCCTCAGCAAGAAAGGTCCCGGCGTTTTCCAGATTCCGGGCCTGTGCAAGATGATCGTTCGCGCCAAGGCCGCGACGAAGGAACGCGTCGGCCTCAACCGGTTCACCGGCCAGATGCAGACATTCAAGGCCAAGCCCGCGAGCCGCGTGGTTCGCATCCGCCCCCTCAAGGCGCTCAAGTCGGCTGTCTGATTTCATCGTTCGAATCGCCGGTCGAAAGCGGGGTGCGGGATCCGCTGTCGCCGGCCCAAGTTCACCGTGACATTAAACGAACCCCAGTCGCACGTCGCGATTGGGGTTACGTTTTTTTTCGGGGGCGGGGGGAAGAGCCGTTAGCCGTTAGCCATTAGCCGTTAGCCGTTAGCCGATAGCCTTTAGTCTTTAGGAGCCGTGCAGGATCAACATCGCATGTGGGACGACTTTCCAAGTCGTCCG
>CAYRPN010000101.1:0-22019 GCA_964426135.1 uncultured Phycisphaeraceae bacterium | reverse complement strand
AGGGAGGGGAGTTCGATCCCTGCAAATCGGGAAGTTATTTCGGTCACGATCCTAAATCGCATGGGCGTATTTTTATTCCGTATGAGAACATTCCACGTCGGCTGCAAGATCGAGAATCACGTGGACCGCAGGCAAGCGGTGACGGTCGCCCGCGCCCTGGTCGATACCGGGAGTGAGTACACGTGGATTCCGTCCGCCGTGCTCGAAAGAATCGGAGTGAAGCGAGAGAAAAAAGATCTCCTCTTCACAATGGCGAACGGCCAGACCATCACGCGCAGCGTCGGCTTCGCCATTCTCCGGGTGGACAAACATTTCACCATCGATGAGGTGGTTTTTGCGGAGCCGGGCGACATGACTCTTCTTGGGGGCAAGGACGTTGGAGGGCCTCTCGTTGGTGGTCGATTCCCGCAGGAAGAAACTGGTGGCTGCCGGACCGCTCCCGGCGGCTTGAGTCGCGGCGTAACTTCCCGGGCCTATCGGTCAATGTAAGGTGTCGCATTCGCAGCCCGACAGTGCGGGCCGCGCTGTTCTTTGGCATGTGAACGCATGCGGGGCCGATCGCCAGCGCCGTCGGCAGGTGCCGCGCCATGTGGCCGGAAAGTGTCCTACCTTTCTGGCAGGCAAAACGACAAGTGATTGGCTGTGCGCCAGTTAGAGGCGGTTTTTCCTGCCGGGGGCCTGGTGACCGGCCACTTTGGGGCTACGCCATCACATCCCGCACCAGCTCGCCGTGGATGTCGGTGAGCCTGAAGTCCCGGCCCTGGTAGCGGTAGGTCAGCTTCGTGTGGACGACGCCCATCAGGTGCATGATGGTGGCGTTCAGGTCGTGGACGTGGACCGGGTCGCGGACGATGTTGTAGCAGTAGTCGTCGGTCTCGCCGTAGGTCTGGCCCGTCTTCACGCCCGCGCCGGCCAGGAGCATGGTGAAACAGCGCGGGTGATGGTCGCGGCCGTAGTTGTCGTTGCTCAGGCCGCCTTGCGAGTAAATCGTGCGTCCGAACTCGCCGCCCCAGACGATGAGCGTGTCCTTCAAGAGCCCGCGCTGTTTCAGGTCATTGATGAGCGCGGCGGTGGGCTGGTCGGTGTCCTTGCACTGGCCTCGGATGGCGGCGGGCAGGCCGCCGTGGTGGTCCCAGCCCATGTGGAAGAGCTGGACGAAGCGGACATCGCGCTCAGCGAGGCGGCGGGCGAGCAGGCAGTTGGCGGCGTAGGAGCCGGGACGTTTGACGTCGGGGCCGTAGGCGTCGAGCACTTCCTTCGGCTCCTTCGAGACATCGAGCAGCTCCGGCACGCTGGTCTGCATGCGGAACGCCATTTCGTACTGCGCGATGCGGGACTGGATTTCCGGATCGCCGACCTGCTCGAAGCGCTTGCTGTTGAGCGCGGCAAGCCGATCGAGCGTGCCGCGGCGGGCGTCCTGATCGACGCCGGGCGGATTGGAGAGATAAAGCACGGCGTCGCCCTTGTTGCGGAACTTGACGCCCTGATGCTTCGACGGCAGGAAGCCCGCGCCCCAGAGTCGATCGTAGAGCGGCTGATCATCAGGCCGACCGCTGCCGAAGCTGGTGAGCACGACATAGGCGGGCAGGTCCTGATTCTCGCTGCCCAGGCCGTAGCTGGCCCACGAGCCGATGGAGGGCCGACCGGCGAGTTGCGAGCCGGTCTGGAAGAAGGTGATGGCCGGGTCGTGGTTGATCGCCTCGGTGTGCATGGATCGGATCATGCAGAACTCGTCGGCGATCTTGGCCATGTGAGGCATGATGTCGCTGAACCACATGCCGCTCTTGCCGTGCTGGGCGAACTTGAAGATGGATGGCGCGATGGGGAACTTTGCCTGACCGCTGGTCATGGTGGTGAGGCGCTGGCCCTTGCGGATGGTATCGGGCAGGTCTTTGCCGAACTGGGCCTGCATCTGCGGCTTGGGGTCGAAAAGATCCATCTGCGAAGGTGCGCCGGACTGGAAGAGATAAATGATCCGCTTGGCCTTGGGCGCGTGATGCGGGAAGCCGGGCAGCGGGACGTGCGCCTTGTTCGCGGGGGCCGCGCCGGGGGCCGCGCCGGGGGCCGCACCGGGGGCGGGGGCGGCGAAGGCGTCGCGGTTCAGCAGCGCGCCCAGCGCGGCGGCGCCCAGGCCCAGAGCGGAGGATTGAAGGAACACCCGGCGGTTCACCGCGTCCTGTTGTGCGAATGTGGTCATGGTCATGCTCACATTGTAAGGAGGATCGCGCCGATGATGCCACGGCGTGACGCGGCCACGCAGGCGACTTATCATCCGAGCGTTTCACCGATGCGTGGATGATTCGCCCCTGTGTCTCTTTCCCGGAATCTTTCTCACCATGAACGAGAACACGCCAGCCGCCCCGTCGCTCGCCGATCACCTGTCGGAGCATCGCTCGCTTGCCGACACGTCGCTGAAGAAATACTTCGAGACGGCGGTGAAGTTCGAGGCGTCCGACATCCTCATGCGCGGCGGGCAGAAAGTGAAGCTGCGTCTGCGCGGCGTCCTGAAATCGCTCGACACGCCGCCGCTCGACGAGGTGGAGTTCGAAAAGGAAATCGAGGCGTCGCTCAGTCCCGCACATTGGGAGCAATACGCCCAGCAGGGTTCGGTCGACCTGGGCACCGACTTCCCGATGCCCGACGGCACCTCGCACCGCTTCCGCATCAACATCTTCCGCACCCGCGGCCGCAGCGCCATCGCCGCCCGCCGCGTGAGCAACAAGATCCTCAACTTCAAGGATCTCTACCTGCCGCCGGCGCTGGAGAAGGTGTGCCTCGTGCATCAGGGCCTGGTGCTGCTGGCGGGTGTGACGGGCAGCGGCAAGAGCACGACCATCGCGTCGATGCTGCAGTACATCAACGACAATCGTGCGTGTCACATCGTCACGCTGGAAGATCCGATCGAGTACCTCTTCACCGACAGCAAGGCGATCGTGAACCAGCGCGAGATCGGCATCGACGTGACGAACTTCGCATTGGGCATGCGGGCGATGGTGCGCGAGAATCCCGATGTGATCCTGATCGGCGAAATGCGCGACCGCGAGACTTTTGAAACCGCGCTGCAGGCGGCGGAGACCGGGCACCTCGTCTTCGGCACGATCCATGCCTCCAGCGCGTCGCAGGCGTTCGGCCGCATCTACGACCTGTTCCCGCCGGAGGAGCGCGACAACATCCGCACCATGCTCGCGTACCAGATGGTCGCCTTTGTCTATCAGAAACTGATGCCCACGATCAGCGGCGACCCGCAGCGCGTGCCGGCAGTCGAGGTTCTCCTGCAAAGCGCGCCCACCCGCAAGTACATCCTCGAAGGCAAAGAGCACGACCTGGACGAGGTCATCAAGGAACACCGCAACGACGGCATGCAGACCTTCACCGACAGCCTGGTCGATCTGGTGGAGCGCAACCTCGTGGCGCCGAAAGTGGCGATCGCCAACTCGCCCAAGTCGGAGGAAGTGAAAATGCGGCTGAAGGGGATTGGGTGAAGGGTGACGTTGCCGGCGACGAGGATCGGTGCTTGGCCCCCTCTCCCTCACCGGGGGACGGGAGAGGGCTGGGGTGAGGGCCGGTCAAACTTGTGCGCCCGCACAGCATGCCGATAGAAAACACATGGATGTCAATTCTTAAATAGCATTGCTGACATCGGTGGGCCTCACTTCACCGGCCCTCACCCTGACCCTCTCCCGGAGGGAGAGAGGATCAGAGCAGTCCACACTCGCCCGTTCAAAGGCGGGAGGCTCTCTCACGGCGTCACTTCCCGCCGTGTCACTTTGAGCTTGATCAGTGGCAACGTGGCGTCCACCGTCACCCCCGGCGGAAGCCGTAGTTCCGGCAGCTTCGACTCGATTTTCTTTTCCAGATCTTCCGGCTCCAGCCTGAGGAATCCTTCCAGTTTCACCTTGCCTTCGCGAATCTTCGCGATCGTGTCGCTGGGGCCTTTGATCTTCACATCGCGCAGCGACAGGCTGTCGGGGTCAACCTCGACGAGATACTGGCGGATCAGATTCGGCGCGATGTCCAGCCGGACGGGAATGAGATTGACGGTGAAATCCTCTTCCTTCTTCTTGACGGTGAACTTGACGGTGACCTTGCTCGGCTTGAACGCCACATGCGGCCACGACGCCATCGCCGGCGGCAGCGCCACGGCAATCTCGCGATCCTGCGGCACACCGGGCACCACGCCCGCCAGCGCGTTGGCGTCGAGCCGGGCCTGCAGCTTGAAGTCTTCCAGTTGCGAACTGTACGTCGCAGGCAGCGTCACGTCAGCCGCCTCGCGGTCAAACGTCGCGGGCCCCGCCAGTTCCAGGTCCGGCGGCGTCACCAGCTCGATCCGCATCGAGCGAAGCTCCAGTCGCTCCACTTTCAGCGCCAGCGTTTCCGGGTCAGCGGTGTCCACCGTCACGCCCAGCTTCACCACCCGTTCGTGCGTGTTGAGCATGCGGAGGAGATTCTGCTCGCTCTGCCGGGTCGCGTCGGTCACTTCGATGCTGATGTCGTTGAGCAGGTCCTTCACCTGCTCGAGCTGGCTGGAGGCGCAGCGAACCGTCGCGTTGATGAACTGGCGCTTCGGTTCGATGAGCAGTTGCTGGCCGGCGGGGGCGACGAAGGTGATGTTCACCGACACGCGATGCTGCTTGCGCGTGGCGCCCTCGGCATAAAGCCAGACCATCAGCGCTATCAACGTGATCGTCGCGAATCGCAGGGCACGCTCCACCACAACCGGCTCCAGAAAAGGGCATGATCGCCTACGTCGACATGATAGGCATTTTCGCGCGGCGGATGCCGCCGCGCCGCTACAATCGCCGCGTGATTTCGCCGCGCCTGATTCTCGCCAGCCGTTCGCCGCGCAGAGCCATGCTGCTGCGCGAGGCGGGCTATGAGTTCACGCAGGCGGAGCCCGCCTTCGCCGACCCGCCGCACCCGGACACGGAAGAGCTCGGCTGCGATCCGGTGCAACACGCGATGGACCTGGCGGTGCGAAAAGCGGAGAGCCTGCGCGACATCCTCGCCGACCACGACGCCGACCCGGGGCGGCCGGTGATCATCATCAGCGCCGACACGATCTGCGTCGGCGCGAAGGGCGAACTCATCGGACAACCGCTCGATGTCGACGACGCCCGGCGGATCATCCAATCGTTCTTCAACTGTGCTCACGATGTGGTCACCGGCGTGGCGCTGCTGCGCGTGCGCTTCGCCGCCGGGAAGCCTGCCCGCACCACGGCGGATGACCTGATCACCTACGCCGACGCCGTGGCCGTCAGCTTCGGCCGCATCGGCGACGCGGAACTGGAGGCGTACCTGGCCACCGGCCAGTGGCGCGGCAAAGCGGGCGGCTACAACTTGTACAACCAGCAGGCCGCCGGCTGGGACGTGCGCATCCCCGCCGGCGCGGATGCCACGACGGTCGTGGGCCTGCCGATGCGCAAGCTCGCGGCGGCGCTGGCGCGGTGGGGAATAGAAGGAGGGCAGAAGGGAAGGATGTAGAGGAGGTAGAGGAGGTAGAGGAGGGAAGTGAGATGAAGTGGGGTTCATCCGACGAATGTGTACCTGCCTTGTCAGAGCCGGAGTCTGCGACTCCGGTTCGCCGAGCCGGATCGAATCCGGCGAGGCGAAGCTCGGCGCGGCAGACGCACGGTCAACCCGGAATGCAGGGCGCCGATACGATTTGAAGCGGCATTGAGCCGCTTCAAATCGACCGGAGTCACAGACTCCGGCTCTGACAAGACATGGACGCTGCGTTTTCAACGGTTGTGACGGACGCATTCGCCGGATGAACCTGAAGTGGCCTTAAGATTCGCGTTTCTTGTCCTCACTCTTCCCTCTCCTCTAGCTCCTTTACCTTCTTCCCTCCTCCCCATGCCCCATCTCCTCCACGCCATCATGAGCGGTCAGGACCGCGGCCTCGGCGCGAGGCTCGTGCGGCTGGGTTTGGCGTGCGCCGAGCCGATCTATCGCGGCGCGGTCGGCGTGCGGAATCGCTTGTTCGATCTCGGCATTCGCAAGGCGAAGAAGTTGCCGCGCCCGGTCATCAGCGTCGGCAACATCACCACCGGCGGCACAGGCAAGACGCCGATGGTCATCGAGATCGTGCGCCGGCTCATCGCGATGGGGCAGCGGCCGGCGGTGCTGATGCGCGGATACGGCGGCGATGAGATTCAGGAACTGGATGAGGCCATCAACCGCGGTCGCCCCGCGCGAGATGCGCTCGCGAACCTGGGGCCGCCGGCGCGCGAAGCCTTCGGCGAAGACCGGGGCGTGCCGATCGCACCGCGTGCGAATCGCCACCTGGCGGGCCTCGATATTCTCACGCGGCTGCCGGAGGTGACGGCTTTCGTGCTCGACGATGGCTTCCAGCATCGCCAACTGCATCGCGAGCTGGACCTGGTGCTGGTCGATGCGCTGGAGCCATTCGGGTTCGGCCACGTTCTGCCGCGCGGCCTGCTGCGCGAATCGGTGCAAGGTTTGTCGCGCAGCAGCGGCGTGATCGTCACTCGCGCCGACCGCGCGACGCCTGAACAACTGCGGAAACTCAACGACGAGATCACTCGTTACGCCAGCCGACCGCCCATCGCCCACGCCGCACATGCGTGGACTGGTTTCGACGTTTACGACGCGACGGGGTACTGGCCGGCGGAGACCTGGCAGACGGCGAACAATCTTCGCGATCACAAGGCGGCCGCGCTCGACGCTCTGCGCGGCGTCAAGGTGGCCGCGGTCTGCGGCATCGGCAATCCCGCCGGCTTTCTGGAGACGCTGCGACAACACGTCGGCGAAGTCGCGGCCACGCACATCTATCCCGACCATCACGCCTACACCTTCGACGAAGTCACCCGCATCGTGCGCGACGCCATCGATTGCGGCGCCGCCGGCGTCGTGACCACCGCCAAGGACTACGTGAAATGGCGCGCGTTCCTTCCGCCCTTCGGCGCGGAGCGATCCATGTGGTACGAGAAACTGCCCCGCGCGATGCCCATCTATCGCCCGAAACTGGCGATGCGGTTTCTCGAAGGCTCCGATGCGCTCGACGCGCTGCTGCGCAGCACGGTCGCGTGAGGAGCGGGTGACAGGTCCAAGCGGATCAGTAGTCGATGATCGCGCCATCAGGCGCCTTGGGCCTGGGCCACTTGAACACACGCCGCGGGTCGGCGTTCACCTTTTCAAACTGCGATTCGTCGACCTCCACGCCCAGCCCCGGCCCCTGCGGCAGCAGCGCGTTGCCATCCTTGTTCACGTCCCAGCTCTTCTTCACCACGCCTGGCGGCATGATGTGGCCGTCGAGGTACGCCTCGTGGATCAGGAAATTGGGAATCGCCGCCGCCACGTGCAGGCTCGCGGTCAGGCCCAGTTCGCTGCACGTGCAGTGCGGCGCCAGCGGCACGGTGTACGCCTCGGCGAGCGTGGCGATCTTTTTCATCTGCGTGATGCCGCCGGTGTGCGCGCAGTCGGGCTGAATGATGTCGATGCACCGCTCCTGAAGATAAGGCACGAACCCCCAGATCGTGCGGTCGCGCTCGCCGGTCGCCAGTGGAATCTTCACCGCCGCCTTGATGCGTTTGAAGACTTCGATGTTGCCGGGCACGGCGGGCTCTTCAAGGAAGAGCAGCTCCTTCGGATCGAGCGAATTGGCGAACTGGATGAGCAGCGCTGGCGGCATGGAACTATGGGCGTCGAACATCAGCGTGCCCTCGGGGCCGACGCGTTGTCTGCCGTCGCGCACCATTTTCAGCAGGTTCTCGATGTCCTTCGGATCCCCCGATTGCGGCCACGGTCCGCCGGTGCCGATCTTGTGCGCCTTGGGCGTGGAGTAAAGACGAACCCAGTCGCGCGTCGGCCCACCCAGCAGGCGATACACCGGCACGCCCCACGCCTTGCCCGTGATGTCCCACAGCGCCACGTCGATCGCCGAGAGCACGTGCGTCATGAACGGCCCGCCGCGCATGTCGCGGTGCGAGCGGTAGAGCTTCTGCCACAGGTGCTCGATGCGCGTGGGGTTCTCGCCATCGAGCAGTTCGTAGAGCGACTGCGCCAGCGCCACGGCGACGGTGGGATCGAGACCCGTGACCTCGCCCCAGCCGGTGATCTTCGCATCGGTTTCGATCTTGATGAACGCCTTGGTGCCGACGCGAAAGCCCTTGAGCGCGGAGATTTTCAGCTTCGCCCCACGGTCCTCCACGTTCGCCGCCGCGTTGTCCGCGCAGCCGGTGGAGTCCTGCAGCATCGCGTAACCGAACGCTGCGGCGCTTACCGCGCCGAACAGGTCGCGGCGGTTGAGGCCATCGGTGCGGAACGACGTGGACATGCGGGTTACTCCGTGCGCTGGGTTCTCAATCGTCGATGGTACATTGCTTTGCTCAGCTTCTTCCCCCAACAGTTGACGGAGGCCCGCATGCTGTTTCACTTCTCCTGGCGATTTACGGTCAGTTCTCTCGCGCTGATCCTTGCATCCACAGCGACGATGGGCGCCCCGATCGCCATCCATCACTCGCGCGGCCGCACGGTCTATCAGACAAACGAAGCGGTGGACCTGGCGATCGTGCGGAGCGCGACGGACGCGCTTGCCGCCGGAGCGATGGAACTGCGCCTGACCAGCGACAACGGCAGCAAGGCGCGTTTCACCTTCCCCGTGCCCGCCGTCGCCGCCGTCACCGGCAGCGCGAAGCGCACCGAGCATTTGCACCTCGACGCGCGGCTGCTGCGGCCGGGCAATTACGAAATCGAGATTGCCGTCGACGGCGCCACCGCCAAGGCTCCGCTGGAAATCGCCGGCCACATGCGCAAGAGCGATTTCAAGCTCATCAACTGGGGCCGGGCGAAGACCAGGACCGAGCAACTTGTGCAGGGCGAGCATTCGCTCGGATTCAACACGATTTACGGGCATTACACGCAGGACACGAACGGCGACTGCATCCGCGCCGGCGTCGATTTCATCCCCAACTGCGTCATGGGCGGCGCCCACCAGATGGACATCCGCCTGGAGTGCGACTGGTCCGATCCCTATGTGATCCGCGGCGGCACCCAGCGCGTCGTGCGCTCCGCGCTGCAGCAGCGCACGCGCGGCAACGTCCCGGGCATTCACTTCTACGACGAGCCGGGACTCACCTGGGTGAAGCATCCGGAGACCGGCGAGTTCGGGCCGCACGGCGTTCCGTGGCAGGTGCGAAGTTTCGAAGCGGCCTTCGGCAAGCCCGCGCCGCAGTATCACAGGATCGATCCGAGCAAGCCCGACGATGTGCAGCGCTGGAAAGAGTGGGCGTACTGGAAGCTCGCGTTCATGGATGCCGCATGGAAAGAGGCGGCCTTCGGCGTGACCTATGTCAAGCCCGATTTTTTCTCCGTCAACCAGAGCCAGTATGGCTGGACCGCGTACACCGACGGCTACTACTTCAACGTCGTCCGCTCGCTGCCCATCACCAGCGGGCATGGTGGATACCACGACTACGGGCCGGGCTATTTCAATCCTTCGATGTTCCTCGAACTGGCCCGCGCGCGGGATTACGCGAAGCCTTGCTGGTACCTGCCCACGTGGTACGGCAACACCACGCCGGACGAGTTCCGCATGGAGCAGTACCTGTCGTTTCAGACGGGAATTCAAGGCATGATCAGCCCGCCGGACATCGAGCCGGCAATCAACGCAACGACGCGGCAAGGCGTGGTGGAATCGAACCAGCTCATGGCGCGGCTGGGGCCGATCTTCAACACAGGGCCTGTCACGCGCACGCCGGTGGCGATGCTTTATTCGCTCTCCGATCTCATCCATGCGCAGGCGCTCGACCGCAAAGTGAACTACGCGCACGATGCGAAACAAGGCAGGGCGCTGGTGTTCACGTACCTCGCGGGCAAGCTGATTCACAATCCGTTTCAGACGATCGTGGATGAAGATGTGATCGACGGCACGCTGGCGAACAATTACAAGGCGATCGTCATCAGCGCGGTGGAGTTTCTCGCACCGGAAGTGATCGCGGCGCTGGAAGATTACATCGCCGGCGGCGGCCTGGTGCTGCTCACCGGCGATTGCAAAGTGGAAGTGAAGGGCGCGGTGAAGCTGGATGTTGCCGGCGCGATGCCCGACGCGGCGAAGATCGCGGAGCTGCGCGGCAATAAGGAAAAAGAGAAGGAGTATGCCGCCCTGCACACCACCGGCAAGCATCTCGATGGCGCCAAGCCGCTCGCCGCGGCGATCAAGGCGCAGCTCGACAAGGCGGGCATCAGGCCCGTCCTCGAATGCGACAATCCGGGCATCTCCGTCTCGCGCCATGTCTTTGGCGAGGTGGAGTATTTCTTCGCGGTGAATGCG
The DNA here is from genome assembly GCA_964426135.1 of uncultured Phycisphaeraceae bacterium. Lineage (GTDB taxonomy): Bacteria > Planctomycetota > Phycisphaerae > Phycisphaerales > Phycisphaeraceae > CAYRPN01. The sequence goes on along the minus strand of CAYRPN010000101.1, from coordinate 11,728 downwards.
ACTTACAACGCGGAGGAAGGCAAGCTCAACTCCATCAAAGCGACTGCCGCCACCATCACGCTGCCGCCGGGCAAGCCGGGCAGCGCGGTCTACGACGCGGTTCGCGGCGGGCCGGTCGTCGAGTTTGGCTCGCTCGAAGGCAGTACCGGCAAGTTCCGCTTCGGACCCGGCACGATGCGCGTCTTCGCACGCACGGCGAAGAGGATCGGCACGGTCACGGCGATGGCCTCGGCGGTCACGCACGATCCGACCAGGCTCAACGCCCCGATCACGGTGGATGTCGGCGCGGTGGTCACGGACGCGGCGGCGCGATTGCCGCTGGCCGGCGGCGTGCCGGTGACGATCCAGGTCGTGGATCCGCTCGGTGCGGTCCGCCACGAACTGCATCGCGCGACGAAGCTCGGAAGCGTTTCCGTCACCGTGCCGCTGGCGGCCAACGATCCGGCGGGCGTGTGGAAGGTGTTGGTCCACGAACCCATGAGCGACGCAAGGAGCATGGTGGATTTCACGTATCAGCCCAAGACCCGGGCAGGTTCGCTGGCTGGCGCGACGCACCGCGCGATCATGTTCGAAGGAGAAAAGGACAACCTTTACCGCTTCGCTCGTGTGCATCACGCGGTCACGATCATCACCGGCAAGAGCGATTTCAACAGCGCCGCCGCCGAGCGCGTTTCGACGACTCTCAAACCCTGGGGCGTCAAGTGCAAAGTCATCACCGCCGAGGCCGCCAACAAGCCGCGATCACTGAGCGAGGATGAAGCCGCGACGTGGATCAGCTTCGAGCCCGGCAAGGCGATCCCGGGCGACAAGAACAACCCCGTGCATGCGGGCTTCGATGTGGAGGGCCCGGTGATCCTGCTGGGCAATCTCGAGGACAATCCGCTGATCGAATTCCTGCACAAGCATCGCTTCCTGCCTTACGCGGTGGCGAAGGATCAATTCCCCGGCCGCGGCCGTGGACACATCGCCTGGTCGCGCGACGGCATCGGCAAAGGGCAGGAATCCATCGCGCTCATCGCGCAGGATGCGGAGGGAATGAGCGAAGCCGTGGGCACGCTGTATGAAGCGATCGCCGGCCTCGATCCGCTCACGCGCTGGAGAATGGCGACGCGCCACGCCGTCACCCCTGCGACGGCGGCGAAAGTCGTCCCTGCGTTCAACCTTGCCTGGCAGGTCATGGCGCCCGATCGAGTCCGGAACATCCGCGCCGATGGCGACACGCTGTACATCGACACGGACGACGGCTCCGTCACGCAGCTCGACAAAGAGGGCAGGAACGCCAAGCAGTTCATGGCCGATGCACCCATCTTGCCGCACGTCGACGCGGCGGCGGTGGACGCGGCCAGGAAAGTCGCCCGGGCTGATCGCATGCTGAAGCTCGCGGTGAAGCATGGCGACGGCCTGGCGATCGCCTACTGGGGCGGCACGCTGGAGCTCGTCGACGCCGACGGAGCCGCCAAGGCTCGCACGCAACTGCCGCAGGACGCCACCGCGCTGATCAGCGCCAACGGTAAGCTGATCGCGGGCCTGGCGGATGGCCGGGTGTGGGCGCTGCAGCCGTGATCGAGATTAGCGCGGTTAGCGGTCGGGCCGAGTCGGCGAGGCCCACCTGCTCCTTGTGCGCCAACACGGGTGGGCCTCGCGGACTCGGCCCGACCGCTAAACAGCCGACACGTTCGCAACCGCGCGATCTTCAGTCGCGTTCCATATGGGAAATCCTCTCCATGCGTTACAACACCCTTCGCACCCGAACGCTGTCGTGGCTTCTCAGCGTTCTCTTTCTGTCGCAGGTCATCACCGCCTGCGCGACGAATCCTGATGAGCAGCCCGCGAGCAGCGCTGCGCCGGCGAAGATCGCGCAGCACGTCGCCAGCGCCGCCGCGACTCCGGCCGCGTCGCCGGCGCCGGTCATTAACGCCCCCACCGAGTTCACCTGCCGATTCGCGCACCACCCCATCACCATCGATGGCGTCGCCGATGAAGCGGATTGGAAGAGCGCACCGGTGATCGACACGTTCTGGCAGCCGTGGGTGAAGCCTTCGAGTTCGGACAAGCCCTGGGGCGCCAAGGCGAAATCACCGACGAAGGCGCGGCTGCTGTGGGATCGCGATCACCTTTACTTTTTCGCCGAGATGCAGGACGCCGATCTTTTCGCGGACGTCACCAGGCACGATGGTCAGTTGTGGGACAACGATGTGTTCGAGCTGTTTTTCAAGCCCGCCGACGACAAGCCGGGCTACTACGAGTTTCAGGTGAACGCCGCCAATGCGACGCTGGATGTGCTGATTCCCCGGCGCGGGGCGGGCGGTTTCCCGCGCTTCAAGAACGATGGTGAGTTCGAGTTCACCACGGCCGTGAAACTCGACGGCACGCTGAACAAGTGGACCGACACGGACAAGGGCTGGGTCGTGGAAGGCCGGTTCCGGTGGCGCGATTTCGTGCGCACGGGCGGTCGGCCGAATGTCGGTGAGAAGTGGAAGTTCGCGTTGTGTCGGTACGACTATTCGGTGGAGTTCGAAGGACCGGACCTTTCCACCTGTGCGCCGCTGAAGTCGCTGCCGTATCCGAACTTTCATTACTTTGAGGATTACGCGACGCTGGTTTTCGAGGGGCCGAAGAATGCAGAGGCGCAAGCGTTGTGGCAGGGACCGACGAAGTTCGTGGGGACGCCGGAACCGCCCAAGCCCTATCGCGCGGTGCGGGCGTATCCGAAGCTGACGGTGAATTATCCGATCACCGCGGAGCGCATCCCCGGCAGCGATCAGTTGCTCCTCATCGATCAGAAGTGGTCCTACGGTCCAGCCCGCATCGCACGCATGAAGGATTCGCCCGATGCCGACGCGCTGGAACAAGTGATCGACATTGCCGGCGTCGGCTACTGCCTGACGTTTCATCCGAAGTTCGCCGAGAACGGCTACGTGTACCTGGGGCACAACGCCCGCTTCGAAGCCGCGGCCGGAGGCAACGGCGAGGCCCGATCGCGCATCACGCGCTACACCATGAAGACCAGCGCCCCGTGGACGCTCGATCCGAAGTCGGCGACGACCATCATCGAGTGGCCCAGCGACGGCCACAACGGCGCCGCCGTCGCCTTCGGCAAAGACGGCATGATGTACGTCACCAGCGGCGACGGCACCAGCGACTCGGATACCAACCTGATGGGCCAGCGCATGGACACGCTGCTGGCGAAGCTGCTGCGCATCGACGTGGACAACGCGGAGCAAGGCAAGACGTACAGCGTGCCGAAGGACAACCCGTTCGTGAGCATGAACGACGCGAGGCCGGAAACGTGGGCGTACGGTTTTCGCAACCCGTGGCGGCTGGAGTGCGATCGCGAGACCGGCCAGATCTGGGTCGTGCAGAACGGCCAGGATTTGTGGGAGCAGGGCTACCTCGTCGAGCGCGGCGCGAACTATGGCTGGAGCGTGTTCGAGGGCAGTCATCCGTTTTATCCCACGCGCCAGCTCGGCCCCACGCCGCACGTCAAGCCCACGGTCGAACATCACCACAGCGAGGCTCGCTCGCTCACCGGCGGCATCGTGTATCGCGGCGACAAGTTGCCTGCCCTGCGCGGCGCGTTCATCTATGGCGATTACTCGACGGGCAAAATCTGGGCGGTGAGGCACGACGGAAAGGCGGTCGCGTTTCACCAGGAAATCGCCGACACGGCGCTGGCGATCACGGACTTTGTTCAGAACGCGGCGGGCGAACTGCTCGTGCTCGATCACCAGGGCAACGGCAAAGGCGGGTTTCACAGGCTCGAAGCGCTGAGCGCGCAGGAGCTGGCCGCGCCCAGTTCGTTCCCGAGAAAGCTCAGCGAATCGGGCTTGTTTGCGAGCGTGAAAAATCACACCATGGCGCCAGGTGTGATTCCTTATTCGGTCAACGCGCCGCAGTGGGCGGACGGCGCGGTGAAAGAGCGCTATCTCGTCGTGCCGCAGAAACCAGGCGAGGATCGGCGGATCGATTTGAGCCAGACGCGCGGCTGGAATTTTCCGAATGAAACACTCGTGCTCGAAACCCTCTCGCTCGACACGGAATCAGGCAACGCGAAATCGCGGCGGCACGTGGAGACGCGCGTGCTGCTGAAGCAGGAGAACGAGTGGGCGGGCTACTCCTATCGCTGGAACGATGAGCAGACCGACGCGACGCTGGTTGAAGCGAAAGGCGGCGAGCGCGAGATCGAGATCAAGGAAGGCGGCGCGACGCGCAAGCAGCTCTGGAAGTTTCCGAGCCGGACCGAGTGCCTGGTGTGCCACAGCCGGGCGGCGAATTTCGTGCTGGGCTTGCAGACGGCGCAGTTCAACCGCGAGCACGAAGCGGGCGGCGAGAATCAGCTCGTCACGCTTGAGCGTCTCGGGCTGCTGCGGACGAACCCGCATTCCGAGTTGCACCAGATCATCCGCGAAGAAGGCGAGAAGAAGGGGCTGAACGGCAAGCCGCTGGATGATTTTGTCGGCGAGCGCACCGCGACGCGCATGCAGCGCGGCGGAAGCCCGTCCACGATGCTGGGGCGTTCGCCGGCGAGGTATCCGAAGCTCGCCGATCCCTACGACGCGAAGGCTGACCTGGACGCGCGAGCGCGGTCGTATCTGCACGTGAACTGCTCGGTGTGCCACGTCGAAGCCGGCGGCGGCAACGCGAAGATGGAGTTGGAGTTCACCGCGCTGCGCGAGAAGATGAACGTGTTCGACGCGGCGCCGCAGCATCACAAGTTCGATCTGGCGGAGGCGAAGATCATCGCGCCGGGCGATCCGCAGAAGTCGGTCCTGTGGTGGCGCGTGAATCGCCGCGGGCCGCAGCAGATGCCGCCGCTGGTCTCGACGCAGGTTGACACGCAGGCGGTGCAGATGCTGACGGAGTGGATCAAGGGGATGAAATGAGAGGAACGGGAAGGGGAGGGAGGACAGGGGACAGCAGGCGTGTAGGTTCAGGCCCTTAAGGGCCTGAACCTGCACGCACCACCTGCACGCACGACTCGCGCGCCGAGACCGCACGCCCTCGCTTTCATTCCCTACAATGCCCGCGAATGCCTTCGTCTCAAGTCCAATCCGAACTCGCTTCGCTTCGCGCCCGCATCGATTCGCTGGATCAGCAGATCGTGCAACTGCTCAACGAACGCGCCCGCGTGGTCGTCGACGTCGGCCGAATCAAGCGCGACGGCAACTCGCCCATCTACGCCCCCGAGCGCGAGCAGCAGGTGCTGGAGAAAGTCCGCAAGCACAACGCGGCGGGCCCGCTGCCCAACTCATGCCTCGAGGCGATCTACCGCGAGCTCATGAGCGGATCCTTCGCGCTGGAGCGGCCGCTGCGCATCGGTTACCTGGGGCCCGCCGGTTCCTTTTCCCATCTGGCGGCGCGAAGGAAATTCGGCGCCAGCGTGGAGTACGACAACCTCGACGACATCCAGGCTGTGTTCGACGAGATCGCCCGCGGCCACATCGACCTGGGACTGGTGCCCATTGAGAACTCCGCGATCGGCGGCATCGGCGAAACGCTCGACGGTTTCCTCGAATCGCCCGTGCGCGTCTGCGCCGAGGTGCTGATCCACATCCATCACAACCTGCTGGCGAACAGCCCGCCCGACCAGATTCGCAAGGTCTACAGCAAGCCCGAGGTGTTCAGCCAGTGCCGCAAATGGCTCAGCGTGCAGCTGCGCCAGGCGGAGCGCGTGCCGGTCGCCAGCAGCAGCAAGGCGGCGGAGATGGCGGCGCAGGAAGCGGGCGCGGCGGCGATCGGCAGCGACCTGGCGGGCGATATCTACAACCTCAAGACGCTCTTCGCGAACATCGAGGACAACCCCAGCAACGTCACGCGCTTCTTCGTCATCGGCACGCAGAAGCCCGCCGCCACCGGCGATGACAAGACCGCGATCATGTTCACCACCGCGCACAAGGCCGGCGCGTTATCCGAAGTGCTCGAGGTCTTCCGCAAACATCACCTGAACCTGACGCATATCGACAAACGCCCCAGCAAGCGGGTGAATTGGGAGTACTACTTCTTCGTCGATTTCCTGGGCCACGAGTCGGACGCGCCTGTCGCCGCGGCCATCGGCGAAGCGCGGCAACACTGTCTGCAACTGACGGTGCTGGGCAGTTTCCCGCGGGCGAAGGAAGTGCTGTAATTCGCGTAGGGTGCGTCAAGTCCGCGCGGACGCACCAGAATGCGCGCTCCATGACGCTTTGACGCGAGCTGCATATTGGGCGTCCGACGTGGTGCGTCCGCGCCGCCCCGGGGGGAGCCTTGACGCACCCTACACGAGGTCACACGCGTTCGATTGAGCCGCGCATTTCATCAGCCTTCAGAACAGCATGCACAAGCAGCAGCGCGCGAATGATTTCGCCGATAGTCCGCTTTCCCATAGGGATGAAAACAATCCCAGGATGATCCGCGTCAATGGACGGTTGGAGGAAGTCTGTGTCGCTGGTGACCAGCACGCGTCGTTCTCGCACGGCGAATGCCAGTTGATCCTCATCGGAAAGCGTGCGAAGCCCCGCGTCGATGGTGGTGGTGACATCGATGCCGTGGCGACGCAAGCCCTCGGCAATAGCCGGGTCCAAATGCTCGTCCAGATGAAATCGGATGGGTTCAGGCACCGCGAATGGCTTTCAGCTTGTCCTGGAGCACCGACGGACGCCCGCGGAAAAACGCCTCGGCGTAAGCCTCGTCCTGCTCAATATGCTGATCGATGGCCTGCCGGTGATCGAAGTAGTACGACATCGCGGCATGAAGCTGAGCGAGCGAGACGTGATACTTGCCTGCCAACTCCTCCAGCGACTGCCCCATTCGCAAGTGCATCACGACGATGTCGGCCACGGAAAGCCGCGAGCCGCTGACATGGGGCCGACCGCCTCGCACAGTTGGATCAATCGTGATGAGCCCATCCAGAGCAGTGACCATAGTTCGCACCTGTGGCGATTATAGGCTGGCGTCGTTCAATCCCCATACCCATCCGGATGCGCCTTGTACCACCGCCAGGCGGTGGCGACGGTCTCGTCGAGGTTGGTGCGCTTCGCCCGCCAGCCGATTGCATCTCGAATCTTGTCGGCGTTAGCGAAAAGCTGTGGCGGATCGCCGGGCCTGCGCGGGCCCATCTTGATCGGGATCGCGTGTCCGGTGACGCGCCGCGCCGCCTCGACCACCTGTTTCACGCTGTAGCCCTGCCCGATGCCGAGGTTGAAGAAGTTGCCGGCCTTGAGCTTGCCGGCGTTCATCGCGTTCATCACGGCGATGTGCGCGTCGACCAGGTCCTCGACATGGATGTAATCGCGGACGCAGGTGCCGTCGGACGTGTCGTAGTCGTCGCCGAAGACGGTGAAGCTGTCGCCCCTGCCCAGCGCGGTGAGCAGCAGCAGCGGGATCACATGCGACTCGGGGCGATGATCTTCACCGATGGAGCCATCGGCGGCGCTGCCGGCCACGTTGAAGTATCGCAGCGCGGTGAAGGCGAAGTCCGGATTCGCCGCGGCGAAGTCGATCAGGCATCGCTCGGTGAAGAGCTTGGACCAGCCGTAAGGATTGATCGGCGCCTGCGGCAGGTCCTCGGTGATGGGCATGCGCGCCGGCTCGCCGTAGGTCGCGCAGGTGGAACTGAACACGAGGCGGCGGACACCGGCGCGGCTCATCGCGTGCAGCAGGCTGATGGAGCCGGCGGTGTTGTTGTCGTAGTACTTCAGCGGCTCGGTCACGGACTCGCCGACATACGCCAGCGCGGCGAAGTGCATGACGCATTGCGTGCCGTGACGCGTGAGCGCTTCGGCGACCCGCGCGGTGTCGCGCAGATCGATTTGCTCGAATGGAACATCGGCGGGCACAGCGGCGCGGTGGCCGCGCGAGAGATTGTCAACGACGACGACAGCGTGGCCCGCCTCGCGCAGGGCCTTGACCGCGTGAGAGCCGATGTAACCGGCACCGCCTGTGACGAGGACATTCATGGGGAACGGAGGTCAGAGGACAGAGGACAGAGGACGAAGAACCGTAGGGTGCGTCAAGTCCGCGCGGACGCACCATGTTGGATCAGCAGCCGCCCTGATTCACCGCAGGCACAATCCGGTGCGTCCGCGCGGACTTGACGCACCCTACGTCGCTGCCCGCGGTGGCGCCGGCTCACGCCAGCAGCTTCAGCAGCGCAAAAGCGCCGATGAGGACGAACGCGAACACGAAACTGAGCAGGTTGAAGTACTTCTCGATGAATGTCTTCATCGGCGCGCCGAACTTGTAAAGCAGGCCCGCCACGATGAAAAAGCGCATGCCGCGTCCGATGACGGAAGCGATCACGAACATCGGGAACGAAACAGAGAACACGCCCGCGGCAATCGTGAACACCTTGTACGGGATCGGCGTGAACGCCGCGATGAACACGCACCAGAAGTTGTACTGTTCGTAGAGGCCCTGCACCTTGGTGAAGACTTCCTCCTTGAACACGTAGGTGAGGAAGAAGCCGGACAAGGCGTGCCAGAACGCGTACCCGATCAGGTAACCGAACATCCCGCCGAGCACCGATGCGACCGTGCTCACCGCGGCGTAGAAGTATGCCTTGTTCCGGCGCTCCAGCGTCAGCGCGATCTGCAGCACGTCCGGCGGAATCGGAAAGAAACTCGACTCGGCAAAGCTCAATCCAAAAAGCGCCGTCGTCGCGTGCTTCCTGTGCGACAACGACAGCACCCAGTCGTACATGCGGCGATGAATGGCCCACTTGCTCACGGGCTTGGCGGGCGCGGCACCCGGCGCCACGGCCGAGTCGATCGCGGCGGAGTTATCGGGCGAATTGGGCAGCAGGGTTGACATCGTGGTGGCTTCGGTGGGGGAACTCATGGTGAATGTATCGGCCGTTTTCGGCTGCCGGTACCGCCGCCGATGCACGGGAAACACACGAACGAACACCGCGTATCTACGACGGACAGGCCCGGCGGGATCAGCAATTCGCGCCGAATCCATCGATGCTCCGCCGGTCAAAGCCGCGACGCGTCGGCAGGTGGAAACGGAGGAGGATCGCGCGCCAAGGCGCAAAGGACGCAAAGAACGCAATGGGCGCAAAGATCGGGGCGATTCTTCGCGAGCTTTGCGCCTTGGCGCGAGATCGCATGGCTTTTTCAGGAGTCCCCAATCACCACGACACCGCCCATCTCGCCTATCCTTTTCTCTTCCTCGCGAACCCGCTATGACCCCTGAATACACCGAAGACGAATACCACGGCCGCCTCGACTGGCGCATGTGGCTGAACATCCTCAAACGCGCGATGAAATTCCGCGCCAGCGTCATCGCCCTGGCCATCGTCGCCGTCGCCTCCGCCATCGGCGATGCGTCATTCGCCTACCTCACCCGGCTGGTCATCGATGAAGCCATGCAGAACGGCATCGGCGCCACGCTCTGGACCTGGGTCGCCACGTACCTGGGCATGATCGCGCTACTCTGCTTCTTCGTCTGGCTGTTCATCTACCACGGCGGCAAAATCTCCCGCTATCTCAGCCACGACATCCGGCAGGAATCGTTCGACAAACTCCAGTCGCTCCCCTTCGCCTACTACGACGCCAGGCCTACCGGCTGGCTCATCAGCCGCATCACCAGCGACTGCGATCGCCTGTCGCAGATCATCGCCTGGGGCGTCACCGATCTGGCGTGGGGCGCGTGTATCGTGGCGATCATGGCCGCCGTCATGTTCGCGATCGACTGGCAACTGGCGCTGATTGTCGTGGGCGTCGTGGCGCCCCTCGTCGTCGTCAGCAAGTGGTTTCACAAGCGCATCCTGCTCACCAGCCGGCAGATTCGAAAGACCCACTCGCTGATCACCGCCGCGTACAACGAATCGATCATGGGCATCCGCACGACCAAGACGCTCACCCGCGAGGAAGCGAATCTCCTCGAATTTCAAGGGCTTGCCGGCGACCTCTACCGGCAATCCACCCATGTCGCGATGTTGTCAGCGATTTACCTGCCCATCGTCACCACCGCCGGCAGCGCCGCGGCGGGTCTCGTCATCTGGCACGGCGGCGGCAGCGTGATCCAGGACCGCATGTCCCTGGGCACACTCGTCATGTTCATCGCCTACGCCACGCAGTTCTTCGGCCCCATCGGACAGATGGCGCGCATCCTCACCGACATGCAGGGCGCCCAGTCCGCCGGCGAACGCGTCATGAGCCTGCTCAACACCGTCCCGGCAATCCGGGATAGCGAAGAGGTGAAGGAAAAAATGAGGAGACAGGGGAAAGGGGACAGGAAACAGGAGGCAGGGGACAGGGAACAGGAGACAGGAGGCAGGGGACAGGAGACACGAACTTCGTTTAGCGGAAGCACCGCAGGTGCCTGTACGAACGACCCCCAGTCCAACCCAATCGTCTCACCCCCTCACCCCCTCGCCCCCTCACCCACACACGCACAACCATCTGAAATCCCACACCCTACACCCGACACCCGACACCCTTCCTCCCTCGCTCCCGACGGCCACCCCGACCGCATCGACACCATCGAGTTCCGCAACGTCTCCTTCGCCTACGCCACCGGGAAATCCGTGCTCACCGATTTCAGCTTCACCGTGAGCGCCGGCGAGCGCGGGCATACCGTCGCCCTCGTCGGCCCCACCGGCGGCGGCAAGAGCACCATCGTCAGCCTCGTCTGCCGCTTCTATGAGCCGACGCAAGGCCAGATCCTGCTCGACGGAATCGACTACCGGCAGCGAAGCCTGCACTGGCTCCAGTCAAACCTCGGCATCGTCCTGCAGCAACCGCACCTTTTCAGCGGCACGGTGCGCGACAACATCCGCTACGGCCGGCTCAGCGCGACGAACGATGAGATCGAACATGCCGCCCGGCTCGTTCATGCGCACGATTTCATCGGCGCCATGGAAAAAGGATACGACACGGAAGTGGGCGCCGGAGGCAACCGCCTGTCCACCGGGCAGAAGCAGCTCGTCTCCTTCGCACGTGCCGTGCTGGCGAATCCCAAAGTCTTCGTCATGGACGAAGCCACTTCCTCGATCGACACGCAGACGGAGCACCTGATCCAGCAGGGCCTAAGCGCGGTGCTGCGCGGGCGCATCAATTTCGTGATCGCACATCGTCTGTCGACCATCCGCGCTGCCGACACCATCCTCTTCATCGAAGGCGGTCGCATCGCCGAGCAGGGAACACACGCCCAACTGCTGCGTCGCCGCGGCCGGTACTTCGACTTGTATACGAGCCACGCCACGATGGAGCGCGAAGCCGCGGCACTCGACGCGTCCGCCGAGCCGGCCACACCTGCCGACACCAACTCGCCATCGCGGTAATCCTCCGGATTGCTCGCAGCCGCTGGGCTTGGCCCCAACCACGTGATGGACACCACGAGCCGCCGCCCGTCCTCGCCAATTCCCGCCAGCCCGGATTCCGCCGGCGGCGGAAGTTGATGCTGCACTTCCAATGCAATGCCGAGATCGAACGGACCGGCTATCATTCTCAGCGGCTGGCGGCAACATCCATTGCCGCCCGCCCGACATCCCGGTGGGATGGCAGAGCGGCTTATTGCACCGGTCTTGAAAACCGGAGTCGTCCTCGTGGCGACCGTGGGTTCGAATCCCTCTCCCACCGCTTGAATCACCCTTGTATTCCGCGGTTTTTTCCGTGGAGCGCAAGATTTCTTTGTCCGACTTTCCTTTCGGTCACTACACGTGCAACGAGTTCATCGGAGCCTTCTCAAATCTCAGAACGTGTATGAAAAGTCGCATTACCCTCGTTTAAGCCTATGCACCATCAGG
>CAYRPN010000100.1:0-22073 GCA_964426135.1 uncultured Phycisphaeraceae bacterium | reverse complement strand
GGCTTAAACGAGGGTAATGCGACTTTTCATACACGTTCTAAGAGGGAGGGGAGTTCGATCCGGCCCGTATTAGATGTCACGCACCCGCCAGTGCCTTTCGCTTCGAGCAACACTCCGGTCGCCCTTTGAACCTTCGGGTTGGCTGAAAATCGCCTGAAAAGCGGATACGCATCGGCTGGATTGCGGCGGGGCGATCACGCCTTCAGCAGGCCCTCGTACCTCGCGTACTGCTCGTCCACGCGCGCCTTGCCGGTGGGTAGATAGGTTTCCAGCGCGAACGAGTTGCGGACGATCTGGCGAATCTCGGCGAGATTCCTGACCGCGCCGCGGCCCATCGCCTGCACCATGACGTTGCCGATGGCGGTGGCTTCGTGCGGGCCGACGACGACGGGCAGGCCGCAGGCGTCGGCGGTGAGCTGGTTCAGCAGCTTGTTCCGCCCGCCGCCGCCGACGATGTGCAGCACTTCAAACTTCGTGCTGAGCAAGCGCTCCAGCAACCCCAGCACCCGCCGATACGCCATCGCCAGGCTTTCCAGGCAGCAGCGCACGAACTGGCCCGCGTTCGTCGGCGTGGGTTGGCCGGTCTTCACCGCGAACTCCGCGATCTTCGCGGGCATGTCGCCCGGTTTGGCGAACGGCTCGTGATCCGGGTTGATCAACGTGCGGAACGGCTCCGACTCCGTCGCCAGCCGGGTCAGTTCGTCGTACTCGATCACCTGTCCGTGCCGCTCGAAATCCCGCCGGCATTCCTGCACGAGCCAGAGGCCCGCGATGTTCTTGAGGAAGCGGATCTTGTTCTCGACGCCGCGCTCATGTGTCACGCTCGCCTCGCACGCGGCATCGGTGATGACGGGAGCATCGATCTCAGCGCCCATCAGCGACCACGTTCCGCTGGAGAGATAAGCCCAGCGCGGCGTCTTGCTCACATCCACCGGCACCGCGGCGACGGCGCTCGCCGTGTCGTGCGTGCCGGGGGCGATGACCTGCACATTCGCCAGTCCGGGCGCCAGCGTCTCATCGAGGATCGCCTTGCGCAGCTTGCCGACGACCGTGCCCGCCGGCGAAATGGGGCCCAGGAAATGCGTGGGGATGTTCAGTTTGCCCAGCAGCCCCTTGGCCCAGCCGCCGGTGCGCGGGTCGATCATCTGCGTCGTGGAAATGTCGGTTGCTTCATTGATCACGTTGCCGGTGAACCAGTAGTGAAACAGATCGGGGATCATCACCAGCCGATGCGCCAGGTCGAGCAGCCCCGGCTCGTGCTCCTTCTGCGCCGCCAGGTGATAGAGCGTGTTCAGAGGCATGAACTGGATGCCGGTCGCGTCATAAATCGTCTTGCGGCCGAGGTTGTCGAGCACCTTCTGATACGACTTGAAATGCTTTTCCTCGCGGTAGCAGTAGGGGAGCGAAAGCACTTGGCCGCTCTTACCCAGCAGCGCGTAATCGACGCCCCAGGTGTCGCAGCCGAGGCTGACGAGTTCGACGCCGCGGTCATGCGCGATCTTGGCGCTCTTGCCCACGCCCTGCACGATCTGTGCCCACAGCTCCAGCAGATTCCAATGCAGCCCGCTGGGCAGGTTCTGCGGCAGGTGCCGAAAGCGGTGCAACTCCTCAATGGCGATCTTGCCGCCGTCGAGCGTGGCGAGAATGGCGCGGCCGGATTCGGCGCCGAGGTCGAGTGCGAGGTAACCCTGTTGAGTCATGGCGTGTGTCGGTTTGAAAGGTTGGAGGGCGATCGGACCATGCGAATGTCTAATGTCGAATGTCTAGTTTCGAATTTCTAATGGGGGAGGAACAGATGACGACTAGACATTAGAAACTAGACATTCGACATTAGACATTCTCCTGTGCCCCCTGTCATTCGCTCTTCTCCTTCTGCTCCCGCATCTGTTTCCAAGCCGCCGTCACGTACGGCAGGCCGCTCATGACGCTGACGAAGACCGTGACGTAAACCAGCACGTTGCGCGTCAGGCCCAGCCAGTCGGGGCGTCCCATGCGCGGGTAAGCCCAGATGATGACGAGGACGATGGGGATGACGATGGCCTGGAGGATGAACTTGGCCTTGCCCCACCAGTTGGCGCCGAACTTGACGCCGTGGGATTCGAGTTCGCCGCGGATGCCGGTGACGAGGAGTTCGCGCGCCAGGATGAGCGCGACCATCCACGGATAGACGCCGCTGACCATGTTGCCGCGCAGGATGTGGAAGGCGAACTCCTGCGGCTCCCTGATGGCGACCGGATCGACGAAGCGCGGGCCGGCCAGGTAGATGAACGCGCCGAGCACCAGCACCTTGTCGCAAAATGGGTCCATGATGCGCCCGAACTGGCTCTCGACATGCCATCGCCGGGCGAGCATGCCGTCGAGCCAGTCGGTGATCGAGGCGATGATGAAGAGCACGAACGCGGTCCAGATCGCCCAGTCCGGGCCTTCCGGGTAGCGGTAGAGGTTGAGGATGAGAAAAAAAACGCCCGCGAGGACGAGCCGCGCGACGGTGAGCTGGTTGGGGAGAGAGCGGTACATGGCGGAAACAGAGCCGTCGGCGTGCGAGAAGAAATCCAGGATCACATACCGAGTTGGCCTGCTCGTCGCCGACGGTGGCACGGCTATACTAATGAAAAGGAGGTGGTTCCGGTTCGTGCCTCCTCTGCATCGGAGAATATCATGGCGCAGGTCTCAATCCCCGATGAGTTGTTCCGCAAAATTGCCGGCGCGATGCCTGCGCTTTCATCCGCTGAGCAGTTTGTCATCGACGCGGTTCGAGAGAAGCTGCGATGGTGCGAGCATCGTGACGAGTTCTATCGGCTCACGGACCGCGCGCGACAGGCGATGGCGAAAACCGGGACGGACGAAGCCGCCTTGATCGAAGACTTCAACACCTTTCGCGACCAGCTCAATTCCTGATGCGAGCCCTGGTGATCGATGCCAATCCGATTCTCTCCGCATTGCTCGGCGGTGCGGCGCGCGATGTGATTTTCTCCGGTCAATTCGAGTTTCTGGCGCCGCAGCACACGTTGTTTGAAGTGGCCAAGTATCTGCATCGCGTCGCCACGAAAATCAATCAGGACGAAGCGGACCTGTTTCGCGCCTATCAGCTCATGCCGATCATCGCATGCCAGCCGTCTGAATACGAAGACCACCTTGACGCGGCAACCGCGCTGATCGCGCTTCGCGATCCCAAGGATGTTCATGTGCTTGCATTGGCCTTGCGGCTGCGCTTGCCGATCTGGACTGAGGATCGCGACTTCGAAGGAATAGCGCAGATCAAGACTTTCAAGACGGCGAAGTTGTTCGCGGAGCTTTCAACGAAAGGCGAAATCTAAATCGTCGTTCGCGCGGGCTGCCGGTCACCTGACGATGACGCAAGGCGTTCGCTGGTTCGCGGCGGGCAAGCCTGCCGGCTAAATGAAAGTTCAGAACTTCAAATCGCGCAGCCCCATGCCCAGCGCTCCGCTCTTGCCGAGTCCGCCCACGCCGCTCTTGACCGGCTTGGGCCTCTTCGCTGCTGCCGCCGCCGCGGCGGCGTCCGCGGCTTCGCGGGCGGCGTTGTCGGCGGCGCGGGCCGCGGCGCGGGCTTCCGCTTCCTCAGCCGCCACCGCCGCCATCGGGTTCGCGTTCACCTGCTTGAGCGACAGGCTGATGCGACGGTTCTCTTCGTCCACCGTCAGAATCTTGAACTGCTTCACTTCGCCGGGCTTGATGATGTCGGTGACTTTGTTGACGCGCTTGTAGTCAAGTTCGCTGATGTGGACCAGGCCTTCGATGCCCGCTTTCAGCTCGACGAACGCGCCGAAGTCGGTGCAGGTGAGCACGACGCCTTCCACGACGGTGCGCGGCGCGAAGGTCACGCTGGCGCCAATCCACGGATCGCCGGCCGCCTGCTTCAGGCTCAGCGCGATGCGGCGCTTGACCGGATCGAGCTCCAGAATCTTGAACATGTGAACCTGATCGTGCTGCACGACGTCCTCGACCCGGCCCACGCGCTTCCACGACAGTTCGCTGATGGGGCACAGGCCTTCGACGCCCTTGTCCACTTCGACGAAGCAGCCGAACGGCGCGGTGCGGGTGACCCGGCCCTGCACCGAATCGCCGGCCCGCAGGCTCTGGGCGATGAGTGACCACGGATCAGGCTCGATCTGCTTGATGCCCAGACTGACCTTGCCGTGCTCAGCATCGATCTTGAGGATCTTGACCTGCACCTTGTCGCCGACCTTGACGAGGTCCGCGGGATTCTCGACGCGCGAGTACGACATGTCGCTGACGTGGACGAGGCCGTCGAGCCCGCCCACATCGACGAATGCGCCGTACGCCATCACGCTGGTGACAGTGCCTTCGCGAATCTGATCGACCTCGAGCGTGGCGAGCGTCTTGCCCTTCATCTGCTCGCGCTGGCGCTCGAGCAGTTGGCGCCGGCTGAGCACGACGCGCTTCCCTTTGCGGTCGATCTCCTGCACGATGCCTTGCAGCTTCTGGCCGACGAAGACGGTGAGATCTTCGATGCGGGCGAAGTCGATCTGGCTGATGGGCATGAACGCCTTGACATCGCCGACCATCTCGAGTTCGAGGCCGCCCTTGTTGGTGCCGATGACGCGGGCTTCGACGGCGGAACCTTTGGTGATCTGGTCCCAGGTCTGCTTGCCGACCACGCCTTCGCGCGAGAGCTGGTAGATGCCCTCGGCGGGATTGAACCCGGCGACGACGAAGTCCATGATCGAGCCGATGCGGGGCGGGCGCTCGAACTGCCGCAGCGACACGATGCCCTGCGTCTTGCCGATGCCGGCCATCTCGACGAAGACATCATCGCCACGGATGGCGGCGATGCGGCCACGCTTGACCTCGTGTGGAATCTCCTCGCCGGGCTTGGCGGCGGCGTTGGCGGCGGCATCCGCGTCGGTCGCGGCCTGCTCGGCGCTCTGGGCGTCCGCCATGATCTGTTCGACCGATTGGCCGTTCAGAGCAGCGTCGATCTCTTGTTGCAAAGTCTCATCGATGCGAGGAATCGAGGAGCCGTCGGTAGGGGACTGAGTCATGTTCGTCACGATCCGTACGATGCGAAGAATTCCCACCAGGGAATCGAAGGGGATAGCTTACCTAAGGTGGGCGGCGAGGCCAAGTCGAGAATGCCAGTGAAGCATTTATCCCCCGACGATGTCGCCAGGGGCGGACGGGAACGGAACGAACAGGATGACGATGAGGACCAGGATCAGGAGAAAGATGAGGAGTGTGAGTGCGAGTAGGACGACGAGCAGGATTTGAAATCCCCGGTGACCTTTCCCCTCATACTCCTACTCCTACTCTTACTCCTACTCCCAATTCCAATTCCTGCTCCTTCTCCCTCCTCGAATCCTGCTTCTGCTCCCCATTCGGGTCCTCCTTCGACATCCGTCGGAGCGGGGCGACCTCCGTCGCTAAGGAACGGGGCCGAAATAACTTGGCGAATTGGCGGTCCCCCATTTAGCCGGCGGGCTTGCCCGCCGAGGGCGTCTCGGCGGGCAAGCCCGCCGGCTAAATGGGGAACTCATTTCGGTCCCATTCCTAAGGAGCCGTGCAAGATTCACTCCGCAGATTCGAATCGCTTCGCTTCCAGCCGGACGACTTGGAAAGTCGTCCCACATGCGATGTTGATTCTGCACGGTTCCTAAACGGCGGGAAGCTTGTGAACCGTGGTCGACGGAAAACTTCCGTGCCGCAATCGACGGCCGCTCATTACAATCGCTGGCTCACCTTCCTCCGTGGAGTGATCCTGCTTGAGCACGTCATCGCCATCGTCGTCCACATCGCCGCCGGTTCATACCGATGAGGTGCCTTCGCGCGAGCGGTACAAGGTGATGGCCTTCCTCGGCGCCCTTTCGTTCCTCACCTATTTCGACCGCGTCTGCATTTCGCGGGCGAAAGAGGACATCATGGTCTCGCTCGATCTGAACAGGCAGCAGATCGGCTGGATCCTCGGCGCGTTCTGGGCGGCTTACGCCATTTTCGAAATCCCCAGCGGCTGGCTGGGCGATCGCTACGGCGCCCGCAAGACCCTGACCCGCATCGTCCTCGCGTGGTCGCTGTTCACCGCGCTGTCGGGCATGTCGGCTGGGTTCTGGTCGCTCCTGATCTATCGCTTTCTCTTCGGCGCCGGCGAGGCGGGGGCGTATCCCAACATGGCCCGCATTCAGGCGCACTGGCTGCCGGTGGATTCGCGCGCTCGCGTCGGCGGATTTCTCTGGCTCCTGGCGCGGTGGGGCGGCGCGTTTTCGCCGATGATCTTCGGCGCGATGCTCGGATGGTTCGGCTCCGAGGTCTTCCGCGAAACGCTTGCTTCCATTCCGCTGATCGGCGGGCTGGCGAAGTGGGAGCCGTGGCGCATGGCGTTCTGGACGGCGGGGCTCGTCGGCGTGGTCTGGTGCCTGGCGTTCTATCCGTGGTTCCGGGATGACCCGGCTGAGAACCGCAAGGTCAATCGCGCGGAGCTTGCTTTAATCAACCGAGGCAAAACGCAGAACGCCTCGCACGACATGCCCAAGACATTGTGGCGCGATCTTTTCACCTGCCCCAGCCTGTGGGCCATGGGCATTCTCTATGTGAGCTACAGCTTCGCGTGGTCGTTCTTCGTTAGCTGGGTGCCCGACTATTTCAAGGAAGTGCATGGTCAGGCGTACGCTCGTTCCGAGTGGCAGCAGGGCATCGCGCTTTTCTTCGGCGGACTGTCGTGCCTCGTCGGCGGTGTGCTGTGCGACTGGCTGGTGAGGAGGACCGGGCACAAGCGGCTGGTGCGGGCGATCTTCCCGATCCTCGGCTACGGCACCGCCTGCGTCTGCGTCTACTGCATGCGCTTCGTCGAAACACCGGAGCAAGCCACGGTGCTGCTGGCGATCGCCGGCGCCGCCGGTGACTTTGGGCAAGGCTCCAACTGGGCGACGATCGTGGACATCGGCGGCCGGTACGCCGGCACCGCCGCGGGCTTCGTCAACCTCGTGGGCAACAGCGGCAACGCCGTGCAACCCGTGATCGGCGGCTGGATCCTGGAGAAGTTCGCCGCCGACGTGCGATGGAAAATTCTTTTCACTCTGCTCTCAGCCATGTTCCTCGTGGCGATGACGATGTGGCTCTTCATCAATCCGAACAGAAAGTTCTATCGAGAAACGAACGAAGCGAGCGCCACGTGACCTCTTGCCGGCCGCCAAGTGAAAGTCATTCCATGCGTCCAACCCTGATCGCCTGCGTGCTCATGCTCACGACATCCACTGCTCTTGCCCAGTTCATCGTGGCTCATCGCGGCGCTTCGCACGATGCGCCGGAGAACACGCTGGCGGCGTTCAAGCTCGCGTGGGAGCAGGGCGCCGACGCGGCGGAGGGGGATTTCTATCTCACCCGCGACGGCCGGATCATCTGCATCCACGACAAGGACACCAAGCGAATCGCGGGCACCGCGTGGAACGTCGTGGAGAAAACCTTCGACGAGCTTCGCACGCTGGATGTGGGTTCCTGGAAGGGCAAGACGTTCGCGGCGGAGCGTCTGCCGAGCCTGACCGAAGTGCTGGCGACGATGCCCGCGGGCCGGCGGTTTTTCATTGAGATCAAGTGCGGGCCGGAGATTGTGCCGGTGCTCAAGGCCGACCTGGAAAAGACCCGGGCGAGGCCGGAGGAACTGGTCATCATTTCCTTCAACGCCGACGTCATCGCCGCCGCGAAAAAGGCTCTACCGAAGATCAAAGCCTACTGGCTGACGAGTTACAAGCAGGACAAGCAGACGCAGGCATGGTCGCCGACGATTGATGCGGTGCTCGGCACGCTGAAGCGCATCAAGGCGGACGGCCTGAGCACGAATGCCCACGACATCGTCGACGCTGCCTTCGTCGCGAAGCTGCGCGAAGCGAAGATGGAGTTTCACTGCTGGACTGTGGACGATCCGAAAGTGGCGCGGCGGTTCATCAAGCTGGGGGTGCAGTCGATCACGACGAATCGCCCCGCCTGGTTGCGCGAGCAGTTGAAGGACGCGCCCTGATGTTTTTCTCCAGAAAAAGAACAACCCCCGGCGTTGACCGGGGGTTGTGAAATCTTCGAAATCGCGTCGCGAATCACTTCGGGCTGAACGGGTGCTTCTGGCCCTTGCCGGCGATCATCTGCTCGGCGGAGGGGTCGCCCTTCATCGCGCGGGCGATGGCGAGCTTCGTTGCTTCGTAGTTGTAGTTGTAAATCTTGGTGTCGTCGGCGGCCTGCCAGTGGATGAACACGCCGCAGACGATCACGTATGTTTCGCACAGGTGCTTGGGAATCACACCAGATTCGACGCTGTCCGCCACGGCGCGGGCAACGGCCGCCTGAGCGGGGCCGAACATCTGCACCGCCTGCTTGGCGCCCTTGATGGTCACCTTGGTGATCATCACGGTGGCGGGCTTGACCGCGAGGTTCGGCGTGATGACCGCCAGCAGATTGCTGTGGCCGGCCGTCTGGTTCGCCAGGGCGTTGGCGAACGCGGTGCCGACGGGGCCGTCCTTGTCGCCGATCAAGAGGTCGATGTGGGAAATTTCGTTACCGTCGCCGACGAGGGCTTCACCGATCAGCATGGCCATGAGAAGTCTCCTGGTTCGTTGGGGTTAGAAGGAACTCGGAACGATCCGCCGAAAAACGGACAAGTTTTGTAGCGGAAGGGGAGAGCGGATGCAAGTCGAGTGGAAAGTAAAAATGCGAAGGTCTCGCCATTGCCGCGAAAAGGGCGCGAACGGTGGTTTCGGCGCGAAAATAAAATCCGAGGCATCCATTCGCTGACGCTTCGCGGCTCTGACAACGCCTCTTGGACGCATCCCACTTACGACGGCGGCAGCACCGGTGTCTGACGCGCTGCCAGTTTCTGCTGCCGACGTTCGATGGCGGCTCGCTTTTCATCCTTGCGGTTCTTATCGATCGCCTTGGCCAACTGCAGGGGGTCGAACACCTCTTTCACCAGCTCGTCCACGTTCTCAACAAAGACGAACGCCAGCTTGCGCAGCACTTCCTTGTCCACTTCTTCCATGTCGCGCTGGTTCTTGTCAGGCAGGAGCACGGTGGTGATGCCGGCGCGGCTGGCGGCGAGGGTCTTTTCCTTGACGCCGCCGATCGGCAGCACCAGGCCTCGCAGCGTGATCTCGCCGGTCATGGCCAGTCCGGCGCGAACCGGCACATCGAGCAGCAGCGACACGATGGCGGTGAACATCGCCACACCGGCGCTGGGGCCGTCCTTGGGAATGGCGCCGGCCGGCACGTGGATGTGGATGTCGCGTTCGGCCAGTTTTTTCAGGTCGTAGTGGAACTTGTGGGCGTTGCTCTTGAAAAGCGACAGGGCGGCACTGGCGCTTTCCTTCATCACGTCGCCGATGTGGCCCGTGAGCGTGATGCGGCCCTTGCCCGCGTAGCTGGCGGCTTCGATGAACAGAATCTCGCCGCCCACCGGCGTGTACGCCAGGCCGACCACGACGCCCGGCATCTTGACCCGCGAATCCAGTTCGCGGAAATATTTCTCCGCGCCCAGATACTGGCGCACCAGTTTCGGATCCACCGTCCACACGCGCTTGTTCCGCGCCGTGGCCTGCGCCACTTCCGCGGCCACGCCGCGGCACACGGAGCCGATCTGCCGCTCCAGTTCGCGCACGCCGGCTTCGCGCGTGTAGTCGTCGATGGTCTTGCGCAGACCGTCGCCGGTCCACGCGCATCGCGCGGGGATCAGGCCGTTCTCCTTGAGTTGCCGCGGCACGAGGTAGCGCCGGGCGATCGCCAGCTTGTCGTGATCGGTGTAGCCGGGCAGGTCGATCACTTCCATGCGGTCGCGCAGCGCCGGCGGCACGGTGCCCATGTAGTTCGCCGTGGCGATGAAGATCGCCTGCGACAGGTCGAAGGGCACGTCCAGATAGCGATCGACGAACTCATGATTCTGCCGCGGGTCGAGCACTTCCAGGAGCGCGCTGCTCGGATCGCCGCGGAAATCGGAGCCGACCTTGTCGATCTCGTCGAGCATGATGACCGGATTCTTCGTGCCGGCGCGGCGAATCTCCTGGATCAGCCGGCCCGGCATGGCGCCGATGTAGGTGCGGCGGTGACCGCGAATCTCCGCCTCGTCGCGGATGCCGCCGAGGCTGATGCGCACGAACTTGCGGCCCAGCGCGTCGGCGATCGACTGCCCCAGGCTCGTCTTTCCCACGCCCGGCGGCCCGAGGAAACACAGGATCGGCCCGCGCCGCTCCGGATTCAGCTTCCGCACCGCCAGGTACTCCAGGATGCGGCGCTTCACTTTGTCCAGCCCGTAGTGATCGCGCTCCAGAACCTGCTTCGCCTGCTTCAGGTCCAGGTGATCCGCGCTGGTCTTGTTCCACGGCAGGTCGGCCAGCAGTTCCAGATACGTCAGGATCAGCGAGTACTCCGGGCTTGCAGTCGGAATCGAGGCAAGCCGATCCAGGTCGCGCTTCGCCTCGGCGAGCACTTTTTCGGGTGGCTTCGCGCCTTCGATCCGCTTGCGGAGATTCTCGATGGTCTGGTCGAAACCTTCCTCGCCTTCGCCCAGTTCTTTCTGGATCGCCTTGACCTGCTCGCGCAGGAAGAGCTTCCGCTGCGAGTCGGTGATCGTCGAAGTCACGTCGTCCTGGATTTTCTTTTGCAGCTTGGCGATCTCCACCTGCCGCGTCACGTACTCGTGCACCGTTCTCACGCGGCGGGCGATGTCCAGTTCCTCCAGCAGATCCTGCTGTTTCTCCACTTCCAGATTCAGGTTCGCCGCCAGGAAATCGCTCAGGGGGCCGGCTTCCTCAATGTTCAAGAGCACCGGCATCGCCTGATCCGGCGCATTGGGCGACAGTTCGATCAGCTCGCGCGCCTGCTCGCGCACCTGCGCCACCGCCGCGCGGAAGCGCTTCGTCGCCGGCTCGCGAATTTCCTTCACACGCTCCACCTTGGCGCGGAAGAAGGGCTCCGTCTGCGTGAAGTGTTTCAGTCGCACGCGCTCGATGCCGTGAACCAGAATGGATACCGTCTCGTCCGGCTGGCGGATGAGCTTGAGCACGTTGACCAGCGTGCCCGTCACGTGCAGATCGCCCGGCGACGGCTCTTCCTGCTCCTGATCGCGCTGGGCGACGACCGCGATGATCTTGCTCTTGGGCAGCGACTCGTCGAGCAGTTTCCGCGAGCTAGGCCGACCGATGTTCAGCGGCATGATCGTGCCGGGAAACGCAACGGTGCCGCGGATCGGCAGCACGGGAACGACATCGGGAATCGCCGTCGCCTGCTTCGGCGCCGACCCGGCGCGAACGCCCGGCAAAGGCTTGACCGGCATCGTGGAAACGGCGCCCTTGCCCGCGGTTTTCGCGACGGGGACGGGCAGCTTGCGACCGGGCTTGACCGCTTTCCGGCTGGGTTTCTTGGTGTTGTTCATCTTGCCTCTTCAAGGACTGAAGCAGTAGGGGGTCGGAGAAAGCCATGCGATTCGCAGACGCTTGCATCGCTTCCGCAATCGCCGGCGTGGACCGATCGCTGGCCGATCCATTCAAGGCGGGCATGTCTGGAAAGTGAAGTGCAACATCGTCGAATCTCCAACAAATCTGCGCGAGTCTGTCACGCTGACACTTCGGCAGGCGCGGCGCCGCAACACTGCCAGAATCACCGCCGCGATTTCAGCGGCAGCCGAATCCAGAGCAGGCCCAGTTCAAACCGCGGCTCCACCCGGCGAATGTCCACGCTCTCGGGCAGGGCGATGACCCGGCGGAACTGGCCGTGATCGATTTCCATCGCGATGATCTTCATCGGCTCGTCGGCTTGACGCGGCGGCTCCGGTGTCGGGCGATCGCCGCTGACGGCGAGCCGGCCAGGTTCGAGCGCGACCTGAATCTCGCCCGGAGAAAGCCCCGCGAGATCGACGCACACTTCGATGCGGCCCGGCAGTTGATACAGGTTCACCGCCGGCGACCACGTGTCCACCGGGCAGAAATCGCTGAACCTCTGATGCACCAGTTGAACGCTCCACTGTCGAAGCGGCGGCGAAACGGGCTGCGATCGGCGAGCAGTGTCGATCATGGCGTGCCTCGCGAACAGAAAAGAACGGGACGACGTGTCCTTGACGAAGCGGCAATTGGAGCCGCCATTGTATCGCAAGCCTCGCGCCGCCCAGTCAAGGGCCAGCGATCATTTCGCGTCGCGGCCAGATCGAAAGCGGTTCTGGCTCATCTTCGCAACCTGAGTTTCGGATAAGCCATTAGCCCCCGGCTCCGCCGGGGGGTGGGGCGATGGTGGCGGGCAATTTGCGGTCGATGATCGTCGAAGCGCGGATTCTGCCGTGCGAATCTTGCGCGATTGATCTCTACCGCGCTCCTCCCCCGGCGGAGCCGGGGGCTAACGGCGCAACGCAGCGGCTTATCCGAAAACTCATCTTCGCAGTCTGATTGTCCGCTTTTCTCGCCCAGGCGGGACGGCGAACGCTGCGGTTTGCACTGTGAAGTCGAACACGACGGCTGATGCCACCATCCGACATCGCGTCGGGCGGGGCAACAAAAAAACCGCAAGGCTCATGATGAAGCCCTGCGGTTCAAATGGTTTCTGCGTTCTTCCGCACTTCGCATCCAAGGCGAAAATGGATGCGTTGGCCGACACTCGATCCCATTGAGTACGGCTGGCTGCCGCGCGATCACTGCGTGACGAGCATTGAGTCACGTGACGATCTGTTGTCGGACGGGTTTACGCCGGCTTGCTGTCTGCTGGAGCGGGCACCGGACTCGCCGGTGCGGAGGTGGGCCGGGCGGGCTGTGGGACGGTCCTTGGGCCAGAGATCACAGCGGGTCGCGGCGAGTGTGCGCCGGTTGCCATGGCAGGTCGAACACCCGGTGGCGCCGGGGCTGGCGCTGGCGCGACGGCGGGGCGAACCGTCGGTGCGAACGCGGCGCCAGGTGCAGCGGCGGGCCTTGCAACGGGAGCGACGCCTGTCACTGCGGGCTGACGCGGAGGCTGTGCGGCTCTGGGGGCCGGCGCATTGGGCGTGCGCGGTTCGGCTTCGTCTTTGGGCTTCGTAGCGCCCTTGCGTTCGGGGATCAGCGTCATGGTCATGCGCTTGCCCATGGCGCGCGGTTCCTTCGGATCTTCTTTGCGGCTGATGTCCTCCATGCTCCGGGCCACGTCATTCATCAGTTCCGTGCCCAGTTCGCGGTGTGCCATCTCGCGGCCCTTGAACTGCATCGTGAACTGCACCTTGTGCCCCTCGCCGAGGAACTCGCGAGCGTGTTTTGTCTTGATCTCCAGATCGTGCGGGTCGATCTGAGGCCGCAGTCGCACTTCCTTCAACTCGCTCTGCTTGCTGTGGCTGCGAGCCTTCTGTTCCTTCTTCCGCTGCTGATACTTCCACTTGCCGTAGTCCATGATGCGGCAGACGGGCGGGGACGACTGCGGCGACACCTCCACCAGATCGAGGCCGGCTTCTTTGGCCCGCCTCTTGGCTTCGGTGATGTCGATCACGCCGACCTGCTCGTTGTTGTCGTCCACGAGGCGCACGGGAGAAGTGCGGATGAAATCATTGATGCGCAGCCGTTTGCCTGTGTCTGCTCGATGAGAGTTAAAGCGCCTGTTGATGGGGGAGTCTCCAGTGGGCCTGCGTAGGGTGGATCACCGGCGCCGCGACAAGCCCGCAGCGACACCGGTTGCATGTTCGCCCCGGCCTGACAAAGGCTGGGCGCGGAATCCTCGCCCATGAGAATACCCAGCTTATCGCCAGCAATCAATGCGCGACGTGATTTCGTGAGAGATCATGAGACAGGGCCAAAGCATTTAGCCGGCGGGCTTGCCCGCCGTGAACGCCCATGGACGGCGCTGCGCCCATGCCTGCGATCATCAGTCAACAAACCCTCGTGGACGCAAGATTGGCCGTGGCGGGTGGTCCGCGGCGGGCAAGCCCGCCGGCTAAATTGAGAGCGCCAACCTTGGACGTCCATCGCTCACTATCCTGTCGCCATGAAACTCAAAGACAAAGGCGTGATCATCACCGGCGGCGGCAAGGGCATCGGCCAAGGATGCGCCGCCGTGTGCGCGAGGTATGGGGCCTCGGTCATGATTGCCGATATCGACCGCGAGGCCGGCGGGCGAACCGCCGACGAACTGACCAAGGCTGGGCATCGCGTTCAGTTCGTGGCCGCCGATGTTTCGAATGAGGAGAGCGTGAAGGAACTGATCGATCGTGCCGCCGCGTGGCTCGGCCGCATCGACGGCCTCGTGAACAACGCGGGCATTCATCCGCCGGCACGACCGATCGAAACCGAGCGCGTCGCCGACTTCGATGCGGTGCTGCGCGTGAACCTGACGAGCACCTACATGGCGACGAAGTTCGCTCTGCCGCACCTGCTCAAATCGCGCGGCTCCATCGTCATCATGTCCAGCGCCGTCGCCGCGATGGGGCAGGCCAGTGCGCCCGCTTATGTGGCGAGCAAAGCGGGGCAACTGGGGCTGACCAAGGCGCTGGCGCTGGACCTGGCGCCCAAGGGCGTGCGGGTGAACGCCGTGTGTCCTTCCAATGTGGACACGCCGCTGATGCGCGACTGGGCTGCGACGCTGCCTGACCCGAAGGCGGCGCTGAAGCGCGTGGCGTCGTGGCAGCCGATCAACCGCATGGCGACGGCGGAGGAAATCGGCGAAGTGGTGGCGTTTCTGCTCAGCGCCGAGTCGGCGTTCATCACGGGACAATCGATCATCGCGGACGGCGGCGCGATGCTGGGGTATGGCGTCAAGGCGATGTAGGGTGCGTCAAGGCTCGGCGCGGACGCACAGGGTTGCGATCTGGAGCGCGATGGAATTCGCAAGACGACGACAAGCGAGCGATTGCGGCAGGCAGCGTCGCGAGCGCGACAGGGTGCGTCCGCGCGGACTTGACGCAACCTATCTCTCACTTGATCGGCGAGTAATCCGTCGGCGCCAGGTACTGCGAGATCACCTTCTTCACCAGTGGGCCGTTCTTGTGTGACTCCGTGTAGGCTTTTTTCCAGTCCGCATCATCGCGGAACGCCGCCCAGCTTTTCGCAGCGGCCTCGCGGCTGGGATAGGCGAGAATGTAAACCAGCGTTTGCTTGGGATCCTCGTTGATGGCGGCGATCAACGGGTTCTTCTGCTGGTCGTCGTTGGGCGTCCAGTAGCCGACGAGTTCCATGCCGTGCTTCACGAAAAGCTTGTTGGTGTGATCGCGGAAGCGTTTGTGCAGATCATCGAGTTTTCCTTCATGCGCGATGTACACGCGCATCTCGAACACGCGCTCCTTCGCTTTTTCGTCCGCCTGTGATTGGGTCGCGATCATGGTCGCCATGATAGAGGCGACGGCGACGACCAGCATGGCGAACAGCGTGCGAAGGTTGAAACGGATGGATGACAACATGTTCAACTCCTGAATGGGAATGCGGAGGACTTGCGGGAACAGACTCGATTGAGCGATTATGATCGGCGGTAACGACGGCCGCAACGTAGATTCTGACACCGTCACGTTCGCGCACGGCGCACAGAAGTGTGCATCGGAAAAGTCAAAATAGTGAATGCAAAAGTCAAAATGCAAAAGTCAGAGCCCGTGGGGGCGTCAACCTCTGACTTTTGACTTTTGCATTTTGACTTCACTATTTTGACTTTTCCCGGCTCTGCCGGCTTAGGTAAGAAGGGCCGCGGCACCGCTTTGGGGTGGCCGGGGCTGGAGTCCGCGGAAGCCCCGGATCGGCCACCCCTCGTCAAACATTCCAGGGCTTGCGTTGAGCCTGTAGACGCGGCCGCCTGCCGCGGCTGCGCTGATTCTGGATTTCATCATGGGACTCTTCGACGGCACTTCACTGCAACGCCCCGTTACCTGCGAAGCCTGCGGCAAGCCGGTCGCCGAGTGCGGCTGTCCGCGCGACAAGGTGGGCCGGGTGTGTCTTCCAAAAGATCAGCCGGCGCGCGTGCAGCGCGAGAAGCGCAACGGCAAGTGGGTCACCGTGATCACCGGCCTCAACTCGCACGCCACTGATCTCAAAACACTCGCGAAGCTGTTGCGCGCCACTTGTGCCGCCGGCGCGAGTTTGCGAGAGGACGGCGTCGAAGTGCAAGGCGATCACCGGGACAGACTCGTGCAGATGCTCAAGGAAATGGGCTATCCGGCCAAGGCGTCCGGGGGATGACGGAGCAGGCCATCCGCTCCGTTAGCCTCAAGCTCCGCCGAGTGTGGCTTCGGTTCGCGGCGCCCCACACCGTCGACGTTGCGGCCGCAAGCCCCACATCACCGCTCCATCACACGCACCACCTGTAGATCGACACGACAACCACGGTCGGGCTCGCCGCGATCAATGGGAACATAATGCTGTAGAGGTGGTTGCTTCGTTTGATCATCGCGCTGTCGCCGGGAACAGCCGCGACGACGAACAAAACGCCAACCATCGTGGCCGCCAGCGCCAGCAGCACATTCAAAGGAATCGACGCCCACATCGGCAGAAATCGCGCGATCAACCATCCAGGCAGCGCGGCCGCGGCGGTCACACCCAGCCAGATGCACAGCAGCAGTCTCGCGGCTCCAGGCATGGTGCTTATCCAGGTACGGCTACCGTGTAGGGTGCGTCAAGGCTCGGCGCGGACGCACCACAGTGGACAAGAATGCAACACGGAGCCTCCGCGCGGACTTGACGCGCCCGGCCGCCGAGTTGCGTATTCACTTCTTCCAAGCTCTTTACTTCGTCATCTCCAGAATCTGCGCAGGAAGCGTCGGCGTCGCGCCGGCCCTCGACGCGACATACGCCCCCAGATGATTCGCGACATTCACCGTGCGATCCAACGGCCAGCGCTGCACCATGCCCAGCAGAATGCCCGCGGCGCACGCGTCCCCGGCGCCGACGCTGTCGGCGCCAGGCTCCGGTGCGTAGTGCGGCACGGCGCTCTCGAATCGACCGGTCGGCGTCAGCAGCACCGTGCCCCGTTCGCCGCGAGTCAGCGCCACAAGGTTCAGGCTGTGCTTCTTCATCAGCGTCGTCGCGAGCTTTTCATTGGCGTCCTGGCCGGCGGCAGTGGGCGACGCGGTCAATGCCAGCAGGTCGGCGACAATCGGCAGTTCCTCCACATTCAACTTGATCGCGTTGCAATTCTCCAGACTCCGGCGAATGATCTGCGCGCTGAAATATTTCTGCCGCAGATTCACGTCAAACAAACGCACCGCCCGTTTGGCGGCGGCCAGCACGCGCAGGATCGTGTTGCGCGACTCGCCCTCCCGCTGTGCCAGGGTGCCAAAGCACACCGCCTGACACTGCGATGCGAGCGATTCGAGTTCCGGGTCAAACTGAATCCAGTCCCACGCCACACCCTTGACGATGTCGTAGCTGGGCGAGGCGGGATTGCTCAGATCGACGTAGACCGTGCCGGTCGCGTGATCCGGATCGGCCTGCACGAACTCCGTCGTCATGCCGCGTTTTCGCAAGTCCGCAAGCAGCAGGCTGCCCAGAGGATCCTGCCCGATCCGGCTGACCACGACGCCGCGCCCGCCACGAGGTTGGGCGATCTGGTGCGCGTGGACAGCCACATTCAGAGGCGCGCCGCCGAGCACCTGCTTGTCGGGGAACACATCGAACAGGGCTTCGCCGAGGCCGAGGATGGTGAAGTGAACACTCATGTCGCCACAGAAGATACGAGGCACGCCCCAAGGAAACAAACGGCGCAACGATCCGCGCACGCGGCATCGTGACCTTTGTCGCGGTGAGCGGAAACGCCGCAGGCGTCCGGGCATTGAGCCCTGGGCGGCGGAGGACTTCCCGCGTGAAACTGGCGACCGGCATTCGACGGGCGAGGATTACGTGGCGGCTGACGCGGGGTCGCTCGGCCAGACGCCTGCGGCGTTTCCGCTAACCGACGCCCGAGAGCCGCCATTTTTCCAGTCACGCACCCGCCCTCGCCGATCTTTTTGAAAGTCAAGCTCGTGGGAATCCGCGGCGGTTCCCCTTGATTTCCCTTCCCGATTCTGAGATGGTGAGCGGCGCATGGATGCATTCTTGATTCACGGCGGGAAACGCCTGCGCGGGACTCTACGTATTCACGGCTCCAAGAACGCCAGTCTGCCCCTGATGGCGGCGGCGTTGCTCACGGACGAGCCGGTGATCCTGCGCGACGTCCCTCAACTGTCCGACATCCAAAACATGTGCCGGCTGCTCGAGTCGCTGGGCGCCACCGCCAAGTGGCGTGCGATGCACTCAGCCGTCGTGCCGCAGGTGGTGACCGTGCCGCAGCGCGCCGCGGTGCCCGCCGGCGGTGGTGGCAGCGCAACCATGGATGGGCCTCGCAAGATCGGCGCTTTGCCGCGCGGCGGCGCAGGCTCGATCGATGCGATGCTCGCGCCGCCGGAGGATGTGTCGCAGCTCACCATCCACGTCGACAACGCCACGCCGACGCAGGCGGATTACGACATCGTCCGCACCATGCGGGCCAGCATCTGCACGCTGGGGCCGCTCGTCGCCAAGCGCAAGTTCGCCCGCGTCTCCATGCCCGGCGGCTGCAACATCGGCCCGCGCCCGGTCGATCTGCACATCCGCGGCCTGCGTGCCCTGGGCGCACGCATTCATCTGGATGAAGGCTACATCGTCGCCGAGGCGTCGCGCCTCAAGGGCGCCCGCATTTTCCTGGGCGGGCCGTTCGGCTCCACCGTGCTGGGCACCGCCAACGTCATGAGCGCCGCGGTGCTGGCCGAGGGCACGACGATCATCGAATGTGCCGCCTGCGAGCCGGAGATTGAAGACCTGGCGAATCTGCTGAACACCATGGGCGCCCAGGTGCGCGGAGCAGGCACGCCCCGCATCGTGATCGACGGCGTGGAGAAACTGCATGGCGCCGATTACACCGTGATGCCCGATCGCATCGAGGCCGGCACGTACATCATGGCGGCGGCGATCACCAATGGCGATGTCGTGCTGGAGAACTGCCCGGTCGACGCGCTGACCTCCACCTTCGACCGTCTGCACGAAATCGGCGTGGACATCGAACTGCCGCCCGAAGACTGCAAGCGGCCCAACCGCCTGCGCGAGACCATCCGCGTCGCCAGCGCCCGCAGGCTCGATCCCGTCGAGGTCGTGACGCAGCCGCACCCCGGATTCCCGACCGACCTGCAGGCGCAGATCATGGCGCTGCTTTGCCTGGCCGACGGCAACTCCATCATCACCGAGAAGATTTATCCCGACCGCTTCATGCACGCGGCGGAACTGCTGCGCATGGGCGCGAACATCACCCGCAACGGCCCCACGGCCATCGTCGCCGGCGTGCGCAAGTTCGTCGGCGCGCCCGTCATGGCCAGCGACCTTCGCGCCAGCGCGGGCCTCATCATCGCCGGTCTTGCCGCCACAGGAACCACCACCGTACACCGCGTGTATCACCTGGATCGCGGTTACGAGAAAATGGAGACGTGCCTGCAGCAACTGGGCGCGGACATCGAACGCGTGGATCGAGATGCGTCGTGAGATCATCCGCTCTGCGAGTGGACGCTAAACGGGAAAACAAAACAACCCGCTCACCTTGGGCGGGTTGCTTTTTTTATTCCGTTGTCGTCGTCCGCGATCAACACATCGTCATGCCGCCGTCGACGGCCAAGGTCTGGCCGGTGACGTAACCCGCTTCCTCGCTGGCCAGGAATGCGACGGCCGCGGCGATTTCCGCGGGCTTGCCGAATCGCTTGAGCGCCGTGGCGGCGGCGGCGCCATCCTTCACCTGCTGAGGCAGCACGTCGGTCATGTCCGTCTCGATGAAGCCCGGAGCGACCACGTTCGCCGTGATGTTCTTGCTGCCCATTTCGCGGGCGATCGACTTCGTCAGACCCAGCAGGCCCGCCTTGGCGGCGGCGTAGTTCGCCTGCCCCGCGTTGCCGACGAGGCCCGACACGGAACTGATGTTGATGATTCGGCCCCACTTGCCGCGCATCATCGGACGCAGGGCCGCGCGACAGGCGACGAACACCGCACGCAGGTTCGTGTTGATCACCGAGTCGAACTCATCATCGCTCATGCGCAGCATCAGGTTGTCGCGGGTGATGCCGGCATTGTTCACGAGGATGTCCAGCCGCTTGTGCGCGTCGGCGATCTTCTCAATCGCCTCCGCCAGCGCCTTGTGATCGGCGATGTCGCAGGGCAACACGCTCGCCTGACCGCCGGCGTCGGTGATGGACTTGGCGACTTCATTGAGCTTGTCGGCGTTGCGCGCCATCAGCACGACGTGCCGGCCCTGCAAACCTAGAGCCTGTGCGATGGCCGCGCCGATGCCGCGGGAGGCGCCGGTGACGAGAGCGAGACGAGTTTCTGGATTGGGATTCATTGACATACTGAGAATGCTTGATTGTGAGAGTCCGTTTACTACGGTCTACTGGCACCGATGAACGGGGATCACTCTTTTCCCTCTTCACGCTCCCGTTGAATAATGTAGAGCAAAAGGCCACCGCCGAGTACAAAGCATGTAAGACCACCGATAAACACGGTGCTCAGAAAAGCGTCCGCAAGTGCTTTATCGTCGGAGAACTTAGGCCATGGAACAATCTTCCACATACATAAAAGGAGAGGCGCTAAAGATACCAAGCCGATTAGGAGCAATGTAATAGCAATGACTTTTCGGCGCTTTGGGAAGTAGAAGTAGAACCAAGCGCCGATGGCGAAACCGATGAACGGCCCTACGAAGCGGGCAAGCCACAAGGCGAGCGGCGTCTTGCGTGCTTCAACACCTAGCGACCATATCGTCGAGGATATCTCGTCCATATGCTGTGTCCCTTTAACTCATCCCGGCTCCGCGTGGTTTTCAACTCTCGCCGCCTTGTCGATCCGCCGCATCAGCCCCATCAGCGTCTTGCCCGGCGCCAGCTCGATGAACTGCCCCGGCAGGTTCGCCACCGCCCACTGCATCGACGACGCCCAGCGCACCGGGCTGGTGAGTTGCTCGACGAGGCGCTGGCGAATCGACTTCACATCGCCATCGTGCGGCAGGGCAGTCACGTTCGACAGCACCGGACACTTCAGCGATCCCCATTCGATCCTGTTCAGCGCAGCTTCCAGTTCTTCCGCCGCCGGCTGCATGATGGGCGAATGAAAAGCGCCGGCGACCGCGAGGATCGTGGGCTTGAAACCTTTCTCCTCCGCGATTTTCGCGGCCCTTTCACACGCGCCCTTGGAGCCGCTGAGCACGATCTGGATCGGACTGTTGAAGTTGGCCGGCACGAGTACCTCGGGGCCGGCCGCGGCTGCTCCACCTCCGGCCCCCTCTCCCCCCGGGAGAGGGCTGGGGTGAGGGCCGGCCGAGTTGACGGCTGCGCTCGCGCCCTGCTCCAGCGCCAACCTGCAAATCTCCTTCGCCACCTGTTCATCACCCAGCCCCGTCACCGCCACCATCCCGCTGGGCGTCGCCTCCGCCGCCGCCTGCATCGCTTCGCCGCGCAGTTTCACCAGCGACAGGCCGCTTTGAAAACTGAACGCGCCCGCCAGGTGCAGAGCCGTGAACTCGCCCAGGCTCAGGCCCGCGGTGCCGGCCGGCGTGCCAACCTTGCCTTGCTCCGCCAGCGCGCGATGGCACGCGACGCTGGTGACATAGATCGCCACCTGCGCCCGGTCGGTCTTGTTCAGGTCCGCCTCCGGGCCTTCAAAGCAGAGCTTGCTGATGGAATAGCCCAGCGCCGCGTCCGCCTCGGCGAAGGTTTCGGCTGCGGACTTGAACTTGTCAGCCCAGGCTTTGCCCATGCCCACGTGCTGGGCGCCCTGGCCGGGACAGAGAATGATTTGCGGTGTGCTCATGTCTGGATGCGGATTCCTGAAAGTCGGGGCGACATGATAGGGCATTTCGTCATGGCGTGTCGCAGGTGGCCAGAAGTCGAATCTCCTGGGGTGTGCCCATCACCCATCCGGCGAGAATGAACCAACCGAGAGCCTGCTGAGCCGGAGAAGTCGAAATAGTGAAGTCAAAATGCAAAAGTTAAAAGTCTGCCAGTCAACGTCGCTGCGCAACTCTGACTTTCGCATTTTGACTTTTGCATTCCCTATTCTGACTTAGCCGACTCAGATTCCTGTGCGCCGCGACATGCAGAAGTGGGTGTAGTCCATCATTCCGGCGATGCTGGGTGCCATCTATGAACAAGCCTTTGT
>CAYRPN010000099.1:0-22109 GCA_964426135.1 uncultured Phycisphaeraceae bacterium | reverse complement strand
GCTTGTACCGCATCACGCCCCGAGGCCAGCAAGTGATGACGCCTGCCACCGCGGTACGAGCTTGCCATCGCACAGCCTTGCGAGCCGCAGCGTAACGTTGTTCAAAACGCGACAATCTGGAGACACTGTTACCTCAGGGCATGGGTATCTACACAAGTCTCAAAGAGATCAGGAATCCGTGTATTGAACAATGTTCTGTTCTTCATCGAACCTCGGTTTCAGTAGCGCCAGCAGGGGTATTTCACGTCAATAAAAGATGTGTAGATACCTATGCGCTCAGGGAGAGGGGGCCGGAATGCAAGCCCCGGAAAAAGGGCACAAACAATAGCGGTGAGAGAAAAAATGGGTTGTCGTTCGCAGTGGGGCGTGGTAGTTTAAGGTTGGGATGTTTTCCTTCATGGCGCCCTTCGGTCGCCTGCGTCCCTGAGAATCTCCCTGAGGAAAGGAAGAACCATGTTTCGCTTTCAGAGTGTCAGAACGAGTCTCGCTGTCGCCGCGCTTTCGCTCGGCGCGATGGCTGTGCCGTCCCACGGCGTGACCACGCTGGTTTCGGACAACTTCAACGACAACGCCATCGACGGAACGAAGTGGACTGTCGTGACCGCGGGCATTCCGCAGGCCGGTGCCGCCGTCGTCGAGCAGAATCAGCAGATTGAACTGACCGGGCGCGGCCACTTCAACACGCTGAACCAGTTCGACCCTGCGGCCCAGCCCGAGCAGGGCCTGCGCATCCGCGGGCAATGGACGTTCGTCTCCAACGATGACCTCATGCAGGTGCTCACCCGCACCAGCGGCACGCCCGGTGGCGGCTTCGGCGAAACCCTCGACGGCATCGAGTTCCAGGTGGCGGCGTCGGGCAGCGGCAACAACATGACCATCGTCAACCGCGGCGGCACCACGGTGACGGGCCTGTCCGGCAACGGCGCGCTCGGCGCCGTCGCAGGCGAAACCTACAACTTCGAAATCCGCGACACCGGCGCCAACCTCTACTTCACCATGTCGCAGGTCGGCGGCAGCAAGCAGCGCACCGTCGTGGCAAGCAGCACGACCAACACCGCTTCAGACTTCATCAGCTTCCACAACCGCGAAAGCGGCCGGCGCTCGAACATCGACAACGTGGTCATCGACTCGCCTTCGTTCCTTGGACCGGCGACGCAAGGCAACGGCATCATCGTCCTGCAGGACAACTTCGACGACAACGCGCTGGACGCCAGCAAGTGGAAAGTCGTCACCGCCGGCGTTCCCGGCGGCGGCAGCGTGACGGAGACGAACAGCCGCATCCAGCTCGTCGGACGGGCCCACCTGGTCACCCAGAACGAGTTCAACCCCGCCGTCGGCGGCGCGCTGCGCGTCGAAGGCCGCTGGACTTTCGGCAATGACGACTTCATGCAGATTCTCACCCGCTCCGACGGCCTGCCCTCCGGCGGCTTCGGCGAAACCTTCAACGGCATCGAGTTCTTCGCCTTCGACGGCAGCGACACGATGTCCATCACCCGCAAGATCAACGGCGCGGGCGTCGGCCTCGGCAGCACCGCGGTCAGCATCGCCGCCGGCGATGTCTTCGACTTCCTCATCGAGGACGACGGCACCAACCTGCTCTTCAAACTGACGCAGGTCGGCGGCGACGGCACCACGGCCACGATCACAGGTCTTTCGAACCAGGTGTACGCCCAGAACTTCGTCGCGTTCCACAACCGCGAATCGGGCCGCACCGCGTTCCTCGACGACGTGGTCATCAGCCGGGTCATCCCCGAACCGGCCACCGCGATGATGGGCCTCTTCGGCCTGGCGGGCCTGGCGCTGCGCCGCCGCAAGCTGGCGTGAAGATTCGGATCGTCAGTTGCCTGAATGTGAAAAGCCCCGGCGATGGTCGCCGGGGCTTTTTGGGTTTGCGCCTGCCCAGATCCATAAAGCGGACTCGCTTCCTTCACGCAGACT
Source organism: uncultured Phycisphaeraceae bacterium (assembly GCA_964426135.1). Classification (GTDB taxonomy): domain Bacteria; phylum Planctomycetota; class Phycisphaerae; order Phycisphaerales; family Phycisphaeraceae; genus CAYRPN01. Next base: position 20,171 of record CAYRPN010000099.1, on the reverse strand, counting down.
TCTGCAGAACCACGGCGACAGTCCCATATACAGGCCCTTCGACAGCATGCAGTTCATGCTCAATATCAATGTCTTTTCCCAGCTTGCTCGCCCACCAGCCGTCGGGAAGCTGTCGCGCAGCGTGTGTGGGTTTGCCGCGATGTGCGTAAAGGGCAATCCTCGGCATATAGTCGGAAGGAATGTGTTGAAGAATGTCTGAATATCCCAAACCACTGAACGCTAAGACGAATGCTTCGATCGTTTCGCTACGCGGAACGTCCGGCGGCCAGAAACACTGCATCATTAGGTCCGGCCACCACCACCGATCGGAGTCGTTTACGGCCCATGCAATGCAGTTGTAGGCCTCATCAAGAGGGCTCGTCGGGCGACAGTTTGCCGAGGTTAAGCGCGGAAAACTCGTGTGCGACCCCAACAACCACCGTTGAAAAGCTAGCTCTGTCATGGCGCCAATAATCCTTTTGCACGCCCCCACTGGAGCCAAGCCTTCCGCATCTGTTTGACCGATCCGCGATGCTTGGGTGGTACCGGATCTTCATTTGCTATCGCCTTCAACGCCCAATACCAATATCCTGAATGATTTTCAAGTTCTTGCAAAATCAGCGGCAACGCATCAGCCCCCATTCCGATGATGGCCTGGTAAGCAGGATGCATTGCAATGTCGGTCGGCGACGACAGAAATTGCGTGTCCCGACGCCATTGATTGCTCAACGTTTCGAATCGTTCCCGACGACTGGCGCGGCCGCCGCTGGCGGCCAAGGCCTTGTCTTTCACAATGCTGTTGAGATGTTTCTGCATCAAGAGGGAATGACTGCTGGCCCCCATGGCCGACGGCGCAAGCAATAGGTTGCCTGCCAAAACGAGGGTAGTTGCAACGGGCACCGGTGCTCGCCTCGCAAAGGCCGTGTTCATTGGAATCTCTCCAGCGCAACCGGGGAAAGACTTTCAAAAAACAAACGATTCTTCAGATCACGGAGCGCAGCCATGGTTGACCAAATCTCATTTGGGTTCAATCCTCCCGAATGCTCAGAGAATACGTCAATGTCGAAGATGCAATCCCTACTATTGACTTCCATGGATTGAGTAATGATGGCTACGGCGCTTGGTGACTCGAAGGGGACGACGACTCGCAACAGATATCCCGCGACAGCCTGCGGCAGCGAGGGCGCTATCGTGAACGTTGTGGCGAAAGTTTTCTCGAATGACTCCCCCGCAGGCATCGTAATTCGATTAATGAATCGGCAGGCAACACGAATAACTTTGGGGGATTGAACTATCTCGCAATAGCGCTTCCATAAGCTGATCGCCCGTTGGCTTAATTCCTCCCACGAGCTGTAGGGGTGAAGCCGAGAGAACGTGAAACCATCGAGCCTCAATTGTGCAACCCATTTCTCATCGGTAGACCGCAAGATAAGCCCGTCGGGCTCATCCAGCTTTGTTGAAATGCTTGTGCTCTCGGCTGGAGAAAGAGTAACCTGACCCATCCATAACCTGCGCTCCTGCCTCGACGGAAACTCTTCCGCCAGTTCGTCACACAAGGCTACTAACTGGTCCAATTTCAGGGTGGCTGGACGCTCAATTCGGATATCTACAAGCCCTTCAACGATAGGTGCATTGCCCAACTCGGGCCAGTTCTTTGATTCGACAGTCGGATCGTTCATAACAATGACATCATAGCCGCAAGGCGACAGCATTGTTCAGGCCGAACGCGCCTCACGCCGCGTTCTTCTTGTCGTCCTCGTCGTCGCTGTCCGCATCCGCATCGAACGCGTCGTCGGCTTTCTCCGCGGCGTCGTGGCCTTCCGCATCGAGATTGCCGTGCACCTGCACGGCGGCGTCGGCGGCGGCCTGGGCTTTGAGCGCTTCCCATTCCTCCAGCGTGATGTTGCATTCGCGGGCCTGGCTGCCCTTGTAGTCGCCGAGGATGCCCGCCTGCGCCATTTCCTCGATCAGCCGGCTGGAGCGCGAGTAGCCGATCGTCAGCCGGCGCTGCAGCAGCGACACGCTGCCGCGCTGCGTCTCGAGCACGACGCGCACCGCATCGTCGAAGAGCGGATCGCGCTCGCTGCTTTCGCCTTCGATCGCGCCAGGCTGCTTGAGCTGCATGAGCTGCGGCTCGAAGTTCTGCTGGGCGATTTCCTTGAGGAACTTGACCACTTTGCGGATTTCCATGTCATCCAGCAGCGTGCCCTGGGCGCGGAAGAGCTTGCTGGAGCGCGGGGAGAGGAACAGCATGTCGCCGTGACCGAGCAGCAGCTCGCCGCCCTTCTGGTCGAGGATGATGCGGCTGTCGAGGCCGGACGCGACTTTGAAACAGACGCGGCAAGGCATGTTGCCCTTGATCAGGCCGGTGACGACATTCGCTTGCGGCCGCTGGGTGGCGAGGATCAGGTGGATGCCCACGGCGCGGGCTTTCTGGGCGATGCGGACGATGAAGCTTTCCACTTCCTTGTTGGTCATCATCAGGTCGGCCAGTTCGTCGATGACGAAGACCATGTAGGGCAGCTTCTTGGGAATCTTCGCTTCTTCTTCCTCGCTGCTGGGCTGGAAGCGTTCCTTCAGTTCCTCGCGGGTCAGCACGTTGTAGCCGCCGATGTCGCGCACGCCGGCTTCGAGCAATAGCTCGTAGCGTTCGTCCATCTTGGTGACGGCCCATTCGAGGATGGCCGCGGCCTTGCCCATTTCCGTGACGACGGGGCACATCAGGTGGGGGATGTCCTTGAACATCGAAAGCTCGACCATCTTCGGATCGACGAGCACGAGCTTCAGTTCGTCGGGCCGCTTGGTGTAAAGGAAGGACATGATGATCGAGTTCATGCACACGCTCTTGCCGGAGCCGGTGGTGCCGGCGATGAGCATGTGCGGCATCTGCGACAGGTCCTGGATCAGCGGATTGCCGCTGGCGTCCTTGCCCAGGAACATGGGCAGCTTCATCTTGCTGACGGCCTCGGCGTTGACGGTCATCAGTTCCTTCAGGCGGACGCGCTCCTTGTTGATGTTGGGCACTTCCACGCCGATGGTGTCCTTGCCCGCCGTGTTGGGCACGATGCGGATGTTCTGCGCTTTCAAGGCGCGGGCCAGGTCGCTGCTGACGGTGTTGAGCCGCGACACTTTCGTGCCGGCCGCGAGGCGCACTTCAAACAGCGTGATGACCGGGCCTGAGTCGATGCCCACCACTTCGCCCTCGATGCGGTATTGCTGCAGCGCCTGCTCCAGAGCCAAGGCTTGTTCGCGGACGACTTTTTCCTGCTCCTCGGTGAAGTTGCTTTCCGGCTCCACCAGCATGTCGAGTCCGGGGAAACGGTAACCCGTCAGGTCAACCTCCCGGGCGGGCGCGGGCTGCGGCTTGTTCTTGGGCGCGAAGTTGATCGGCAGCTTCTTGATCTTGGCGCGAAGCTCGTCCGGGGTGAACTGCTTCACCGGTTCGCCGTGTGAGCCGTCGCCTTCGGCGCTGTCGGCGCCGGCGTTGGCGTCGTCGTCGTCGGCTGAAGCGCTGGTGGATGCGCCTTCCGAAGCGGCGGCGGCTTTGCCGCTGGTCTTTTCGCCGGCTTTGGCGGCGGCGCTGGTCTTGCTTTCGTCGTCGATCTCCGCCTTCACTTCTTCGTCGTCGGTGTAAACGTAGTCGTATTCATCCGCATCGGACACCGCGCGCTTGCCGCGGCCCTTGCGCGGGCCGTCGGGATCGAACGCCTCGGTGCCTCCGAGGCCGCCGGCGTCGGGGGAGATGCGGTTCTCATCGCTGTCGCTGCCGCCATCGGTTTCGCTCTTGCGCGGGCCGCGCTTTTTGCCGGCCTTGTCGGTGGCGGCGGGCGCGTTGGCTTCTTCGAGTCCGCGGCGGATCATGCCGGGGAAGCCCTTGATGCCGTTGAGCGCGCCCACCAGCACGGGCCGGGGCACGCGGATGTTGGCGATATTCATGCACAGCCGGCCGAAGTGATGCGACAGGGTGAGCACGGCCTGATCGGCGGCGAGCAGGGAGCCGACGAGGAAGGTGAGCGTCATGACCAGCAGGGTGCCCAGGACATTGAGCAGGGGCAGCATCTTGGCGTTGATGAAGATGGCGACGAGGCCTCCGCTGCCTTCAGGCCGGGCGAAGAGGGTGGGCGCGGCAATCGCCAGCAGCGAACTGGCGGCGATGGTCATCAGCAGCAGGCCGATGAGCCGGCGGGTCAGCGCCTGTCGCGGCCGACCGGTCAGCGCCATGAGCAGATAGGTGCCCCAGCCGGCGACCATGACCCACACGCCCGGGCCGAGCATGAGGTAGGTGTGGTGGGCGATGGCGGCGCCGATCTTGCCGGCCCAGTTGGCGGGCTTGACGTTCAGCGGCGCGACGGTGGTGCTGGGCGGATCAGCCGGGTTGTAGCTGATTAGGGCGGCGCTCACCAGCAGCCAGACGGCAGCGATCGCCGCCCACAGCATCGCTCGGAAGAGCGGGCTCTGTGCGGTGGAAGAGGACGAACTGCTTTTCTTCTTCGCCATGGGGTCTCGAATCGTGAAACAAAGAGATCCAGTGAACCATTAGCCCTGGGCTCCGCCCGGGGTGATCGCCTGGCGACAGGTCCGACGTGGTCGGCCACTTATCGGACACCGCCAGCGCGAAGCGCAACGCACGCGCAGCATGTGTGGTCATCGGCGAAGCGGGAATGGACGCGAGAAAGATTGACGCGGCGGGTGATTCATCGCAGGCCGCCCCGCCGCCGCGGGTGTGCCAACTTATCCGTGGGCGGCGTTTGTCGCCTCTCCCGGGGCAGAGGGGCAACGCCGCCCCCGGAACATTTTGGCAGACCGGTCGTTCCCGCTCGCGATCTGGCCGGCGTAACCTGCGAACAGGAACGGTCAATGTCAGGTATCGCTGCACCCACGGCCTTTTGGCGGGGGAACGCTGTTCTTTGGCAATCCGGCGACGTCCGAGCCCGCAACCGGGCCGGCGTGAAAGTGGCCGAAAAGTGTCCTACCTTTGTGGCAGTCAAATCAGCAAGTGCTTGCGATCGCTGAAGTTAGATCGAAAAAAAGAGAGTGGGCGGCCAGTGGCCGGCCACTTTTCGGCCTGCAACGGAACCCCGGAGGTTCAGGCCATGTCCACCACGATCCGCCCGCTTTCGATCCGGACCACGCGCACGGGGCGGCCGACTTCAACCCAGTCGCCCAGACTGGCCACTTCGACGACGTGCCCGCCGATCTCCGCTTTGCCCATGGGTTTCAGTTCACTGGTCACCCGCCCCACCGCGCCCACGGCGATGGCCTGCCCCAGCGATTCGTCGCCGGCGATGTGCCGGCGAACCGCGGCGATCGCCGGATCCTCCACCGGCGTCGTGTCGATCGGCGCCATCGCGCTCGTCATGGCCCGCTGGCTTTCCCTCAGGGTCAGGTGCGAGAAGAGCGGCAGGCTCTTCTGATTCCGCAGCAGCACGATGAACGCGACGCTGCCCACGACCAGGCCCAGCAGCGTCCAGATCGCCGAGGACTGCAGGGTGCGGATGGCTTCGGGCGCCGGCAGCGGGACGGGGCCGTCGCCGGTGGTCGGCACCACGGAAAGAATCAGGCCCGCGAGGATGGCGACGATGCCGCTGATCCCCAGCACGCCGAAGCCCGGCGTGACGAACACCTCGATGAAGAGCGCAATCAGCCCGGCTCCGATCAGCAGCAGATGCCAGATTTCCGCCAGGCCCACGAGGAAGGGACTGACGATGAGCACCCCCAGCGCCGCCAGGGCGACGATGCCGAAGATGCCGTAGCCGGGAATGAGCATCTCGATGGCGGTGCAGATCAGGAGGATGCCGATGAGCGCGGCCCGCACCGGGAACGACACCAGCCAGCCGGCGAGTCCCTCGCTCCACGATTCGCTCACGCGGAACGTGGTCTTGGCGCCCAGCCACTGCGAGACGTCGGCGTCATCGCGGAAGGCGCCGGCTTCCGCCAGACCCAGTTTCACCGCCGCCGGGGTGTGGACGGTCAGCAGCGTCTTGCCGTCGTGCGCTTCCTCGATGAGTTTCCACTGGCCCTTGTCGGCGTCGGTGGCTTGCTCCCGGCTGGGGCTGCCCACGCTGGCGGGATCCTCCTCGACGATCGCTTCCGCTTCTTCCTTCAGGCTGCTGCGCGACTTGCCCAGCACCATGATCTGGTAATCGATCTGGTTGACGAGCTTGCGCAGAGGCTGGCCCGCGTCGTCCTTCTCGCTCTTGTGCTCGACGATGTAGAGCTTCACGCCCAGCACAGCGGTGGCGAAAAGCAGGGGCCGTGAAAAGCCGTTGTCCTCCGCGTTTGCCTTGAACTCCGCCAGGAGCGGGCTGAGCGCCTTGGCCCGCTCGGTCGCCGCGAGGTTGCCGCCGAGCATCGCAATCGGAGCGCAGTCGCCGGTGACCGCGGCCGGCGACATGATGATGCGGTCGCACGCGGAAGCGATGAGGATGCCGGCGGAATAGGCTTTGTCGTTGATCCATGCGATGGTGGGAATGTTCGCCTTGTTGCGGGTGACCTTGCCTCGGATGAAGCGGGCGATCTCCTCCGCCGTCAGCGCCACGCCGCCGTTGGTGTTGATCTCAAAGACGATGACGTCGGCTCCCTGGAGCAGAGCACGCTCGACGCGGCGCTGCAGGCTCTGCAGGGTGAAGTCGTAGATCATGCCGTCGATGGGAATGATGGCGACATTGCCGCCGGAGGGAATGGCAGGCCGGCTGATGCTGATGGCGGGGCCGGCGGGTGCGGCAGCGGAGGCGGCGGGCGATGCGGATGTCGCGGCGTCCTTGCCCGCGGGCGCCTCGGCCTTCTCCGCCAGCACGGGCCGCGACCCAAGCTCCGGCAGCAGGTGCAACGCCGACAACCATGTCAGCGTGAGCAGCAGCAGACTGCGAAAAGGTGAGGTTCGCATGACAGCGAATTATAGCGGTGACATGCGGACGAACCGGCGGCGCTTGCCGCGCGGCGTTCACGGCAAGTCGCGCCCCGATGCGCTTCGGCGTTTGGCGACGGGGCTTGCCCCGCTCCGAGGTCGCACAAGGCTGCCGACGGAAGCGGGGCAAGCCCCGGCGCTGAACGGCGGCAATTGCAGCCATCAGCGCCGCTACGGCAACACTTCCAACTCCAGTTCCTTCACCCGAATCTCCATCGCTTCGCCCACATGCAGTTGCAGCGCGATGTGTCCGCGGCGCGGAAGCATTTCGTCGGCGAGATCGACGCAGAGCTGGCCGTTGATCCACGTCTGCACCTTGCCGCCGACCGCACGGATTTCGTATGCGTTCCAGCCGCCCTTCTTCACGTGCGCTTCGCCGGACTTGTCCCACAGCACACCCCGGCCCTTGCGGCCATTCACGTCGGGGGCACCGGGGGCGGTCACGCCGCTGTCGACCAGTTTGCCCCACCAGCCTTGGCCGATGTCTGCCTGCGGGCCGACGACTTCGCCGTTCTCCACGGGCTGGCAGCGGAAGAAGATGCCGCTGTTGTCCGCGTCGTCAGGCAGCTTCACTTGCAGCTTCAGCCGAAAGTTTTCGACGATGATCTGGCTGACGAGGTACTTGTATTCCTTCAGGCCATCGGACTTGCCGACAATCTCGCCGTTCTCCACGCGCCAGTGTTTCTCGTCGCCGTCCCAGTTGGACAGATCCTTGCCGTTGAACAGACCGAAGGCGTTGCCCTGCGTGGCGAGCATGGGCGTCTGGCGCGGGCTGGCGAGGTAAGCGACCAGGTCGCGAATCTGCGCCTCCTTGAGCTGGTCGAGCAGACCCTCGGGCATCATGGACTTCTCGCTGAGCTTGCGGCCGTCCTTGCTGATCTCTTTCTTGGGAATCAGGCGCACGCCGCCGGTGGTTTTCAGGGCGAGCGTGGCGTCGTCCTCGCGGTCGAGGATGCCGACGATGAACTCGTCATCCTCGGTGCGCACTTCGATCGCCTGGTAGTCCTTGCCGATGACGGCGTTGGGATCGACGACGTTGGTGAGGAAGTAGTCGAGATTGGCGCGGTTGCTCCCGGTGATGTCCGGCCCGACCTTGCCGCCGACACCAAAGAGCATGTGACACTGCTGGCAGGTCTGTGCGAAGAAAGCCCGGCCGGCGGCGAGATCGGGCTCGCGCTTGTCGGCGGAAGGCTTGCTGAGGATGGCGCGAAGCTCGTCGATCTTGCGGAGCTTGTCCGCCGGCGTGTCCCGCATGACGCCCCAGAGACCAGCGATCTGCTTCTGCAACGCTTCGTCCTTGATGAGTCGCAGCGAGCGGATGGTGTCGGCAGGCACGTCGGCCTTGGCGATGGCGACGGTGCTTGCGCCGGCGGTTCCTTCGGCGCTGACCGCGGCCACGAGCTTCGCCGCGTACGCCGGCCGCGCCGCCAGCGTGTTCAGCGCCGCCAGCCGTTCCGCCTGCGCCAGCAGTTTGTAGGTCGCCAGCAGGATGTCCGCTGTCCTCGCGTCGTCGTAGGCCGCCAGCGCCTTGATCGCGTCGAGTCGCAGCGCCGTGTCGTTCCTGTCCGTCACCAGCTTCTGCAGCAGCGGCGCCAGCCCGTCGGCTTTCGTATTCAGCAGCGATTCCAGCGCTTCGCGGCGCGTCTCCGCCTTGGCGCTCGCATCCATCAGCGTCTTTTTCAATGCGTCCTGCGCCCCGGTGTCGCCGAAAACCAGCGCCAGAGCGCGGGCCTGCTCGCGCACCTTCTCGTCCTTGCTCTCTTTCAGCTTGGCGTAAACACCGGGCCAGCTCTTGGGCATGGCGATCTTCCGCCGACCTTTGAGCGCGTCGTTGATGCCCTTGAGGATGTCGTTGTGGAAGGCGGGATCATCGCTGGCGCCGAGGATATCGACGAGCGCGGTGATGCCGTCGTCGGGCGCCACGTCGTCCGCTCCGGCCAACCCCTGCACACACGAGAACGAGACCCAAAACACCGCGCACAGGGCCAACAAGGTGCGCTCCAGGCTGCGACGATGATCCTCAATAATCTTCATGGCGTCGTTTCACCCATGTCCTCGCAAGACTCATGCCCGTCGTTGCCAGACTTGCGGATTCCGTCGATTGTGATGCACCGCAATGATCACGACCTTTCCCTGGCGCACGCGATACATCAAGCGGTACGGATAAACCGTCAGACTCTTCGCACGGATGTCACGATAGATGGTTTGTTGCGCCTCCGGCTTTTCACGGATGAAGTCCAACGCGACTCGGTAATGCGCCACGAAGTCATCGCCTCGGCTGGGATCCACCTTTTCATACCAATCGAACGCCTCGTCGAAATCGCGCTGCGCCGCCCGCTTGATCAGGTAGGGAAGCATTATCGCCCATGCCTCGCGCGTGCCGCGGCCACCATTTCCTCGAACGTGACGCCGTCATTCGGATGCGCATCATCATCCGCGATTCGACGATCGAGCTCCGCCTTCTGTTCATCGGTCAATGGAAGCCAAGCGAGATTCTCATCCACCATCGTCTGAAACAGGCGATCGCGCTCATCTTGACTGAGAGATCGCACGGCATCGAGGGTCTGATGATAAGTCATGGCTCCGCTCCAAAGGACCAGTTCATTTTCCCAACGCGGCAATACGAAGTCAATGATCATCCGCGTGAGCCGAGATGAGCGCGCCGACTCTGCCTTACTTCACCCCCGCCACTCGCCTCGCGATGAACTGAGTCACCTGCGGAATCTTGCTCGTCGTCGCCAACTTCAGCGCCCGCGCCTTGTCCGCGGCACACAGCGGCTCGATCGCGTACCAGTAAAGCAGCGGCAAGTTCTGGTCGTCCTTGTCTACTTCGTGCTTCACCAACTCCTCCACGATCGCCCAGCGCTTCTCCAGCGGCAGCCGCTGGCAACCGCTGGCGAGGTAGAGGCGCACGACGGGGGAAGGATCATCCTTCGCCAGCGCCGCGAACTTGGCGAGCACCGCGTCGGAGGCCTTGCGATCCTCCAGTTCGCATTGGATCGCCCAGGCACGGATGTGTTCCTCTTTGCTGCCCAGGCATTCGAGCACGAGCGTCTCGTCCAACAGTTCGGCCGCGTGCAGCGTCCACATCGCCCGCAGTTGCCGCGTCGCGTCCTCGGTCTTGCGCAGCATCTCGACGAGTCCTTCTTTCACCTTCGGGTTGGGAGCCTTGGCCCGCAGCCGGGGCATCGTCGCCCGCTCCTGAAGCACCCGCCGCGCCTGCCGGACCCACCAGTCGTTCGGATGCAACTGCATCTTCACCAGTTCCTCGTCGCCTGCTTTGCTCAGGTCGATGTTCGTCACCGGCTTTGGCTCGCCGTCCTTCACGTAGCTGATTTTGTAAATGCGGCCGGTCTTGAACTCCATGTCCTGATCGTGTGGCCGAAGCTGGTGGCACGGGCGCTGGTCGTACCAGTCATTCAAGTAGACGCCGCCATCGGGCGCCAGCGCGAGGTACAACCCGCGCACCCACTTGTCGCCGTTGTTGATGAAGCCGGCGCCGCGATCATCTTTGTTCTTGCCATCGGGTGCGCGGTCGTGCGGGCCGAACTTCGCGGAGTAGCCGGAGCCCTTGCGTTCCAGCCAGTCGATGTGGACTTTGCTGGCGTGGATGTTGTTCATGAAGCACTGATTGCGGTACTGCGCGGGGAACTGGTCGCCCAGATAAATCATGCAACCGGCGAACGCAGCGGCGAAGTGGTTGTGCGTGCGGATGGTTTTCAAGTCAGCGTAGGTGTTGGGATTATTGTGTTGCCCGCCCTGCCGGTGGTAGCGCCCGCCCTGGATGATGTGGAAGATGTGCGGGATGACGCAGGCGGTCATGAACGCCTGGCCGTGGTCGTTGAAGTCCACGCCCCACTGGTTGCTGCCGCCCTCGGCGAAGACCTCGAACTCCTTCTTCGTCGGATGCCAGCGCCAGACCGCGGCGTTCACCGGCGTCCGCTCCGCCTCCGGCGTGCCGGGCTTGCCGGGCTTGCTGTGCGTGAACACGCCCTGGCAGCCGTAGAGCCAGCCGTCGGGGCCCCAGATGAAACTGTTGAGCGTTTCGTGCGTGTCGTGCCAGCCCCAGCCGTCGAGCAGAATCTCCGGCTCGCCATCGGGCTTGTCGTCGCGATCGCGGTCAGGGATGAAGAGCAGGTTCGGCGGCGAGCCGACGTAGACACCGCCGAAGCCCACCGCGATGCCGCTGGCGAAGTTGCCCTTTTCCCAGAAGATTTTCTTCGTGTCGAACTTGCCGTCGCCGTTGGTGTCTTCGAGGATGACGACGCGATCCTTGCCTTCCTTCTTCCATTCGGGGTAGGAGAAATTCTCGATCACCCACAGTCGGCCGCGCTCGTCCTGGGCGTAGGCGATGGGCTGGACGACGTCCGGCTCACCCGCAAAAACCTGCACGCGGAAACCCTCGGGCAACACCATCGCCTTGGCGGTTTCGTCGGGCTTGAGGTACTTGCCGGGCGCGGGGGTCTTGTTGAGTTGAGCGTGCACGGGAGCCGTGCAGCCGACGATCAGAGCGAACGCAAGTAGTCGCATGAGCATGGAGAACTCCACCAATAAGGAACCCGACGCCGACAGTCGCTACGGGCCTTCGTCCAATGAATGCCCGCAAGTCGAGCGGCGGCGGTTGGAAAGTCGCAACGGAACCCGCAGCGATCCCGCGACATTGCGGCGCGATGCGCGATGGTTAGCCGGGGCGCGGCCGGTTCAGAACGAGCCACGCGCGATGCCGGCAATGTCGAGGTTCAACAATGGTGGCGTTTAGCGACGGGGCTTGCCCCGTTTCCGCGCGATGAAGGTGAACCGCCGGAGCGCGGCAAGCCGCGTCGCTAAACGGGGACCCCCATCGCGGGTCGACACCAAAAATCCGCAAGCCAACGCACAACTGCAAACCCCCAACCCGGAACCCCGAACCCCGCCCCCCGCCTCCTCTCACCTTCTGACCACCGGCAGCGTAAACCCGCTGAACGCTTTCAATTCCGCCAGGCTGGTGATGCCTTGCGCCGCCTTCTCCAGCGCGGCGTGCGCCATCGAGCGGTGACCCTTGATCGCCAGGTGCTGGCGGATCGTGTGGTCGTCGGCGTGGGCGAGGATGAGCGAGTAGTCGTCCTCGCCCAGGTGCCAGACCTCGAACACACCGGTGCGGCCGCGGTAGCCGATGCCGCTGCACTTGTCGCAGCCGCGCGGATGCCAGACCTGCTCGGGCACTTTGAATCGGGCGGCGTCGAGCCATTTCCGCTCCGCATCCGTCGGGGTGCCGGGCTGCCGGCAGTGCGGGCACAGCGTGCGCACCAGGCGCTGCGTGACCACCAGTGAAAGGCACGTCGCCAGTTCGTGATCGCGCAGGCCCCAGTTGCGCAGGGCCGTCACCGCGCCCACGGCATCCACCGAGTGGATCGTGCTCATCAGCACGCGGCCCTTGTTCGAGGCATCCACCGCGATCCGCGCCGACTCGCCGTCGCGAATCTCGCCCACCATGAGGTAGTCCGGATCGAGGCGGAGCATGACCTTCAATCCCTCGGCAAAGGTCAGGCCGTGGCGTTCGTCCACCTGAATCTGGTTGATGCCGTCGATCTGGTACTCGACGGGGTCTTCGATGGTCAGGACGTTTCGCGATTTGATTTTCAGTTCGTGGAGCAGCGAATAGAGCGTGGTGGTTTTGCCGCTGCCGGTGGGGCCTGAGACGAGGAACATGCCGTGCATGTCATCGAGCCAGGCGCGCAGATCGGTGAGGCTGTGTTCATCGAGGCCCAGGTCGTTGATGTGATGCTCGACCGTTTCGGGATCGAGCATGCGGATGGCGAGCTTGGTGCCGTTGATGCAGGGGGCGACGGTGACGCGGAGATCGATGTTGCCGGTTTCGGTTTCGTAGGTTCGCCGGGCTTCCTGCGGGAAAAAGGTCTGCACGGGGTCGAGGTCGGCCATGGTCTTGAACTGGTTCATCAGCCGGCCGCCCTGACTGAGCGTGAGCAGGGCGCCATCGTGGAGGATGCCGTCGATGCGCATGCGGACGCGGTAGCCGCCGGACTGCGGATCGAGGTGGACATCGGTGGCGCGTTCGCGGTGGGCGTCGCGGATCAGAGCATCGGCCATGGCGGCGAGCTGGGCCTCGCTGGCGGTGGCGGCCTGCGGGCTGGCGTTCAGTTCGTTCACCAGCAGGTGAGTCAGATCCTCGCGGATCGGGCGGTTCTGCGGGCGGTCGTCTGCCGGTGCTGCAGGGCGAGCGGAAGCCGGGATGGGTGTGGCGATGAACTGCGACATGAAAGACTCCTCGGACAAAAAGAGATCACGCGACAGATGGCCTTCAGCCTTTGAGAACACGTTGCCCCGCCCCATCCTTTTACCCGAAAGCGGGCGTCCTGTCGCGGGCTGAAAGCCGCCAGCTGGGAGCCATCGCCTTTCCGCCATCAGCCATCAGCCAAAAAACGAGAAGCTTCAACGCTAGGCGCGCTGCGGCCAACGGTCGAAAGCTGAGGGCCGACGGCTGTTCCCTGACGGCTCATCCTTCAACCCTGCCATACCGGCAATTGCGACAATCCCTGATGGCTGATTTGTCAGCCTGCAGTTGTCCTACACTTCATTAGGAGGCCGAAACCGGCGAGGTGGCCGGTCTGCCGTTTGCACCCTTTTTTGGTTCGGGAAACCAACCTATGCCCGTTAAGTTCCAGGATTATTACGAGACCCTCGGCGTCCCCCGCAACGCGAGCAAGGACGAGATCCAGCGCGCTTACCGCAAGCTCGCCAAGCAGTTTCACCCCGACGTCAACAAAGCCCCCGACGCGGAGAAAAAGTTCAAGCAGGCGAGCGAAGCGTACGAGGTGCTGTCTGATCCGGACAAGCGGCAGCGGTACGACGAGCTCGGCGCCAACTACAAAGAAGGCCAGGAATTCAAGGCGCCGCCGGGATGGGAGCATGCGGACGTCGGCGGCCAAGGCGGAGGTGCCGGCGGCTTCAACTTCAGCGGCGGCGATTTCTCCGACTTCTTCGAGGCCTTCTTCGGACGAGGCGCACGAGGCCAGCGCGGCGGCGGCGGCGTCAACGTGGAAGACATGTTCGAGAACATCGGCGGAAGGCGCAGCGGCGGCAAGGCGCGGGCACGCCGGTCACCGGCCAGAGGCAGCGACATCGAAGCGCAGATCACCATCACCCTCGAAGACGCCTGCCACGGAGCCGCCCGCGATATCTCGCTGCAGCCCAGTGTCCCCGGGGCCGGCGAGTTCAGCGCCACCGGCCCCCGCAGCCTCCGCGTCAAGATTCCCCCCGGCGTCACCGACGGCTCCACCATCCGCCTCGCAGGTCAGGGCCAGCCTGGCGAGAACGGCGCGCCGGCAGGTGATCTGCTCCTGCGCGTCAAGCTCACGCCGCATCCGCGCTACGAAGTTGTGCCGGGCAGCGCGGACCTGAGCACCGATGTGAAGATCACGCCGTGGGAAGCGGCGCTGGGCGCGAAGGTGGATGTGCCCACGCTTGACGGTCCCGTGTCCCTCTCGATCCCGCCCGGCGCGTCCAGCGGCCAGAAGCTGCGCCTGCGCGGCAAGGGCATGCCAATACGCGGGACGAAAGGCGGCGATCGCGGCGACCTGTTCGTACGCATCCTCATCGCCGTGCCCAAGACGCTGACGGATGAGGAACGCGACTTGTTCGAAAAGTTAAAGCAGGCATCGAAGTTCGAACCGCGAACGGTTTGAGTTTTGAAATTTCAAATTTGAGATTTGCGATTGGATACACCATGGACCTCAACAAACTCACGCAAAAGTCGCAGGAATCCCTGCTCGCTGCCCAGAACCATGCCGTGCGCATGGGGCATCAGGCGGTTGATGTCGAGCATCTGCTGCTGGCCCTGTGCGAGCAGGAAGGCGGGCTGATCCCGCGCCTGTTCGAGAAGCTGCAGCGCCCCGCCGATGTCGTCGTCAGCGAGCTTCGCCGGGAACTGCACAAGCGCCCCAGTGTCACCGGCCCCGGCGCTTCGGGCGCCGCGCCGGGCCAGGTCTCGATCACCAATGAGTTGCAACAGGTCTTCGTTGAAGCCGAAACCGAAGCGGGCAAACTCAAGGACGAGTACGTCTCCGTCGAACACCTGCTGCTGGCCGTCCTCAAACCCGGTGGACCCGCAGCCCGTTCCGCGTCGCATCGCATCCTCGCCACGCTCGGCATCACGCGCGACGGCTTCCTCAAAGCGCTAACCGACGTGCGCGGCAATCAGCGCGTCGTCTCCGCCAACCCCGAAGCCACTTACGAAGCGCTGACGCGCTACGGCCGCGACCTCGTCGCCGACGCCAAAGCCAACAAGCTCGATCCCGTCATCGGCCGCGACGGCGAGATTCGCCGCGTCATCCGCATCCTTTCCCGCAAGACCAAGAACAACCCCGTGCTCATCGGCGAGCCGGGCGTCGGCAAGACCGCCATCGTCGAGGGCCTGGCGCAGCGCATCGTCCGCGGCGACGTGCCCGAGGGCCTTAAAGACAAGACGATCTTCGCGCTCGACATGGGCGCCCTGATCGCCGGCGCCAAGTATCGCGGCGAATTTGAGGAGCGACTGAAAGCCGTGCTCAACGAAATCAAGCAGGCGGCTGGGCGCATCGTGCTTTTCATCGACGAGCTGCACACCATCGTCGGCGCGGGCAAGGCCGAGGGCGCGATGGATGCCGGCAATCTCCTCAAGCCCATGCTCGCCCGCGGCGAACTGCACTGCATCGGAGCCACCACGCTCGATGAATACCGCCAGCACATCGAGAAGGATGCCGCGCTGGAGCGACGCTTCCAGCCCGTCGTCGTCGATCCGCCCAGCGTGGAGGACACGATCTCCATCCTGCGCGGGCTGGCGGACCGCTACCAGGCGCATCACGGCGTGAAGATTCAAGACAACGCCCTCGTCGCCGCCGCGGTGCTCAGCAACCGCTACATCACCGACCGCTTCCTGCCCGACAAGGCGATCGACCTGGTCGATGAAGCGTGCGCCATGGTGCGCACCGAGATCGACTCGATGCCGAGCGAACTGGACGACCTGATCCGCAAAGCCCGGCAACTGGAGATCGAGGAACTCGCACTGAAGAAGGAAAGCGACGCGCAGAGCC
This sequence comes from uncultured Phycisphaeraceae bacterium, assembly GCA_964426135.1. Classification (GTDB taxonomy): domain Bacteria; phylum Planctomycetota; class Phycisphaerae; order Phycisphaerales; family Phycisphaeraceae; genus CAYRPN01. Next base: position 4,217 of record CAYRPN010000099.1, on the reverse strand, counting down.
GATCCCGGCTCAGCGCGCTGCAGAAGGAACTGGCCGACGTGAAAGCCGACGCCGACGAAATGAAGGCGCAGTGGGAGAACGAAAAGAAGTCGATCGACAAGCTGAAGGTGCTGCGCGAAGAGATCGAAAAGCTCCGCGCCCAGATCGAACAATACGAGAACCCGCGCACCTACAACCCGCAGAAAGCCGCGGAATTGAAGTACGGCAAGCTCCCCGAGCTGCAGAAGCAACTCGACGCGCTGGAGAAGAGAAGCCACGCGGAAAGCCCAGCCATGGCCATGGCTGGGCTTTCCGCTCCTTCCTCCACCCCGCGCCTCCTGCGCGAGCAAGTCACCGAAGACGAAATCGCCCAGATCGTCGCACGCTGGACCGGCATCCCGGTCACCCGCCTCGTCGAAGGCGAGCGGCAAAAACTCCTGAAGCTCGACGAGATTCTGCACCAGCGCGTCATCGGCCAGGGCGAAGCGGTCAAGCTCGTCGCCGATGCCGTCATCCGCGCCCGCGCGGGCATCAAGGATCCCAAGCGGCCCATCGGTTCCTTCATTTTCCTTGGCCCCACCGGCGTCGGAAAGACCGAGCTCGCCCGAGCACTCGCCGAGTCGCTCTTCGACAGCGAAGAGAACATCGTCCGCATCGACATGAGCGAGTACATGGAAAAGCACGCGGTGTCCCGCCTCATCGGCGCCCCGCCCGGTTACATCGGCTACGACGAAGGCGGCCAGCTCACCGAAGCCGTGCGCCGCAAGCCGTACTGCGTCGTGCTCTTCGACGAAATCGAAAAGGCGCACCACGATGTGTTCAACGTGCTGCTGCAGATTCTCGACGACGGCCGCGTCACCGATTCGCATGGCCGAACCGTCAGCTTCAAGAACTGCGTCATCATCATGACCAGCAACATCGGCTCGCAGTATCTGCTGGAAGACGCGATGAGCGCCGGCACCGGCGAGATCAGCAGCCACGCCCGCAACAGCGTCATCGCCGACCTGCGCAGCCACTTCCGCCCGGAGTTTCTCAACCGTGTGGACGACACGATCCTGTTCAAGCCGCTGACGCTGCCGGAGATCAAGCGCATCGTGGACTTGCAGGTGAACGACATCCGCAAACGGCTGACCGATCGCAACATCGCGCTGGAGTTGACCGACGCCGCCAAGAGCGTGATCGCCAGCGCCGGTTACGACCCGGTCTACGGCGCGCGGCCGCTGAAGCGGTACTTGCAGCACGAACTGGAGACCCGCATCGGCCGGGCGATTCTCGCCGGCGATCTGATGGAAGGTTCGACGATTCGCGTGGACGCCAGGGACGACGAGATCGTGGTGAAGACGCTCAAGCCGGTGACGGCGGGGGTGTTGTGATGATTGGCGGTGGACGAGATGATCGATAGAATCGTGACAGCAAATGCAGGATTCTTTATGCTCGACGTCAAGAAAGCCATCACGGCAGCAAAGTCAGCTCTCATTGACTGGTTCGGCTTGTCGATTCAACGATCGCTTCGGCTTGAGGAAGTCGAGGCACCCGGCGAAGACCATGCGTGGTTCATCACGATGAGTTTCATTCATCCCACACGCTCGCCGGGCCGCATCGCCGCAAAGCTCCAAAGCGAAGCCGACAGGGTTTTCAAGTCGATCCAGGTCGATGCGACCACGGGCAATGTCCGCAAGATGAAGATCCGGGTCCCAGAATGAACATCCGCACAACTGGCCGCAGGCGAAGGCACTTGGGGCTGTTCGTTGACACGAACGTCCTCTTGCTGCTGTTCATTGGGCGGATCGATGAAACTCTGATCGAGCGATTCAAGCGAACCAGAGAGGTTTTCACGGTGGACGACTATCGCCTTCTGCGCGACTACATCGGCAAATTTGACCACATGTTCACGACACCTCAGGTCCTTGCGGAGATTAACAGCTTCGCAAACTTTTTGCCTGGCAACGTTCGAGAGCGCGCCATGAAGTCATTTGCCGACCTGATCACGATTCTCGACGAAAAGTATCAACCAAGCCGCAAGATTGCGTTGGATACGGAGTTCCGTCGCCTGGGGCTCACCGATGCAAGCATCCTGGTGGCCGCAGCCGAGCGTTTTCTCGTGTTGACCGACGACTTTCGCCTCTCCAGCGTGCTCTCAGCCCATGGAGTCGATGTCATCAACTTCAACCACCTTCGCCGACTTCTGCTCGACTGATGAGAAGCAATGATCTGAGTCGAGAAAGTTGAGCATTCTCTTCCATCGTTCTCAACACGAAGTTTGAGATCCTCGTCCGCTACAATTCCGCCATGCTCCGCATCGGCTCCGTGCAGCTCGAAAACCCCCTGCTCCTGGCGCCGATCGCCGGTTACTGCGATCTGGCGTTTCGGCTGATCGTGCGCTCGGTGCGCGGGCCGTCGGGAGGCGTCGGCCTCGCTTGCACCGATCTGCTCTGTCCGCAGGCGATTCTGGCTGAGTCCACCAAGACGCTCTGGCTGGCGGCGACGTGTCCGCAGGATCAGCCCGTGTGCATGCAGCTTTACGGCGCCGACGGCGACATCATGGCGGAGGCGGCGCGCTGGGCTGAGGCGCATGGCGCGACCACCATCGACATCAACATGGGCTGCCCCGTGGATAAGGTCACCAAGAAAAACGGCGGCTCCATGCTGCTGTGCAATCCGACGCACACGGTCGAAGCGGTCGCGAAAAAAGTCGTGAACGCGGTGAAGGTGCCGGTGACCGCCAAGATTCGCCTGGGCTGGGACGATGGCCAGCTCATCACCGATGTGCTGCCGCCGATGCTCGCGGATGTGGGTATCGCCGCGGTGACGGTGCATGGCCGAACGACGGAGCAGCGCTTCCGCGGCACCGCCCGCTGGGTGACCAGCGGCCGCGACTGCATTCGTGCCGTGGTCGAAACGATGGCGAAGAAGCACCCGAGCGTGCCCGTCATCGGCAACGGCGATGTGAAGAGCGCGCAGGACGCGAAGCGCATGATGGCCGAGACAGGCTGCGCCGGCGTGATGATCGGCCGCGGCGCGCTGGGCCAGCCTTGGATCTTCCGCGACGCGGCCCACTACCTGCGCACCGGCGAACTGCTGCCGCCGTTGCCGCAACATGAGCGTGCCCGCCTGGTGCTCCAGCATTTCGAAAACGCCCTGCACTACCGCGGCGAGCGCGTCGCGGTCGCCATGATCCGCCAGCGCATCAGTTGGTACTCAGCGCAGCTGCAGCCGTGGTCGCACCTGAAGGCGGACATTCACGCCATGACCAGCGCTCAGCAGATTCGCGAACACTTCCTGGCCGGCATCGAACGCATCGAGCGCGGCGAACCGGCGAAGCCGGGGTGGAAGTGGGAGGAGCACGTGGCGGAGATGGAGACGACGACGTGAGAAGCATTTTCATTTGGCAGAAGCAAGCAGCCGCTTTTACCCCTCGTCGAGACTAAAACTTGAAGGAAGGCGTTCGTTGGCAGCAATTGCTTCGCTCGCCGCGGGTCCGATCGCTTTCAGCACTGAGACCACATCCTTCGGATACTCCCGGTCGCCATCGGCTGTCAGTGCGATCTCCAATTCTTTGATCAGTCTCGGGATGGCTGGTGCCGCAGCAGAACCAAACGCCTGCAGCGATCGGCACACCCTCTCCTGATTTCCTGAATAGGAACAATCAGGGTCATATTCTTCAAACGAATCGAATGCATCAATAAGCGCCGGAACTACCTTTGACGAAAATGCAGTCATGAAACGCAACGCATCGATGGCAGCTGCACGTTCGTACATGGTGTGGTCGTATTCGTACTCGCCTTCGCCTGCGCTGTATTTGCGTAACTGGGGCGGACGAGATTTCGCAAGATCGACCAGAAAATCGGAAACGTCCTCACGCGCGCGGCCCACCGCACCAAGCGCAATCACTGCGGACAGGAAACAAGGATCGTCGCGGCGTGCACAGAGCGCCTGAAGGAGGACGACGAAATCAGTTTCGCGGCCAGCAAGTTCCGGTCCGGTGAACTCTAGACATGCAATCGCGCCACCCCTGATCCGCGCGTCTGGATGTACAAGCCTGGCGAAGAGTTCCTCCACTAACTGTGCGTTATTGCGACTGATCGACGCCAGCGCCCGCGCGCCATCAAACCACCGCTGATTCTCCGACGGATGGTCGAGTTCATGTAGAAGCAGATCGGCGAACGGTGCGGCAGGTGAACCACTTCTCACCAGCGCGTCCATGACTATATGGCGGTCTTTGCTCGAATACAACAGGC
>CAYRPN010000098.1:0-22139 GCA_964426135.1 uncultured Phycisphaeraceae bacterium | reverse complement strand
CTGCTTCGCTCCCAGCCGGACGACTTGGAAAGTCGTCCCACATGCGATGTTGATCCTGCACGGCTCCTAATGGACGCGCGACAGGAACCGAAGCAGTGCCGCATCCGCTTCCGGCCACGGCTCGCTCACGATATTGAAATGATTCGCATGCTCGACCTGCACCAACTCACCTCGCAACGGTCCCAGCGCGTCCGCCAGCACCTGCGCGTGATCGCAGGCGGGCAGGTTCACGTCGCACTTGCCGACGATGAAAAGCACCGGCGCCTGCACCCGCGAGATCACATCGATCGGCGCCGACTCGCGAATGTCGAATCCCACTCGCTTGGACATCTGCACGAAGCCACGCACGCCCCACTCCTCGCTCAGCAGGCGCAGGTATCGACGGCGATACGATCGGATCGCTCCAAGAAAACTCACAAACGGCGCGTACGCAACCACGCCGGCAACCCGCGCATCCGTCGCTGCGCTCATCAGAACGGAAGCGCCGCCCATGCTCACGCCCATGGTGATGACGCGATCGCGCACCCAGCCCCGCGCGGCACAGGCATCGATCACGGCCCGCAGGTCGTGCCGTTCCATCACACCGAGCGTGGAGTACCTGCCGCCGGATCGACCGTGACAACGCTGATCGAAAAGAATCACATCGTGCCCCTGCGGCGCGAGCAGCCGCGGAAGGCGGAAATGAAACTCCTTGGTCTCCGTCCAGCCGTGATTGAAGATGACCGGCAGCCGCGGCCCTGCCTCGCCGGTCGGTTCATCTCCGTGTCGCCGGGCGGGAAAGCGCACCGCGTCCAGTTCGATGCCATCGTCCGCTTTCACCTTGAACCATTCACTGGGCAAATCATCGGCTCGTCGGCGGTTCGCTTCGGCGGCAAAGCGCATCGGGCTGATGCGCGGCACCCGGAACGTGCCCCACGCCATCCACCGCGCGAGGAAATCGAACGCTCTTGGTTTCAGCGGATCGTCAGCCATCGCCGTCAGTCTAGCCGGTACATTCCATGAAGCGCCACGCTGCCGGTGAATCGGAACCCACGCATGCGAGGCACTTTCGCAATCCGCCTTCATCGCTCATACTTCCACTATGTCGGCCATTCTCTTCACCGCGTTCGAGCCCAGCGGCGATCAACTCGCCGCGCCGGTGATTGCGCGCTTGCGGCGAGAGCGCCCTGAAGCGGTGATCTACGCGATTGGCGGGCCGAAGATGGCGGCCGCGGGCGCGACGATCCTGGAGGAAACAGGCAAACATGCCGTGATGCTCGGCGGCGCGCTGGGCCAGATCAAGGCGCACCGCCAGCGCGTGCTGCGCATGAAGCAGTGGCTCAGCGCCCATGCCATCGACGCGCTGGTGCCGGTGGACAGCCCCGCCGCCAACTGGGCGATGTGCAAACTGGTGCGCTCGCTGCATCCGAAGGCGAAGATCATCCACCTGGCGGCGCCTCAAATCTGGGCGTGGGCACGCTGGCGCATCCGCAAACTCCGCCGACTGACGGATCACGTGCTGTGCCTGCTGCCGTTCGAGCCGCAATGGTTCGGACAGCGCGGCGTGCCGTGTACGTTTGTGGGTCATCCGCTGTATCAGATGTCGGCCACGCTTGCGCCTCCGCATTCAAGCGCGCTTAAGTCTCCGCATCCGCGGCTCGCCCTGCTTCCCGGGTCGCGGCGCAGCGAGATCGACGCCAACTGGCCGACAATGTATGCGGTGTTTGAGGAACTGGCGTCAATTCATCCGACGCTTCAAGGCGTCGTCGCCGCAACGAACGACGACATCGCGATGCGCATCGTCAATCGCATTCCGGGCACGACAGGATTCTCCGACCCTTTGCCGACTGAGGTGCGCGCGCAACGCGACCAACATCTGCGCGAAGAACTCGCGGCCGCTGTTCCTATCTCATTGCGCTTGCAGGAAGGAACCAACCTGGAACTGCGCGTCGGATCCGTCGACGCCATCCTCGACTGGGCCGACGCCGTGCTCGTCGTGTCCGGCACGGCCACGCTGCACACGGCCGTCCACCGCAAGCCGATGGTGATTCTCTACAACCTGGCGCGATGGAAGTGGCATCTGATCGGGCGATTCCTGGTCAACACTCGCACGTTCACGCTGCCCAATCTGATCGCCGAGGCCGCGGGCAAGGGCCGAATTGTGCCTGAATTCGTGCCTCATTTCGGGCGCGTCGAGCCGCTGGTTGCCGCGCTTGAACCGCTGTTGACGGAGGAATCAGCACGGGCGAAGCAGGCCGAATCGCTGCACTGGCTGGCGGAACAATTCGAAGGCGTGGACTTCGTCGAGCGTGCGTGCGGACAGATTCTGACCATGTTGCCCCACGCGGCTGGTTCAACGTGAAGCGGATACGCGAACATCACCGATGCGTTTCGTCACGCCGACGCGGTCGAGATATTCCGCAAACGGAAGCGCGTACTTGCGCGTGGTGCCCAAGGCGTCGCGCAACTGGCCCAGCGTCACCCCGGCGGGATTCGCATGCAGCGCGGCGGCCGCCTGCCGGCGCATCTGGGCTTCGGCGGCTGTTGTCAGATACCAGCCTGTTCCCAGGTGAACGAGAAGCTTCTGCGCCACGCATAGGCTCAAGAGTTGCCTCACGTCGGCGGCGCTGACGCCAAGTTCCTCCGCCAGATCGCTCGGCATCGGCGGCGCGAGGCCCGCCTCGGCGTAGGCGGAGAGCAACCGCTGCCGCGCCGCGATCTGCCGCGGCGAGAGCTTCGGCGCGTCTGCGGTCAGCATCACCCTCTGCTCGTCGCCGCCGATGCGACCGTGCCGGATGAGGCGATCGAGCACGGAATCAAGCATCGCGGCGCTTCCGGATCTCGGAACTGCGGCGATGACGGCCGCACGGGAAAACGCCGGCTCACCAGGGTGGCCGGCGTGCAGCGACCGCAGCGCGGCGATGACCTGGTTCTCGATCTCTTCGAGCACGACACGATGCACCGGGTTCGTGCGCGCCGCCGCCGCCTGCACATGCAGGAGCGTGCCATCGCTCTGCAGGTCCTGGGCGATCGCCGTCGCCTGTTCGGGTTGAAGGTTCGCGTCGCGGCAAAGCTCCGGCACGCTCCACTCCTGGGCGCCGAAAAAGTAGATCGCCGCTTGAGCGCGCTGCCTGGACTCCAGCGAACGCAGCGCGAGGAGCATTTCCTTGCGCGCGGCCGACCATTGTCGCCGACGAACCGGGCGGCGCGGCGCCGGTTGAAGCACCTGCCCGCCGCCGACGGTCACCGGCGGGGATTCCAGGCGCAGCAGTAGCGGTTGTCCACAGGTCACCGCCACCGGTTCAGCGCAGATCAGCACAGCGAGAGCCGTTCCACCGGCCGGCACCGTCGTTCCTTCCAGGAGCAGAACGCGGGCAACGACTTCCCGCATCCCCAGGTGCAGTCGATATCGTTCGCAATGCTTGATCGCACGGGGATTGTCGCCCGCCGCGCAACGAAGCTCGGCGACCAGCAATCGCGACGGCTTCAGGCCGTCCGCCATGCAAACCTCCGGCAGGCGACGCGCGCCGGTCGCGGTTCGCGGCTGGATGTCCGCGCACACATGTCTCATTGCCGACTTCAGCGCCTCGCGGTCGGTTGAACTCCCGGTTGGCGCCACCGCCATGCGGACGATCGGCGCCCCCTGAAGAAACGTGCCTTTGACGAGAGTGACAATGTCGTCTTCGACGATGTCGCACCAGTCCCGCTCGACCCGGTCGGTGCTGGTCATCACGATCAAGCCCTGCTCGATGCCCAGCAGTTGCAGAACCGACACGTGCTCGCGAGTCTGCGGCAGGATCGCATCGTCGGCCGCGACGACCAGCATCGCCACGTCAATATCCTTCGCGTAAGCCAGCATGCACTCGATCCATCGCTCGTGCTGCGTCGGATCAATGATGTCAACCTGCACGTCACCCAGATCGAGCCTGGCGCGGCCGACGTCGTTGGAATGGCCCGTCGCTTTCTCCACCGCTGATTGATCGATGTCGACGCCGGTCAGAGCGCGCACGAGCGACGTCTTGCCGTGGCCGACGTGACCAGCGGTACAAAGGAGCAGGCGACGGACCGGACTGACGGACATGGCCCCATCGTGGCGGCAATGAGCGGTAAGAGCAAGGCAGGCGCGCCAACCGCGGCGTTGCGAACTGCGAAGATTCGGATCGGAGCCGGCCGCGAAGGTCGCGCCGGCTGGGACAGACATGAGAATCAGATCCGCCCGCCCAGGAGGCGCACCATCGGAGCAAGCTGGCTCTCCCAGGTGTAACGTTCTTCCACGCGCTGCCGGGCGGCGGCGGCGAGGCGGCGGCGAAGGTCGCGGTTGGTCAGCACCGCTTCCAGATGATTCACCCACTGCTGCGGATCCTTCGCCACGAGCAGGTGCTCGCCGTCGACGGCATCGACACCCTGGGCGGCGCCCTGCGAGCAGACGACCGCCCGCCGGCAGCTCATCGCTTCGAGCACCTTGTTCTGCACGCCGCGCGCGATCTGCAGCGGCGCGATGACGGCTGAACTGTCGCGCAGGTAGACGCGCACGTCCGGCACGGAGCCGACGACTTCCACGCCATCGCGGGTGCCGAGCATCTTGACGCGCTGCGTCGGATTGCGGCCGACGATCTGGAACGTGGCGTCGGGCACGCGCTGCCGCAGGCCCGGCATGACGTTGCTGACGAACCACTCGACGCCTTCGTAATTAGGCTTGTAGTCGAGTACGCCGACGAAGACGAGGTTGTGATTGTCCGGGTCGTCCTGCGGCGCGAAGTAGGTCATGTCCACGCCGTTGCCCACGACGGTCAGGCCCGGATGCTGCGCAACGTGCTGGCGATAGCAGTCGGCCTCGGTCTCGCTGACGACGGTGACGGCATCGAAGCGATCGTAGGTGCCCGCCTCGATGGCGCGGAGGCGGCGGGCCTCGGCGCTGAAGACCCACTTCATCGGGATGGAACTGTTCTGCGCGTAGGCGGCCCACTTCTGCGAATCGACGTCGACCAGGTCGATCACGTGGCGGATCGGCGGGGCGGTTGGCGCGACGGGCGCGTCCTCGTCCAGTTTGCGTGGCCGGCGCGGCGGGCGGGTGAGAAGCCGGGCGTAATCGATCATGCCGGAGCAGAAGGTGAGGATCGCATCGAACGGTTTCTGCTGGTGCCAGAGCTGAATCTGATCGGCGAGTCCCTGGCGATAGAACGAGGCGGGCGTGACGGCATGGCCGGTGATCAGGGCGAAGGCGCCGCGAATCTGGCTGCCGCGCTTGGTGATCGGCTGCAGGTCGACGCGGCCGGCCATCGTGGTCAGAAGCTGGTGATGCTGGAGCCAGACGGGTTCATCGCTGGTGCAGGCGAGCGCGACGTCGAAGTGCTTTGAGAGCAGTTTGAGCAGGTGAAACGATCGAATGCGGTCGCCGCGGTCAGGCGGGTACGGCATGCGATGCGTGAGCATGAGCAGCCGCTGGAGGCGGGGCTTGTCGGAGGCCTTGACGTCCTCACCTTGCATGTGGGCGATGGTGCCGCCGAAGGTGGTGAGGCCCGGGGTCGAGATTGCTTCGGCGGTGGCGGGCATGGGGAAGGAAGGGGCCGGCGCGAGTCTCGAAGAGGGCGAGCGCGACGACTTCGAGGGGCGTACGCTCGTCTTCAAGACGATTGTCTATTGTGGAATGTCTCATGTTGAATATCTACTGGGGGAACCGGAACAGTTCCGCCACTAGAAATGAGACAATCAACATTCGACAATAAACATTTTGTATTCGATTCTCCTGCATTCAAGCCTCACTCCGCGGGTCATTTCGCTCCGCCGTATCCATACCCGTAGCCGTAGCCGTAGCCGTAGCTGTACTTGTAGAGATAGCGGGAGATGTAATGTTGCAGGTGCGTGAGGATGACGCCGGAGATTTCGCAGTTGGACGCACGGAGCAGACGCTTGGCGCGTTCGACGGCACCGCTGGGGGTCTTGTTGAGACGGACCACGAGCAGCACCTGGTCGGCCATGGCGCCGAGGATGCACGAGTCGGTCACGGTGATGACCGGGGGCGAGTCGATGAAAATATGGTCGTAGCGGTCCTTGAGCTGCTCGATGACCTGATGCATGCGCGGGCTGGTGAGCAGTTCGGTCGAGTGCGTCGAGTCGCGGCCGCCGGCGGGGATGAAGCTGAGGTTGTCGTAGATGGTCTTGTGGACGACATCATCGATGCGGCTGACTTCGCCGCGGAGCAGTTGCAGCAGGCCTGGGGTGCAATCGCGGTCGAAGAGCTTGTTGAACGAGGGGCGACGCAAGTCGCCTTCGATCAGCAGGGTCTTGTGGTTTCTCAGTTCGCTGAACACGATGCCGAGGTTGGCGGTCGTCACGCTCTTGCCTTCTTCGGGCGTCGAGCTGGTGATGACGGTCAACTGCATCGGTCGGTTGCGGGAGCGCGCCAGAAGCTGCGTGCGGATGGAGCGGTACTGCTCGGTGACGGCTGAGCCGCGGTCGTGATGCACGACCACTTCAGCGGAGTAACCGTTGAGCTTGTTGGCGGGGATGGCGGGGATGGCGGTCTCTTCGCGGATATCGAGACGGTTCTCGGTTTCCGCGTCGGGCGCAGCCTTTTCATCCTTGAAGCGCTGGGCGGCGGCGGCGACGAGGCCGCCGTCACGGACGAGCGGCGGGACGGTGGAGCCCTGCTCGCGCTCCAGTTCGCGCACCAGCGCCTCCGCCTGAACCGTATCGAACGCCAGGCCGCCCGCTTCGGGCCCGCCTGACGCGGATGCGGAGTCAGCGTCGTCCATCTTGGACGCGGCCGGCTCGGGTTGCTCGCCACGTTCGCGGCGAGATCGGTTCATGGCTTCAAATACGTCGCCCATCGTCGGCCTCCTGAGCTCCTGCTGCCTCTCCAGAGAAGATATCGGCTGGAGAGGCATCGAAATTAGGCAGCATTTGCGAGATCGCACGACGGATCACCGCCGAATCGATCAGGTGAGTGTTGCACGAATAACCCACCAGGAGCGCGTTATCGCACACCAGGTTCACAATGCGCGGCACGCCGTTGCTGTATTCAAAAATCGTCTGCAGCGCTTCACGCGAGAAATCCACGTTCGGCCGGCCCTTGCTGGCGCGAACCAGGCGGTACGCGATGTACCGGGTGGTGTCGTCGAAAGTCATCGGCTGCAGATGCATGTACATCACGATGCGCTGGATCAGCGGCGCCAGGCGCGGGTGCTTCAGCGTCGCGCGCAATTCCGGCTGGCCGAGGATCAACAACTGCACCAGCTTGTCCGTTTCACTTTCCAGGTTCGTCAGCAGCCGCAATTCCTCGAACTCGTCGATATTGAGGCATTGGCCCTCGTCGATGACGACGACGACGGTGCGGCCGATGGAATGCTGGTTCTCAATGTATCGCTTCAGGAGCGTCAGCAGCGTCGCCTTGTCGGGGTCCGGCGGCATCTCCATCTGGAACTCGGACGCGATCATCTTCAGGAGCTGATGCGACGAGGAAACGCGGGTGTTGTTGATCAGCGCCACGCGGGCATCGGTGCCCAGCCGGCGGATGAGCGTGCGCGTCAGCGTGGTCTTGCCGCTGCCGATTTCGCCGGTGATCAGCGCAAAGCCGCGGCGATTGCGCACCGTGTACTCCAGCTTGGCCAGCGCTTCGCGATGCTGCTCCGTTTCGAAGAAGAAGCGCGAGTTGGGCGTGTTGCTGAAGGGAGCCACGGCCAGGTTGTAGAAGTTTTCGTACATCCGTTCACACCATCGAGTGGCGTCCAGCGCGGTCGGCCGGGAGCATCACGGCCCCAGCGCTCATATTGCCACAAGCCCTGAATCGCAAGCCTCACACTCTGTATCTGAAGTCCACCAACGCCAGGCTCACACGCCTCGGAACTGCTGCATGATGAATCGCACGGGGTTGTCGCGGAGCTGGTCGTACTTGTGCGGAGCTTCGAGGCTGAGATAGGTCAGCACGAACACGCCGGTCAGCAGCAGGGCAAGCACCGTGGTGATGAGCGGGAAAACGCCCCAGGCGAAAATTTTGCGGCGCATCGCCGTGGCGGGGCTGACGATCTCGTTGATCGCGCCGAGCACGGGGAGCTTGATCTCATCGACCGCCTGCTCGATGCTGCGGTAGGAGTGGTCAAGCAGTTCAGCAAGGACGACGAAGAACGCGCCAGCGCCCAGGCCTGCAAAAACCGCCATGCTCAGAATCTTGAAGAGCGTGGGCGAACTGGGCTTGCCGAGTTCCGGAGCGCGCTGGACGAAGCTCAACCGCATGCCGCGCTCGCCGACGTTGAGGGTCAAAGCGACGGTGGTGCGGCGGAGGTTCTCGTCCCAGAACTTGAGCTGATCCTGCGACTCGGCGAGTTCGCGGGTGATCTTCAGGTACTCGTTGCGGACGGCGAAGAAGTTGCGGTTACGCACTTCCCACGCTTCGATGTCCTTGTCCGTCTCGTCGATCTGCTTCCGCTTGGCGCCCAGGGCGCCTTCCTGAACCTTGATGTCCTTCTGAGCGGAGATTTTCTCGACGTTGGGGACTTCTTCAATCTCCTCATCGTCGCCACCCAGGAAATTGGCGACTTCCTTTTCCGTATCCGCGATGCGGCGAACCAGATCCTTCATCTGCGGATGGGCGGCGGTGCGACGGAGTTCGTAGGCGTTGTAGTCGTAGAGTTCCTTCAGCTTCTTCAACTTGTCCTTCAACTCCAGAAGCTGCGCGTTCTCAATCTTTTTCTTGTTCTGCTTGAAGTCCGGCTCGTTCTTTTCCCATTCCTTCAACTCCGTCAGTTTCGCCTCTTCTTCCTTGATCGTCGCGATCAGGATCTCCTTCGACTTGCGAAGATCCACGAGCTTGTTGTGAGCATTGAGCGGATTCTCGGGATCGAGACCCGGATTGTTCAGGTCGAAGCGAAGCTTCGCGCTTTCCAGGTCCGACACCTTGCGTCGATAGCGGTCCACTTCCTGCGTGTAGAACTTTTTCTGCTCCAGCAACTGGTCGTCCATTTCGGAACGGACTTTGCGGATGTAGTTCTCGACGAGCTGATTGACGACTTTCGGAGCCAGATCGCGGTCGGTGTTGCTGAAGCTGACGGAGACCAGGTCGATCTGGTCGCTTGCGACCTGGCTGTAGACGCTGATGCGGCCCTGAAGCTGACTGATGAGTTCTTCGTACTTGAGCCGGCCGTCCGTGGTGAACTCACCATCGGCGGTGCGTGGGAAGCCCTTGGTGAGGTTGAGGTCGGCGATGAGCTGTTCGACCGAGGGGCGGCCGTTGAAGCTGTAGCCCATCATGAGGCGCATGCGCTCGTAGATCTGCGACGACACGCTCTCGCCGGAGTCCAGCGAGGTATCGCTGCGGCGCTGGAACTTGGCCTCGGCGCGATACTGGCGCTCCATGAACTGGCTGGCCCAGATGACGACGATCATGACCGTCATCGCGGGGAAGAAGAATTTCTTCTTGTGCCGGATCAGGATGCCGAACCATTCGTTCAGATTCGTTGGTTTGCGCCATGCCATAGAAAGATCCCCTGAGATTCGAACTGATTCGTGCCACTGCTATCGCCGGGAGCGGCGTGAATCAGCGGTTGTTGTTGTTCTGGTCCGAAGCATCGTCGATCTGGTTCGGGATGCGGTAAGGCGTCGTGTAGGCGGTGATGATCGGATCCACCGGCGAGAGCAGGTTCTGGACGACGCGACCGATCGTGGCGAAGGGATTGGTCGGCATCCAGATGATGTCGCCTTCCTCCAGCACCGCGTTGTATTTCAGATCGCCGGTTTCGAGCATTTCCTTCACATCCACACTCATACGACGGATCAGTTCGCTGCGTTCGTTGGGGCGAAGCAGCAGCGCCTTCTCAGGCCAGGCCGACGAAGGAATGCCGAAGCCCACCGCACTGAGCACCGTATCGCGGCCCGTGTACTGGCGCGGCCCCTGAATCTCACCGGCCATGTAGTAGAACTTGCTGTTGTTGCCGGTCACCGTCACCTGCACCGTGACGTCCTGGTAGTACTTGAGAATCTTCTCTTCGATCTCCGATGCCAGTTGGGTCGGGGTCTTGCCCGCGGCGAAAACGTCGCCGATCAGGTGGACGGTCACGTACCCGTCGGGGCGCACCGACAAGCCGACGTTGTGAATTTCCGGCGCGCTGGGGGCGATAATCTGCAGCCCGTCGGGCGGTTCAATCACATAGGGTTTGCCCGCCACGATCGGACGGGGCGACTTCATGAAGTCGTCGTAGTCCGTATATTTCGGCGGACCGCAACCGACCGCACTGAATGCCGCCAGAATTAGCCCGAGCATCGGAAGAAATCCGACAATTCGAAAGGAAGGTCGCATAACGAAAGCTCCAGCATCAAAGGAAGAGGGCCGGCGTCGCCGACCCCCCGATATCGTCGGTTAACCCGGCATCGATCTAAAGTGACCCGTTGAATTCCTCGTGCACAGATTTTGCCCTTGACTCGAAAACCGCGCATGGACGGGGCGGCTTGCTTTCCACACCCTTGAGTGACTCAGGTTCCTTTCGATTCGACCGACCGCGGCGGGCGAACTCACCGGCGGGCGAACTCACCTCGCGCCGGAGTCGCGGAACTTCGCAAACGTCGCCACCAGCAGTTTCAATTCCAGCCACAGGCTCATGTGCTCGATGTAGTGCAGATCCATTTTGAGCTTACGCTTCACCGCATCGATGTCGGTGTCGTATCCGTTGTAAATCTGGGCGTAACCGGTCAGACCGGGTTTCACTGCCAGCCGGCATTCGAAGTCGGGCATCTCCCGACTCAGTTCCTCGAACAGTTCCGGTCGCTCGGGCCGGGGACCGACCATGCTCATCTCGCCGCGGAGAATATTGAATAGCTGCGGCAGTTCGTCCACATGGCTCTTGCGCATCCACTTGCACCACGGAATCACCCGCGGATCGTCAGCTCCGGCGCGAACGGCTCGACCGGCCTTTTCAGAGTCGACGTACATCGAGCGAAGCTTGTAAATCGTGAAGAGCCGACCGTTCAGTCCCACGCGCACCTGGCGATAGAGCACCGGGCCCGCCGGATCGCTGATTTTGATGATCGCGGCACAAACCACCATCAGCGGGAAAAACAGCAGCAGCGCCAACGCGCCGCCGACGAGGTCCATCACCTCTTTGAAGAACCGGAACTGTCGCCGCGCCAGCTCCAGGCTGACCAGCGAACCGCCGGCTCCCACCATCACCACCGTAATCGGTTCAGGCATGACGTCGATCCCTTTCCCAACCCGGCTCTGCCGGGCAATGCGGCAACGAGGCCTCAACAGGCATCGTCTCGATCCATCCATCGCTTCATCGAAGCGGATTCCGTTCCTCACCATTCTTCCCTGCCAAACAAGGAAGACCCATCCAGATCCTGACCCAATCCAAGCGGAGGTGATGCTTCCAGTCACCCAGCCCAACCCGTCACGCGTTCCTGCCAAGCAGGCCCGCTCCTCAAACAGTAGGGTACCTTGACCGCCGGCCCTATTCAACTGTTTGCGGACGATCAGCGGAAGTTAGAAGCCTGTATCCTGAAAAGCCAGCCTTCTTTCCGCATCAACTCCAAATGCTGACACATCATACGTTTATACGAAGCACGTCCTGGTGATCCACGATTCCAATAACCGGCGGCGGACCTGAAAAGAGGAGACCTGATTCCTCAGCCGGTTAGACCAGTACGAAGGAACGATGCGACAGGTTCGAGCCCTGCCCTCTTTCGCCGCTGTTTCCCTATCATGCCGCCATGCCTCCCCTTTCGTTTGAAATTGCTCACCGCTCAGCCACCAGTCTCGCGCGATTGGGCCGGGTAACGACCCGCAACGGCTCCTTCGACACCCCCGCCTTCATGCCGGTGGGCACACAGGGCACCATTAAGGGCCTGCTGCCATCCATGGTGGCGGCAACGGGGGCACAGATCATCCTTGCCAATACGTTTCACCTGATGCTGCGGCCCGGGTCGCACCTCGTCGCCCAGATGGGCGGCAGCGAGGGTTTGCATCCGTGGATCGGCTGGCCCGGACCGATGCTCACCGACTCCGGCGGGTTTCAAGTTTTCAGCCTGGCGGACATCAACAAGATCAGCGACGAAGGCGTCGTCTTCCGCAGCCCGCACGATGGTTCCCGCGTCGACCTCACTCCCGAGCGGTCGATGCAGGTGCAGAACGAACTGGCGGCCGACATCATCATGGCCTTCGACGATTGCCCGCCGGCGAGGGGAGGGGGACAGGAGACAGGAGACAGGAGACAGGGGACAGGGGACAGGGGACAGGAGACAGGGGAAAGGGGACAGGAGACAGAGGAATCGAACGATGCGACCTCCGCGGTTAGCGGAAACGCCGCAGGCGTCTGGACGGACGACCCCGCGCATCCAGCCTGTTCCGAAACCCTACACCCTAAACCCTACACCCTAGACCCTTCCTACTCCCTGCGCGTGAAACAAGCCTGCGAACGCTCCATCCGCTGGCTCGACCGCTGCGTCAAAGCTCACGGCCGGCCGCACGATCAGGCGCTCTTCCCCATCGTGCAGGGCGGCACCGATCTCGATCAGCGAAGCTGGTGCGCCCAAGCCATTCTGCAACACGATCTGCCGGGCTACGCCATCGGCGGCGTCGCGGTGGGCGAGGGGTTCGAGGAACTCAAGCGCGTGGTGGAGTTCACCGCCCCGCTGCTGCCGACGGGCAAACCTCGCTACCTGATGGGCGTCGGTTACGAGCGCGATATCCTCACGGCTGTGCGTGCCGGCGTGGACATGTTCGACTGCGTCCTGCCCACCCGCAACGGCCGCAACGCCAACGCCTTCACACCCACCGGGCAGATTCGCCTGCGCAATGCCAAGTACGCGACCGACCCCCGGCCCATCGATGAGACGTGCGATTGCCTGGCGTGCGGTGGGCCAAGAGGAACTGAGGGACGAAGAGACGAAGGGACGAAGGGTGGAAACAGCGATCCGCGCGCCTCCTGCCTTGAAATCCTTGATCCCTCAGTCCCTCAGTCCCTTCGTCCCTTCTCTTCCGGCTTCTCCCGCTCCTACCTCCGCCACCTCTTCATGGCGGGCGAAATGCTTGGGCCCATCCTCGTCAGCATTCACAACCTCCGACATTTCCAGCGATACATGCTGGACATCCGCGCGACGATCCGCGATGATGACTGGTCCGGCCTGCTGCAACGCTGGCCTGTCGCCGCCACGGGACCGATCCTGCAACCGGCCGCGACGTAACCCCACGAGGCAAGACATGTTCGATGCATTCCCGCTCGTTCTCGCTCAAAACGCAACCGAAGCACCCGCCAAGGCGGCCACCAAGGAGGGAACTGCCCCCGCCGCCGACAGCGCCAAGACCGCGGCCCCCGGAACCCCCGGAGCACCTGGCGGCCCGTCCGGCGGCAGCAAGCCCTTCGGCATGGATTTCATGCTGCTGATCTTCGTCGGCTTCTTCGTCCTGATGATCTTCATGCAGATGCGATCCCAGAAAAAGGAAAAGAAAAATCGCGAAGCCCTGCTCAGCGCCCTGAAGAAAGGCGACAAGGTCCAGACCATCGGCGGCATCATCGGCACCGTCGTCGAGGTCCGCCCCGACCGTGTCATTCTCAAGACCGACGAAGGCAACAACTCCAAGACCACCTTCGTCCGCAGCGCCATCCAAACCATTCTTACCGAGGAAGCGCCCAAGGAAGAGCCGCAGGTCAGAACCCAACCCGCGGCGAACTGAGAAGCGAAGAGAAGAGAGGCGAAGAGAAGAGATGAGATGAGAAGAGAAGAGAAGAGAAGAGTGGTTCGCCCGCGATGTTTAGCCGCGGCCCCTTGGGCCGCGCGACGCAACGATGTCGCGCGACGCAACGATGTCTCGCGGCTCAACGATGTCTTTGGAAGCCGCGCCCGCATGGGCCGCGCGACGCAACGATGTCTCGCGGCTCAACGATGTCTTTGCAAGCCGCGTCCGCCGTGTCTTCATCACTTTTCCAACGCAGCGCCCAGCGCTGTCGCACTGCTGCTGTCATCGCCCGCCTCCACCGCTTTGGCCAGCCAGGCCTTGGCGCTGCCCACATCTCCATCGATGAAGCGCAGCGACGCGAGCATGAAACACACATCCGCCGATGGGCGCGAGCGAGCCTGCGTTTCGTATTGCGCGATCAACGTCGTGACCCTCGATTTCGCCTGTGCTGCCGGCACGGTGGCGACTGCCGCCCCCACTTCGCCCACTGCTTTTCGCATCGCCCACACCGCCTGGCCATGCTCGCCGCGCAGGCCTGAGGCGATCGCGTAGCCGACGTTGGCGAGTTGGTCGCCCTTGCTCGCATCCAGCGCGAACTGCCCGACCGCCTGTGCCGCGTCACCGGCGGCGAGCAACACCCAGCCATCGGTCACCGGCTCCGACGGCAGCGCTGCCGGCGTCTGCGGCGCCTGCACGATCACGATGCGGCGTTCGATCACCGGCGATGGTTCGTATGCGCCCGTGGAGTAGAAGATCCAGTTGGAACCCGGGTAGTAGCCGTAGTTGTAGTTGTAATTGCCGTCGTACGGGTAGTAGCGGAGGTACGGCGAGTAGTAAAGGTGTCGATGTCCGCTGCCGCTGACGATGCGCGTCTGAAATGGAATCTGCCTGAAACCGACGGCGTGCTTCGCCGCCCACGCCTGCCCCGTGGCGCCCTGATAGAAGTATGGATGATTTCCGGCGATGCCGCCAAAGTCGACGCTGCTTCGACGGGGCGCCGGCGCCGGGGCGGACTTGTTGGCCGCGAACGTTACTTGATCGGCGGTCAGAACGGTCAGTGCGACAACGAGAGCGATGGTGGAGCATTGACGAGACATGGCAACCTCCATGATAAGTCGTGGCCTTCCGCTGCAAGTCTAGGCGGGATCGCCGATCAAATGGTTCCTCAGGAAGTCATTGACTTCGTCGGCATGCGTGAGCGTCAAGTCGATGTGACCGCCGCGAATGACGCGCCGATCAGGTTGTGTCCGACGGATGGGCAAGATGCGATCACGCACACCATGGATCTGGAACACCGGGACATCCGAACTCCCCGCGCGAATCGCCGCCGTCTCTTGTTTACGTGCAAGTTCCCAAGTGAGGATAGCTCTTGCGGACCAGCGTAGAAACGCCGGGTCGGAGTCGGCAAGTTGCCGCAACACGTCGCGCCGGTGCAGACCAAGAGTCCACCCCGCAATCGCGTGAAGCAACCGCGCCACGAATGGCACAGTGCTCAGCGCACCCAGGGCGAGCGGCAACAGGGGGCGAAACATCTTCGCGCGGCGCGGCAGTTCATCGGGACCACGAATGCTGGCGATCAGAAAGCAGCCCTTGATGCTCGGCTGGCGAGATGAACTCTGCCATACGTTTTTTCCACAGGAAAACCGCCTCGCCATTTCAACGGCAATCATGCCGCCCAGCGACACACCACCGATGAAGAACGGCACGCCGGGATCGATGTGCCTGGCAAACCGGTCCGCATAGGCGGGCAAGGACTCATCTGGCCCTGGCGGAATCCAGCGTGGAACAATGAGATTGGGGAAGGCGACTTTCTGAAACCTGAACAGGCGCTCATCCGCGCCCATGCCAGGTAGAAGGATGAGCGGAGAATCGCTCACCGCATGATCCACTCTTTGCCCTTGAACACCACCGGCTGATCCTGTGGCTTGATCGGAGCGCCGGGGAACTCGTACTGGATCATCAGCGTCTTGGTCACGAGCACTTCCACCTTCTTGGCGGGATCGGTGGCATCGGGGACTTTGACGTTGGCGGTCTCACCGGACAGGCCGGCGACGAAGATGTTGACCCGGTCGACGTTGTGCGCGGTGGCGGGCCAGATGGCGACGCCGTCTTTGGCGTTGTCATCGCCTTGCAGAATCTGGCCCACGACATCCGTCGGGCTCTCCAGCAGGCGGTTGCCCACGCGGGACTTGATGGCATCGAAAACGCTGGTGGGCACCTTCTGGCCGGCCTGAAGGATGTCGCCCTGATCGGTGGCGATCGCGATGTCGGGGATGAAGAGCCGCTCCTGCCCCGTGTTGTTCACCACGCGATAGGTCACGAACCAGTACCACTCGAATCGGCCGTCCAGATTTTTCACCGCAATGGCGCGGGGATGGTCGAAAGTGAACTTGAACTCCCACGCTTTGGTGACCAGCGCGGGCTCGGGGTAGGCGAAGGTGAACGTCGCGCCGACACCGCCCAGGAGCAGCGCGAGCACAGCGAAAGCCGTCACGGTTTTTGGAGTCGTTCGAACCACCAGCGACCTCCCGCGTCAAGAGTTCCGGCTTCATTGCGAAGCCTGTAT
Organism: uncultured Phycisphaeraceae bacterium; assembly: GCA_964426135.1. Taxonomy (GTDB): domain Bacteria; phylum Planctomycetota; class Phycisphaerae; order Phycisphaerales; family Phycisphaeraceae; genus CAYRPN01. The sequence goes on along the minus strand of CAYRPN010000098.1, from coordinate 5,931 downwards.
TTCAAAATGCCACGCGCCATTCTAAAATGCCCGGCGAAAGATTCAACTGGGGAAGGGGGAAGGGGCGAAGGGACAAGGGACGAAGGGATGAAGGGACGAAGGGACGAAGGGACCGAGGGACCAAGGGACGAAGGGACCGAGGGACCAAGGGACGAAGGGACCGAGGGACCAAGGGACGAAGGGAGTAGACGAAGCGCGGGAGAGAGGATGTGGCGGCGAGACGAAACGATGGTTGGACTGTCGCACCTCGTCACCTTGCCACTTCCTCTCTTCTTCAGCTCCGTCTCTTTCGCACTTCGTCTCTTCGTCTCTTCCCCTCGGTCCCTCCGTCCCTTTGTCCCTCCGTCCCTCCGTCCCTCCGTCCCTCCGTCCCTTGGTCCCTTCGTCCCTCCGTCCCTTGGTCCCTTCGTCCCTCCGTCCCTCCGTCCCTTCCCCATGTCCATCCTCACTGAACCACACCTGAGCCTGCCGCAGCCTGACGGTGTCAGTTTCAGCCGCGTGGAACCGAAGCGGCGTGAGGAGGCCCTGGCCCTGCTGCTGACCGGTCGGACAGACTGTGCCGCGGCCGCAGTAGAGAACTTTCTGTCCTTCGCCGCGAAACAGTCGCTCGATCTGAACCAGCTTTTCGCGGCGTATCCCGCGCCCCGGCTCGATCCTTCCCTACCCCGCGCAACAGCCACGCTGCCCTCACCGGTCGCGTCGCTGCTGGTCGTGCCTTGCGCCGGTCGCACCGCCATGTTGTTCCTCTCCCCGATGACTGACGCCGGCGCCACCCCGATCGTGGCGAATCTGCTTCGCGTGGCGATGGCGCAGCAGGAGGCGGGCCGGGTTCGCCTGGCGCAGGCGCTGCTGGAGGCGCCTCAGAAGCACGAGGCAGCCGCGCTGCTCGCCGCCGGGTTCCGCAAATTGGCGCACCTGGCGTACCTGCAGCATCCGGGACTGCCGCGCGTGGTGGACCTGTCGCTGCCGAGGGAGATCGAGGTCATCACCTGGGGCGAATCGCGCCGGCAGCTTTTCGCCGACGCCATCCTGGCCAGCTACGAAGACACGGCCGACTGTCCCGCTCTTCTGGGCACGCGGCCGATCGAAGACATCATGGCGGGCCACATGGCGACCGGACAGTTTGAGCCCACGCTCTGGAAGGTTCTGTCGCATGGGGGAAAACCCGTAGGTGTCATGCTGCTCAACCTCGTCCTGGAAGGCGCCGCGCTGGAACTGGTCTACTTCGGCCTTGCGAAATCGTGGCGCGGTCGCGGCCTGGGCCGAAAGATGCTCGAACACGCGGCAAGCCTGGTGAAATCCTGGCGGGCGCAGCAGATGATTCTGGCGGTGGATGAACTGAACGCGGCGGCGCTGAAGCTGTATCGCTCGCTGGGCTTCAGGCAAACGGCGCGCAAACTCGCGATGATCTTGACGTTACCGTGAGGCGTGAGAATTCGGGGCAGCGAAACGCGCACGTTTTCCTTAACTTTTCCACACGTTTCCCCAACGTGGAAAAAATCCCGCGCGAAATATTTTTTCAAGTTCCAAACCCTTGAAGTTGTTGATGATGAGCCGAGTGCGAGCGCTGCGCGAGCAAACATTGGACGATCGCCCATTGCAACGCACGCCGCGCTTGTTATTCTCCCTCACGTGGCAACGGAATGACCACCTGCTTGAGCACGCCTTTCAGTTCTTTTCCCATCGGGGGAAGGCGGGCCGGAGAACGCCAGGCGGCGGCGAACGGACTCAACTACAACAGTAGAACAGTCACGGGTCCCAGACGGGGTCGTTGCTTCTATTCCATAACTCAATCGCGACAACCGGCTCGGCCGGAAGTCTTGATTTGGAGCTTGTGAATGTCAGACACAATCTCCCAGGCGTTGACTGCGCGCATCGCGGAACGGTTGGCCGACAGCGTCGGCGAACATCGCTTCCGGATGTGGTTCGATCGGTCGGCCCACCTGGCCTATGAAGATGGCGTGCGAACGCTCACGGTGACGGCGCCCAACCGCCTCGTCGCCGACTGGATCGACCGCAACTTCCGCCAGCAACTGGCGGCGGCGGCGGCGGCCACCCTGTCGCACGAAGTCACCGTCATGCTCAGCGTCGACGCCGCCGCATTCACCCATGCCGCCGGCGAGTTCCCCGTCGATATCGAGGCCCCCGCCCAGATCGAGCCGTTCCGCCGCGCTCACACCGCGCCGACGCCCACCGCAGTTCCCGTCGCCGAAACCGAAGCTCGCCGGCCCATGCGCCACGATCTGGAGGAGTTCATCGTCGGCCCCAGCAACGAACTCGCTTTCAACGCAGCGCTGCAACTCGTCGACAACGAACACGCCGCTTCCAATCCGCTCTTCTTCCACGGCGGCGTGGGCCTGGGCAAGACGCACCTGCTCCAGGGTCTGTGCAATCGCTTCCGCAAGCTCAACCCCAACGCCCGCGTGCTGTACACCACCGGCGAAAAATTCACCAACGAGTTCCTCGCCTCCATGGGCGCCCGCACCCTGCCCGCGTTCCGCAAGCGCATCCGCCGGCTCGATCTCTTGGCGATCGACGATGTGCACTTCCTCGCCGGCAAGGTGAAATCGCAGCAGGAGTTCCTGCACAGCTTCGACGAGATCGATCTCTCCGGCGCCCGCGTCGCCATGGCCAGCGACAATCACCCGAAGCTCATCAAGGAGTTCTCCGCAGCCCTGGTGAGCCGGTGCGTGCGCGGGCTGGTGGTGGAAGTGAAGCCGCCGGACACGGCGACGCGGTTGAAAATCGTCCGCGCGCTGGCGCAGCGCCGCGGCATCTCGCTGCTGGAGTCGGTGGTCGCCACGCTCGCCAGCCGGTGCCAGGGATCGGTGCGCGAGATCGAAGGCATGCTGACCAAGCTGCACGCGATGGCGCATCTGCGGGAAGGCAACGGCAGCGCGGAGTTGACCGAAGGGCCGATCTCCATCGGCCACGTAGTGACCAATCGCGTGCTGGGCGCCGAAGCGAATCAGCCGATGAAGCGCGTGCCCTTCGCCCGCATCCTGGATGTGGTGAGCGAGCAGCTACAGATCAGCCGTTCGGAGATTCTGGGCCCGCAGCGCGTCAAGCCGATCGTGCTGGCGCGTTCGCTGGTGATTTTCCTGGCCCGCAAGCTGACGACGATGAGCTACCCGGAGATCAGCACCGCGATGCAGCGGCCCAGCCACTCGATGGTGATCGCCGCCGACCGTCGCATCGAAGAGCAGTTGTCCTCCAACACGATCCTTCGCCAGGGTGAAACGCTGGAGGAAGTTCCGCTGTGCGATCTGGTCGATCGCCTGAAAGCTGCGATTTTGAAATGATCGCTTGCCCCGATCACCGCCCACCAGCGCCCGCCACACACTCATGCCCCGCGCCGGCTTCGCAGCAGGTAGCGCACGAACGCGTACAGACCCGCGAAGCGATAGTTCGGATCGATGTAGTGCTCGATGACGTAGAAGATGAAAAAGTACGTGCGGGCAAAGCACCACACCGCGATCGCCAGCAACAGCGCGGTTTTCAGGTCGGGATGCTCGAAGAGAACGAGAAACGCCGCGAGGCAGCCGGCGAGAAGGAAAAGGAAAGCCTTCAAGTAGAGCAGGCGATGGCTCTGGATGTCGCCGAGCGGGCCGGGGTTGTCGGTCGGCGAAGGAGGAATGTGGGACATGACATGCACTCCGGGCCGCGCGGGGAAGAAGGGACGCGACTGAACAATCGTAGGCGTCGATTAGAGATTTGAAATCTCAAATCTGAAATCTCAAATCTGAAATCTCAAATCTCAAATCTCAAATCTCGAATTCCCGTTTCAAATTTCAAATCGCCCGCTTTGCCCCAGGAACCGCACTGGATTGTCGTAGGAAATCCGGCTGATCGCCTCGGCAGTGTGCCCGCGCCGCTGCATCTCCACGCGCGTCTTGGGGATCGCTAACGGATCGCTGTTGCCCCAGTCGCCCGCCGAGTTGATCCACAGCCGCTGCCCGCCGTACATCTCGATCACATCCGCCGCCCGCTGCGGCGTCATCTTCGAATCCGGATACAGCGTCATGCCCGCCCAGAATCCGCGGTCGAGCACCGCCTTGACCGTGTGCTCCTCCACGTGATCGATCAGCACGCGGCCCGGATCGATGTCGCCGTTGCGCTTGATCGCATCCATAATCAGCCGCGTGCCTTTGAGCTTGTCCTCCAGGTGCGGCGTGTGCACGAGGATGAGCTGCTTGTACTTCGCCGCCAGCGCGATGTGCTCCTCCAGCACGGTGATTTCATTTCGGCTGTTCTTGTTCAGGCCGATCTCGCCGATGCCCAGCACGTTGGGCTTGCTGAGGAACGAGGGGATCAGGTCGATCACTTCGCGGGCCAGCTTCACGTCCTCCGCTTCCTTCGGGTTGATGCAAAGCCAGGAGAAATGCTTGATGCCGAACTGCGCCGCCCGGCTCGGTTCAAACTCGGTGAGTTGGCGGAAGTAGTCGTAAAAGCCCTGCGCCGACGAACGATCAAAGCCCGCCCAGAACGCAGGCTCGGTGATCGCCACGCAGCCGGCCTGCGCCATGCGCTGGTAGTCGTCCGTCGTGCGCGAGACCATGTGGATGTGAGGGTCGATGTATCGCATGGCTACGCCGCGTCATCTTTCTTTGCACGAGCAGTCTCGGAGCGCTTCCCCAAGAACGCAAGAATGACACTTGCCAAACCACCCGCACCGACAATTCCACCGGCGATGGCGCCTGCGACGCTGCCTTGAACGCTCGCAATGATGCTTGTTGCCGCGCCCGCGACAATCGCTGTCAATGACACGATCAGCCCGAATACCTGACCGCGCCTGACGTGCTGGCTTTCTTCGGCGCGAGCTTCGATGGCGACGTGCGTGTGCTTCTCGGTCAGGGCGTGCCGATGCTGCTGCTCTTTCTCCGCCATTGCGAGAATCCGCTCCGCCGCGCCCGGCAGAATCTGCTCGTATTTCCCGAACTCGGACGCGGGAGGCAACGGCCCGGACATTTCAACCTGCTGAAATCGAACCACTGCCCCCGGCTTTGCCTGTGGCCCTCCGTCCGCATCAATCGCTGCTCGATCGCCCGCGGGAATCACAGATGGTTCGTCATTCGCCATCGAAAAGATTTCGCTGGTGGGAAACCATAGACTTCAACTCAAACCCTTCGATGCTCGATCGAACATCCTTGCCGATGCAATTCCAATCGCGTCGCAACGCGGCTCCGTCCTCCACGATGCTCCCGAATCCTCGATCCTCAACACATGAAACGTTCTGCGGTGTGGGAGCGATAGACGCCCAACCCGCGAGGAACCTCGACCAGTAATTCTTTGAGAGACTCATTGCAGCAGAAGTTTAGGTCGTAGGTTTCCACGCGTCAACGATCAGAAGATTGTCGTTCGGATTTCCCCGGCCACGCGCCGCTGGCGCCCTTCATGCCGGCCGCGCTGGCCAGCGGCTCCATCGTCGGATCGCTGAGTATCTCCAGCATTCGCCGCACGCGTTCGCCTTGCCCATCGAGCAGCACTTGGACCGCCTCCTTCATCGCGGCGAGTCGAAAATCCTCGCCGGCCGCGGGGCCGCCACCCGGGGTGCCGGGGGTGCCGGGGGTGCCGGGGGTGCCGGGGGCCGCGCGGTCAATGCGATCGAGGAACGCCGCGATATCGAGAAGCTTGGCGCGATGCTCCATGAAGTAGAGATCGATGGCCTTCTGGCGAGGCAACGGACAGGTGGGAGAGGTCGTGGACATACTTCGATATTGTAGGACGATGCCTCGAAGAACGTGGCAACACCACGGCGCAAGTCGCCTCGGGTCTGCCAAAATTTCCGGGGCTTGGATTCCCGCCCCCTCGCCCCCGGCTCGGCGGGAGAGAGGGTTGGGGTGAGGGGGCTTCGATCAGCCAGTGGCGCAACGCTAGCAGGGGGCCGCTCGACCCCCTCACCCTAGCCCTCTCCCCCAGCAGACTGGGGGA
>CAYRPN010000097.1:0-22175 GCA_964426135.1 uncultured Phycisphaeraceae bacterium | reverse complement strand
TTCTCTTTTTCTGTGGCGGTTTGGCGATGGACCCACAATAATCCCGGAAGGACCCTTAGTGCGATGTTGGCGGACGTTGGGAAGTGAATAGATATTGAGGTTGTCATGCACTTTCGCGAGCGGGATTTCGCTCGCCTTGCCTGCGGCCAGGTTGAGGAATGCGGCGGCGTTGAGTTTGCCGTAGCAGAGTAATTTGCCGTCGAGGCTCCAGGCGTAGGATTGAAGGATGGGAGCGGTTTCATCCGCGTCATCCGCGTCATCTGCGCTATCCGCGGTTGCCTTTCACTCCGCCTTCCTGATCCGCTCGATCATCACCGGAATCACCGCGGGCAGATGCACGATGCAGCTCACGTGTCCGCCGACCATCCAGACGTGTTGATCGGCCGGTATCTTCGCCGCCTTCGCCAGTGCTTTGGCGTTGGCGGCGGGAATCACTTCGTCGTGCTCGGCGTTGAAGAGAAACGTGCGTTTGGGGTTCATGCGATGCGCCAGCAGCAGCGGATCGACCTGCTGGATCATCGCGGTGAACGCTTCATCGGTCAGGCCCATTTTGCGGGCCTGTTCGCGAATCTTCGCCACCTCGTTCTTTCCGTTCTTGAAAAGCTCCGGCAGGTCCGCGCCGGCAAGCGTGGGCAGCACCGGGGTGAAGCAGTCGTCGAGCGAGCCGGCGGCGGTGCAGATGAAGCCGCCGAGACTGGTGCCCTGGATCCCGATGCGGCCGGCGTCGATGTTCGGCAAGGCTGCGATGGCGTCGCGGGCGCGGCGGGCATCGGCGACGGCCTGGCGCACGCCTTCGGTGAGCAGCGTCGGCGTCGGCTTGATCCCCGGTGCGCGGCGGCGGCCGTAGTGGGGCATGTGCATGACGAAGGCGTGGATGCCCTCCTTCGCAAAAGCACGAGCGAAAATACGGGCCACCGTCATCCGACTGTCGAGGATGTGCAGGACGACCATCGCGGGAGCCTTGATCGCCTGGCCTTCCTTGTCGCGCGCGGCGAACCACTCCATCACGACGGTGTCGTTGAGCTTGTCACCATTGGCGAACGGCGAGGGGAACCGCACCAGCGCGTCGTACTCGGCGAGCATCGGATCGCGCTTGTCGACGTTCGCTTCCGCGGCCGCTTCGCAGGTGACTTCGAAATTGCTCGGTTTCCAGCTCAGTTCGTTCAGCGCCTTCTGCGTCGCGGCATTCGCGTCGCGCGGCATGACGAATGTGTCCTTCGCGTCAAAGGTGCGGATATAGGGTTGCTCGGCAAGCGCGGAGCAGGACAACGCCGCGATGGCCAGACCGATGCGAACAAGGACGCGAGCCGCCATGGTGTGTCACTCCGATTTTCAAGCTCAACCGCGCTACGTCACCTTCCGTCGGTTAGGATTCGTGCAGGAACAACATCGCATGTGGGACGACTTTCCAAGTCGTCCGGCTGGGAGCGAAGCGATTCGAATCTGCGGAGTTAATCTTGCACGGCTGCTCAGCGGGATGCACCGCAGGTGCCTGGCGGTGGCCCCGCGCCAACGTCGAAGGTGCGTCATCGCGGCGGTTGCCATGTCGCAGGCCCGCGGCAACCCGCCCAGACGCCTGCGGCGTTTCCGCTAACCGCCGTCACACGCCGCAAATCTCGCCGCAATCTTCCCGCTACAATCCATCGTATCAGGTAGGCTCGGTTGAACATCGGATCGGTCACACGGATGCGGGGAACTTTACTTCCATCTCGACTTCCGGCCTGGCTCGCTGTGTTATGCCTGGCCATCGTCGCGCCCGCGATCCATGCGCAAGAAGGCTCGGCGAAAATCGAGTTTGATCGCGATCTGGACAAGGGGCTTGAAGGCTTCGCGCGGCCTGGCACATGGGCGACGATGCGATTCACCGTGCGCAATAACCTGCCTTCCGTTCGCAAGGTTCACTGCGACTGGGTCACGTCGGACATCGACGGCGACCTGGTCATCTCCCGTCGTGAAAACGTCGTGCTGAATCCCAACGGCACGATGCCCGTCCGCATGTATGCGATGCCCGCGTCCAACTGGAAGCCGGAGGATCCGTGGGTGGTGCGCGTTTTTGATGCGGAGAGCGGCGAACTCCTGGACAGCAAGCGGGTCACGCCGCCGCGACTGCTCACCGATCATCGCAGTCCCGCTCGGGAGCGCGTGGAGAACTGGCGGTTGGGCGCCATCGGCGTCACCGGCGGCGGATTGCTGGGGCTCGATCGCTTCCGCGAAATCTGGACGCAGCACGAACCGGTCGAACTTATCACGGGCATCGATCCGTCACTGCTGCCGGATCGCTGGCACGGAATGATGCTGCTGGACGCGCTGGTCTGGACGCCGCAGGCGGGTCGGCCGCCGACGGATCCCTCGGTGCCGATGGCGGCGATTCGCGAGTGGGTTCGCCGCGGCGGGCATCTGGTGATTTCAGTGGGCGCGGTGGACAGCGGCTGGTCCGATCCCAAGTTGGCCGACCTGTTGCCGCCGGTGGTGGTGGGGGAGTCGCGGGAGATCGATCCGCCGCTGTGGATGCGCGATCCGAAAAAGTTTTACACCAACCTGAAGATCGCGGTCAGGCCGCTGAAGCCCGCAGCCGGCGCGACGGCTCGCGACGTGAGCTGGCTGCTGGTGGAGCAGCCCGCAGCGCCCGCCACACCGTCTGATCCCGCCAAGGTTGCCGACGCCCCCGTCGCTCCTGTCGCGACCGCGGAGCCGCCGCCCGCTCTGATCGCGTCGCGGCAATATGGTTTCGGCCGCGTCACGCTGATCGGACTGGATGTGACCGATCGCAAGTTCCTCGACCCGGCGCTGGGCTATGGCGAGTTCGGCCTGCCCACGCTATGGAAGAGCATCTTCCGCTGGCAGTCGCCTGGCAATCTTCCCATCGCCACGCTGGAGAATGAGCAGCGCATCGTGAAGGTGAACCTACGCGACATCAACGATGTCACGAGCTTTCTGCCCAGCCGGATCTCGATGAAGAAGACGGCGGCCTCCACGCTGCTGCTGGCGTTTGTGCTGTTCATCGCGTACTGGGTGCTGGCGGGGCCGGGTGTATTTGGCTTCCTCAAGTCGCGCGGCAAGGTGCATCACGCGTGGCTCGGCTTCGGCGTGGTGGTCGTGGCGTTCAGCGCGATCACCTGGTTCGGCGCCATGTTCCTGCGCCCCAGCCTCACCCAGATCGAGCACTTCAGCATCATCGACATCGACGCCAGTCCGCGCGGCCCGGCGCTCGTGCGCACGCATAGCTGGTTCTCGCTCTTTCTCCCGCGCCACGCCGGCATCGATGTCGCCGTGGACGCCGGTCAATCCGCGCCCGCCCCGACCAATCCCCACAGCCTCGCGAGCCCCGGCCTGCCCGGCGCCGATCGCAGCGAGTTTTCCGATCGCCAGCAGTACACCACGCACGTTCACTCGCCCGGCGTCATGCCCGGCGTGCCCATGCGCGCCACCGCGAAACAGTTCGAAGCGGATTATCTCGATGTCGTCATGCCTCAGATGGAGGAGCGCGGCTGGACGTCGCCGGCGGGGGCCGTGCGCGAAGAGAAGGGTTGGCCCGCCGGCAAACTGACGCACAGTCTGCCGGGCACGCTCAAGAATGTGCAGGTGGTTTTCTGCCGCGGCAACGGTATCGCTCAGGTATGGGCGCATCCGGAGGACTGGGGCAAGGGTGAGGCGCTCGACCTGACGAAGCGCAAGAACGTGCCGATGTCGCTTGTCGCCAACGTGCCGCACAAGAAGACGGAAGCGAAGCCGTGGAAGCCGCCGAAGCCGGGAATGAAGGCGACGGGTTGGGAAGACCGCGCGATTCAGGGCGAAGGCGATCTGGGTGAGCGCCTTCACCAGATCGGCGGCGGCAAGGTGGACGACGAGGAGGAGGCCGTCGGAAAAGCGCGGGTCGATCCCGGCACGCCGCACGTCGTCAATGCGCTGATGCTGTTCAGTTTCCACAGCATGCTGCCGCCGCCGGACTTTCTGGTGGATCAGTCGGATCACCTGGGCTTCGGCAACTCGCCGGCCCACTGGGTTCGCACCACGGGCCGGCATCTGGATTTGTCCGCGCTCACCGTGCTGCGCCGGGTGATCATCATCGGCCACCTGGACGAAGGCTCGCCCATGCCCACGCCGATCCGCGTCGATGGCGATGAGGTGGAAAGCCGGGGGTGGACGATGGTGAGGTTCATACTGCCGGTGCAGGAGTAGGAGCCGTGCAGGATCAACCTCGCATGTGGGACGACTTTCCAAGTCGTCCGGCTGGGAGCAAAGCGATTCGAATCTGCGGAGTTAATCTTGCACGGCTCCGTAGAGAAGGGCCAAGGGCCGCAGGGCCAGGGGCCAAGGGTTTCATTTACTGAAAACATCACTCGCTCACGTGTCGCGTCGTGCTTTTGATTCCTCTCCGTCCCTTGGGCTTTGGCCCTTTCACCCCGGCCCTTCCCTATGGCAATGATCGAAACCATCAACCTGACCAAGCGCTACGGCGAACTGATCGCGCTGAACAATCTCAACCTCAAAATTGAGAAGGGCGAGTGTTTCGGGTTCATCGGCCCCAACGGCGCGGGCAAGACCACGACCATCAAGATTCTCGCCACGCTCCTCAAACCCACCTGGGGCGAGGCGCGCGTCGATGGCCTGTCCGTCGGCCCCGTCAATGCACGCCAGGTGCGAAGCTGGATCGGATACGTGCCCGATTACTTCGGCTCCTACGAGGACATGGTGGTCAAGGAATACCTCGCCTTTTTCGCCGCCGCCTTCGGCATTCATGGCAAGAAGCGCGACAGCGTCATCGACGACGTGCTTTCGCTCACCGATCTCGCTTACAAGGCGGACGCCGAGGTGAACGGCCTGTCCCGCGGCATGAAGCAGCGCCTCTCCCTGGCCCGCGTGCTGCTCCACGATCCGAAGGTGCTGCTGCTCGACGAGCCCGCCTCCGGCCTGGACCCGCGCGCCCGCATCGAGATTCGCGAACTGCTCAAGGAACTGCACCGCATGGGCAAGACGATTCTTATCAGCTCGCACATCCTGCCGGAGATGGAGGATTTCTGCACCAGCGTCGGCATCATCGAGCGCGGGCAGTTGCAGTTCGTCGGCAGCGTCAAGGAAATCCTCGATCGCACTCGCGGCGGCACCGTGCTGAAGGTCGCCGTTGCCGAAGGCTCGGCCCAGGCGGTCGATCTGCTCAAGGACATGCCCGGCGTGATCGAGACGGAATCACTGGACGGCCACATCCGCATTCAGATCGACGCCAGCCGAATCGACGCTTCGCGCATCGCGGCAACGCTGGTGAAGCAGGGCTTCCGCCTGACGCGATTGCAGGAGGAGCACGTGAGCCTGGAAACGGCGTTCATGCGGTTGACCAAGGGACTGGTGCAGTAGCGTTATCGGGAGGTGAGCGAACGGATGACTGCTCAGAAGGCATGGTTATTGGTGTGAAGTGAACGCCCCATCCGTCCGATGTGTTGACTCTCGGAATGAAGTAGTTTCGAGGGGGGTCGGTCAACAGGCTGCAAGGGGTGGGTCCAGATGATTTCACGTACGGGCGAAGGCAGCGTGAACACGCTGCGGCTGTCATTGTCGGAACAGGATCGAATCTCAAAAGAACTGGAGCATCGAGCGAAAGGAACCAAGGCGGATCGTCGGCGGGCGGTGCGGCGGTATCGGTTCTCGCATGACCGTGGGTTGCCGATGCGCGTGCGTCATCCCGGCGGCAGCGAGGTGTTCATCCGCGTGGGGCCGCGCGACATCAGCGAATTGGGCATGGGTTTTCTTCATGGCGGCTATCTGCATTGCGGCACGACGTGCGAGTTCGTGTTGCAGTTGAACTCGGGCGAAACCATGCCGATCGTGGCGAGCGTGGTTCGATGCGATCACGTCTCCGGCCGCGTCCACGATGTGGGCATAGCCTTCGCCGCGCCAGTGGATATGTCCGGGGTGAAGGACGTCCAGGCAAACGAAACGGCTGCGCCGTCACCGACACCCGCGTTCGGTCAGCGCGGCGGTCGATTCTGATGGGGACACGCCGCGGCTATTCCTTTTCTTTCGCATCCTCCAGATGCAGGTGCAGCCAGCGGTCCAGCGCTGCGTGAATCGCGTAGATCACCGGTGTGGCGGCGATGGCGATCAGCAGTTTGTACACGTAACTCAACATCGCGCCGCGTACGAATGCTTCCCATGGCAGCACGCCCGCCAGATACAGCCCGATGAACTGCACGATGACGGTGTCCACGATCTGGCTCACCGCCGTGCTGCCCGTGGCGCGGAGCCAAAGCATTCTGCCCTCGGTCTTGTGCCTGAAAAACCAGAAGACGCTGACATCGACGAACTGCGACACGACAAAGGCGGCGATCGAACCGACGATGATCCACATCGATTGGCCGGCCACGCGCGAGAATGCGTCGTGCGTCACGCCGATGAGTTCGCCGGTCTCCGTCTTGATTTCAAAAGTGGGCACGGCCCGCGCAATGAAGAGAATGATGAACGTGAAACAGATCATGCCCACGGTCAGGAACGTGAGCCGGCGCACTGCGGGCTTGCCGTAGTACTCGTTGACCAGATCGGTGGTGATGAAGACGACGGGCCAGAGAATCACGCCGATGGAAAGCACGACGGAGGGAAACTGGAAGAACCCCAGGTCGATGGCGGGAACGGCGAACAGCTTGCCGCCGATGATCTCGGCGACGATGGCATTGGTGATGAAGAAGCCGGCGAGGATCAGAAAGGTCAGATCGCGTGCGCGGGTCTGCATAGGTTGAGTTCCAGATGGCGATGGCGTACAGGCAGCATAGCGTACTCGGGCGAAAGTCCGCTCGTGCCCCCTCTTCCTCCGGAAAAGGGCCAGAGTGAGGGCCCAATGAACTGGTGCGCAAGAACGAGCGGGAATGATTCACCGGCGATCAGCGTCGATGCAAGGATCGGCGGCGTCTTGTGGTCTCTTGCTGCATGGAGGGCGATTGCGTCGCCCGTCTACTCTTCGGCAAGTCGGTCGTCCTGGCGCGCAAGGTTCGCTGGCCCTCACCCCAACCCTCTCCCGGAGGGAGAGGGGGCCGGAGGGAAAATCTCGCGCAATTGCCGTGGTTTCCCGCTCAAAAAATCTTTCAAGTTTCAACCGATCCACATTAGGCCCACTTCGCCGCGCCGCCAGCTAAAATCCAGGCGTTCAGCGACCCGGTCCTGTTTTCCTCGCCATGGATGGCCTAGCGGTTCAAGGAGTGAACCATGCGTCAGCTCACACTTCGTTTCTGGGTGCTTGCCGCCCTCGTTCTGCTCGTCAACGTTCTCGGCCTGCTGCTCATCCGGCAGGAAATGCTCTCTCGCCGCGACAAGCTGCGCGTGCTTTCCTTCGCGCCGCTGCGCGAGGTCGATGAGGCCGACCGCGTCACGCTGCTTTTCGACGAGCCGGTGGCCCGCGCCCACATGATCGGCGCCGACCTCGACCACTCGCCCTTCGAGATCGAGCCGCGCTTGCCCGGGCGCTGGCAGTGGCAGCAGGCGGATCAGCTTGTCTATCTGCTCGACAAGAAGCTGCCCGCCGGCCGCGAGTGGACGATCAAGCCCGCGGCCAACTTTGAGACGCAGGTGGGCAGGCAGCTGGTCGGTGAGGCTCAGTTCACCCTGCGCACCCGGGCTCTGAAATGGCTGAACGCCGAAGTCATCGCTTTCGACCGCGAGTTCGCCACGATCGCGATCCAATTCAATCAGTCGGTTCGGCCCGATGAGGTGCTTCAGTGCCTCAGCGTGTTCGACCCGTCTCGGTCGCCGCAGAGCGTCAAACTTCCCGTGCAGGGGCTTGGACGCGAGCCGGCGGAGCGAGTGATGCTCCGTGTGGGCCGGCCCCGTTCCTCGGATCGCATTCGGCTCCACATCTCGCCTGAACTCAAAGGCGACGGCGGCAAGCTGCCCCTGGGCCTGACCGATTCGCGCGACCTGCAGATTCCCACTGTCTTTCAGCTCGCCAACGCAACCGTGGAGACACCCGGTGAAGACACGGAAGTCAGTGTCCAGTTGCGGTTCACCAAGCTGCTGGACACCACCGAGCACGGGCTTGACAAGATCATCACGGTCACGCCGCCGGTCGCGAATCTGACCTCGTTTGTTTCCAAGGATTCCTGGATCGGCCTGAATGGCCGGTTTGAAATCGGGCGCCGTTACACCGCCACGGTTGCCGCCGAGCTTCGGGATCGCGAAGGTAAGACGCTCGGTTCGCCGCAGACCGTGTCTTTCGAGATTCCCGACCGCGAGCCATCGCTGAGCATTCCCGCAAGCCGCGGCATTCTCACGCCCGGCGGCAATCTCGCGCTGGATCTGCGCACCGCGAACGTGGAGTCCGTCAAACTCGCCGCATGGAAACTGCATGCGAACAACCTGGTGCCGCACCTGCGCGGCGAGGACGTCCGCGCCACCAGCCGCCGTCTCGTCGAGCGAGATTTCAAACTCCACGCGAAGCGCAATGAGCCCCATGTTGCCGCTATCGATCTGCGTCAGCTTTTCGATAAGGCCGCCGCCGCGCCCGGCGTTTATCACATCGAAGCACGTGCGGAAAAACCGCATTGGCTCGAGGATGACGCGGTCATCACGATCACCGACCTGGCAATCACGGCCAAGCGCCAGGCCGGCGGCTATTTTGTGTGGGTCACGTCGCTAAAAACGGGCAAGCCCGTCGAAGGCGCGCAGCTCACCGCCCTGACGCACAGCAACCAGCTGCTTGCCGCCGCCGTCACCGACACCCATGGCGTCGCGCATCTGAAGGCCGCGTCAAACCACCCCGACGGCGAAACGTGGCTCATCACCGCGGAACATGGCGACGACCTGACGTACCACGCGGTCGATCGCAGGCAGTGGGTGATCGATCACGTCGACCAATCCGGCCGCAATCATCCCGAAACCTACGACGCGATGCTCTATCCCGAACGCGGCGTCTACAACCCGGGTGACACCATCCACGTCACCGCCATCGTGCGAGAACAGGATGGTCTCGTGCCGCTGCCGATGCGACTGTCGATGCGCGTCACCCGCCCTGACGGCAAGCAGGTTGCGGAGATTGCCGTGCCCGCCGATAAGACCGGACAGGGTGTGTTTCATGTGGACTTTCCGACCAGCAGCGACGGGCAGTTCGGCCAGTACACTTTTTCGCTGGGACTGCCCGGCTCGAAGGATTCTTTCGGCGAAACGACTGCTCTCGTCGAAGCGTTCACGCCGGTACGCCTCGATGTGAAAGCGCTGCCCACGCAGTCGCGCTATCGCGGCGATGAAAAGCCAACAATCAGCGTCGATGCGAATTATCTCTTCGGCCAGCCCGCGGCGCAGTTGCCTGTCGCGCTCGCGCCGTCGCTGCAGATGATTCCTTACGAATCCAAGCAATTTAAGGATTACAGCTTCAATACGGGCCGCCGGTCGCGACGAGTCCCCGCGCCCGGCGTGGAGGCATCGCTCGACGATCGTGGCAACGCAAGTCTTGCCTTTGCCGTGCCGGAGTCGGAAGAACCGGCCGTCTGGCGCGCCAGCGTTGCGACGACCGTCAGCGAAATGGGAGGCCGCTCCGTCTCTCAGAACAGCACGCTCGTCATCGACACCCGCGATCGTCACCTGGGCCTGCGCCCGCCGGCACGCGGCGTGGTGCAGACGCGCACGCCGTTGGAGTTTGAGTGGTGCCTGGTGAATGGCATCGATGAAACGCAGGAGCCCGGCTCCATGCGCGTGCAGCTTCTCCGCATTGAGCATGATTGGGTGATTCAGCAGGTGGACGGTCGCGCCGTGTGGAAATCGGTGGAGCGGCAAATCGCCGTGCGCGATGAGGATTTCAAGGACACCGCGGCCCGCCGTTTCAGCGTGACGTGCCCCGTTGCTGGGCCGCATCGGTTGATTCTTTCCGAGTCGGCCGACGAGGACAGCCCGCAGGTTGTTGCGCAGTACGAGTTCGAAGCGGTGGATGATGTGACGCAGTACTCCGGCCCCGCGGTCAGCTTGCCGGAGCGCGTTGAACTGGTGCTCGATCAGAAAACTTACAAGCCCGGCGACACCGCCACGCTCGTTGTGCGCAGCCCCTTCGCCGGCACGTTGTTGGCCACGGTGGAGACCAATCGCGTCACGCAGTCCTTCGTCGTGCCGATGACGCAGAACACCGCAACGCTGCAGGTGCCTGTGCCCAGCGACCTTCGCGGCGGCGCCTTCATCAGCGCATCCGTTGTGCGGGCGATCGATCCTTCACAGGACAAGTGGCTGCCGCATCGCGCCGTCGGCATGGTTCGGCTCAGGACCGATCACAGCGATTCGGCTGTGCCGCTGGCGATAACCGCGCCTTCGCAGGCAGAGCCGGGCGAGAGCATCACGATCGAGGTGACGGGTGAGGAGCCGGTGAATCCGGACAATCCCGCCGTCGCTCACATCTGGGCGGTGGATGACGGCATCCTGCTCACGACTGGTTTCCGCACGCCGAGCCCGCTGGATCATTTCTTTGCGCCGCGCAAGCTTGACGTGACGACGGGCGATGTGTTTGCCGACCTGCTGCCCGATCACAAGCGGGCGGCGTCGATGCAGCGCATCGGCGCTGGCGGTGATGACGAGTTCGAGCTTCGCCGCAGTCCGGTGGCGGTGAAGCAGCGAGAGCCGGCGATTCTCTGGCGCACGGTGGTGCCTGTCGGCGCCGACGGCCGCGCGGTGGTTGACATGCCGATGCCCAGGCTTACCGGCCGCATGCGCATCATGGCGGTATATGTCGATCACGATCGCTATGGCTCGGCGAAGCATGACATCACTGTCACGTCGCCTCTTCTGGTCGAGGCAAGCTGGCCGCGATTCGCCGCGCCCGATGACACGTTCGAAGTGCCTGTGAAACTCTTCAACGCCGCGAAAGAGCCGCTGACCGTGCGTCTCGCTTCGACAGTGGATGGCCCGCTGGAAATCGAGAACGCTGCCGCTCCCATCATCGTCCAGCCCGGCGAGCCGCAACTCGTCTGGCTCAAGGCGCGGGCTATCTCCATCGGTCAGATCAGCGCCACCCTCAACGCGAGCGCCAACGCCCCGAGCCTGGGCCGCGATCTGGTCGCCAGCACCGATGTGAAGTTGACGATTCGACCGATCACGCCGCTACACGTGGAATCGCAACTGGTCCGCGTCAAGGCCGGCGAGTCGCTGGATGTGAAGCTGCCCGACATGCTGGAACAGGCCGGCGCACGCATCGCCGTGACCATCAGCGGCGATCCGGTGGTCGAGCTTCGCCCCGCCATCGAGCAGCTTCTGGACTATCCCTACGGCTGCGTCGAGCAGACCACGAGCCGGTTGCTCGGCGTCCTGCACGCCCCGGAGTTGCTGGAGCTTGACGGCTCCCAGGATCAGCGTGCGGCTTTCAGCAAGAGCGTCATCGAGGCGGGCATCGCTCGACTGTGGTCGATGCAGACGCGAGATGGTGGCTTGTCGTATTGGCCTGGCGATCACCAGGCCGATCTCTTCGGCACGCTGTATGCCGCTGATTTCCTCGTCCGCGCCAAGCGTGCCGGTTATCGACTTGATCGGGAGTTCATCGGTGAAATGACGCGCTATCTCAGTGAGTCGATGGACGCGTCACAGTCTGAACTGGATCCAAACATGCGGGCGCAAGTTTGCCACGCACTGGCCTCGCTCGGCCGCGCGCCGCAAGGCTGGGTCGCGAGGCTGACCGAGCGCGTTGACGCACTCGATATGGCGGGCAGAGCGCATCTCGCCGCCGCTTGGATGGAAATGGGCCGCAAGGATCGCGCCTTGTCCGTGCTGCCCGACGACACGGTGGGTCTGAAGATTCCAACGTCAAGCAGTGCACGGCTGACCACGCAGGTTCGGCAGGAGGCCGTGCTGCTGAGCGTCCTGCTCGAACTGCAGTCGGATCATGCTTGGATTCCGCTCCTGGTTCGCCGGCTTGAAGATTCGCGCAGGCGCGGCTCGTGGGGCACCACCATCGAGAATGCGTCGGCTTTGTGCGCTCTGTCGAAATACCAGTTGCGAAGCAAGCAGCCCTCCGCGTTCACCGGCACGGTTCAGGTCGATGGTGAATCGAAACTGCTCTTTGCAAGTGATCGCGTGGCGGCACTGAAAGTGAACGACACGTTGAAGCCGATCCGTGTGCTCACTGAGGGCCGAGGCGAAGCGTTTGTCTCGGTCACCTCAACGGGACTGCTCAAGGTGGATCAGATCAAGCCTTATGACCACAACCTGCAGGTTCGTCGTCGGTGGCTGACGCGCGAGGGCAAAGTTGTGGATCACTCCAGGCTTCGCGTCGGTGATCTGGTGCAGGTGGAGATTCAGGTCGCGGCTCCGACCTTGCCGGACGGCGAGAGCATCGAGAACCTCGCCATCGTCGACGCGTTGCCGGGTGCCTGCGAGATCGAGCATCCGCGCTTGTTGACGAGTGCCAAGGCTGATTCCACGGGGCCTGTCGAGGGGCAGGCGAATCGCATCGAGTTTCATCACGACCGCGTGATCATTTTCGCAGCGGCTTCGCGAGAGATTCGGGTGTTCCGGTATGCCTTGCGGGTGACGACGCAAGGCACATTCGCCCTGCCGCCGGCGCAGGCGTCGTGCATGTACGACCCCGCCATTGCGTCGATGACAGAGCAAGGCAAAGTCACCGCGCGACAGTAACGTCCGTTCCGATCCCCTCTCCCGCCGGGAGAGGGCTAGGGTGAGGGCCGGACAAGAATACGCCATCAATTTCAATTTCGTCCGCGAGCAGAAAAAGACACGATTTTCGAATTCCGAAGTCTCGCTTCGATTCCGCAGGCAGATGTTTTCCCGGCTCTCACCCCAACCCTCTCCCGGAGGGAGAGGGGGCCGGAGCAACGCGATGAAACAGACTGCGATAGTTCGCTTTGTTCGCCGGACGCTCAAGCGTGTGCTGGTCGCCGCGCTGGCTGCGCTTCTGCTTGGCGCGATCACTCTGTTCATCTGCTGGCGCGCTTTTCCGTTTCCCGCTGACCGCCTGCATCAGTTTTCCGCCAGCCCTGTCGTGACGGACCGCCACGGCTCGCCGCTGCTGCAACTGGTCGCTGCGGATGATCAGTGGCGATTGCCCACTTCACTCGATGAAATGTCGCCGTGGTTGATCGCAGCCACGATCGCCGTGGAGGACGAGCGGTTTCACAGCCATCTCGGAGTCGATCCGATTGCTGTCCTGCGGGCCGCCGGGCAGAACATGCTTTCCGCCAAAGTCGTGTCCGGCGCCAGCACGATCACGATGCAGGTTTGCCGGATGATCAATGAGAGGCCTCGCACTTTGGCGGCGAAGATCGATGAGGCGTTCCGCGCGATGCAGTTGGAACAGCTAAGCAGCAAAGACGAGATTCTCGAGCTCTATCTGAACATCGCTCCGTACGGCGGGAACCTGCGCGGTGTGGAGGCGGCGTCGCTGCGCTACTTCGGAAAGCGTGCGAAGGATTTGTCGCTGCCGGAGGCGGCGCTGCTTGCCGGGCTGCCGCAGTCGCCCACGCGGCTGCGGCCTGATCGGCATCCAGGGGCGGCAATGAAGCGTCGCGAAACGGTTCTGCGCCGCATGGCGGAAGTCGGCACCATCACGCGCGAGCAGTCGGAGGAGGCTGCTCGTGCGGCGGTGGTGATGCATTCCGCCACGACGGCGCGTGACTTGAATCTGACCGATGCGAAGCCGAATCCGGCGGCGCACTTCGCGCGCCTCACATTAGCTGTTCGCGCCGGCGGGGGGCGCACGACGCTCGACTTGCCGCTGCAGCGCGAGGTGGAGCGGCTGGTCGGTGAGCATGCGGCAAGATTGCCCACAGGCACGAATGCAGCCATGGTGGTGATTGACGTGTCGACCGGCGATGTGCGGGCGATGGTCGGTTCGGTGCGGCCGGATGATCCCTTGGAAGGGCAGGTCAACGGCGCCATCGCGCTGCGAAGTCCCGGGTCGGCGCTGAAGCCGTTTGTCTATGCAGCCGCGTTTGAATCGCATCGGCTCAATGAGTCTTCCACGCTCTACGACGGCCCGATTGAGCGTGGCGGCTGGACTCCGGTGAACTTCGATCGACAGTTCAGCGGTGAAGTCACCGCCGGCGACGCGCTGCGGCGCTCGCTGAATGTGCCCGCCATTCTCGTGGCGGAGGGAGTGGGTTTGCAGCGCTGCGCCGGTGTCATGGAGAGCGCGGGCATCGCGCTGCCCGCCGACGCCGCCAGGCGAGGCGGACTGGCCATCGTTACCGGTGCGATCGAGTGTTCTCTGGTCGAACTGACGAACGCCTATGCCACGATCGGCCGCGGCGGTGTGCGGAAGCCTGTTCGGCTGTTTCCCGACCAGCCCACAAGCTCGACGCCTGCGCTGTCGTCAGAGGCGTGCGCGATGATTGATGACATCCTCTCGACGGCGCATCGACCTCCGCGATGCATGGAGGATCGCCGCGCGGAGGATGTGCCGTGGTTCATGTGGAAGACGGGCACCAGCTCCGGTCGGCGGGATGCATGGGCCGTTGGGCACAATCGCAAAGTGGCGATCGGCGTCTGGATCGGGCGATTCAATGGCGCTGGCGATTTTGTCTACAGCGGCAATGAGTCGGCAGAACCGCTGCTTGCGAAACTGTTTGATCTTCACGCACTGCGGAACATGGATGCACCATCACGAGCGGCGTCGTGGCCCGTCGTCGATCCATTGCCATTGCCGGCTGAACTTTCGCCGGAGCTGCGCATTGTTTCGCCGGCGGCGGGCAGCCGGTTCCTCGCGGTGGGGGGGACGGCGCTGATTCATCCGCGGGCGCACGGCCAGAAGTCTCCGATCGCCATCAATCGTTCCGTTTCGACGGCTGCAGAGGTTGTGGATGGGTCGTTGACGTGGTTTCTCAATGGCCGAAGGCTTGCCAGCGGCGAGACGCGAAGGCTCTCGTTGCCGCCGGGAACCTACGAATTGCAGTGTGTAACTGAAGACGGACGGTGGACAAAGACGGCCTTTGAGGTGAAGTAGGCTGGGCTGGCAAATGGATTGAGGACCTTCTTCTCGACTTCATCCGAGCCATTTCTTTGCCGGCTCGACGCGCGACTTGATTCTTACTTCACACTCCCTAGACTGTTCTGCCTGATCATCGCTGCGGCCGTGGCGAAATTGGCAGACGCGCTAGGTTCAGGTCCTAGTGAGGCTAACCCCCTCATGGAGGTTCAACTCCTCTCGGCCGCATTGGCAATGACGCAAAACGGCAGCTCGCAAGAGCTGCCGTTTGTCATTGGGGATTCGATGGCACGCTCTCATTTCCTTTCGCGTGCCAGCGCCTTGTCGACGAATCGATAGGCGCTCTGGCGCACCGATGGCGGAAAATCGTGGGCGTCGTCGGGATACTCGATCACGAGTTTGTCGTCGGCCTTGAGCAACTTGAACACCTCTCGCGCCGTCGCCTCCGCCTTTTTCACTCCTGCAACGTCGAAGTTGCTGTCGCGCAGCGGCGAGTTGGAGAAGAACGAACGCGGCGCCAGGGCGGCGACCAGTTCGTAGAAATCGAACGGCACCTGATCCGCATCCAGTTTGTAGACATCACGCAGACGCGGCATGTACCGGTCGCTGGTCCAGCCGGCGATCTTGCCTCCGTAGTAATCGTGGAACGGTGTCCAGCCGCAACTGGAGATGACGACCTTCACGCGCGTGTCGAACGCGGCCAGAAAAATCGCGTTGTGCCCGCCAAGGGAGTGGCCGATGGCGCCGATGCGTTCGCCATCCACATCGTCGCGCGCTTGCAGCAGGTCGATGCAGCGCATGTGATTGAAAATGCCCTTCATCGTGCCCGATGCGTAGCGTCCGCTCTTGAATGCGGCCTGGAAGTCGAACTTGTAGTCGCCGAACGAGGGATAGTCCGGCGCCAGCACCACGTAGCCGCGCGCCGCCAGTTCGCTGGCGTAGCAGCGATTGGTGCGGCCCTTCTCGAAGTCCACGTCGCCCTTGCCCAGTGGATGGGTCTGATGCACCGCCAGCATCGCGGGCAGACGTTTCGGTTTTCCGGGCCTGTTGTCGTCGGCGTTCCCGCTGCCGGCACGATCGCCTCGCGGCAGGTAGAGGTATGCGGGTACGCGGTCTTCCTTGCCATCGATGATCTCTGAAGCAAAACTGATCGTCATGCGTGTGTACTCGTCGCGCTTGAACTGCTCGTGAACCTTCACGTCCAGCGGGGGCAATTTCGATCGGTCCGGCAGCGTGCCCATCGCCTGCTGCATGCCCCGCAGGATGTGTTCGCGGCGCTTCGCCCAGTCCTCGGCGGTTTTCACCGGCTGCTCACGGCCCTGGTCGTCGAGGAAATACAGCACTCGCCTGTGATCGGTGTAGTGAGGTTCGCCGAGCGTCACGGTAGAAAGGAAGACGCAGAGCACGGCGGCGACCCAGCCAGTCAGTCGTCGGTATGCAGGCATGGCAGCATCCCTTTCGTTGGGGGAGATGATCCTCCGGCCCGCGGGTCAATCTTCGTTCAATGGTTCGACATCGACGCAAACGCTGAGCTTATTCGCGCCGCCGCCGAGCACGACGCCTCGGACGGGACTGACATCGCCGTAGTCGCGGCCCCATGCGAGCGTGATGTGCTGATCGCCGCGAGCGCAGCCGTTCGTTGGATCAAAATCCTGCCATCCGGCGACGGGACAGAACACGCTGATCCAGGCATGCGAAGCGTCGGCGCCGACGAGTCTGGGCTTTCCCGGCGGCGGGTCGGTGCGCAGGTAACCACTGACGTAGCGTGCCGCCAGTCCCAGCGAACGCAGGCAGCCGATCTGCAGATGCGCGAAATCCTGACACACCCCCATTCGATTGGTGAGGACTTCGAGATTCGAAGTCGCGAGCGTGGTGGACTTCGGTTCGTACTTGAATTCCCGCTTGATCTGCAAGGTCATCGCCATGACGGCGTCCAGCAGCGGTCGCCCCGGTGCAAAGGCTTCGGCGGCGAATGCAGCGAACTTCGGGCCGGTGGAGATGTAGGACGACTCAAAGAGAAAGGGCACGGCTCCGAGCGTGGCCGGGTCGTGGCTGCGTCGCAATTGGTCGCGCACCTGTTCCCATGGTGGCGATGAAAACAGCGAGGTGCCGCCACCGGCGGCGACCTCCACATGACTGCGCGCGGTGATCGACAGTCGCAGGTGCGGCTCGTAGATGGCAAAGGTCGTGGCGACATTGCCGAAGCTGTCCAGGTGCTCGCGAACCGTGTGCGGCTGCGGGTCGATTTCGATCTCGCTCGAAAGTCGACGCTGGTACGGCAGATCGCGCGGCGTGAGATGGACCCGGTTGTGACAGGTCGACGCCGGCTCGGCGTAGGTGTAGACCGTCGTGTGCAGAATCCGATACTTCATGCCAGCCCCTCGTCGTCACGGGGCCCGCCGGTCGGTCCGACGCCGCGATCGCCGAAGGCGTGCGGCTGACGGGTGTGGCTGAGATATTTGTGCGTCACGGCGTCGACCACGCTGCCCAGATCGGCGCGCAGCTTCACAAACAGAGCCGCCAGGCTCGTCCGCGTGCCGTCATTCTCGGGCTTCACCAAGGTCTCGACATCCGCCAGCCGGGAGGCGGCGAGCATTCCCTGCACGATCCGCGATTCCACGGGCCGGCTCCCCGACTCGGTCGATTCGGCGATTTTCTCGATGTGCTCCGTCATGGCCGCGATCTGAAATGTCAGCGCGTGTGGATTCGTCTCATCCACGAGCAGCAGGTCGAGCACGCCTTGCGGTTCCACCGCGGCGAGGTATCGGGAGCGATAGGTCATCGCGCTGTTGGCGATTTCCAGAACCGCCTGCAGCCGCTGTTTCTGCAGTGCGTCGCTCTTGTTCAGGCCGAAGGGCAGCAGCGCCAGCATCGCGATGGATCGCTCCACGCGCCGGCCCAGGTCCAGGAAGCGCCAGCTTTTCTCGCGCGTCATGCCCTCCATCGCCTGACCGTCGAAAGCGCTGATCATGATGATGGCATCGTCGAGCCGTTCGATGGTCTGTCCGACCATCAGGGCGCTGCTGACCGGAGGTTGAACGAATTGCTCCTGCAGGCGGTTGATGATGCGCCACGAATCGAAGGAGATGCGGTCGCGCACCCGGGAGGCGACCCGGTGGGCCTGCATGACGTAGCCGCGCACGCTCATGGGGCGCTTCTCGTCGAAGAGCAGCGCCATGAGCTGCGGCTCCAGTTCGCCGGCCAGGGCACGACCGCTGTGGCGCGTGGTCGGCGCGACGCGATATCCCTTGGAGATGAGCACTTCCGTCAGGCCGCTGAGCACCGTGTCGTCGGCGAAGTCGTTGTCGTCCGCCATGTTCTGGAGCATGCATCGAACGACGCGGATCACCTGCTCGACGCGCTCGACGTATCGCCCCAGCCAGAACAGGTTGTCGGCAATGCGGGAGGAGAGCACGAATCCCGCGCGGCTGAGCGTCACGGCATGCGCGCCGGGGCGGGCCGTGTTGAAGCCGGTGATGGGTGTGTCGCTGAGCACCCAGGTGTCCTTGCTGCCGCCGCCGGCGGCGGCGTGAACCAGCGTGGAATCGGGCGAAGCGCTGACCCGCGTCAGCCCGCCCGGCAGCACGTGGTACGAGCCATCGCGCGTCGCCGCCGCGTAGATGCGCAGCATGATGTGCCGCGGCTCGAGCCGGCCCTGGCTCCAGGTCGGAGCGGTGGAAGAGCGGATGCGTTCCTGCCCCACATATTGATGCTGGTGCTCTCGAATCTTCGAGAGCATGGCCTGCTTGTCTTCGTCGCTTCCCTGCTCTCCGAAACTCACCTGCGCTGCCCCGCCGAGGCGCTTGATCACCATCTTCTCCAGCCGGCGCTCAACCTCGGCAAGACCGGCCTCGTCTCCGCACCACCAGGACGGCAATGTCGGCAACTTCGCCTGCTCACCCAGAGTCGCCTTCATCAGCGAATCCGAGTGCGCCATCAGCATGGCGCCGTGAATCAGACCGGTGCCCAGTGCGTTGGCGACCGCCACATGTCCGGTGCGCACCGCTTCCACCAGGCCGGCAACGCCCAGGAAAGAATCGTCGTTCAGTTCGAGCGGATCGCACATCGTATCGGTGACGCGGCGCAGGATCACATCCACCGGCAGCAGCCCGCTGAGCGTCTTGAGGAAAACGCGCTCGTCGCGCACGGTCAGGTCGCCGCCTTCGACCAGCGTCAGTCCCATCTGGCGAGCAAGAAAAACGTGCTCGAAATAAGCGCTGCTCGATGGTCCAGGCGTCAGCAGCACAATGCGCGGGTTGTCCAGGTGCGACGGCGCCAGATTGAAGATCAGTTCGCCGAAACGGCTGATGAACTCATTGAGACGATGCACCTGACTGTCGCGGAACACTTCAGGCAGGGAGCGCGAAATGACCTGGCGATTCTCCAACGCATAGCCCCAGCCGGACGGAGCCTGGGTGCGATCGTTGACAAACCACCATTGGCCGTCGGCGCTGCGGGCCAGGTCCGCGGCATACAGGTGCAGGTAGATTGATCGCGGCACCGGCACGCTTTGCATGGGGCGCAGGAAGTTCGGATTGGTGTAGGGCAGCGTGGGCGGCAGAATGCCTTCGTGCAACAGCGTCTGCGGGCCGTAGAGATCGAACAGCACGCGGTTGAGCATCGTGGCCCGCTGGACGACGGCTGCCTCGATGGTGCGCCACTCCGTCGCCGAGAGGATCATGGGAAAAGCGTCGAGCGCCCAAGGCCGATCGAGTCCCTGGCGATCGCCGTAGGCATTGAAGGTGACGCCGTTCTCGTGCAGCAGCCTGCGTCCCTGTTCCCATCGCCGCTGCAGTTCCTCGGGCCCCATCGCCTGCAGCGCGGTCGCGATCTGCCGCCACGCCGGCCGAATCTGGCCGCGCTCGTTGACCATTTCGTCGTAGCAGCCCGCGACGGTCTGATATCGCCACGAGCCGCTGGTGACGGTCACCACAGGTTGATGAATACCGACATCCATATTCAGTCGCATCCACGCGAGGAATCAGAAGATTAGCAGGATGGCCAGCGGTATGGTGCGCCCGACAGCACTTCCTCATTCGAGCCGGTGGCGCGGACGCGTCACCAGTTCCGCAAGCAGTCCGGCCACCACGGCAGCGCTGGCGACGGAGATGTCCGTGGCATCCATGAGCCTGCTTCGCACGAAGAACTGCGCCGCCTCCGTCGCCAGGACCAGTGCCAGGCACACCATCAGCGCCATGGCGCTCCAGGAGCAGCCCGTCGCACCGAGGTCGCCGCCTGCTCGACCCGCACACCACGCCAAAGCGAGGAACAGCAGGGCAGCGCTGCCGGCACTGACCAGTTCATTCAATGCCAGCACTCGGCGCTGGTCGACGCCCACGCCGCCACTGGCCTCGGTTCCGCCCAGCCACTGCCGCGTGGCGGGGAAGGGCAGCACGCTCAGCTTGGTTTCCTGTTCCCATTTCACGCGCAGGTAATAGGTTTCCAGAGACACATCGAAGGGGGCTGTACGCACCGCCAGCATCAGCGCCAACGCAATCAGGCAGCGCTGCATCCCGGGGCGCGGGCCGAGCCAGCGCGCCGCCGCGGTCCAGGCTCGACCGAAAGCACCCGCACTGAAGCCGCCCACGGCGGCCCCCGCGCCGCCGCCGACGATATTCGCCAGGAGATCGATCGCTGAACTCGTCCGGCCTGGCAGGCGCGTCTGCAACGTCTCACCGATGACGCTCATGATCCCGCAGACCAGCGCTGCCGCGATGAGCGTGCCTGCATCGACTCCGCCTCGAACCAGGCTCCGACGCCAGACCCACACGCAACCCAGCGGCATGAACAGCACCAGATTCGAAGCGAGGTTGATTTTGTGGATGTTGGCAACGCCCCATTCACCCAGCCAGCTTGTGATCGTCCTCGCATGGAAATTGAAAGGATACGTCAGCAGCCAGAGTGTCAGAATCGCAATGAGCAGGACACCAAGCGTCAACCATCCGAAGCCCGGGGGGCGCGCCGCGTCATCGCCGCGATCGCTTCGCTTGGGGGGATCGCTCGGGTTGGAATGGGGCGTGCTCAACAGCTTGGTCTAGGGGCGGGACGAATCGCCAGTGTAATCGCATTGAGGTGAAGAGCGCTTCTGTCGAAATGGATCCCTCTTGCCTAAGCCGGCCAAGCCGGAAGGGCCAAGGGTAGAGGGCCAAGGGTAGAGGGATAAGAACTTCTGTGCGCCGCGCGTAGAAGTGACAGGGTCAGAATCTACGTCCTTGGAGTCGGTGTCGCTGAAACGAAACCCGACCTTCATTCAACCGTCATGAACTGAAGATGGTCCTTCGCCGTGTCGAGCAGTGCCACGGTGTACGACTGGGCTCTGAACAAGGCGCCGGGATTGATCACGCGGGTGGCACCTACTTGCTCATCCCGGGTGCGGTGGCTGTGACCGTGGCAGACATAGGCCGCTCCGGACTCGAGCGCGTGCAGCATGGCATTGGCGTCGTCGCCGTGCAGAAAGACGAGCTTGCGGCCATCCTCCAGGTCCATCGTGCCGACTGGATCGTCCACCGCCAGGCCCAGATGCTGCGCGTACCGCGCTAATGACGCTCGGTCCCAGTCCACGTTGCCGAAGACGAGTCGCACATTCACGGGTGGGGCTGCGTCGGTCTTTCGGGTGACAGAAGCGTTCACGACGGGGTGAGGCGCGACGACGAGTTCATCGAGCACTTCCACGCTTCCGACATCGCCTAAGTGCAAAATAGCGTCAACACCTGCCTCAATCAGCCTGGAAACTGCGCGTCGGGTGGTTGAGGCGCGGCCATGGGAGTCGGATAGTAAGCCAATGCGTGCCAAGGAGTTAGTCCTGGAATCGGAGGCTGGGAGCGTAGCAGGTTAAGAACCTGGAGGGAAGGACGCACTGCTTCTGCAACGCGCGTGCCAGTCGCAAGGCTGCCTGTTCGATGAGCAGTCGTCGGGTTTTTCATCGTCGACCGGAGGGACCTGTACTCACGGCGGTCTGCCAAGCTCTAGGTGAGGTCGGGGCTTCTGTGCTTTTTCCGTGGCGAAGGCCGACCACCCTTCAGCCAGACCTGCCAGAATCATCCAATCATGCATCGGCGGAGCCACCGGCACGCCTGCCGCAGAGGGGTGTGCCAAATTTTCCGGGGGCTTGGTCCCCTCTCCCCCAGTCTGCTGGGGGAGAGGGTTAGGGTGAGGGGGACGGTGTACCTTGGACGTGCGTCTGTCGCGCGACGCGGCGAACCCCCTCACCCCAGCCCTCTCC
This sequence comes from uncultured Phycisphaeraceae bacterium, assembly GCA_964426135.1. Taxonomy (GTDB): domain Bacteria; phylum Planctomycetota; class Phycisphaerae; order Phycisphaerales; family Phycisphaeraceae; genus CAYRPN01. The sequence goes on along the minus strand of CAYRPN010000097.1, from coordinate 63 downwards.
CCCGCAGAGAGCCTGAGAATCTTTCGATTTCCGTCACCGATCGTGCAATCGGATCGCGCCACC
>CAYRPN010000096.1:0-22419 GCA_964426135.1 uncultured Phycisphaeraceae bacterium | reverse complement strand
GATCGACCCGGCTCGGCGAACCGGAGTCACAGACTCCGGCTCTGACAAGACATGGCCGCAATTGCCGGATGAACCAATTTTTTTCCGCTCCACCGTGCTCGACGCCGGCGGTGAGTTTGATCGTGCCACCGCGACGATCAGCGACCGGGCAATCTGGCGATGCGCTGGGGGCATCGGCTGGGCGGCGTTGTCAAGCGATGATGTCCTTGACGACATGACCGTAGAGGTCGGTCAGGCGGAAATCGCGCCCGACGTGGCGATAGGTCAGGGCGGTGTGATCGATGCCCAGCAGGTGCAGGATGGTGGCGTGCAGGTCGTGGAAGTGAATCTTCTTGTCGACGGCGTAGTAGCCGAACTCGTCCGTTGAACCGTAGCGCATCCCTCCGCGCACACCGCCGCCGGCCATCCACATGGTCATGCCGTGCGGATTGTGATCGCGGCCGTCGCGGCCCTGAGCGGTGGGCGTTCGGCCGAACTCGCCGCCCCAGAGCACCAGCGTGTCATCGAGCAGGCCGCGCTGTTTCAAATCCATGATCAGGGCGGCGGCAGGCTGATCCATCTGGCCGGCGAGTTTGGCGTGCTCCGCCTTGAGGTTGCCGTGCGAATCCCAGTAGCTGTGCGTGACCTGCACGAAGCGAACGCCCGCCTCGGCAAATCGCCGCGCCAGCAGGCACTGCGTGCCGAAGTTTCTCGTCGCGTCCTTGTCCAGCCCGTACATCCTGCGGATGTATTCGGGCTCGCCCGACAAATCCTGCACCACCGGCACCTGCGCCTGCATCCGGAAAGCAAGCTCGAAGGATTCGATGCGTGCTTCCAGCGCTGAATCGGGGCCGGTGACGCCGAGGCGATCGGTGTTGATCTGCCGCAGCGCGTCGAGTTCCATGCGCTGCAGGTCGGGTGCGATTTTGGACTGCGTGATGAACGGGACTTTCGCCGACGTGGCGTCAGCGCCTTCGCGGCCGATGGACGTACCTTGAAAGTGAGCGGGGAGAAAAGCGGAACTCCACGCATTCAGCCCGCCGTGACTGCTGGAAGGGCAGATGGTGATGAAGCCCGGCAGGTTCTGGTTCACGGTGCCCAGGCCGTAGTTGATCCACGATCCCATCGAGGGGCGCACAAAGGTGTCGGAGCCGGTGTGCAGTTCCAAGAGGGCGGCGCCGTGGCGCGAGTTGGAGCCATGCACGGAGTTCATCACGCACAGGTCATCGACGATGGAGCCGATGTGCGGGAGCAGTTCACTGACGGGCGTGCCGCACTTGCCGCGCGGCGTGAACTTCCACGGCGAGGCGAGCAGGTTGCCCGTCTCGCTGGAAACGACCCGCGGTTGTGCAAACGGCAGCGGCTTGTTGTCGCTGGCCTGGAGTTGAGGCTTGTAATCCAGAAGATCGATCGTGGACGGCCCGCCGTGCATGAACAGGAAGATGACGCGCTTGGCCTTGGGCGCGAAATGGGGCGGACGCGGCGCCAGCGGCTGGGCGGGGCGCGGTGAACCGGGCGCGACGGTGGAGGCTGCGTTGCTCCCCGTAGGGTGGGTTGAGTCCGCGAAACCCACCTTCCGCTCGGCCAGCATCGCCGCCAGGGCGACGGAGCCGAAGCCGACGCCTTGCCCCAGCATCTGCCGGCGCGAGAGCGGGCGCGGATCGCGATTTCCGCAGAGCCTATTCAACATAAACGAACTCCGTGGAAGCCAGGATGACACGGCACAAGGCGGTCCACGCCGCGGTGCGGCGCAGCTTGGCGTCAGGCTGCCTCGCCGCGAGCGCTGCTTCGTAGCGCTGCAGGAACTCGCCGCGTTCCTTCAACTCGAGCTCGGTCGGTTTGCGGCCCAGGGCGCGCTGATGGAGCAGCACGATCCGCGCCGCATCGTCGATGTCCGCCGCACCGGCGGCCGCGGGCTTGATCAGGTCCACCGCCAGCGCCTCGGCGGATTTCATCAGCAGGTCGCTGTTCATCATGTACAGAGCCTGCGGCGCGACCGTGGTCGCCGCGCGATCGCCGTTGGAAACACTGGGATCGGCGAAATCGAAAGCGATCATCGCGTCATGCAGGCCGCTGCGCATGACGGGAAGGTAAACGGTGCGGAGCAGGCTCTTGTCGTAGTGGACGTTGTTGTCGCCGTTCTTCGCGTACTCATGCTGCTTGTGCTGCATCAGGCTGCCGCCCCTGGCATCACTGAGCCGGCCCGAGACCGCCAGCAGCGCGTCGCGCACTTCCTCCGCCTGCATGCGGCGGCGGTTAAAGCGCCACAGCAGGGCATTGTCGGGATCGACCGCGGCCGCGGCGCTGGAATGAGTGGCGGCCATCTGATACGAGGAAGAAAGCATGATCTGCCGGTGCATCGCCTTGATGGACCAGTTGTCCTCCACGAAGCGCGTCGCCAGCCAGTCGAGCAACTGCGGGTGCGTCGGTGCTGCTCCGAGCATGCCGAAGTTATCCACGCTTGCGACGATGCCGCGTCCAAAATGCCAGCGCCAGAGACGGTTGACCATGACTCGCGCGGTCAGCGGGTGGTCGGGCTGCGTCATCCAGCGGGCAAGCTCCAGCCTGCCGCTGCCGCTGCCGCCGATCGGTTTCTGATCGTCACCCGCCAGAATTCGCGGGAAGCGGCGGGGAACGGTCGCACCGAGCGTCAGGTAGTTGCCGCGCAGATGCACGCGCAGGTCCTGTGGTTTTCCTTCGCTCACCGCCATCGCCCGGGGCAACTCGCGCAGTTCCCGCTCCGCGGTCGCCAACTGCTCCTCCAGCTTCTTCTTTTCGTCCTTCGCCAGGTCCTTTTTCTTGACCTGCTGACGCAGTTCATCCGTCTGCTTCCGCAGGGTCTTCTCGCGCTCCATCGCCGCGGGGCCGCCCAGCAGGCGTACGTTCATGGGAGCGACCACCTTGAAGTGCTCCATCGTGCGCGTGCTTTTGAAAATGCCGGCGAGCGCGTAATAGTCGGCCGCCGGCAGCGGGTCGTACTTGTGGTCGTGGCAACGGGCGCAGCTGATGGTCAGCCCCAGGAACGCGGAGAAGGTCGTGGACACCTGGTCGTCGACGATGTCCATCTCCATCTTGCGCTGATCGTCGCATGCCAGCATCTTGGGCCCCACCGTCAGAAAGCCCGTGGCCACGACGCGATCGTCGGTCACGCGCTGATCGCTGTCGGGCATCAGGTCGCCGGCAAGTTGCTCGCGGATGAACTGGTCGTAAGGCAGGTCGGCGTTGAAGGCGGCGATGACGTAATCGCGGTAGCGATAAATGAACGGGAACGCGATGTTCTCGTCCATGCCGTTCGAGTCGGCGTAACGGGCCACATCCAGCCAGTGCCGGCCCCAGCGCTCGCCGTAGCGCGGCGAGGCGAGCAGTCGATCGATGAGGAGGGTGTAGGGTTCAGGGTTCAGGGTGCTGGGTTCGGAGTCGCCCTGCTTGGCCCCTGCGCTTCTTGGTTCCCTTTTCTCTTCCGCTTCGCATGCCTTGACAAAATCCTCGACCTCTTGCGGCGTCGGCGGCAGACCGAGCAGATCGAAATAGGCCCGGCGAATCAGCACGCGAGGATTCGCAGGCGGCGCGGGAGCGAGGCCCGCCGTTTCGAGTTTCGCAAGCACGAAATAGTCGATGGGCGAACGCGGCCACCGCTTGTCGCGCACCTGCGGCAGCGCCGGCTTGATCGGCTTTCGGAAGGCCCAGAACTCGCGCTGCTCTTTCGTGAACGGAGCCTCCGCTTCCCCCGGTTGCTTCACCGGCGGCGCGGCGGCCGCAGGAGCGTCGGGCCACGGCGCGCCCTGCTTGATCCACTTCGTCAGGTCGTTGATCTGCTCATAAGGCAGCTTCTTCTTCGGCGGCATCGCCAGTTCTTCTGAATGGCTGATGGCGTGCACAATCAGGCTTGCGGCCGGGTCGCCACGAACCAATGCAGGGCCTCGCTCCCCGCCTTGAAGAATCGCGGCGATGGAATCGAGGCGGAGTTTGCCCTTCTGCTTGTCCTCGCCATGGCAGTCGAAGCAGCGATCGGCCAGCACGGGCCTGATCCGTTCCTCGAAGAATCTCATGTCGTCGGCCTTGACCTTGGGCGGCGGATCGGCAGCGCGAGAGATGGCGCAAAATGCGCAAGTCGAAGCGAGGACCAGGGTGGCCGCCAACTGCATTGACCGAATGAAACGCATCCGAGCGGTTCCTGAAAAGGAGCGTCGCACAGGACGCTGACCGGCGTCCAGTCTGTGCCGGCCTACCTGCTTGGTTATTGTCGAATCACCGAGATGAGGATACACCCGCCGGGGAACCACGCGAGTCACAGATTCCGGAAGCGACAGCGTCACCTACTCCGCTCATTCTTAAGGAACGGGCCCGAAATAACTTCGCGAATTGGTGGCCCCCCATTTAGCCGGCGGGCTTGCCCGCCGAGGGCGTCTCGGCGGGCAAGCCCGCCGGCTAAATCGGGAACTTATTTCGGTTCCGCTCTTAAGGAGGGACAGAGAGAGAGAGAGAGAGAGAAGGTCGCGTCAAGTCCACGCGGCCCCACCACGTTGCGTCTTCAATCAAATGGGGTGCGCCACGCCGAGCCTTGACGCACCCTACGTCGGCGCCGACGGCAATCTGCGAACTAGTTCGTGCGCGGCTCCTGAACTCGCAAGATCATCGGGGAACAGGGACATACTGGATCTGTTGACTCTTGCGTACTCGAGATCAGTTCGGATGCATTTTGAGCAGTTGTTCGGGCGTGTAGAGCTGCACCTGATCTTTCGTCGCCTCGCGAATGGCCTTGATCGTCGCTTCGTTCACCACGGACGCCTGGTTGCCGAACGAGTTGCGAATGTAGGTCAGCACCGCGGCGATTTCTTCGTCGGTGAGGAACTTGAAGGAAATCATCGGCACATTGCCGGGATACTTGACGCCTTTGACTTCGATCGGGCCGGTCACGCCGTGCAGGACGATCTTGGCCAACCGCTCGGGGCTGCCGGTGACCCATTCCGAGCCGGCCAGCGGCGGGAAAAATGCCGCGGCCAGGCCGTCGCCGTTCTGCTGATGGCAGGTGATGCAGTGGCCCTCGCGGCCATAAACCTCGGCGCCCTTGATGAACAGGGCGCGGTCGTCACCGGTCAGCTTCGTTTCCAGGACAACCTTCGGCGTGGAATCGATCGGCTGGCCTTCGAAGAAAGCCTTCGAGGCCTTGTGCACGGCTTCCATCCACTTGTCCTTGTTGGCGCCGACCTTCTCGACGATCGGCAGGCCGTCCTTCTTGGGCAGCCATGTCGCCGCCACGAGCGCTTCCAGGCGAACGCGTCCGTGCGCATCGCCCGCCGCCTCGGTCAGAAGTTTCACCTGATCGCTGATGCGATGGCCGCTGTATCGCAGGACATGCACCGCCGCGGCGCGGGCGCGGTGATCTTTCGCCGCCAGCAAGTTCCGAAGCAGCGCGTCGTCAACCCGATTCAGGCCCCACGTGACCCAGAGCGCCTCAAGCAGGTGATGCTCATGAAGCGGATCGGCCTTGTCCAGGCCGGCGGTCCATGCACTGATGGCCGAGAGCACTTCCTGCGGATCGCGGCCCCGAAGTTCGCGCCGCGTGGCGTAGCGGGCGCGATACTCGGGCAGCTTCAAATTGTTCAGGAGCGTCTGAATCGACGCGTCGGCGATCCTGGCTGGCGAGACTAGCGGCCGCGATGGATAGGTGATGCGATAGACCCGGCCGTGCTCGTGATCGCGATTGGGATCGCGGGCGCTGTGCTGCATGTGACCGATCAGCGCGTTGTGCCAATCGACCAGATACAGCGATCCGTCCGGCGCAAACTCCATGTCCACGGGCCGGAAATTACGGTCGCTGCTGACCAAGAGGTCCTGTCGGAACTTCGTGGTGTAGCCAGTGCCCTCTTCGATCATCTGGTGCTGCTTGGTGCCTTGGAATCCGATCGTGTTGTTGATCAGGATGTCACCCTGCACGTCATCCGGAAAATGCCGGCTGGAGATGACTTCGAGGCCCGACGTGGGGCGCACGCGCGACTTGGCTTCGAGCAAATCCCAGGGCATCGGCGCGAAGTCGCCGTAGTCCACTTTCATCGAACCGGGCAGCATCCAGCGCATGTTGGGGTCGGATGTGTCCGCGAAGAAACACTGGCCCCATTCATCGAACGCCGTGCCCCATGGATTGGGCAGCGCCAGCCGGGCGGTGCGCTCTAGTTGTCGGCGACTCGGGTCGTAGCGGAAAAATCCGCCGTTGGAGCTGCGCACCGGGCCGTAGGCCGTCTCGATGTTGCTGTGCAGAAACGTGCCCTCGGCCATGATGATGGCGCCGGACGGGTCGGCGCAGAAGGCGCTGATCGCGTGGTGCGTGTCGTGATCGTCGAAGCCGCTGAGCACGATCTCCGTCACGTCCGCGCGGTCGTCGCCATCGGTGTCGCGGAGCAGCACCAGATCGTTGCCCTGCGAAACGTAAACACCTTCCGGCGCGAACTCGAACCCCAGGGGCAGATGCAGCCCCTCGGCAAAAACCGTTTCCTTGTCGGCCCTGCCGTCGCCGTTGGTGTCTTCGAGGATGATCAGCTTGTCGTTAGGCTTCGGATCGCCCGGTTTGTAGTGCGGATAGACGGGCATGGTGGAAACCCACAGCCGGCCCTTGTTGTCGAAGGAAAGCTGCGAAGGTTTCGCCAGGTTCTTGAACTCCTTCTCCGAGGCGAAGAGCTCGATCCTGTAACCCTCCGCGACCTTGAACGTCGCCAGCGCGTCGGCGCCGCTGAGGTACTTGATGTTCTTGTTGACCTCGCCGATCTTCGGGAGCGGATGAGTCGAAGCATCGGCGGCTGCGAGATCGAACGTCTGGCCCGCCAGCGCCGCCCAGATGGCGCGGTCGCGGTTGGCGACCATCTCTTCCAGTTTCTTGAGCTCATCGGGATAGTTCTGCGGGCCGAAGGGCTTGTTGCGACGGCCGAACACATGCACGCCGTTGGGAATCTTGTAGTACTTCAGCCACATCCAGCTCTTCTCGCGCACCGCGGCGAGCACCGCGGCATTTTCTTGCGCCGGCGCGCGGCCGAACAATGCATCCGCCAGTGCGGGCCCCAAATGCTTGTAGCCTGCGTCATTGAGCAGCGCGCCGTCGCGCGTCAGCGGCTCCGTGGTGGTCTTGAACCAGCCGTGGCTGGGCGTGAAGAGATCGACGAACAGCACCTCATGCTTCCTCGCCACATCCTCCATGGCCGCGGTGTAGAGCGCCAGATTGGTGTTCTCGATCTTGCCGTCGGGCGTGCCGAATTTTGCCGAAAGGTCTTCGAATGCGATGGGCGAGACCAGCGCGAGCCGCGGCGGAGCCTGGCCGTTGTATTTCTGCTGCTTCGTGTGCAGCACGAAGTCGGTCAGTTCCGCCTTGAACCGAGTCAGGCCCCCCGGCCCTTCGAACGATTCGTTGAATCCGAAAAACGCCACGATCACATCCGGCTTGAGTCTGGCGAGCCACTGATCGGGCTTCTCAAAGAACCCGTTGCCCACGTTGCTCGATCCCCAGGTGTCTCTGGCCTTCTTGAGTTCGCGGTATTTTTCCGCGCCCGGAAAGGCCCACGGATCGTTGCGCCCCGAGTGCGGACGAAAACCGGGCGTGTCCCCTTCATCGCAGAGGTTGCGGATGACAATGTTCTTGTCCGCATGGCGAACCTGAACTTCGGCTTCGAAATATCCGAACCGCTCCATGCGCGAGCCGAGCCCGTTGCCGATGAGAACAACGCGCGAACCTTGCTCCAGCTTGATTGCTTCGGCGACAGCGTTGAGTGAAACGGCCAACAGAACAGCAATCCCGACAGAAAGTACAGCCGAAGTTCTCATTGAAGTTCCTTGCGGAGCAGGATGAAGTCCTGGCCCAGCTTTGAGGCGATCTGTTGGGGAATATGTCATGTCTTCGTCGAAAATCTCTTGCGACCGGCGGCGGTCGGATGCTCTCACAAACTCCGGATCAAGTTTTCAGGATGGGGCCACGAGCAGACTCTCCCGGCGAATCCGCCCAAGGATCCCTACCGAGCGATCATCCGTCACCCTGCACTCTACGCCCTCGCCGACTTCGCAAACAGCTCAAGCGCCGGCTGCCCCTTGCCGTCGTCCGTGGCGTAGAACGGCCGCTTCTCCACATCGAAAGCGGTCTTCGGGCTGATGCCCATCGCGGTGAAAACCGTCGCGTGCAGGTCGGTGACGGTGAGCGGATTCTTGATCGCCATGAACGGCCGCTTGGGCGCCGACTCGCCGTAGATGAAGCCTTTCTTCATGCCGCCGCCCCACATCACCACGCACGAGCCGCCGGTGAAGTGACGGTGCTGGCCGTAGTGTTTCATTTCCTTGAACGCGTCGACCTTCTCCGTGGCCTGGTCGTTCGCATTCGAGCCGGGCTTGCCTTCGATGAGCATGTCCCGGCTGAACTCGCTGGCCAGAATCACCAGCGTGCGGTCCAGCAGCCCGCGCGATTCCAGGTCCAGGATCAGCTGCGCGATCGGCGCGTCGATCTGCTTCTTCATCTGCACCAGCGTGGTGTGGCCGTTGGCGTGCGTGTCCCAGTTCAGGAACGGCACGTACTCCGTCGTCACCTCGACGAACCGCGCGCCCGACTCCACCAGCCGCCGCGCCAGCAGGCACCCGCGGCCGAACCGGCCCGTGTCGTATTTCTGCAAGCTCTCCTTGGGCTCCAGGGAGATGTCGAACGCCTCGCGCTCTTTGGCGCTCAGCAGCCGATGCGCGTTGTCCAGCGCGCGGATCATCGACTCCTGCTGGTGATCGCTGAGAAAATCGCGCTGGGGCGATTGATCGACGAGTTTGCGATAAAGCTGATTGCGATTGGCGAAGCGCTGCGCGTCCATGCCCTTGGGCGGGCGCACGGACTGGGCGGCATCCTCGGGGAAAGGGAGATTCATCGGGCCAAACTCGCTGCCGAAGAAGCCGGCCGTGGTGAACGCCTTCAGTTCCTCCTGCTCGCCCACGCCTTCGAGCCGCTGGCCGATGTTGATGAACGCGGGCATCACCGGATTGCGCGGCCCCAGCACCTTCGCCATCCACGAGCCGATGTGCGGACACGCCACGGTCTGCGGCGGAACGTAGCCCGTGTGCCAGTGATACTGATGCCGCGAGTGCAGAATGCTGCCCAAATCCGGCAGCACGTGCGAGCGGATCAAGGACGCCCTGTCCATCACCTTCGCGATATTCTCCAGGCCCTGCGTGATCTTGATGTTGTCCACTGCGGTGTCGATCGCGGGGAACGTGCTCTCCACCTCGCCGACGGGCAGGCCGACTTTGAACGGCACATATTTTTTCGGATCAAACGTGTCCGGCGCCGCCATGCCGCCGCCCATCCAGAGAATGATGCACGCGTCAGCGGTGGGTTTGGGGTGGGTGAGTTTCTCGCCCTTGTCATTGGCGCAAAGCAGGCGCGGCTCGCCGGCCGCCAGCGCGGCAATGGAGCCGAGCGCGAGTTGCTTGAGAAAGTCGCGACGGGCTTGCGTGGGGTTGGGGTCGAAGTGGGTCATAAGCGTTCTCGTCGTTCTTCAGAGCCGGGTTCTGTGAACCCGGTCGGATCGCAAGGCCCGTCCGCGGACCGCGGCGATCGGAACTCGCGCGACGGCCGCGTTGCTTTTCACGAGTGTCTTCCGCGCGATGCGGATTGCTCGGCTTCGAGCCTCGCAATCCGACCGGGTTCACAGAACCCGGCTCTGAACGGTTCGTCTCACCGCACCAACTGAAACTCCGGCAGCATCACCACGCTCCACAGCGCATCCTGCACGCCCTGCTCCGTCAGCTTAGCGCCCAACGCTTCGTGCAGCACGGTCAATTCCTGCGCGCTGGGCTCGCGGCTGAGCGCGAACCGGTACAGCCAGCGCACGAACTCTTCGGGCGAGGCGAAGTTGCGGGCCAGCAGTTTTTGTGAGCCGCGCTGCAGCACATCGGCCAAGGCCTGCCCGTTGGAAAGATCGATCGCCTCCAGCGTGGATAGTTCCGCCGGGCGGACACTGACAATCTGCTCGCGGTGCGGCCGGCCCAGCGAGCGCATGAGAAAATCGTTCTTCACCAGCGATGCGCGGATCATCAGCTTGTCGCCACCGGCTCCGCCGCTCGCAGGGCTGGCGTTGAAGCCCGCCGCGATCGCGCCATCGACGCGGGCAGCCCAGGGATTCGTCGTCACGACGACGGCCGGCTTCCATTCGCCGGCGTCGGGCGCCTTCTTGAACTTGCCGTTCTTGTTCGCTTCCGCGCTCGTCCAGCGCCATTGCGTGTCGCTCGCGATGGCTTCGATGTTGCCCTTCGCGTCGGTAAGTCTCGCCTCAAAGAAGATGCCGGCGGGATTCGGCCCCGCCCCGCCGTTCTTCGCGATGAGGATGATCTCGTTCGCACCCGCCTTGAGGCCGGTGAGCGCGACGGTGTCGGGCGCTTCCCAGTTCTCGCCGCTGTGGACGTGCTTGCCGTTGACGGCGAGCGTGTAGCTGTTGTCGCACGAGATGACCGCCACGGCGGCCCCGGGCGCGGGGGCCGCCTTCAGGTCGATGGTGCGCTCAAGCGTGATCGTCTCGCCGGCGGCGGCGCCGCTGGTGTCGGCGCGCGACCAGATCCACTTGCCCGTGACTGGCAGCGGCTTGGCCGGCTTGGGCGCGGGCGGCGCAGGCGTCGGCTCCGTCTTGCTTTCGGGCTTCACGCGCTGGCCGCGGACGATCGGAGCATCCATCTTCGTCGGCGCGCTGTCGGTGATCTGCCAGACCGCGTCGAGGAACTGCTCCGCCGTCATGCGCCGGGCGCGGGGGCCGGCGTAGGTGTAGCCGTGATCCTCCGTGCCCTTGCCGATGATTTCCGTTCGGCTCTGGTAAGCCTGCGAGGTGGCGATCAACTCGATCGTCTTCTTCAGGTCGTACTTGTTGTCCGCCAGATGCGTCGCCAGGTGATCGAGCAGGTCGGCATTCCAAGGCTCCGTCTGCATCGCGTCGGTGGGATGCACAATGCCCCGGCCCATCATGCGATGCCAGATGCGGTTCACGATGGTGCGGGTGAAGCGGCCATTCTCCGGATGCGTCATCAGGCCGGCCAGTTGCTTGAGCCTTTCCTGCTGCGGGGCCTTTCCATCGACGCTGCCCAGCTCCGGAAACAGCCAGGCTGCCTGTGCCTTGCGGCCGGTGGGCTTGTCGCAGCGATGAATGTCCAGCGGACGATTCGAATAGATCGCGGCCAGCCCGTACGCCTCATCGAGCGTCCAGCGATCGATGAAGCTGTCGTGACAGGAGGCGCACTTCAGATTGATGCCCAGGAACGACTGCGTAATCGACTGTGCGAACTGAATCTCGACGGTCTGCCCCGCGCTGACCTCGCCGCGCCAGCGGATGCCCTCGATGAAGCCCGCGCTTTCGGCCGAGGGCGGGGCGATGAGCTCGCGCGCGAACTGGTCGTAGGGCTTGTTCTGAAGCAACGCCGCGTAAAGCCACTTGGAAATCTGCCGGCGGCCGCCGGTGATGAAGCCGGTGCCCGAGTAATCGTTGCGAAGGAGATCGTTCCAGAATGTGAGCCAGTGCTCGGCATAGTCGACATCGCGCGACAGAAGTTGCCGTACGATTTTGTCGCGCTTGTCTTTGGCGGGATCGGCGAGGAATGAGGCGAGTTCGTCAGGCGTGGGCAGCAGGCCGATGATGTCCAGATGGACGCGGCGGGCGAAGGCGGCGTCATCCACGCCGGCGGGCCGGGGCTTCTTCTGCGCGGACAGGTGCGCGTCGAGAATGCGATCCAAGGCGTTGTCCCGGCCATCGACGGCCGGCGGCAGCGCGGGACGGCGCGGCTTCAGCGGCGGTTCGTAACCGCGTTTGCCGAAGGTGAAGCCATCCTCCCACGGCAGCCCCGCGTCGATCCATTTTTTCACCAGCGCGATTTTCTCCGCAGGAAGCGGCGGCGACTTCGGCGGCATGCGCTCCTCGGGGTCCGCGCTGGTCAGGCGCTTCAGCAGTTCGCTCTCGCCGCTCTTGCCGACGACGACCACCTTGCCCGACTCGCCGCCGGCCAGCAGTGACTGGCGCGTGTTGATCGACAGGCCGCCTTTTTTTGCCTCGCCGACGTGACACTTGCCGCAATGCTCTTTCAGGAGCGGCACAATGTCGTGGGCGAAGTCCACGTCGGCGGCGGAAGCGCTGGCGGCGAGCAGCGCGATGAAAAAAAAGTAAGCGAAGACCTTCATGCGTGGTGTCCGTGCGGACTGGCGAAAGGGCCGCGAGGTTTGCGTAGCGAGGTTTGCGTAGCGAGGTTGCGTAGGGTGGTTTGCGTTGCGAGGCTTGCGTAGGGTGGGTTGAGTCCGCGAAACCCACCACAGGGTAGCTTGTGGTGGGTTTCGCGGACTCAACCCACCCTACATGAAACTACATGAAACATCACTACATGAAACATCACACCAGGACATCCTGAACCACGTGGCCATGCACGTCGGTGAGTCGGAAATCCCGGCCCTGATAGCGATAGGTCAGCTTCTTGTGATCGATTCCCAGAAGGTGCAAGATCGTCGCGTTCAGGTCATGCACGTGCATCGTGCCGGGCGTCCACTTGTCGGGTGTCGGCTGCGGACGCAGGACGTTGCCGTCGGCGTCGGTGATGTTGTAGCTGAAATCGTCGGTGCGTCCGTAGGTGATGCCCGCCTTGACGCCGCCGCCGGCCATCCAGATCGTGAAGCAGCGCGGGTGATGGTCGCGGCCGTAGTTTTCCTTGGTCAAGGTGCCCTGGCAGTAAGCGGTGCGTCCGAACTCGCCGCCCCAGACGACGAGTGTTTCATCGAGCATGCCGCGCCGCTTCAGATCGAGGATAAGCGCGGCACAGGCCTGGTCGATGTCCTTGCACTGGTCCCCGTGCTCGCCGGCAAGATTGCCGTGGGAGTCCCAGCCGCGATGGAAGATCTGGATGATGGGCACGCCGCGTTCGGCGAGGCGGCGTGCGTTCAGGGCGCAGGCGGCGAAGCTCCCGGGCCGGCGGGCGTCGGGGCCGTAGAGATTCAGCGTCTCTTCGCTCTCGCCGGAGAGATCCATCAGCTCGGGAACCGAAGCCTGCATGCGATAGGCCATCTCGTGCTGCTTGATGCGGGCGAGGACTTCCGGATCGCCGAAGCGATCGTGGTGCGCCTGGTTGATCGCGGCCAGCGCGTCGAGCTGGGCGCGGCGATCTTCGCGGGCGACGCCTGCGGGATTTTTCAAATAGAGCACGGCATCGCCCTGGCTACGCAGCAGCACGCCCTGGTGATCGGCGGGGAGAAAGCCGGTGCCCCAGAGCCGGCTGAAGAGGCTCTGCTCAGCGTGCTTGGAGTGAGCGTGCATCACGACATAGGCGGGCAGATTCTGGTTCGGGCTGCCCAGGCCGTAACTGAGCCAGGCTCCGAGGCTGGGCCGACCCGGGACTTCGCTGCCGGTTTGGAGAAAGGTAATGGCCGGATCGTGGTTGATCGCCTCGGTGAAGGCGCTGTGAATAATGCACAACTCCTTGACCACTTTCGCGGTGTGCGGCAGCAGCTCGCTGACCCAGATGCCCTTGTCGTTGTTGGCGTGATGCGTGAACTTGTACTTGCTGGGGCAGACGGGCAGGATTCCCTGGCCGCTGGTCATGCCGGTGATGCGCTGACCGTCGCGCACCTCCTCGGGCAGGGGCTTGCCGTAGAGATCGTTCATCTTCGGCTTGTAGTCCCACATGTCGTGCTGGCTGGGGCCCTCGCTCATGACGAGGTGGATGACGCGCTTGGCCTTGGGCGCGTGATGCAGGCCGGTCGCCCGCGCGCCGGCCGGCGAGGCGCGCAGGCTCGGATTCAGCAGGTGCGCCACGGCAGCCGTGCCGACGCCCAGCGCGGCCCTGCCGAAAAGCTGGCGGCGCGTGATGTTCAGGTCCAGTTCTCGAAGCGGGTGCGTCATGTTGAACAACCTTTCATCGAAACGAGGCGTGCGAGCCTCATCCAAACCGCCAACCATTCAATAGCTCAGAATCACCACATCGCTGGCAAGCACCGTACTGGCCACCTGCGTCCATGCGGCGACTTCCACCGCGTCCAGCTTCTCATCGCGCTTCACTTCGCCGGTGGCCAACAGGGCCGCGGCATCGTTCTTCGCATCCTTGTATCGCTGCCGCATCGCCGCCAGCAGCGACGAGCAGACGCGGCTCTCCAACTCCGTCGGAGCCCGGCAAGCCAGCAACATGAAGAGCATCTCCATGCGTTTGCCGTCGTTGTCGGCTCCGCGCACCAACCGTTCGGCGAGCTTGCGCGCCATCTCGATCCGCTGCGTCTCATTCAAGAGCGCCAGCGACTGCGACGGCGTGCTGGTGCGCGAACGCCGGATGCAACTGGCCTCGCGGCTGGGCGAGTCAAAGAGCGTCAGCATCGGGTGCGGGCTCGTGCGCTTCCAATACACGTACAGGCTGCGGCGGTAGAGCTTCTCGCCGTGGTCCTGCACGTAGCTCTTCGTGTTGCTCGCCGGGTGCATCAACGCCTCCCACATGCCCGGCGGCTGGTAAGGTTTGACGCCTTCCCCGCCCATTTCCAGTTCAAGCAGCCCGGCAGACCACAAGCCGACGTCGCGGATGACCTCCGCGTCGAGGCGATACTCCGGCCCGCGCGCCAGCAGGCGGTTCTCCGGGTCGCTCACGCTCGCCTGCCGGGCCGAACTCTGGCGGAAGGTACGGCTGGTCACCATCTGTCGCAGCATCGCCTTCTGGTCCCAGCCGCGGTCCTGCATTTCGACGGCGAGCCAGTCGAGCAGCGCCGGATGCGTGGGCTGCTGGCCCTGCAGGCCGAAGTCCTCGGGCGTGCGCACCAGTCCGTCGCCGAAGACGCGCAGCCAAATCTGATTGATGAGTACGCGAGCGGTGAGCGGGTGCTGCCGCGCCGTCAGCCAGCGCGCCAGGCCCAGGCGGTTGGCCGGCGCATCGCCGGGAAGCGCGCCCATGATGGCGGGCACGCCTGGCTTGAGCGGATCGCCGGTGGGCTGGTTGTATTCGCCGCGCCGCAACAGCTTCGTCTCGCGCGGGTTCGGCAATTCGCGGGCGATGAGCGTCAGGGTGAACGCCTTCTCCGCTTCAGCCAACTGCTTCTGAAGCGCGGCCGCCTGGGCGTGCAACGGATGCTTCGCCAGCGGGCCCTTCGCATCCGCGAGCAGCTTCAAACGCTCGCCGCGTCCCAACTTCGCCCAGTTCGGCGCGGCGGCATCGTTCGCCTTGGCCACCAGCGCGTCGCGGGCCTTCTCCAACTCCTGCCACTGCGACCACGCCTGCTGGTTGGCTGGGGCGCCCATGACCGGCGCGTAGTCATACTTGTTGCCGTCCAGCGGGCTCTCCGCGGTGCTGTTGAAGAACGCGAGCAGCCTGAAATATTCGGTGTGCGTGATCGGGTCGTACTTGTGCGTGTGGCAGCGGGCGCAGACGAAGGACATGCCCAGGAGCACGGTGCCCACCGACTCCACGCGATCAAAATTGTTCTTGGCCTGGAACTCGGCGGGAATCGCGCCGCCCTCGGCCGTGGTCGGGTTCATGCGGACGAAGCCCGTGGCCACCAACTGCGCCATCGTCGGATCAGGCAGCATGTCCCCCGCCAGTTGCCAGGTGATGAACTCATCAAGCGGCAGGTTTTCGTTGAACGCGCGGATGACCCAGTCGCGATATGGGAAAATGGCGCGCTTGTTGTCCAGGTGCAGCCCGTGCGTGTCGCCATAGCGCACGGCATCGAGCCAGTATCGTGCCTGATGCTCGCCAAAGCGCGGACTGGCCAGCAGCTCATCCACGTAACGCTCAAAGGCGTCGGGCCGCCTGTCGTCGATGAACGCCTTGAGCTGTGCCGGCTCGGGAGGAAGGCCGATGAGCGTGATGGATGCGCGGCGGGCGAGCGTGGAACGATCCGCCTCCGGCGCGAAATCCAAAGCTTTTTCCTTCAGCCGCGCGAGCACGAAGGCATCCACCGCATTCGCCTGCCCGTTGGCCGGCGGCGTCGGCTTCGTCGGCGGGACGAACGCCCAGTGCTTCGCGTATTGGCCGCCCTGGCGCACCCAGCGGTCGAGCGTTGCACGCTCGGCCGCGGTGAGTTGCTTCTCCGCCTTGGCCGGCGGCATCGGATCGTCCTTCGAGTGAATGCGGGCCAGAATCTCGCTCTTGCCCGGCGCCTGCGGATCGATGGCGCGATGCCCGCCCTCCAGCAGCCGCGTCGCTGCTTCGTACGAGTCGAGCTTCACCAGGTCCTTCTTCTGCGTGTCAGGCCCATGGCAGACGAAGCACTTATTGGAAAGCACCGGCAGAACATCCCGCGAAAAATCCACAGGCGCGCCGAGCGCGGCGGACTGCGGAGCATCGGCGGCTGCGGCTGTGCCGCCCCATCGAGTCAGCAGCGCCGCGAGCAACAAACAGGTACAGATCGTTCTCATCAGAACTATTGTAAGCCCGGACGGCTGGTTACCGCTGATGATCCGAGTCAGCACGCAGGGCCTCTCAATTCTGGGGTTCACCCGACGTGTGCGTACTCGTTTGGTCAGAGCCGGAGTCTGTGACTCCGCTTCGCCGAGCCGGCTCAATGCCGGCGAGGCGAAACAGGGCGAGGCGGGCGCACGTGCAACCGGGAATGCACGGCGCGAATTCGATTTGAAGCGGCGTTGAGCCGCTTCAAATCGACCGGAGCCACAGACGCCGGCTCTGTTCAATATTCCGCCGCGCCCGTTTCAACACTTGTCAAGGACGCATTCGCCGGATGAACCTCAATCGACAACCGGTGCCTCACGCTGTTTCGTTGCACGAATGTCGATGAGTGAATCGCTGATGAGAAGAGCGAGCTCGTTCATCGTTCCCTTCATTTCGCGTCCGCCGCAGTCGGCTTCGATCGGCCCCCCACCGTGTTCACCGCCACCACGCGGTAGCTGTGCTTCTTGTCCGCTTCCTGCTTCGTGTCGGTGAAGCGCATCGACACCAGCGGCTGCGTCGGCGTGTCGCTGTATTGCAGATTCTGAAAGATCGGCCGGCCGAAAGAGTTCTTTCCTTTCTCCGGCACGCTGGCCAGCACTTGCCCGTCGCGCTCGATGATGAAACCCGCCAGCCCGCTTTCCGGATCGGCCTCCGCTTCCCAGCTCAGCTCGTTGCCGGTCACGCGAACATTCGTCGGCGCCGGCGGCGGCGTCGGATCCGCTACCGCGGTGTCCTTCACATACTGCATCCACGCCTTGGCGATGGCTTCACCGGGCAGCCATGTGGCCTTGAGCGGATCGTCCTTGTAGTTCGCCGCCGGCAACGCTTCGCCGCTCGTCATCGGCGCCAGCCACGCCGCGTCAGCCGACATCGCCACAAGCGGATCTCCCGCCGCCTTCGGCAGCCGCGCGCTCAAACAGGCATCGAGCCAGGGAATCGCCAGGTAGCGCTGGTTGCCGCACTCGTGGCTGGTGAGCGGATCGACCGCCACGCCCACGAGCCCGCCCTTGCCGCGCACCGCCGTGAAGAACGCCTCATTCGCCGGCCAGACACCCGCAAACCGCCCGTCTTTCACGCTGACGCCTTCCTTCGTCCCCAGGTTGCACATCATCGGCACCTTCAGAGCCGCATCAGGCAGCACATGAGACTTGATCGCCGCCCGCTGAGAATCCGCCTTGACCAGCGGAACGCCGGACCGCAGCCACGCCGCCGCCACGCGCTGCGGATGCAGCATCACCATCCCGCCGGCCCAGTGCCCGCCGCCACTGTGTCCCCACAGCGCCCAAGGCACCGTGGCGAGTTCCGGATGCCCCGACTTGGCGCCGAGGTCGGAAAGCCCCTTGCGAAACGCCGCGTCCGAACCGTTCCGCGGATCGCACCACATCTGGCAATCCGCCTTCTCCGGCTGCTCATACGAAGGCGAAAGCAACGCACAGTCGTGCTTCTTCGCCAGCGCCTGCCAGTGCAGGTCATAAGCCCCGGTCAGGCCCGACTTGCACGAACCTTCGCCGCAGCCGTGCTGATGCACGATGACGCCACGAAGAGTCTTGACTTCCTTGGGAATCCAGATGGTGTAATTGACGGGAAAGATGAGTTCGCCCTGCTTCGACGACGCCTCGTAGCGAACGCGGTAGTAAGGCGGATCAGCCGGCGGAAAGATTTCGTACGGCCCCTGCTGAGCGAACAATTCCGTCGCCCAGGCGGCGACCAGAAACAGCACCGGCCACGGACTCTTGAAGTGGAACTGGATCATGGCGTACCGATCAGCAAGAAAAACACCGAGCAAGGAAACGACTTTGAGAACTTGCCCTACTTGAACAGCGCAGCACGCGCGGCAACTTTGTCTTTGCAGCGCGGCTGTCGTCCGCCATCTTATCCGCGGCGGGGTCAACCAAAGTGTGCATCTTGCGGACAAGCACGACGTGATTCACCATGCGGACGGCGTTCGTCTTGGTCACAGGCTGGGACAATCCCGGCCGCGGCGCGGAACAGCGGGGAATCCAATCTTCACTGCGGCTCGGCCGGAGCCTCGCCCTCGCATAGGCGATTGCCCTGGGCACCGCTGGGGACGGTAGTCGCGTTCAGCTAATTTTGATAGAGTTCCAATTTCCGAAGTCCGAATTCCTTCACTTACGGAGTAGCTCTCGTGACGACTCAATCGCGCATGTTGAAACCACTGCTCATGCTGACCCTGGCTGCCGCGCCGAGCATCGCGCTGGGCGCCGATGAGACAGCGCCAAAGACGGCGGCAGCAGGCGCCGCCGCCGAAGCCCCCGCCCAGCCGCAAGGCCTGCTCCCGGTGCCCGACTACTCCGGCGACTTCTGGAACCGCAATCGCCTGACCGGCGACTGGGGCGGCACGCGGACGGACCTCGCCAACAAGGGCATCCAGTTCGACATCAACTTCACCCAGACGCTGCAATCCGTCGTCGACGGCGGCCGCGATACGGGCACCCGCTACGGCGGATCGCTCGACTACCTGCTCACGCTCGACCTGATGCGCATGGGCGTCATGCCCGGCGCGATGATCAAGTTCCGCGGCGAGTCGCGCTTCGGCGAGGCCGCCAACGACATCGCAGGCCCGATCCTGCCGGTGAACACCGACGGGTTCTTTCCTTTCGGCGACACCAACGATGACGACATCGCCTTTGCACTGACCAACCTGACCTACTACCAGTTTCTGTCCGAGCACTTTGGCGTGGTGCTGGGCAAGATCGATGTGCTCGACGGCGATCCAAACGAGTTCGCCTCCGGCCGCGGCACCACCCAGTTCATGAACGGCAATCTGGTGTTCCCCACGTCGCCGCTGGTCGCTATGCAGGCCTACGCCACGCTGGGCGCCGGCGTCATCTGGATGCCCACCAAGAACGTCACCGTCATGAGCGTGGTCCTCAACGCCACCGATTCATCCACGACCACCGGTTTCGAAGACTTCGGCGAAGGCACGGCCTGGCTCACCGAGGCGCAGTTCCAGTACCACCTGGGCAACCTGCCCGGCGGGCAGACCGTTGGCTTTATCTACGGCTTCGACAACACGTTCATCGACCTCGGCAACCGATTCATCTTCGAGCCGGGCCAGGGCATCACCATCCCGACCACTGATGAGGCGTGGGCCTTTTACTGGAGCACGTGGCAGTATCTGTTCGTCGAGCAGCCCAGCGACAAGTTGATCAACGTGATGGACGGCAAGCAGGATCTGCAGGGCGTCGGCTTGTTCCTGCGCATCGGCTTTGCCGACGACGATACCAACCCGATCGATTTCACCATCAGCGGCGGCGTCGGCGCCAAGGGCATCATCCCCGGACGCGACAACGACACCTGCGGCCTCGGCTACTTCTACTACAGCATCGAAGTCAGCCGGCTCGCGATCGCCATCAACGTGGACGATCAGGTGCAGGGATTCGAGGCGTTTTACAATCTCGCGATCACGCCCGCCGCACAACTCACCTTGGATGTGCAAGTCGTGGAATCCGCCGCCGCAGCGGTCGACACCGCGGTGGTGCTCGGCATGCGGCTGAATCTGCAGTTCTGATGCTCGCCCTACACCCCGGGTTCATCCCGCCAGCGGCTCCAGCGGCTCCAGCGGGAGTGGCGCGCTCGTCGACTTCACCGAGTCGAGCATTTTCGTTGCCAGCGCGATACCGTCGGACCTGTTGAGTTCGCCGACTTCCTGTTTGAGGCGCGGCTCATGAAGTAATACGGATTCCATCTGATTCTCGCGCAGATGCCACTGGCAGGCTTGGCTGCCAGTGGACCTGCGAAAAGCAAAGCGCGGGCGTCGGTGGACGCGAGAAACGCACTGGCAGCCGAGCCTGCCAGTGGCATCAACTTCGGCACGAGAATCAGATAGAAACCGTATGCACACAGGCCTGCTTGCCGGCGGCATCAAGCCTGCTCCGCCGTGAGACAGGCACGTCGACCGTTATCACCCGCCCTCCCACCACTCCTTCTCGCGCGGGTCGATGGGTTCATCGGGCGTGATGCCGAACTCCGCCAGCCAGCGTGCCACTTCGTCAGTGTCGATCGCATCCGGCTCCACCGCCGGCGGGTGCTCCTGCGCGATCTGCCGCGCGGCCTCTTCGATCTGGTCCGCCGATGGTGCGACCGCTTCGTCCGGCACTCCATTCGGATCGATCCCGAACTGCTCCAGCCAGGCATCCACCTGCGTCGGCGACAGCGCGGCGCGGCTGCGATTCCGCGCCGTGGCCTGGCCACCGGAGGGCCGAGATGCCGCCAGCGTGCGAATGAAGGAGCCCGTGGAAAGAACCTGGCACCGACGCCGACGACCGGCTTTCTGAATCTCACGGTCGTCCGTCACGACGTAAAGCCTGCGCGGCGACGTGTCCTCGTCGATCATCTCGATGATCACGTCATCGGCGCTGCGACCGGGGCCTGAGTAAACAAGTTGCACCTGCGGCACCGGCGAGAAAGCAGGCGTGCCCGGTTTCACGATGCCGTCGCAAACCACCGTGATGCCCGTGCCCGACCAAGGCGATGAAGCAAGCCGGCGACAAAGTCCGTCCTCTTCCAGCCCGGCCAGCGAGGGCGGCATCGGCGCGTGCAGCAGGTTGTAGCAGTCGATGAGCAGTGCCATGGTAGAGGTGGGATTCGGGATTCGGGCATCGGGGTTAGGGGTTGGGGAATCGGGTAACAGGGAACTGCGGCCGATCCACGATTCGGAACTCTGAGCCCGATTCCAGATTCCCGAATCCCGACTCCCGAATCCCCTTCCTGTTCCTAAGCCGGCAGAGCCGGGGGAAAAAAATGGTGAAGTCAAAATGCAAAAGTCAAAAGTTAGAAATCGACGCGCCTTCCGCTTCTGACTTTTGCATTTTGACTTTTGCATTCACTATTTTGACTTTTCCGATGCCAACTTCTGTTCGCCGTGCGCAGAAGTGACGGTGTCAGAATCTACTCGCTCTCATTTCACTTCTTCGTCAGATCCACAATCGTGATGTCCTTGTACCACGCTTCGCTCGCCGGGCCGCCGTGAATCTGCAATGCGATGACGCCAGTGGTTTCGATCTTGTCGTCCTTCTCGGTGTAGTCGACGGTACGGGTTCCGTTGACGAAGAGCTGGATGCGATTGCCCTCGGCGCGAATGACGTAGTCGTTCCAGTCGTCGACCTTGACGATTTCTTTCATCTTCTCCTTGTCGGGCCCCGCAAGAATCTTGTTGCGGCGGGATTCGTCGTACAGCGCGCCCCACCAGCCCCAGCCCATGTCCGCCTGGAAGCCGCTGACTTCGTGATGGTTGGGAATCCGCTTGGTGCGGAACTGGATGCCGGCATTGGCCTTCTCGCCGCCGAGGAGTTTCACCTTCAAGCGCAGCTCGAAATCGCCGTAGGTCTTCGTGGTGCAGAGGAACTCGTTCTGCTTGATCGGCGCCTTCATCGTGCCGCCGACGATCGCTCCGTCCTGGATGCGGAAAATGTCGAGCTTGCCTTCCCAGCCTTCGAAGGTCTTGCCGTCGAAAATGGCGACCGGCTTGGGCGCGGCGGGCTTGTCCGCGTTGCCCTCGCCGAAGGCGACGCAGGCGGCGAGCAGGACGATAGAAGGCACGATCATCGATTTCATGGCAATGCTCCTTGACAGGTGGATGACATCATAACGCGAGCCCCGGCGAGTCCACGCCCCGCCGGCCCGGTCACCGAAAGTGGCCGGCCACCATACCCCCACCCCCTCTCATTCGACTTCAACCCCTGACAAAATATGGACTTGCGCACATGACTGCCAAAAAGGTAGGACACTTTCCGGCCACCGATATTGGACTTTGCGGCAGGTACCACCGACGAATGCCGCCGCGCAGGCACAACGATCCGCCCGGATGGAAGGGAGGCAGCCATGCGGACATTATACCGAACTTTAACCTTGGACGCAATGACGCCGCTCGCGGCGGCAGGGCCGGGGTGTAGTCCACTTCTCCGGCGACTGCCTGCAAGTGTGATGTTGTGAATGGGTTCCTCTCCGTGTGCTATGTACGGGCTTAGCCCGAATTATTCACAGATTCTATGAAACGACGGCCTCCTTCCCGCGTTAACT
>CAYRPN010000095.1:0-22422 GCA_964426135.1 uncultured Phycisphaeraceae bacterium | reverse complement strand
TTGGAGGCTTGTTTCATAGTGTCATGGGTAAGCGCAGGCTCGGCGGAGCTTACCCGTGCGCCTTGCGGAGACGCACGGGCAAGCTCCGAAGACTCCGCTTACCCATGTCACCCAGCATCGCCGGAATGATGGACTACACCCATGAATCGCCATGATCCGACGACCTCCTTGCCCCAGTTGCACGAGGACGATACTGTTCCTGCATCAGTCGGCGCACCGCGTTTTGTTCTGGCCGACTGATGCTTCCGCGCCCGTAGCTCAGTTGGATAGAGCGGCAGTTTCCTAAACTGCAGGTCGCGCGTTCGAATCGCGCCGGGCGCATTGAGAGTTCATCAGCCTGAGGGATTCGCGAGGCGCGCTACAGAGACAGACCCTTTCGATCACGAACTTCAGTCCAGATCTGAAATCTGGCCAAATCTTTCCATGGCCGCGCGAGAGAATGTTGTGAGGTTTGAGTCCGGGTGGCCATGTGAGGGCGTTGGACGCACACCGTGCAATTGGATTCTCGTTGTAGATCGGCCCTCACTCAGCCCTCTCCCGGAGTGAAAGGAGCAGTACCATTGCTCCCCAAGAGTTTTTGGCAGACCCGTCCGTGGATATCAGAGGCCCGGGCTTGCCGGTGTCCGAGGTGACGGGTACGATCTGATGAGAGGTCATGAAGCCACCTCAAAGGTTCGTTCTGTTCAGGCCGTTCACCTGCTGCATCACCCGGGCGGCTGAACTTGAAACAGGGTCACGGGTGTCTGGATCCATTCCGACGGATGGCCAGGATGAACAGAACATCCTTGAAAACAAGCTCAAAGCACCCGTAGCTCAATTGGATAGAGCTTCGGTCTTCGGAACCGAAGGTTGCAGGTTCGAGCCCTGCCGGGTGTATTCGAGAGAAAACAGGCAAATTGCAGGCTTTTTCTGCATTACCCGTCGCGTGACGGCGCTGCCGCAATCCAGCACCCGCCCGTATACCCGCCGTATACAGGGCCGAGTGAAAGGACGGCCGCGCCATGCCCGCAAGCTCCATTTCTTCCACTCCGACCACGCGAAAACCGAAGTACCGACGACAGCGCCGCGCCGGCAAGTCTGATCTCGCGTTCATTGAGGTCAGAGGCCAGCGCGTCTACCTGGGCGAGTACGGCACTGAGGAAAGCAAGGAACGCTACGAGCGCACATGTGCGGAACTTCGCACCGCCGGCGTTCTCGTGGTGCCAGACATGGCCGTCGTTGAACTCTGCGACCAGTTCCTGATCCACGCGGAGCGGTATTACCTCGACCCGAATGGGAAGCGAACGAACGAAGTGGTCAACTTCAAAGTGGCGATTCGTCCGCTGGTGAAGCTGTACGGCCGGACCGTCGCGGCGAAGTTCGGCCCCCGGTCGCTGGAGGCCGTCCGGCAGCACGCCGTGGACAACGGCGCCAGAGCGCGAGCGCCGCGACAAGTGCGAAGTGCATCGCCGCGGGGATCAGGAGGCGGCAAAGCCCATGACCGATCGGACGGTGGGAGATCGTTACACGAGCGACAGCTACCGCCGTGCCATCTGGTACGGATGCGAAAAGGCGTTTCCGCTGCCTGACGCCCTGAAGCGCCAGCGGATTGGGAAGCGGTGGGAGACAAGCAAGGAATGGCGGGATCGGCTCGGCAAGAAATGGGCCGAGGCCAACGCGTGGCGGCAGCAGCACCGCTGGCATCCCCACCAGTTGCGCCACAGCATGGCGACGCAGGTCCGCCGCGAGTTCGGCCTGGAGGCTGCCCAGGTCTTCATCGGCCACGCCAGCGCCGACGTGACGCAAATCTACGCCGAACGCGATCGCGACCGGGCCGTCGATGTCGCGCTGAAGATCGGGTGAATCGATCAGTGACTACCTCTTCTTGCCGCCGGCTGATCGTGCCGCGGCGATGATCTGTCGGACAGCCTCTGAACGTGACACGCCTGACCGGTCCTTCCACTCGTCAATGAAGGTCAGGTCATCCAGCGAGAGCACGAACGCCGTCGTCACGCCGCCGCCTTCGATCTTCTGCTTGCCGCCGGCTCCTTCGCGCTTGCCGCCCCAGTTCTTCGACTTGTTCTTCGATTTCGCCATGCCATGAGGCTACCGAGCAAGCCGGACAGAGTCAATAGTTGAGCAAGATGAACAATTATTGACGATTATCTTGATCGCCTATTGACACGATCTCTTGACTCACTTATAAATGGTCAAGTCTTTGGAGAGAAATCATGTGCGACAAGAACAAGGGGCCTCCCGCTGACCGTGTGTCCAAACCTTCCACAGTCTTCCACACTCTCAATCGACCAGGAGCAACCCACCATGAATGCTACCGCAACTCGCAACGTGCCAGAGGTTCCGCCCACGTCGCCCGCCAACCGTGACTACGTTCACATCGGCGTGCGGGAGGACATCTGCGACCCCAGCAAGCCGACCCGCGCTTTCGTCACCTTCCCGCCGACGTCGGACGAGTCCATCGGAACAACCGTGGACGTCGATGATCCGCGGCTGGACCCCTATCCCGATCTGCGCGAGAGCGCTATCGAGATGAAGCGGGTCTATGACGCCAACTTGGAGGAGAAGAGGAAGCTACGAGGGCAGCGCCGATATGAGTCACGCTGAACTTCGCCATAGGATCACGCAGACCTCGCCGCGGCTGGTCTGATCGCCGGCCACGGCCTTTCAGGGCTTCAACAACCACACCAGGTTCGGTGTGGAACACCGAAGATGGAACAGGACAAACCCATGCAGCCAGAACCCACGAACGCCCCGGATTCATCGGATGGCCAGGCCCGCCGGCTCGCCAACCTTCGATCACCCTGGAAACCAGGCGAGAGCGGCAACGCGGCCGGACGGCCTCGCGCCGGCGCGTCCGTGCGTGAACAGATCAACGCCCTGCAGGACGCCACCGGCGACGAGCTGGCCGGGATCGTTGCGGACGACACCAAGCCCGCTCATCGTCGCGCTGCAGCCCGCGTGTGGTTGCTGGCGATCGCGGAAGACACGACCGCCCGTCACCGGCTCGACGCGCTGAAGACGATCATCGACTACAGCGATGGTCGGCCCCACCAGACGGTGACTGTGGAACAAAGAGCGCCGCTGCTGGCGCCGGATGAAGAGGCAGCTGAACTCCTGAGGGAGATGCGCCGTGGCGACCTGACGCCCCGGGATGATTCATGACTGAAATAGTCGCATCACTTCACCGGGCAAAAGGAGCGTATCCATGATTCACACAGAAATCGGACTGGAACCCCTCATCTGTTTCGAGTGCGGCATTCACTACGCCGTCCCGGCGCAGTTCGTGAATTCAAAAACCAAGAGCGACCCCGGTGTTTTCTGCCCCAATGGGCATGAGCAGTTCTATGCCCCGTCGCCAGCACATGACGACGCGGAGAAATTGAAGGCATACGCGGAGAGAACAGAGCAAGAGAACTACGAACTGCGCGCCCAGCTTGTCGGTGCGAAGCGCGCCATCGAACAGCAGGAAGCAAAGATCGACCAGCTACAGGCGGAACTGCGGGACCTGAAAACGCCTCGGACGGAACCGGTCGCTACGTCCGAAGCGATGAAACCAAGACGTGTCCGGCCGAGGAAGGTGGTGCAGCCATGATGTATCAGGTGAAGCTCGATCCGACGTTGGACGATTTCATTGCACGCGAGGGAGACACGCTGCTCGTCAATCCAGCGTGCCCGCCCGACGCGCTCGCCGCGGTTCTCACGTCACTTTCTTCGCATTCTGATTCGCAGGATTTGCAAGCACCGTCTTCCGCGCCGGCTTCCCGCCAGCGTGAGCGAGAGTGATAGAATCGCACCTACGGGCACCGGCTGATCCCCGGTGAACAGGCGAGCGGCGTGGCGTGGCGCAATCCCCACGTTCGCGCCCTCGCCCGGCCCGCTTCGAGGATTGCACCATGTCGAAACGTTCCAAGACTTCACGCAACGAAGCATCACCTGCAGCAACTGAGCCGACCGGACCGTTCTTCATCTTTGCCGGCGTCTGGTCAGACTTCACGCGATCGTCGTTCGGACCTGCGGCGAGCATCAGCCCGCGTCAGTTGGCAGAGCTTCGCCAAGTGGCCGCGGAGGAACTGGCCAAGGGCATCAGGTACAGTCGGATTGGTCAGACTCCTGGCTCGCGTCTGACGGAGTTTCAAGTGTCGATGGCGTTCGAAGATACTCCCGTGACGGTGATCGCGCGGACGGAGTCGCTCGCCACAGTAAGGACCGTGACGAACGTTCTCCAGCGACAGGCCCAAGCAAGGAACAACGACGAAGGGTTCTGGTTTGAAACGGCGGCATCGCGTGAGAGACAGATTGAGCTTGACGTGGCGCTCAAGGATCTGGCGACGGGAAAAGGGACGAGCAAGGCTACGGAGTGGTACGAACTGTGCGCCAGCATCTTGGCACAAGTAGCGCAGCCGGCCACTCAGGCGAAACCTCAAGCAGTTTCTCCGCGAAGTGTCAACGACCTCGCCCGTGAGAACGGAGTGGACGCTGAACTGTTGAGGAAGCGGCTTGATCGTGAGCGAGGAAAGAATCAGGATTGCTATGTAGAGATGGATGACAGTGAGAGGAAGTCGAACGAGCCCAAATATCTCTATCGCCCTGAGTGTGTGAGGCATGTCATCGACGAGTTGAAGGCTGCGAAATCGTCCAGCAGGCGTCCGGCGCACTAGATTTTTCTTCTGTTTTTCTTGGGGAAAACCGTTGGACGCGCGTCCGGCGCGCGTCCGGCCACAACATTTCTTGAGAAGTGCCCGGATGCTAATGGGCACTATGAAACTTCGAGACATTTCGACGCTAGAACTCGAACGCATGGTGCATGATGCTGAGCGCGAGTTGGGCCGAAACTCGCGTACCGCTGAGATGCTGCGACGCGAGTTGGAGCGGCGCCAGGTGGCAACCTCCTCGAAGGAACGTCGGGAGGTGACTTTTGCCTGACGTGCTTTCCGAGTCCGTCCTCACCCTGGCCGAGGCGACGCGATCACTGCCGACGATCGGCGGGCAGCCACTGCACCCGTCAACGATCTTCCGCTGGGTTACGAAAGGCGTGCGCGTCGCCGGCGCTCAGCGATTGAAGCTGGAGGCCGCGCGGCTTGGATCGCGCATCGTCACCAGCAGGGAAGCGCTGGCGCGTTTCACGGCGTCCCTGCAAACCTCGGCGGTGACGCCGGAGGAATCGTCGCCGCCACCGCCACGCGAGCGGCATCGGCCACGCTCGCGCAGCCGCCGACAGCGCGACATCGCCGCCGCTGAACGTCGCCTGGCGGAAGCAGGAGTTTGAAACCACGCCGCGAAAAAAAGCCGCGCTCTGAACCCTTGTAGTTGAGCGCGGCGGAAGAACGGTCATGCACACTCTACCGGATATTTCTCCACCGCCCACCGCGCCGCCGTCCGGCACGCTAAAGAGCCATCGCCAGAAGTTTCGCGAGTTCGTCATGTCTGGTGTGTTCGAGCCCATCCTCGGCCAGCCCAGCGCCATCGCGGTATTCCTGGCATACCTCGCTCACGCGAACGATGAGGGTGAAGCGTGGTTGAGCAACCCCACGATCTGCAAAGCGTTCGGCATCTCGGAGGACTCTGTGACGCGCGGCCGCCACCGGTGCGTCGAGGCGGGGCTGATGATTGACACAGGAAAGTTTCAGCACCGATGCAAGGTATTTCGGCTGGCATTGTCCCCCGCAGCGGTGCGGGTAGTCAATCAATCGTCCCCCCGCAGCGGTGCGGACTTACCCCCCGCAGCGGTGCGGGGAGTTCCCCCCGCAGCGGTGCGGTTGTCCCCCGCAGCGGTGCGGACAGAAGGTATTGGAAGGGGGAATTGAAGGGAGTAGGAAGGGAGCTAAACCCCCTAACCCCCTTGGCGAAGGGGGAAGACGGCTCCGCCGTCGAGAACTCGAAAAGCAACAACGCCTAGCCGCCGCCGAGAAAGCCCGCCATGACGAACGCAACGCAAGACTCGCGAAATGGGAACGACAGGATGCCGAGGCAGCACCGCCGCCACCAAGGGTAACCGCTGGGAACACATGCCAAAAAAACTCGCACAACCCGCTACGACGTGACGCTGGAAGCCCCGGCGACTCCGGAAGACCCGCAGGGCATGCAGCGTCTGCGACGCTGGCTGAAACAGAGCTGGCGCGGCTACGCGCTGAAGTGCACCCGCATCACGCTCGCCGATTCTGAGAACCAGACCCCCAACGAGCGCCCCGCAACTGCGGCAAGCTCGACCAACTGACGGAGTGATTCACCATGCCAACTTTCGCATCGCTCTACCCTGCCAGCTACGGCTACCCCCGTCCCCGCCGCCAGCCGCAAGTCGAGGACGAACCCGCCCCGCTGCCCCAGCGCCCCCGCGCTGCCGCGCCACAGGCTGACTCCGCGCCGGTTCCGCCGCGCCCCCGGCGGGCGGGCGGCATGGCCCCTGAGCGGAAGCAGCAGATCATCGACCAGAACCTGCAGCGCCAGCAGCGCGAGTTCGAGCAGCAGGAAGCGGGCTTCGCGCAGGCTGACCGCCGGCGAAGGGCGATCACCGCGGCACAACTCGAAGTGTCCAAGGGCGTGTCCCGCGAGGATGACCGCGCCGCCCTGCTCGCCGCCAACAAAGCGCCCAGCGCCATCAAGGCTCGCCCGGCGATCCCCATCGTAGCGCCGGCGCCGCCGGGGGCGCAGGGCAACACTGGCGATCCCGGCCCGCTTCCTCGTCCGCTGGCCCGCGCGGTGGAGAACCGTGGCATGGCGATCGACGCGGGCATGGCGTCTCCTGTTCCCGGCGAGCATCAGCACCAGTTCGCGACGCCCGGTGAGCAGCAGAACGCCCGCCTCAGCCTGCTCAACAGCCCGCAGGTTCAGGCGGCTCAGCGCCAGATCGACGGCGAGAACATGGTGCGTAACGCGGTGCCGACCAACGCGCAGTTCATCGACCAGGACACGCGCGACATCTACACGCGCGGGGCGCTGGTTGGTCTGGCGAACCAGCGCTTCGGCGGCGACCTGTCGCTGGCCCAGCGCCGGGCGGAAATCCTCGCGGCGAACGAGGCGCTGATGAACTCCCCGGCGGCGCGTCAGGCTCAGGCCGACCGCGCGGCGGTGGCGGCGATGCGCCCAACGAACTTCGCGCCGACGCGGCCTGTGGTGCTCGGACAAGGGCCGCTCCAGAGGCGGATGGAAATCATCGCGAACAGCACGCCCGAGGGTTCATCTCTTCGTTCGCAGGTTGGCGAGATGCGCGCCGGCCAGGACGCGATTGATCGCGGAACGACGCTGGAGGCGCAGCGCGAACAGCAGCGACTCGATACTGCCGCCGGGCAGCAACATCA
Source organism: uncultured Phycisphaeraceae bacterium (assembly GCA_964426135.1). Classification (GTDB taxonomy): domain Bacteria; phylum Planctomycetota; class Phycisphaerae; order Phycisphaerales; family Phycisphaeraceae; genus CAYRPN01. The sequence goes on along the minus strand of CAYRPN010000095.1, from coordinate 15,130 downwards.
GCGCGAGCTCGAACTGGCGAAGGCAGGCGCGACGACGGGCACGGGCCGGGCCGCTGACCCGTCACTCACCGGCCAGCGGCAAGCGGCGGCGGAACTCGCCCGCGCACAGGCGGAGGAGATCAAGTCGCGGATGAGTGACACCGACCAGAAGAAGTTCGAGTTGCACGAGCGCCGGCTCGACGCGCTATACGACTCGCTCCGCGTTCCCGCGCTGAGCAAGGATCCCGCACAGCGTGCGATTGCTGAAAGCATCCGACGCGACATCGACGCCCTCGAAACTGAGATGGCGGGCATGTTGGACGGCACTGCCGGCACATCCGGCAAGGCGACTCCGCTGCCGGCAGACAAGAACTCACTCGAAGTAGGCAAGGTTTACACCAACTCCGAGGGCAGGCGGGCGAAGTACGTGGGAGATGGCAAGTTTGAGATTCAGTGAGTTACCCGGCCGGTGCGGTCATCGCTGACGAGGTGCATGCCATGGCAACGATTACATTCGATGAATTTGCAGGAACCTCCCGCTCGGCGTCTGAACGAAGGCGCGGCGAGGTAGTTTCGTTCGAGGACTTCACGTCAAAGCGCGCGAGCGCCGACTTCGACGACTTCTCGTCGCCTTCGGTTCGCCCTTCGCCGAACTCGGCGACGATAGAGCGGCCCCGGACGGTTTCGTTCGAGGAGTTCATGGGTGGAGGCACGGATCGCCCCGTGGTCGATCCTGAGCCGCGCATGGTCGAGCCGGAGGGCACGGCGCGGTTTGATCCAGTCACCGGCTTTGCGATTGGTGCTGGCAAGTTGGTCCGCGAGGATGTTGCCCAGGCGATGGCCGAGAAGGATCGTCTGTTCGAACAGCGGAGAGAGGCAACCGTCGCCGCTTCCGCGCCCATCAGACCTGTATTTGTTGCACCGGGCTACGACATCACGGCGGGGCTGCCGGCGATGCCTCGATCCGATCACCGAACGCCGCTGCAGGACGTCGCCGTTGGCATTCCACGCGGCATTGCGAAGGGAGTTGGAAAGGCGGTTCAGGCTGGCGAGTCCGTGGGCAGAGCAATTGGTGAGTTCATCGCCGGAGGACCGAACCCGTACTTGACTGAGACGCCAGACGACAGGTTCCAGGAGGCCACACGAAAGATCGACGCGACCATTGCACCGCCCAGGACGGTGGGCGGCCAGATTGTCGAGGGAATCACACAGGGCTTCACCGAGGTGTACCCGCTGGTGACAACGCTTGGTGCCGCTGGCGTTGCCGGTCGTGTCGGCCAGGCGGTCGGTCGGGCGGCAGAGGCGGCGGGCGCGGGCACGGGAGTCGCCCGAGTCGGTGCGGGCGTGGCTTCCGCATCTGCTGGTGCCGCCGAGATCGGCGCTGCTGCCGGCGCGATGGAGGCCGCGCGAACGGGGGACGCCGGAGCGATCGGTCGTGGCGTGATGATGCTTCCGGACGCCATTGGACGGTTCACCCGTGGCGAGCAGACCCTTGACGACTACATCAACGTCGGCCTGAGCGTGGTGGGTGCCGCGCTCGGTGCCCGTGGCTACCAGGCCCGCCCCACGTCGGCATTGGCGGTGCCGGAAGTCGCACCGAAAGGTTCCACGACAAGCACTGCCAAGACCGGCCTTTCGCCGGAAGCTGTCCAGTGGGCGGAAGCGATCCCATCCAGCCAGATCGACCAGACGATTGCCCGTTTGCGGCGCAGCGGGCCGGGCGGACAAGCCCTCATCGACGCCCTGGAAACCCGAAAGTCCGGCAGGCCCATCCCCCGGCCCGTAGAAACGCCCCCAGCCGCGTCCGAGGCTGTCGTCCCTGCTGTCACCCCTCCACCGCAGGAACGCGCCATAACGCCCCCCGCGGCTCCCCCGGTTCAGCCCCCTGTGACTACAGCTGCGTCAGCAAAGCCTGCTGTGGCACCCGCGCCGGCCGCAGAGCTTGCGCTGACTCCCAAGCGTCAGGAAACCCACGAGGACGGCCGGCCCGTGCTGACCTTCGGCAGCCTCGACGAAGCCGAGGCATTCGCCAGCAACGTGGCGCTGTGGCCAGCCATGGCGAAGCGCCGTCAGGAGATGGGGCTTTGGGACATGGAAATCGTGAAGCCGCTGGGCGAAGGAGGCGAGGCCGTCGTCACCTGGCGGAAGGTGGGGAGGTCGTTCGCGAAACCGAACCAGCCCGCTTCCGCAACTTCGTTGCCTGCCAGCCAGCTGCCCTCCCAGTCGTTTGCGACGCCTTCCGGCGACGCCCAGGCGGTTCAAGAGCCGGCGGCGTTACAGGGAAAGCAAGCGGCCCGGAATGCGAGCCGCGGCGATGTTGTCACGCTGGAGGAGTTCCGGCAGGCGCAGCAGGTTGAGCCGATCATCGCGGCCAAGGGCGATTCGGCAGGCCGCACCACGGCACAGTCAGGCAAGGCGATCGACACCGCCGGCATGCTCACGCGCGAGCCGACGCCCGATGCCCCGCAGCTTGTGCAGAGCTACCCCGTCGCCGAGATCGTCGCCGATCCGAAGCGGTTCCAGTTCAAACTCGGCACCAACACCGCCGGCGCGGGCACCGCTCTGCGCGGCGTGAAACGCTACGACCCTAACCTCGCCGGTGTCCTCACCGTCTGGCGCGATGCTGCGGACGGCAAGACCTACGTCGTCAACGGCCACCATCGACTTGACCTCGCCCGACGTCACGGCGTGCCGAACGTGGACGTGCGATTCATCGCTGCGGAGTCGGCAGCGCAGGCCCGCGCGATCGGCGCTCTGATCAACATCGCCGAAGGCCGGGGCACTGCGATCGACGCGGCCAAGTTCATCCGCGACACGGGCATCACGCCCGACCAGCTCTCCCGCCAGGGCATCGACCTGAGCGAGTCGAAAGCCGCCGATGGTGTTTCACTCGCCAACCTGACGCCGGAATTGTTCGCCGATGTGGTGCGCGGCAAGATCACGCCGACGCGCGGGGCGATCATCGGCAAACTGGATCACGCCGGCCAGAAGGCGCTCATGCAAGCGCTGGGCAAGCGAACCGGCGAGGTGAACGACGACGCGATCGCCGAGATGGTGCGGATGGTCCGCCAGGCTCCCACCGTGCAGGTGGAGCAAGGAACCCTGTTTGGCAACAGCATCGAGGGTGTGAATACCTTCGTCGCCAAGGCGGAGTTGACCGCGTGGCTGCGCAAGACGCTGGGGCGCGAGGCCCGGCTGTTCAAGTTCGTGTCGCAGGCCGAGCGTGCGAAGATTCTCGCGGAAACGCAGGTGGGTACAATCGACACGGGAGCCGCCGGCAGGAGGGCGCAGGATTCAGCCGTCGCGTCGTTCATCTTCGACAAACTCGCCGGCTCGCGCGGGCCCATCAGCGACATCATCAACCGCGCAGCCGAGCAGATCACCAAGGGCGGCAACGTCGCTCAGATCAGGCAGGAGGCGATCAATGGAATCCGATCGGCCCTACAAGCGATTGACCGAAAAGGAGAAGGCGGACATGTTCAAGCAGCTCCCGCATCTGGTGGAGAAGGGCGTGTTGAAAGCCCCCAAGCCGCCACCGGAGTCATCGCAAGAGCAGCCGCCGCAAACCCCGCCGAGGAAGTGACAAAAGCCGCCCTCGGCAAGACCAGCGGTCAGCAACTCGGTGAGCATTCCGAAGGCGCATCAACCAGCGTAGAGGCTGTCGGTCATCAGCAGACGCCCAAGGACAAAGAAGCCGGCGACCTGTTCCCGCCATCCAAGCCCAGCGACTTCATCGGTGATTTCATCCGCGATGAAACTGGCGCATTCCCCATCGCGCAGGTCGCCAATAGCATCGGACGGACGATCTTCCACACGGTGACGGCTCCGGTCTCCGCCATCGGCTCGGTCGGTAAGTGGGTCATCGACTTGTGGGCCAAGCCTCTGATTCGCCGCGTCGAGGATCAGGGAAAGCACGTCGGCAAGCACATCGCGACACTCGCCCGCAAAGCCGTGGATGCGTCACACCGCTACCAAGGCGACCTCTCCCTGCGAGCCGCTGACGTTCAGAAAGCATCCGGCGGCGCCAGCAGGCGATCCCGCCGCGCCGTGCGCGAGTTGCAGGAGATCGAATGGAATGCGTCGAACCTGCCCGACGTGGACTACGGGTTCAGCGTCTTCCAGTCCGCTGTGGAAGCGCGGCACAATCGGCCACTGCATCCGCTGGCCCGCCGCATCGTCGAGGGTTATCGCAAACTCGTGCTACGAACGGGCCGGATGGCGGAACAACTTGGAATGAAGATTTACGATTCGAAGGCGGACGCCTGGATGCCGTTCCAGAAGACGCCGGGCGGAGAAAGGTTGCTGCGATCGGCCACGTACGAGTTGCACGACATTCTTCGCGCCGGCCTGGGCAACCCTGCTTACAACGCACTCGCGCAGGTTCTCGCCGACGCCAACGGAATCCCGCAGCCCGTCGCCCTCGCGCAGCTGAACACGATTCGCCACCGCAGCATCATCAAGCGTGCACCATTCGAAATCCTGCGCGTGTTCGACCGCTTTCCGACTCACATGCGAATCGCCGGCCAGGTGATCCCGCTGCTGCACTCCGATCCGTACTCAGCCACGACGTCGCTCGTGAAGAACTCCGCGCTGCGGCTCGGGTTCGTGAAAGTCTTCGGGCAAGACATCGACGGCAGCATCAGCAAGCCGATGATCGATCACTTCGTGGAAAGGGGTGGCAAGCGCGTCGAGGCGGATAACCTGTTCCGCGCCCTTCACGGCATGCCGATCGACGAAGCGGCCGGCAGGCTCGTCCATCCAGGCACCGCGGCGTATGAGGGCATGCGGACGATGCGGATGCTGCTGGGCCTGTATCGTTCGGCGCTGCTCACCATGTCCGCGCTGCCCAACATGCCCGAGCCGCTGGCGAAGACTCCCGCGATGGCCGGTATTGGTCGATGGCTGCGGGCGTGGTTCAGGCTCGTGCGAAGTCCCCGAACTGCGGCAGTTGAGACGGCGCGGATCGGCGCTCGCACCGTCAACGTCATGAACGTGATGACACAGCCGGGAGCGAACCGGGAAGCCGTGTCGCGTATTGCCCGCGAGCTTGGTCTACGCGCCACCGGTTCGATTCCAGTCAACGAACTGAACGAACTTCATGCCGCCGTCGCGGGGATGGTCCTTGCCGGCGACCTGAAGAAAGGCCGCGGCAGGAGCTTGGATCGCGTACGTCTGGAACTGCTTGACTTCTCCAAGCCGGAGATCGAATCGTTGATGAAGGGCACCGCCAGCGACGAGCTTTACCAGGCCGTCGCGTCTCGCTTCGCGGGTTGGACACAGGGCAGTACGGAGACCGAAGCGGAGATGAGCAGGAAAGCGAACAGCAGGCTTGCCAGCACGCTCATCGCATTCGACCGGTACGGACAATTCACCATGGATCGCGTCGGTCGGGTCAACCGCACGTTGTTCGACGCGCTGAAGCACGCCAGGACCGACCCCAAGCGAGCGATGGCCGCTGCCGCCGTCGCCGCTCAGTTCTACTTCGGTCACGCCGCCGCCGGAGCCGGCGCCATGCTGCTTGTGGCCCTGGCTGTCGGCGGTCCAACCGCCCTGTGGCTCAAACTGACAGAGGCCAAGGACGATCCGGCGGCATTCGTCGCCGAGGCTGCCAAGTACGCGCTGCTGTCGGGCCCGGCTGATGCCGCCTTTCGCATGTTCGCCGGCGAGAACGAGAGCGCATGGGACCCGGCTGTCCGCATGATGTTGCCTCTGTCAGCCATCAACGAGCTTCGCCTGATGTTCACCGAACAGGGGCGCTATCGCGATCAGAGTCTCGATGAGCGCGTGCTGACCTTCCTGCGCTCCAGCGTGCCGATCACCAAGGCTGTCAAGACGACGGCGATCATGCTGGGACTCGACGAGCGCGATCAGGCCCGCGACGTGGCCATCCGCGAGTATTGGAAATTTCGCGTCCGCAAGCTCGGTAAACCAGCTGTGGGCGACGCGAAGGAAGAAGAACACATCGCCATGCGTCGCGCGATCCGACGCGCCACGGAGGCAATGAAGCAAGGCGATGACCCCGCGCCTCACATCATCGACGCCCTGGGTGGCGGCAAGGACTCTGAATCGATCGCGGCTTCGCTCCGCGGGAAGATGCTGCTGCCCGACTTGATGAAAGGCGGGGACCTGGCACTCGTTGACGAGCTCCGCGCCAAGATCGGCGATGAAATGTTCGACCGGCTCACGACGTGGGACGCTCTGCTCGACGCATGGGCCGACGCCGTTCACACACCAAAGAAGCGAAAGGCCAAGCGATGAAGCGACGGGAACTCAAGCTCCGATGCGACCAGCTCCAGGTCGAGGCCGACGCACTCCGCCGGCGCGTGGAAGCCTTGGAGGAGACGATGAGCCTGCTGCTGGCCGGCCGCATGGTCCTGCCCAACGTGCCAGGCAGAAAGTTCACCATGTACGACGATCAGGATCGGGTACGGGCGCGGCTCCACATGTTGCAAGGCTTGCCAACCGACGTCATTTACGACGAGATGGGGCAGCCTCAGGTCATGGCGACTGAGGACGACTACAGCAAGGGCGGGGTCATCTGCGTGGTGTCGTCCGACCGTGACTGCATCAGCCACCTCGGTGGCGGATACTTGGCTTTCAAGGACACGCCGGATCTGGCAGAAGCGGCAGCCGCGCGGGCGCAGGCCCGGCAGGAAGGAACGCAGTCGTCCGGTTGATAGGGGGGTGGTCCGAGGTATGATCGAATCGCCGTCTCAGGCACAAATCTCAGCGTCAACATAGCGCCGACGTCACAGGTCGCAGCGCAACTAGCGGGCAGGTGCATGTGCGCCTGCCCGTTTTTCATTTGAAGCACGGCGACTATCGGGCGGACTTCGCCGGAAATCAGAACCGCACGGGATCAATAAGGCGAAGATTTCGCGAGCGGTGGGAATTCTGTCATCCGTACACCATATACGAATTCGGGTGTTGATTGCTGCAATACACACAAGACTTGCAAGAGCCGGACGCTCGAATTATGCTTGCTTTTCAGTGGTTGCGGAATCTCGGTGCATCGCCGGATCGCCTTCGGAACCGAAGGTTGCAGGTTCGAGCCCTGCCGGGTGTATTTCCCTTCATCGCTGGTGGCGGGTCACGACCGGAATGGTATTGCGGCTAGCCGCAGCACCTCATCATCAGGGACTATTCGCTGAGGACCTTCCGCCGTCGCAAGGGAAGGCTGGTCTTGCGCCGCCATTCGCTCACACCGTCCCCATCCATTTCGCTGGACAGAGCATGACGGGAATCTCTGTGTTGCGAAGGATGGTGCTGGTCACATCATTGGCGAAGAGTCTGCGGACGATGCCCTTGATCAGCCCTTCCGCATCGAATCCCAGGACAATCAGCGAGCAGTCGCGGGCTTTGGCGGTGTTGAGAATCGCCTTGGCCACGTCGTCGGAAAAGAGCATGAGTCCCTCGGCGCGGAGGCCGGCGTCACGCAGGCGGTCGGTCAACAGCTTGAGCGTTTCTTCGCCGCGCTTCTTGGCATCGGACTCGTGGGTGTCTTCCTGTTGCACCTCGGCGACATGGGCGACGAGAATCTCCGACGACAGCCGCGTCGCCAGATCCACGATCGGCGCAACGAACCGCTCCGCCTCCCAAGGCGATTCCACGGCAATCAAAAGTCGACTAGCGGCCACATGCGAACTCCCACGACCCGGGCGGGCCATCATAGCACAGCCGTGTCCGTGGGATGGTGAGCCTATGCGCAAGCAGCCGCGTCGGGTGCAAGTCCGGACGGTTGGCCAATCATCAGAGCCGCGACCGCCGGGGGTGACGGACTGACTGCCCTTGCTCCTTCGTCCTCGGGCAGGCCTGCGTTTCAATCGCACGTCGCTCCTTGGACGATACGCTACACTTGTGTTGGTGATTGAATCTGGACGAGTGATTGATCTGATGCCGATTTTGGAGGTTGTGTCCCATGAGTGAAACGAACCCCGTATCCGATGCCGCGTCGCAGCCAGCCCCCGAGTCAGCGCCTGCCGCAGCGCCCGCCGTCGCTGCTGCCGCGGCTGCAGCCGCCAAGTCGCCTCACCAGGAGTTCAGCCGCCGACGGAATCGCGCGGGGCTTACGGCGATGGAGAAGTTCATGATGGTGTACTGGTTCATCTTCAACCAGTTCGCGTTTCTGAACGTATTCTCCGCATCCCGCCTTCATCGCACGGGCACCTGCACGGTGCGCGGCTATCCGAAGTTTCTTTTCTACTGGCCACTGGCGCCGTGGGGCGTCTATCTGAGCATCGTCTCCTGGATCTGGAGCGACAACACCGACGTCCAGCACGCCTTGGGGCTTTGGTGGGTCTTCATCCTCGTGATCACGATGCTGACCGTGGGGTTGAACGTGCGCAACCGCACGCTCGGCTGGGCGCTGGCGATGATCAGCGTCGCGGCGCTCATCGGCGTCGTTCTGCAACTGGGGTTCCAGTTGCAGGTCACCGCGTGGATTCGAGACTTCATCGAGAAATTCAAGATCATCTTTTCGCCGGGCATCGCGCTCTTCGTCGCCTTTGTCATCGGCGTGGTGATGCTCATTTTCACCATTGTTTCGCAGGTCGCCAACAACATCGTGGTCAAAGGCAACAACTACCTGCCCAACCGCACAATGGCCACGGAGGCCACGGTCAGCCACGAAACGCATGCACTCCGTGTGCAGGTGGACGATTGGCTGGAACGCGTGCTGATGTCGGCCGTCGCCGTCCTGCTCACCTCTCGCTACGAGCGCGGCAGCATCCGCGACGAGGGCGAACTACACACCGCGCGAGTCGAGTTTCCCCTCGAGAACGTCCCCGGCGGCCACACTGTCAAGCGCATCATCGACGATGAACTGTCGGCTCAAGACATCGAGATTCCTGCTCAGGAAAATTGAGCTGGCTGCCTGCTTTCCGTGCTTTGAATTCAACCTTGCGCACGACGAAAAACGCCAGGAGCGACGCCGTTATTCTTGTTGTTCGAAGGTGGTCATTCAACTGGCGACGAGTCTGAGTTGGGGAGGTTCGCTGCCACATGCACGGAATCGCAGGCCGGCGCATCAAGGTGACCGAGCCAATGACCTGACGCTCAAAGCTCCACTTGGCCCCAGAAGATGCCGCACGGTCTTGGATCGAACGCTGGCAATCGGGGAATCACTGACGGGCTATTCTCCGGGTATCCCATGCGCGGTCGCTGCGGATGCTGCCGATAATTGCAGTAGACAACATTGAGAGGAGATTAGCCATGCGTCTTCTGATTCAAAACATGTTGATGGAAGCGACGATCGACCTGGACAGCGACCCGCCGATGCTCTTGCTGGAGTACGAGCAGTCGCCGATCGAGCCTGCCATGGCACAAGCCCACGGTTTCGTGATCGCTCAAGCCACCGACGAAGAGCGGCGCGCCTTGGCCGACGCCGGCTACCAGTTGCCGGATCACGATCGCACCCATGCGAAGGCCGCGTGAAGCCCCGCTTCCGTGCCGAGCGCAGCGAACGGACGCTCACGACCGCGACACTTCGCAGGCGCGGACTCAGTCAATCGCGAAGCCGCCATCGCGCGGGCGCGGTGAATCAGCCGATCAACACAAGCGCGATCGTCGGCGGCGGCGACGCGGTTGAACCGGGCCCGGAGTCCGCCTTGACGCCTCTTGCCCCTCCAGAGTCGGCGCATCAAAAAACCCCCAGTTTTCTGGAGGTTTTACGTGCCGGTGGAGGGACTTGAACCCACACGTCCTTTGAAGGGACAATGGATTTTGAATCCATCGCGTCTGCCAGTTCCGCCACACCGGCTGGGGGAACCGAAGATTATCGGCGAATCCGGGCACTCGTCAATGCGGGCCTGTAAAACCCAGGGAAAGGGTCTGCCTGAACTTCCGTGGCAATGCAGCTCCGGCCCCCTCTCCCTCCGGGAGAGAGCTGTGGTGAGGGCTGGTCCACTCAAAGCGCGTGAAAACCGTTGAACGCACACCGAGCCGCCGGCGTCAGCGAAGGTCGAAGCACCTGGCCGGATGACTCCAGCGCCTCCAGGCGATCGCGGCATCGACCGATCGACGCGAAACCAGGCTGCCCCCGTCGACACCGATTCGTGGGGCGCGCCTTGCCGGCGGCGTTGTGCTGTGCAACGCTCCACCGGCGCGCCGACTTGCCGTATCATCCTCGCATGCACATGCGTTCTTTTGGCAACACGAACAGAGCCGTTTCCGAAGTCGGTCTGGGCTGCTGGCAGTTCGGCGGGGACTGGGGGACGTGCAGCGATGATGACGCGCTTCGGACACTGGCGGCAGCGGTGGAAGCGGGTGTCACGTTCCTGGATACCGCCGATGTCTACGGCGCCGGCCGCAGCGAACAACTCATCGGCCGATTCCTGCGCGAACGCAACCTGCGCGGCAAGCTTTTCGTTGCCACCAAACTCGGCCGGCTGCACGGTTATCCCGACGGCTATACGCTCGATCTGTTTCGTCGCGATACTGAGGACTCGCTCCGCCGGCTCGGCGTCGATGCGATCGACCTCACGCAGCTTCACTGCATCCCCACCGACTGGCTGGCGCGGCCGGAGCCGTTCGACTGGTTGCGCACGCTGCAAAAGGAAGGCAAGATTCGGTTCCTGGGCGCCAGCGTCGAATCGATGGATGAGGCCCGGCTCTGCCTGCAGCAGCCGGGGCTCGCGTCGTTGCAGATCATCTTCAACATTTTCCGCCAGAAGCCGATCGCCACGCTGTTTCAGATGGCGAAAGTGAAGAATGTCGCGTTGATCGCCCGGCTGCCTCTGGCGTCGGGCCTGCTCGCGGGCAGATTCACGAAGCAGACGCAATTCCCGCCGGAGGACCATCGCAACTACAACCGCGATGGCGAGTGCTTCAACGTCGGCGAAACCTTCGCCGGCCTGCCGTTCGAGAAGGGTGTCGAACTGGCGGACGAGGTCAAGGCGATTTTCGCCCGCGCGGGTTTGCTCGCCGGCGCCGGTGCAATCCAAACAGAGGCGACCATGGCACAGTGGGCCATGCGTTGGATTCTCGATTACGAATCGATCAGCGTGATCATCCCCGGCGCTAAAGATCCAAAGCAGGCCCGCGACAACGCCGCGGTCAGCGCTCTGCCGGCGCTGCCGGCCGGCGTGCGCGAAGAGCTGGTGAAGTTCTACGAAGCGAAGGTGAAGATGCATGTGCGCGGGGCGTATTAGAAGAAGAGACGAAGAGCGAGAGAGAGACGGAGAGACGAAGAGAGGAAGGGAGGAAGGGAACTCCAGGGTGGAAGCACTTCGTCACTGCGTCCCTTCGTCTCTTCGTCTCTTCGTCTCTTCGTCTCTTTTTCTCTCCCTCTCTTTGTCTTTCCGTCTCTTTGCCTCTTCGCATTCACCTCCGCGTTGCATCCGCCGCCTGTTCGTATTCGATGTCGCGCATGCGGGTGTTGTGACCGGTCTGATGCGACTGATCGAGCAGCTTCACTGTGCCGCCCGCCAGTTCCAATCCGCCCTTGGCCACTTCGATGCCGCCCTTGGCTGCGTTCACGGCGTGCCTGGTGCTGGCCATGCCCAGTTCGCCCAGACCGTGGCCGACCTTGAACGCGATGTCGACCGCGCCGCCCACCGCGCTGCACCCGCCGAGCAGAACGATCACCACCGCGCACGCCAACGCCTTGAGTTTCAACATGTTCGCCTCCTGCCTGCGGATCGCCGCGCAATGGCAGCCCTGGCTGCCGAACGCGCGGAACGTGACTGTCGCAAGCAGAAGATTCGCTCCGCGGGCATGCGAGCGACGACGGCGAACGGTCGTGATGTGGCGTGATTCCCATGTGCATTTTCCGCACAGGCGTTACAGCCGGCCTTCTCGCAGGGTGGGCACTGCCCACCGCAGGCAACCCCACAAGTCATTCGTGGTGGGCGATGCCCACCCTGCGTCACTGCATCACTGCGTCACTCATACACCTTCCCCGGCGTCGGCAGCTTCTCGGTCAACGCTCGCTTCGTCACGCGGCCCGCCTTCGTGTCATCGAAAGCCTTGAACCCCACTTTCGCCGCCGGCGAGTCGGGCTTCAATGTGTAGTCGTCCTTCTTCACATCCGTGAACAGCGGATCCGCGACGATGGAGTTGTCATCGTGCGGCGACGCCTGCCGCCATTGCTCCAGCGTCCGGTTGCCCGGGAACACCACCGGCCCCATCGTGTTCCAGTACAGATTGCTGTCGAGTTTCACCTTGTCATCGCTCCAGCTCTTGCCCAGCATCGTGCCGCGATCCTGGATCACGATGTTGCGCTCGAAGGTGAAGGACAGGTGCTGCTCCACGCGCGAGCGCTGCAACTGGTCCGTGGCAGAGAACGCGAAGATGTTGTTGCGGATGATGTTTTCTTTGCCATAGTGCTGGTGGAATCCGCCGGTCTTCGTGCGGTAAACGAGGTTGTTTTCCATCACGATTCCGGTGGAGCCTTCGTCGGTGTAGAGGCCCCATCCGCCATAGTCGAAGGCGTGCACGTCATGCACACGGTTGTGGCTGACGGTGGTGCCCGGCGAGGTGCCCAGCGTGTAGACGCCGCCCATGTCGCTGAGCACGCCCTGGCCCAGCGTGTGAATGTGGTTGAAGTCGATCGTGTTGTGATGCGCCAGGCTCTTGCTGTAACCCCACACCCAGCCCACGGAAATGCCGGTGTAGTAGTGATCGTAGATGTCGTTGTGGACGACGGTGTTATGGTGGCTGTCGCCGATCCAGACGCCCACCGCCGCCGGGTGCAGGCGGCCGCCGTGGGCGATGGTGCAGTCGCGCACGGTGTTGCTCTGGGCGATCGCGTCCTCGCTGCCATCGCCTTTGCTCAGCGCCGGGTCATACGGCCCCCATCCCGCGCTGCTCCCGCCCGCCCCGATCTTGACGCCGCCGGCGCCCAGATCGAAAAGCTCGCAGCTTTCAATCTTGCAATCGCGCGTGCCGATGCCCAGCGTCATCGCGTAGCCGCCCACGTGCCGCACCGCGCATTTCTCGAACACGATGCCGCGCCCGCCCGTCACTTCCACGGCCGCCTTGATGCCGATTTCCGCCTGCGGATACGACACGCCCGTGTCCGGCAATTGCCAGTTCGCATGCGCGAAAGTGAGCCCGCGGAACTGCACGTGCGAGACCCACTGCTTCTTCGCCACGTCGCCGCGCACGATGAGCAACTGCTCCAGCTTCGGCGCGATCACTTCTGTCTCGCCCGGCTTCTCCCCCGGTTTCTCCCCCGGCATCGGCAGATACGTCAGCGTGCCCGTCGCCCGATCCAGGTGCCACTCGCCCGGCTCGCTCAGGGCCTCGCGCACGTTCCACACCACGTAGCGATGATTCTTGCCCAGCGTCATCCAGTTGGCGGTGCCGCGCGTGCGACCGGTGAACTGCACGATCTTTTCCTTCGCATCGACCGACTGAATCGGCAAGCGCGAGGCGGACCAGATGTGAAACGCATGCACCTCGATCTGCTGCGGGTTCTTCCAATCCGCGCGGATGTCCTCGCCGGCGAACTTGAAGCGATCGAAACCTTTGCTCTCGGCAGCGGGACTCGGCGTCATGGCGTCGGCGATGCGGTAGTAGCCTTTCTTGGGCAACCGCACGCGCTCGCGCCGCTGGCTGTTCACGAAGATCTGCGCGAAGCGCCACGAGCCTTCCTTCACCGTCGGCAGGATCGCCGACCAGGCGCCGCCCGCCTCCTCTTTCCAGTCACTGACTCGCACGCCGCCGCTGAAGACCGGCTGCTCGCCCGCCGCGCCCGGCGCCGCCTCGTAGATCGTCGGCGACTGTGCCGTGCCGCTGTCGGCAGGCTCCAGCACGATCGGCTGCGCGAGAAAATACGTCCCGCCGCCAACGCTCACCACCACCGGCGTCGCACGCTTCGGCTCCGCTGCGCGAAGGTCGCGCACCGCCTTGATCGCCCGGCCAAGCGTGGCGAAGGGGCCATCCGTCTTCGCCGCATTCGCCGCGGCGAACGTGCCGGACCAGGCGTCGTTGCCGGTCGTGGCGACGTGAAAATCCGCCGCCAGCGCCGCGTGAGAAATGGAAAGCACGAACAGAAGAAAAATCGACGACAGGCGCATGGTGTCACTCCGTTTAGCGACGGGGCTTGCCCCGCTCCGATGTCTTGCCCGCCGCGGCGGACGACAGAGCGGGGCGAGTCCCGTCGCTAAACGATTGCACCGTTCACGCCTTGGGCAACAGGCCCAGCACGCCCTCGCTGGGCCGGGCGATCACGTGGGACGCGATCAGTTTGCCCAGCGCCCCCACCTTCGCCTGGCCCGCCTGCACCGCCGCCTCGACCGCGGCCACGTCGCCCTTGATGACGACGGTGATGTACCCGCCGCCGAGCTTCTCCCGGCCGAGCACCTCCACGTTCGCCGCCTTGCACGCGGTGTCGATCGCCTCGATCACTGCCGTGTAACCCTGCGTCTCGATGAACCCGATGGCGACCGAACCCGATTGCGGCTTGGCGCCTGTTGAAAGCTGTGACATGTGTGAATCCTTTGACTGCGATGACGATGACTGCGATGACGATGCCTGCGATGACAACTGGGAGGGCGAGGCTCCTGCCGAGCCGCCGCTGTTCACTACGGGCTTCGCACCGGCGGCATTCACCGGCTCAAAGCTCGGAAAGAAAACGACATTCGACTCCATCAGCGGGCTGTACTCCGCCGGCCCCCAGATGCCCGGCCAAGCCGCCTCGGTGGGCGAGGGGATCACGTGCGTGAGAATCTCGCCCTTGAACTTCTCAATGACCCGCTTCGCCGCCGCCAGCCCGCTCTTGACGCCCTCAAGCGAGCCGGTGATTTTGATGATCAAGCCGAGCAGGTCGTTCAGCTCCGCCTGCAGCACGCGACAATCGCCCGCCTTCTCGACCGCGTCCAGCGCGAGCATCGAGTGGGTGAGCGTCCTGACTTCAAGAAGGCCGAGGGGGGTGGGCATGAAGGAAAGAGTAATGGTTAGTCGTGAATCGTGAGTGGTGAATGGTTATGGAAAACGGCCCCGAACGCAAGCGACGCTTGTCGTAGGGTGGGCCAAGTCCGCGCGGCCCACCATCGTGCGTCCGTTGCGCGACAAGGCTTCATTCGATGTCGCACGCGGACTGGTGGGCCAGCGCCGAGCCTTGGCCCACCCTACGCCGGCACCTGCCATCGTCACCGTAGGGTGGCTGGGGTCGAGTCTACCCCCGGGGGGCGGGACGAGACCCCGGCGA
>CAYRPN010000094.1:0-22673 GCA_964426135.1 uncultured Phycisphaeraceae bacterium | reverse complement strand
CGCCGAGGGCGTCTCGGCGGGCAAGCCCGCCGGCTAAATGGGGAACCTATTTCGGGCCGTTCCTGAAATAATAAGCCTCGCGCAAAGGCGCAAAGCTCGCAGGGGTGCCTACTGCCTTTGCGAGCTCTGCGCCTTTGCGAGAGATTCAGCTTTTCGCGCGACCTGTTCGTCCTGGTGATGCGCAGTGCTTGACCGCGTCGCCAGCCCCGGAAATCCTTACTGCACTCTTTTTCGCATTAACCTTGAAGAGCAGCCCCCACGCGCGGTAATCTATGGACCGTCCATCCTGCAAAGACACGACGTGGGGAGAGGCATCGTGCGTGCCGACCTGTTCTGATCGGCTGCGGGTTTCGTTCGCCGGTTCATCTTGACCAAGCATGGAGCGTCATGGCGGATCCCTTTTCAGCCAGTGCTCGCGTCGCCCGCCCCGGCATCAGGCGAAGGCGATCGCTGCAATCGCGAATCGTTTCCCGGCCGCCGCACATTCCGCTGGAGCCGCTCGAGTCCCGCCTGCTGATGGCGGACACGTCGTTCCCCGTCATTCTGCAGTGGTTCGAGAGCACGTACGACACCATCGAAGAACGCGCCGCGGATATTTTCGCGGCGGGCTACGGGTCCATCTACACGCCGCCGCCCGGCCGCGCGGATCAGGGCGGCTTCTCCGTCGGCTATGACCAGTACGATCGCTTCGACCTGGGCAAGCCCGGCAGCCCCACGCTCTACGGCACCGAAGCCGGCCTGAAGCAGACGGTCAACCTCGTGCATCGCCTGGGCGCCGATTACTACATCGACTTCGTCATCAACCACAACGGCTACTCCAGCCTCAGTTCCGTCGATGGCAACGGCCACAGCTTTTACGACGCCGGCGGTTACCCGGGACTGGCGATCACGCTGCCCAACGCCGTCGATGGCGATTTCAACAGCGCGTTTGAATGGGGCGACGTGAACGGCCGGCTCGCGGGCCTGATCGACATCGATCACGCCACCAATTTCCAGTTCGTCCGCAGCCCGGTGCCCGGCTTCGCGAACAACATCCGCGCCGGCACGCAGGAAGCCTACGGCCGCATCGCCAACGTGCCCGATGAGAACAACCGCCGGTTCTATCCCGATCGCAATCTGCAACCGATCGTGGTCTTCGACCCGGTGACCGGCGAGGGCGGCATCCAGATTTTTCCCTTCAACAACGGCAATCCGCTGGCGGGCGATCCCACCAGTGAAAACGCCACCGGCTACCTCATGCGCAACGCCCAGTGGCTGGTGCAGGCGATCGGCGTGGACGGGTTCCGCATCGACGCCGCCAAGCACCTCGAAGGCTTCGCGATGGATTTTTTCGATCGCTCCGTCTACCGATCCAGCTTCCGATCCCTGCTCAACGGCCAGCAGAAACAGATTTTCTCCTTCAGCGAAGTCTACGACGGCGATCAGAATTACCTGCAAACCTTCGTCAAGAAAAACATCAACCCCAACGACCCCGGCCGGATCGGCGGCAACCGCGACATCCTCGATTTTCCACTCTACTTCGCTCTGCGCGACAACCTCAGCGGCAACGGACTGGCCAACGACTGGGCGCGCGTGCGCAGCGCCACCTTCGATCTGCATGACGACGGTCTGCACAACGGCTCGCAGGGCGTCATGTTCATCAACAGCCACGACGAGTTCCAGCCCTTCCTGGGCAACGTGGCGGCGGCGTATCAGTTGATGCATCCGGGCAATGCAGTGGTCTATTTCAACGGCAAGGAGTTCGGCGACAACCGCGACTTCCCCAAGGCCGGCCGAGGCGATGCCCTGGGCGGCGTGTACGGCAACGCGATTCCCGGTCTGGTGCAGATTCGAAACTCCCACGGACGCGGCAACTACATCGAGCGCTGGAGCGAGAAAGAAAACTTCGCCTTCGAACGCGAAGCGTCGAGCGTCGTCCTGCTGAGCAATCGCCTCGATTCGGGTTTCGACAGCCGCACCATCCAGGTGAATTTCGCGCCGGGCACCAAGCTGATCGAACTCACCGGCAACGCCAGCAATCCCAACACCGACCCGAACAACGACATTCCGGAGGTCGTCGAAGTCTTCAACGACAACGGCGTCAACAAGATCAACGTCCGCTTTCTGCGCAACAGCTCCAACGGCAATTTTCACGGCAACGGCTACCTGATCTACGGCCTGCCCGAACCGGAAGCGATCAACGGCGGCCTGCAACTCACCAACGTTTCGCAGGTGCTTCAAGGCGGCTTCCCGCAGAGCGGCAACGGACAAGGCTCGCTCAACTATCAGAACGGCGTCACCCGGCTCAGCGATGTCCACGTCATCACCAGCGACACGTTCCAGGCGAAGCTGCAGACCGTGCGCGTGAACCTGTTGGGCAGCATCCGCGACACCTTTGCCGACGGCGACAACGCGCTGATCAAGATCGACGCCGGCCGCGATGTGAACGGCAACGGCTTCGTGGATTACACCACGCCCGGCACGCAGAGCTACGGCTTCGACGAGTTCTTCACCAAGAAGAGCCCGCTCTACAACAATCCCAACGCCGACGGCGAGTTCATCCAGACCATCAATGCCGCCAATCTCAGCGAGGGCGAGCATTTCATCGAGGTGAAAGCGTTCCGCCACCGAACCGACGGCGGGCCGGCGATTTTCTCGACCTTCAAGAAAACGATCTACGTCGATCGCCTCAAGCCTAATTCCGCGGTGCAGAGCTTCAACGCGTTCACCCCGCAGTTCAACGAGAACCGCCAGCTTGTCGTGCGCTCCACCGATTTGACGGCGGACAACGTGCATGTGCTTTGGGATCTGCCTGCGACGCTGACCGATGCGCAGGTCATCGGCATGGTCAACAGCGGTAACCGCGCCAATCAGATCGACCGCGACCTCTTCGCACAGGATCGCTTCGGCGTCACGCACGGCAACCACGTGGCCACCGTCGTCACCTTCGAACCCACCGGCAACGTCAACGTGCAGCGCAGTCCCGGCTTGTTCACTTCCACCGTCATCGGGCGCGGGCTGGGCGACTTGGATTTCGATGGCTTCATTCAGACGGACGATGTTGACGCGTTCGCCGCGATTTATCTGAGCAACAACGCGCAGTTCAACCCTGCCGCCGACATGAACGGCGACGGCCTGGTGAACGACGCCGACCTGTTCGCGCTGGGCGACGCCATCGACGACGCCAACGCCGACCAGTCGACGCGCGATGCGTACACACGCTTGATTTTGCCGCCGATGGTCGCCCAGGTGTATGTGGATTCCACGCACTGGTCGCCGGAGTTTCGCGGGCAGTGGGGCAGCGGCCAGGGATACCCCGTGCCCAGCGGCGCTGCTCAACTCGCGACGATTCCATGGACGAACGTGAACCGCATCCACGTGCGCTTCTCGGAGCATGTGGAAGTCGGCGAAGCGGCGCTTTTGCTGAGCAGCGTGAACACCGCCAATGCGGGCGTGACCTCGTTCGCGTACGACTCGAACAGCTTCGTCGCCACCTGGACGCTCGTCTTCCCGGTCAATGCGGACAAGTGGTTCATCACGCTGTCGGACTCCGTGGCGGACGGCTTCAGCGACGCGCTCGACGGCGAATGGACCAATCCCGCGCAGGGCGGCGATGCCTGGCCCAGCGGCGATGGCGCGGGAGGCGGCAGTTTCCAGTTCCGTTTCAACGTCGTCCCCGGCGATGTCAGCGCCAACACGCAGGTGCGCTCCAACGATGTCATCCTCGTGCGCAACGCGCAGTTCCTGCAACTGGGCGGCGCGAGTTATTCGCCCATGCTCGACGTCAACGGTGACGGCCGCGTGTCCAGTTCCGATCTGATCCTCACGCGCAATCTGCAGTTCACGCAGCTTCCCGACGGCGAACCGGGCGGCGGCACGCCGACCGCGCCGCTGAGCGTGCTGGCGTCCGCGCCGACGAACGTGGTGGCGTCCGCGCCGCTGAGTCCTTCCTTGGCGATCAGTTCGCAGCAGGCCACCCTTTCGCAGAGCATGGCGCTTGCGGGCGCCGCGCTGACATCGACGCGGCAGACATTGACCGCGCCGAGCATCGTCGCGCCGCTTCTGGCAGCCCGATCGGAGAACGTGTGGAATGATCTGCCCGCGCTGGCGATCCGCCTCGATGGCGACGCGGACGACATCGCCGGCATTCACCCGCGATCCAAGCGGCGATGGCGGTGATCGGTCGCGCATCGCGACGAGCCATCAATCATGTTGTGATGGGAATGCCCGCCGTTTAGCGCCCGCTCGAAGAGCGGGAGCATTTGGCGAGATGCGCCGCGAAGGTGAACAGTCGCCCCGCGCGGCCCAAGGGGCCGCGGCTAAACGGTGAAATCACGCCTGCCGGGCGATGATCTGTGATGCGAGCTTCGCCTGCTTGTTCAGTTTCCACGCCGCGAACCCCAGCCCACCGGCCAGCGCGAACGGCACGGCAATCATCAGATAGATCGACCATGCGAAGCCCTGCGCGAGGTTGGGCGTCGCCTCGCCTTGGCCGTTGGTTTGGCCGTTGGAGAGATTCTCCTTGCACGCGGGGCAGGCGGCGGCGGGCGAAGAGGCAAGCGAAACAAAAACGATGAGCAGGATGATGGCGAATTGGCGGATCATGGCGGAAGCATTCTAGCACGACGGGATGATGCCTGTTTAGCGGAAACGCCGCAGGCGTCTGGACGAAAGACCGGGATGCCCCATTGCGATCCGGGCGCACCGGGTCATTCGCCCAGACGCCTGCGGCGTTTCCGCTAAACGATGAGGCTCATTCCTCCGCGTCGATCGCGCTGTCGTCACTCGCCTCGCCGCCTTCGACCTTCGGCACGTAGGGCTCGTCCTCGTGCAGGGTGCGGCCGTCGGTGGTTTTCACCTTCGGCACCGGGTGTGCCGCTTCGTGGGCGAGCAGGATTTTCTCCAGTTCGTTCTGCTTCTTCTCGTCCAGCGAGTTGAACGCCAGCCGGCCGCGGCACTTGGGGAACTTGCTGCAACTGAGCCAGGGCCCGCGCTTGCTGCGGCGAAGGTTGAGCGCCGACTCGCACTTGGGGCAGTGGACATCCGCGATCAAGAGCGGCGGCGGCTTGGGCAACTTCACCGTGCCTTTCTTGCGGTCCAGGTTCACCACGCCCTTGCACGTCGGATACGTTTCGCAACTGAGGAACGCGCCGAATCGGCCGGTGCGCTTCACCATGCCCTTGCCACACAACGGGCAGAGGATGTCGGTGAGCACGATGCCCTGCGGTTTGCCTTCGCGATCCACCGGGGCGGCGTACTTGCAGTCGGGATACGTCGAGCAACTGAGGAACCGCCCGTTCTTGCCGAAGCGGTACACCGTCGGCGAGCCGCACGTGGGGCACTTGTATTCCTCCGGCGCCGGCTCCACCACCGCCTTGGCGTGCGTCATCGTCTTGTGGGCGTGTTCGAGTTCAACCTTGAACGGCCCGTAGAACTGCGTGAGCATCTCGATCCAGTCGGCGTGCTTCTCCTCGATGGCGTCGAGCTTGGATTCCATCGCGCGGGTGTAGCCGATGTCGAGAATGTGCGGGAACGCTTCGACGAGGCGGTCGGTGACGACCATGCCCAGATCGGTGGCGTAGAAGCGACCGTTCTGCTTGTCGACGTACTTGCGGTTCTGGATGACGTTGATGATCGACGCATACGTGCTGGGCCGGCCAATGCCCTCGGCTTCCAGCTTCTTCACGAGCGAGGCTTCGTTGTAACGCGCCGGCGGGCTGGTGAAGAACTGCAGCGGATCGATCTGCATCGCGGCCAGAGGCTGGCTCTGCGTGAGCTTGGGCAATGTGAGTTCATCGCTCACCTGCGGCACACCGACGACCTTGTAGAAGCCGTCAAACACCAGCATGCGGCCGGAGGTGCGGAAGACGATGGAAGAGGAAGGGCCGAGGGCCGAGGGCCGAGGGCCAAGGGAATCGGATTGCTCGGCCCCTTGGCCCTTGGCCCTAGGCCCTTGGCCCTCTCCTTCAATCAGCACCGCCGTCGAATCCCATTCCGCCGGGGTCATCTGGCAGGCGACGAAGCGCTGCCAGATCAGGCGGTAGAGCTTCAGTTGCTGTTCGTTGAGCGAGGCGCGAATCTCCGGGCGATCGGGCGAAAGCGTGACATCCGTGGGCCGAATCGCTTCGTGCGCTTCCTGCGCGCCTTTGTTGGAGCTCTTGTAGAAGTTCGGCGACTCGGGCAGATACTTAGGCCCCAGATTCTGCTCGATGTATTTGCGGGCCATCGACAGCGCCTCGTTACTGAGGTGCGTCGAGTCGGTACGCATGTAGGTGATCAGGCCGACGGAGCCCATGCCCTTGATGTCCACGCCTTCGTAGAGCTGCTGGGCGAGGCGCATGGTGCTGTTGGCGGAATAGCCGAGCACGTTCGCCGCGGCCTGCTGCAAGGTGGACGTGATGTACGGCGGGTAAGGCCGGCTGCGGGTGCGCTTGGTGGTGATCGACTTGATGCGCCAGTTGCACTGCGATGAAAGCACGCCGACGAAGCTGATGCGCTTGGCGGCGGGGCCTTTGCCCTTGGGATCTTCGCTGACGATTTCTTTTTCGATGGTCAGGCCGCAGAGTTCAGCGGCTCGGCGCGCTTCGGCGGCGGACTTGGGCTCGAAGCGCTGGCCTGCGATTTCGATGAGCTCCGCCGAGAGGCAGCCGAGCTTGCTCAGCCAGCCGTTGCGCTCACGCTGGGTGCGGCCCGGCGGCGGTGCCTTGCCGTTGCCGGCGCCCCCGGCGCCCCCGGTTCCCCCGGTGCCGTTTGCGTTGGCCGCGGTGTATGCCTTGAACGCGGCTTCGCCTTCCGCCAGCCATTTCAGCCAGCCTTCGCGCAGCTTCGCGGCTCCCTGCATGTCCGGCGTGAAGTAACCGTTGATCTTCCAATATTCGTCGGGCACGAATTTCTGAATCTCGCGCTCGCGGTCCACCACCAAACGCACCGCCACCGACTGCACCCGCCCGGCGCTCAGGCCGCCGGCGACTTTCTTCCAGAGCAGCGGCGACACCTGATAACCGACGATGCGGTCGAGGATCCGCCGGGCCTGCTGGGCGTTGACGCGGTCGGCATTGATCGGGCGCGGGTTCTCGAAGGCGTGCTGAATCTCCGCCTTGGTGATGGCGTTGAACACCACGCGCTTGGCCTTGGCGGGATCGACATTGAGGGCCTGCGTCAAATGCCAGGCGATCGCTTCGCCCTCGCGGTCCAAGTCGGTGGCGAACCAGATCTCCGTGGCGTCCTTGGCTGCCTTCTTCAGGTCGGCGATGGTCTTCTTCTTCGTTGCCATCACCTCGTAGGTGGGGGCGAAATTATTTTCGAGATCGACGCCCGGCACCGGCGACTTGTCGCCCTTGGGGTTCCGGCTGGGCAGATCGCGCACGTGGCCGACCGAGGCTTTGACGATGTAGCCCTTGCCCAGGTACTTGTTGATGGTCTTGGCCTTGGCGGGGGATTCGACGATGACCAGGTGCTTGCCCGTGCCGGTGCCCCCGGTGCCGGTGACCCGGCCGGTGCGCGGAGTTTTGGGTGCGCCGCCGGCCTTGCGGACCGGGGACGCTGCGACGGCGGAAGCGTCGCTGGCAGTGTCGTCGCGGGATATTTTGCCGCTCTTGGCCATTGCTTTCTCTTGGATGCCGGCGGGTTACAAGGTTGCCGCGCTGAACCCTTATCGCCCGTTTGGGAGGGTTATTCCACTCCTTCCATCGGACTGATATGGGCGGGTAACTTGAGCAATGGAATCGGGAAATGTCAAGGCGCGGGTTGGAAATCGTGGTGGAACAAGAAGATAGACATGGTGTTTCGTGCCCCCGTTTAGCCGCGGGGCCTTGCCCCGCGCGGGTCGCCGTTGGGGGAGATCACGAAGGACACGAAGGCGCGAAGGACACAAAGGGCTGGGATTGCAAATTGAAAATTTTCAATTTGCAATTTTCAATTTTCAATCCCATCCCCTCACGCCAACCCTCTCCCCACCGGGGGACCGAGCCGGGGGCGAGGGGGCCGATCCACAGTGCCCGCCTCGCTACGCCGTCCCGATCGCGCGGAACCGATCCATTCGCCTCTGCACCAGCGTGTCCGGTTTCAGCCGGCCCAGTTCGCGCAGGTTCTTGGTGATCCACTTCTCGATCGCGTCCGCCGCGGCTGCGGGGTTGCGATGGGCGCCGCCCATGGGTTCTTCGATCACGGTGTCCACGATGCCGTTCTTGAGGTTGTCCTCGGCCGTGAGTTTCAGCGCGTCGGCCGCCTTCGACGCCTCCGCGCCGGTCTTCCACAGAATCGCCGCGCAGCCTTCGGGGCTGATCACGCTGTACCACGCGTGCCGCATCATGCCGATGCGATCCGCCACGCCGATGCCCAGCGCACCGCCGCTGCCGCCTTCGCCGATGACCACCGAGACCACCGGCGTGCGCAGCCTCGCCATTTCGCGCAGGTTCACCGCGATCGCCTCCGCCTGCCCGCGCTCCTCCGCTCCGATGCCCGGATACGCGCCGGGCGTGTCGATGAACGTCACCACCGGCAGCTTGAACTTCTCCGCCAGCTTCATCTTCAACATCGCCTTGCGGTAGCCCTCCGGATGGGCGCAGCCGAAGTGGCACGCGATGCGTTCCTTGGTGTCGCGGCCTTTGTGGTGGCCGACGATCAGGCATTTGAACGAGCCGATGCGCCCAAAGCCGGTGATGATCGCCTTGTCATCGCCGTAGCGCCGGTCGCCGTGCAACTCGCAGAAATCCTTCACGATCATGCGCAGGTAATCCACGGTCTGCGGCCGACCCGGATGCCGCGCCACCTTCACTGTGTCCCAAGGCGAAAGGTTCTCGAACGTTTTCTTGAGCATCGACGTGTGGTTGTCGCGCAGCTTGCGCAGATCCGCGGACAGGTCCACACCGGTCTGCTTCATGTGCAGCTCCAACTCCGCGATCTGGCGTTCCAGTTGCAGCAGCGGCCGCTCAAACTCCAGTTCGTAGGTGCCGGTGTAAGGTTGAAATTCGTCTTGGTCGGACATGGGGGAGGGGAGGGGGAGGAGGTATAGAAGGTAGAGAAGGTAATGAAGGTAATGAAGGTATTGAATGTGGGGGATGGTACTGAATCCCGCGATCATCCCTGCGCCGTTTAGCGGCGGGCCAAAGGCTCGGCGGCGGCCCGCGCGGGCGTCCAGCGACGGCAACGGCCGATCCGCGCGACACGTCCGCCGATGCTCGATGCCTTTTCAGAGCCGGAGCCTGTGACTCCGGTCGAATCCGGGGACACAGTCCCCGGCTCGCAGGGACGCAAACTGCTATGTTAACGCCGCATGGCGAATGTTTCCAAGCCATTATCGCAGATCGCCCAGGTGACCATCGTCGGCGTGGGCCTGCTGGGCGGCAGCATCGGCCTGGCGCTGCGTGCCGCGGGCTATGCCGGCCGCATCGTCGGCGTCGGTCGGCGCAGCGAGGTCGTCGCCCGCGCCAAGGCCCTGCGCTGCATCGACGAGGGCGCGGCGAGCGTTCACGAGGCGATCGCACAGGCGACAAAATCTGCCGCTGCGTGCGATGCCGAGAGCACCGTCCCGACAGGGCGGTGCCTCCCTGGCGACGAAGGCACCACCCTGTCGGGATGGTGCTCCCACCTCATCATTCTCTGCACACCGCTGTCCACCTTTGCCGCGATTTTCGCCGAGATCGCCCGCCACGACCGACCTGACCTCATCATCACCGACGCCGGCTCCACCAAAGCGAAAGTCTGCGCCGATGCCGCCCGGTTGCTGCCCGATCCGACGCGTTTCGTCGGCGCCCATCCCATGGCCGGCAGCGAACTGCAAGGCCCCGAACACGCCCGCGCTGAACTATTCAAGGGCCGTCTCTGCATCCTCACGCCCGGCGCAACTCACAGCAGCGAGCGCGCCCTGGCCACCGTGCGTGACCTCTGGCAGACGCTGGGCATGAAGCTCACCGAGAAAGCGCCCGACGTCCACGACCGCCTCGTCGCCGCCATCAGTCACCTGCCCCACGCCAGCGCGTCGCTGCTGGTGGCGCTGGCGGACAAGCTCAAGGCGATCAGCATCGCCGCCACCGGCTTCCGCGACACGACCCGCGTCGCCAGCGGCGACCCGCGCGTGTGGACCGATATTTTCACCACCAACCGCCAGGCGATGCTCGACACGATCGATCACTACGCGGCGGAGTTGGCGATGTTTCGCGACCTGCTCGAACGAAGCGACGAAGCGGGGCTGCTGCGATTTCTGGAAGAATCGAAACAGGCGCGGGACACGTGGCTGAAACAGACCTGGGGCGAGTGATCGCGTACTCATGAACAAAGACTTTACCGAACAGTGGCGAGAGCTTCGGAGGCGCGGTGTTCGAAACGGCCTCATTGGCTTTGTCTTCGTCATCCTTGGAATAGTCGTGTTCGTCATGTCACCGCATTTCGGAAACCCACCCCTTTTGCTCTGTTGCGGCGCGGTGCTTGAGTTGGTTGCGATTTGTTTCGCTGGTCTTGGTGCGACCTACTACCACTGCCCGAATTGCGAGCGTTCACTATTAGGGGGGGCAGTCGATCTTGCGGGTACCCAGTTCTGCCGTCATTGTGGTGTGCGACTGAATCCCGATGTGTCAACAGAACGAGATGAAAGACTTAGGTAAGGTTTGACATGCGCTACCAACTCGGATTCCTCGGCGCTGGCAACATGGCGGAAGCGATCGCGAAGGCCGCGATCGACAAGGGCGTGCTCGCGCCATCCCAAATGATCGCCTCCGATCCCGCCGACGCCCGCCGCGCGGTCTTCGACAAGCTCGGCATCGCGGTGACCAGCGACAACGCCGAGGTCATCGGGCAGAGCGCGCAGGTCATGCTCGCGGTCAAGCCGCAGATGATGAAGCCGGTGGCCGGCGACCTCGCCCGCTTCGGCTCCGAGGAACAGGTGGTCATCTCCATCATGGCGGGCGTGACGATCGCCAAACTCGGCGCGGCGATGGCGGAAGAGAGCGAAGGGACCAAGGAACCAAGGGACCAAGGGACCAAGGGGAAAGACACGGAGAGAGAAGGCATCGAGGCACACGGGCACGAAGGCACAAAGGGTTCGGCCCAATCCCCAACCCCCAATCCCAAGTCCGAAATCCGAAATCCGCAATCCGCAATCCGCTCCGCCCCTACACCCTACACCCTACACCCTAAACCCTTCCCCAAAATCATCCGCGTCATGCCCAACACACCGATGATGGTCGGTCAAGGCATGGCGGGTATTGCCGTGGGGCCGGGCGTCGCTGCCAGCGAGGCAGAGCTGACCATGAAGCTCTTCGCTGCCGGCGGCAAGGCGGTGCGCGTGGAGGAGGCGCTGATCGACGCGATCACCGCCGTCTCCGGCTCCGGCCCTGCCTACGTCTTTTACCTCGCCGAAGCGATGCAGCAGGCCGCGACCGATCTGGGCCTGGGCGAGCACGCCCGGCTGCTCGTGGGCCAGACGCTGCTGGGCGCGGCGACTCTTTTGCTGAACTCACCGGATACCGCCGCCGAGCTTCGCCGCAAAGTCACCAGCCCCGGCGGCACGACGGAGGCCGCGATCAAACACCTCGACGCGAATCAGGTGAAGCAGGTGTGGACGGACGCGGTCAAGGCGGCGGAGAGGCGGAGCAGGGAGTTGGGGAAGTGATGCGCTTGTTCGAAGCGAGCCGGACACTGTGTGTCCGATGCTTGATGTGCAGGTTCGCCTCAAATCTGGTATCATTTGGCACCATGTCTGCCGACCCTCAACCGCATCCGTTGAATGTCGTTGGGCCGTTTTATGTGGTCGATGGTTGTTGCATCAGGTGCGATTTGCCTCTGAATGTCGCGCCGGAGCTTTTCCAATGGGAGACGGACGCCAAAGGCGAGGTGCGACATTGCTACGTCTGCCGCCAGCCCCAGACGCCCGAGCAATTGACACAAATGATGGAGGTGGTCGAATCCAGCGAGGTGGCGTGCATCCGTTACCGAGGCAGCGATCCAAAGGTAATTGAAATGCTCCGTCAGCGTCGCTGCGAATCCCAGATTGACTCGACATCCGAATAAGGCGCACCCCGGTGCTGCGGCTTATCCGACAGCCGGTGACACCATGTGGCCACCCGGC
The DNA here is from genome assembly GCA_964426135.1 of uncultured Phycisphaeraceae bacterium. Classification (GTDB taxonomy): domain Bacteria; phylum Planctomycetota; class Phycisphaerae; order Phycisphaerales; family Phycisphaeraceae; genus CAYRPN01. The sequence goes on along the minus strand of CAYRPN010000094.1, from coordinate 10,630 downwards.
CATTTCCGGCCACTTCACTTTTTTGCTACAACCTGTTTCGAAGCAACGCTTTAACCAATGAAAAAACCGGCAAACGCGAGTGTCCTACCTTTATGGCAGTCGAAATTGTAACTCCATGATTCAAAGTGATTTAAATGCAATTCCGACACCCCGGGGGTACGTGACCGGCCACTGGCCACCGGGCAATCCCAACCCGTCCGTCCCAGCCGACCTGGCGCATCCCAATCTCGCAGCCGCCCGCTACCATGCGTTGACCCATCCGCACACGAAAGGCACCACCATGACCGCACGCCTGTTCCAAACGATCTGCCTGCTCGCCTGCCTCGTCGCTGCTTCGCACGCCGCCCGCGCGGAGGTGAAACTGCCCGCGATCATCGGCGACAACATGGTGCTGCAGCAAGGCAAGCCCGTCGTGATCTGGGGCTGGGCCGAGGCGGGTGAAGAGGTGGCGGTGACGCTGCCGGGGGCGAAGCTGGCCGAGGGCGTGAACCTGGGGCAGGTGATTCCGGCGGACAGTCCTTTGAAAGATCTGCGCACGAAGCTGAACGTGCGCGTCGATCCCAGCATCAACATCCAATCCAAGGCCAAGGCCGACGCCGGCGGCAAGTGGCAGGTGAAGTTGCCCGCGCTCGCCTACGGCGGGCCGTACACCGTCACCGTGCAGGGCAAGAACAAGATCGAAATCAAGAACGTGATGGTCGGCGAAGTCTGGCTCTGCTCCGGGCAATCCAACATGGCGTGGACGTTGTCCAAGGCGGACAACGCGGACAAGGAAGTGGCGGCTGCGAATCACCCGAAGATTCGTCTGCTCAGCGTGCCGCGTAATCCGCAGGAGAAGCCGCAGGACGACATCAAGGGCAAGTGGGTCGAGTGCGATTCGAAGACGGCGGCGGGATTCTCGGCGGTGGGTTATTACTTCGGACGCGAGCTGCATCAGAAACTGAACGTCGCCATCGGTCTGATCGATTCGTCCTACGGCGGCACCCCCGCCGAGGCATGGGCGAGCCGAGCGTCGCTGGAAGCGGTGGGGGAGCTGAAGCCGCTGCTGGAGAAATGGGACAAGGATGTGGCGTCGACGACGCCGGAGTCGATCGAGAAAAAGAACAACGACATGCTCGCCAAGTGGAAGGCGGACGCGGACAAGGCGAAGAAAGACGGCAAGCCCGCGCCGGTGAAGCCGCGGCTGCTCACGTTGCCGGGCCTGAGCCAGAATCGGCCGGCGAATCTTTACAACGGCATGATCGCGCCGCTGCTGCCCTACGCCATCCGCGGGGCGATCTGGTACCAGGGCGAAAGCAACTGCCCGCGGGCGCACCAGTATCGCACGCTGTTTCCTGCGATGATTGAGAACTGGCGCAAGGATTTTGCGAACGCCGGGGGAGCGGCTTCCGGCGGCGACTTGCCGTTCCCGTTCTATTTCGTGCAGCTCGCCCCGTTCCGCTACACGCGCAACGATCCGGCGTTGTGCGCGGAACTGTGGGAAGCGCAGTTGCTGACGCTCAAGAACGTGAAGAACACGGGTATGGCGGTGATTACCGACATCGGCAACGTGGCGGATATTCATCCGACCAACAAGCTCGACGTGGGCAAGCGGCTGAGCCTGTGGGCGCTGGCGAAAACGTATGCGCACAAGGATGTGGTCTACAGCGGGCCGATTTTCAAGTCGCACAAGGTCGACGGCGACAAGATCGCGATCGAGTTCGACGAAGCGTACACGGGCAGCACGCGCGGCCTGAAATCGCGCGACGACAAGCCGCTGAGCCATTTCGAAATCGCCGGCGAAGATCAGAATTTCGTCGCCGCCGCCGCGAAGATCGAAGGCAACGCAATTGTCGTCAGCGCGGAAGGCGTGAAGAAGCCGGTGGCGGTGCGCTTCGCCTGGCGCGACGACGCGGAGCCGAACCTGGTGAACGGCGCGGGGCTGCCGGCGTCGCCGTTCCGGACGGACACGAGGAAGGGTTTGACGGAGGGGAAGGCGTATTGACGCCTGGCGCATGGACGTTTAGCGGAAACGCCGAAGGCGTCTGGACGATCGATCGCGCGTCAACCAATCGTGCGCATTCAACGCCGATTCGTGCGGGTTCAAGTCGAATTGGAAATGGGGTCGCAAGGTTCGCCGCCCAGACGCCTGCGGCGTTTCCGCTAACCGCGCAACTCCGCACGCAATCCGCGGCACCGATCACGACTCTTCTTCCAGATCGTTCTGCTCCACCGGCCGGCTGATGACGTAATTCCCGCTGAGCCATTTGCCAAGATCGATCGTCTTGCAGCGCTTCGAGCAGAACGGAAACGTCGCGTCGGTTTTGAGCACGGGCTTTTTGCAGATGGGACAGGGAATGGGGTTCGGGGTTGGGGGTTCGGGGTTGGGGGTTGCAGTGGCTGAAGCTTGAATTGGATTTGGCAGGACGGCACGCAGCGCATCGAACAACTCTTTTGACCGGCCCGCCCAGTTGCCGTGAGCCATGATCTGAACATTTCTCTGGTCGTCACCGACATGCGCGAGCTTCACTTCCAACCGGTCGCTGCCGACGAGTTCATCGAGGCGGTCCGCCCACTCGATGGCGACGACGCTGCCGCGGCGCATCTCGCCGCCGAGGGTGTCGCCGGTGATTTCCCAGCCGATGGATTCGAGCTCGTCGAGCTTGTGAATGCGGTATGCGTCGATGTGGATGAGGCGAAGCGGCGCTTGCTCCTTTCCGCTCTGCTCGCGCGTGTACTCCTGCGCCATGACGAACGTCGGACTCGCCACCGCCGCATCGATTCCCAGCCCCGCGGCGAGGCCTTGCGTGAACTGCGTCTTGCCCGCGCCCAGTTCGCCGATCAGCGCGATCAGGTCGCCGGCGCGGCAGTGCTGACCGACGACTTTGCCGATGGCGATCGTCTGCGATCGCGACGACGATTGGCCGCGCCAGGTTGGAGGAGGCGAATGCATGGCTGTGCGGAGGATTGTAATGGGGCTCAAGCCGGCGGTGCGGCGGCTGCGGCCAAGGTGGAGAACACCGGCCGGTGGTCGTCGCCGCGACTGACGATTCGCAGCGGCACGCCGTACACGCGGGACAGCCGCTGCGGTTCCAGCGCCTCGTCCCATGTGCCCGCCGCCGCCAGCCGGCCTTGGTCGAGCAGCCAGATGTCGTCCGCATACGCGCTCGCCAGGTTCAGGTCATGCATCACCGCCAGCACGCCGACGCCGTTCGCCGCGACCTGCCTGAGCAGACGCATGGTCGCATGGACGTGTTTCAGGTCCATGGCGCTGACCGGTTCATCGAGCAGCAGGAAGCGCCCGGGTTGCCCGCTGGCAAGGTTTCGCGAATCCGCGGCGGCAGCCATTCGATTGCTCCCGGCCATCTGCGCCAGCGCCCGCGCCAGCGCGACGCGCTGCTGTTGTCCGGTGGAAAGTTCAGCCAGCGCCGCGCCGCGGATCGCCGAGAGATCGCACGCCTCGATGGCCCGCTCCACCGCCTGCCCGTCCGCGGGCAATGCAAAGCGTCCCATCGCCACGACCTCCTCCACGCTGAACGCCACGTGGGTCGCCGGGCTTTGCGGCACGTACGCCAGTTGCGCGGCCCGCTGCCACACGGAGAGCGTCGTCACATCACGGTCACCGAGGCGGATGCTGCCGCCGCAGGGCCGCTCCAGGCCGAGCATGAGCTTCAGCAGCGTCGACTTGCCCGCGGCATTGGGGCCGATCAGAGCGCAGAGGCGGCCAGGCGGCAGGGCGGCGGTGATGCCGTCGATGACGGGCTGATGTTGGCGATAACCGAATTGGACGTTGGTCAGGTTCATGCGAGTGCGAATCCGGGCCATCCTAACCGACGCGCGAATCTGGGGTCAGATTTCCGATTATGCCGCTTAGGTCGGCTGCATCTCGTTCCGATAGTTCTTCAAGCGACTCGACTGCCCGCGCCGAAGGACCACCCCCATGAGCACCAAGACAGCTACCCGAGAGAGTGCGGTTGCCAATTCCAAAGCGGAAGCCAGCCAGGTCATGGACCTGCTCTCCGATCTGGAGGGCCGGCTTGGCCAACTGCGCAACTGGCAGCAGGAGAACGAGCAGCAGGCGGAAGAGGTCGCCAGCAAGAGCGCCGCGGTGCAGCGCCAGCTCGCCGCGATGGAGCGGCGGCAGGCGCGGCTTCGCTCCATGCGCGATGCGGTGCGCAACCGTCGGACGGAACTGGAGAGCGCGAGCAAGACTCTCGATGCCCGGCAGGCGGAACTGACAGCCCGACGCGCGGAACTCGGCAAGCAGCAGGAGAAGCTCGACGCGCAGCGCCAGGAACTGGACGCGGCGCGTGGCCAGCTTGAGCAGCAGCAGCGCTCGCTGGCGGATGGAGCGGCTGCGGCCAACAAGCGCGACCAGGACCTGAACAAGCGAGCCAAGGAACTCGACGCACGCCAGCGGGAGATCGACGCACGGATCAAGGCCATTGAGCAGAAGAGCGGCGAACTAAATCAGCAGCAGCAGCAGCTCGATCGCCAGCGCGGTGAACTGAACGCGATCGCCGCCGAATTGAAGCAGCGCGACGAGCAGGCCGCCGCCGCCGCGCAGGCGCAGGACGATCGCGCCCACCAACTGGACCAGCGCCAGCAGGAACTCGCCGCAGCCGCGGATTCGCTGACGGCCCGCGAGAACGAACTGAAGAAGCACGCGCAGACGCTGGTGGATCGCACGCAGGAACTGCAGCGGGGGTTCGACGCGCTGGCGGGACAGAAGCAGAAAGCGCAGGAGACACAGGAAGTCCTAAGCCGCGCCGCGGCCGACATTCGCAAGGCGGAACAGGATCTGGCGCAACGTCGCGCCGAGTTCGATGGGCAGGCGGCGGCACTCGACACTCGCCAGGCGTCGATCGATCAGCGCATCGCCCAGTTCGACACGGATCGCCAGGCGATGGGGGCCGAGCGCGAGCAGTTCGCCGGCGAGCGGGCCGCGCTCGAGGAAGAGCGAAAGCGCGTCGCCACCGAGTGGGAGCAACTGAATGCGGCGCGTCTGGAACTGCAGTCCACGGGGGCAGCCGTCGCGCAGGCGAAGAAGGATCTGGAAATCGCCGGCGTGGTCGCGGCTCAGCGTCAGCGCGAGCTTGCGGCGCAAGCATCGGAACTGGAAGCACAGGCCGGCGAACTGGCGGCGCGGCAGCAGCATCTGGACACCCGTCGCGCCGAGATCGACGACACTCGCAAGCAGGTGACGCGTCAGCAGGAGGACCTCGATCGCCAGCGCACCTCGCTGGACGAGGACCGCGCCGCGCTGAACGTGCGCAAGCAGCAGCTCGACCTCCGTCACGCCGATGCGGACGCGCTCATTGCGCAGCTGAAATCGCGCGAATCGGAACTGGCTCAATCGCAGCTCGATCTGAAGCAGACACTGGAGGCGGCGAAGCAGTCCGCCGACGCCCGCGCGGCGATCGACTCGCTGCAGGCGGCGCAGAAAGAATTGGCCGGCCAGCGCCAGGACCTGGAGCGGGAACGGGGCGAGGTGACGGACCTCAAGTCGCAGATCACCGCGCAGCAGCAGGCGTTTGAGGCTGCCCGGCGCCAGTTTCAGGACGGCGAGGCGCAGCTCTCCGCTCAGCAGCAGCAGCTAGCCCAGGGGCAAGGCCAACTCGAGGCGGCCCGCGGTGAACTGGAATCGCAGAAGCAGGCGTTCGAGGCGGCGCAGGCGCAGGTGGCGCAGCTGCGCGAGCAGCTTGCGGCCCGCGAGGCGCAACTGTCGCAGGTGAAGCAGTCCGCCGAGTCGGACACCGTCGCCCTGGCCGAGATGGAACAGGCGCTGGCGGAGCGCGAGCGGCAGCTTGCGGCCAAGGCGCAGGAACTGGAGGCGCAGCGCAGCCAGTTGAAGCACAAGGCTCGCGAACAGGCGGAAATCGAGAAGCGGCAGGACAAGCGTTCCGACCAGCTCGTCGCGCAGCGCGCGGACCTGGAACAGCGCGCGGGCGAACTGGAGTCGCTGCGCAAGACGATCGAATCGCAGCGGGGCGAGATCGAGGCGGCGCGCCAGCAGTTGGACGAGGAGCGAAAGCAGATCGCCCAGCAGGCTGCCAGCGCGACGGCATCGGCCGCCAGCGCCGCCGCCGTTGCCGCCGAGGCCGCCAGCGATGCGGGACTTTCCAGGACGGACGTACAGAAGCTCAAGAGCGATGCCCAGGCGGCCCGCGCGGAGATTCGCGAACTGGACAAGCGCCGGGCCGACATCGACAAGCGCGAGCAGGATCTGAAAAAGAAGGTCGCCGATTATCACGAGATGCTCCGCAAGGCGAAGGCGGAACTGGCGAAAGAGCGCGAGGAGATCGAAGCACGCGAGAAGCGGTTATCGCGCGGCCAGTCGCCGGAGGACGCCGTCGCCCCTGCTGACTCCAACGATTCCGACATGCCCGCGCTGGAGGGCGACGCCTCCGCCCGCGCCGCGCGGCTTGCGAAATATCGCCAGGTTCTCAAGGCCAAGGCCAAGGCGCTGCGGGCCGCTGAAATGCACGTGGAGTCGGTCAAGCAGCAGTACGCCGGTCTGCTTCAGCAGAAGCAGACGCTCAACCAGGTGAAGCAGTTCCTGGCGTCCAGCGAGGCTGAGATGGTTCGTCGCTGGTCGACGAACCGGTCGGCGGCGCTGGTGGCGGGCGTGGTGATTGCCGTGGTGGCGCTCGTGGCCGGCAGCTATGTCGCCGCCAAGCGGGTCGTGCAGCCGGTGTGGCGGGCGACGACGGTGATCGAACTGGCGCAGCCGGGCGCGAACGAGTTGAAGGAGCAGTCGTCCGAAGCCTGGCTTGCCGCGCAGGCAAAGAAGATCACCAGCGAGCCGGTGCTCAGCGCGGCGCTGTCGGGGCTGGAAGCGCACGGCGTCAAGTACTTCCGCGATCCGGCGGACCTGCAGCGGCAGGTGGCGGAGAGTCTGAAAGTGCTGCCCTCGACCGGCAACGTGCTCACGCTCGAATACACCCACACCGACAAGGAACTCGTCAACTTCCTCCTCAAGTCCGTGGGCGCGGCATTCCGTCCGCAGCAACTGGCGGATGATCGTCACAACGCCCGCATCGGGGAGACGCGCATCACGCAGGCGGAACTGCGCGATCCGTCGCCGGTCGTCGATCCGTGGCTGCAGATGTTCGGCATCATCCTGGGCTCCGCATTGGGCGGCGCGCTGTTCCTCTTCATTGCGGTTCGCATCTGGCTGCGGCGCACGGCGAGGGTCTTCGATCCCTCCGCCGAAGTCCTGCAGGGCCTTGATGACAAGCACTGGCCTGCGATCGAAGACGCGGACAAACAGGCGGCGTGACCGGCATGCGACGCGGGCCAACGCGCAGCGTGCGTTCAGGATGAACGCGGTCCCATCACAGTTGACAGTACGCCAGCAACGTGCGTCCGTGCCAGGCGCGGACACACCTGGCGTCCAATCTCCATAGCGTTAGCGGTATTGCGACGGGCACGTTCATCGCGCTTCGCCCTTCGATCCCCGCATCCCACTAGCGCTACCGTCCAGCAGACTGCTTCCTGCGAGCGGCAACTGGTTGTCGCCTTGGTCATGCCCAATCGCCTGCGCCGGGGATTCCTCCAAGTCGCTCACTTGACGAATCGTCAGCCAGACCGTGAAATCCCTGTTCAGCGCTAGTCAAGGATTGATGCCCTCTCCAGGAAGGAAACGCATGACGACCGCAGGTTCCTCGCATCCCGCCCCTGTTTCCCCCGCGTCCGGATATCGCCGGGTGTTGCTGAAGGTGAGCGGTGAAGCGTTCTGCAAGCCGGGGCACTTCGGCATCGATGGTGAGGAACTGGAAGTGATCGCCAAGGAGATCGCGGCAGCGGCGCAGGTGGGCGTCCAACTGGCCGTATGCGTCGGCGGCGGCAACATCATCCGCGGCTCCAAACTCGCCAAGGAGGGCCACATCGTCCAGGCCACCGCCGACTACATGGGCATGCTTGGCACGGTGATCAACGGCCTGGCGCTCAAGGAAATGCTCGAGAAGATTGGCCAGCCCGCGCGTGTGCTCAGTGCGATCAACTTGTCCGCCGTGGCGGAGACATTCATCCGGGGTCGGGCGATCCGGCACCTGGAAAAGGGCCGCGTGGTGATCTTCGTCGCCGGCACAGGCAATCCGTTCTTCACGACCGATTCGGCGGCGGCGCTTCGCGCCGCGGAGATCGGCGCCGAGGCGTTGCTCAAGGCCACCAAGGTCGACGGCATCTACGACAAGGATCCGATGAAGTACCCCGACGCGACGAAGTTTCTGAAACTCACCTTCGCCGAAGCCTTGCAGCGCCGCCTGGAAGTGATGGACCTGACCGCGTTCGACATGTGCCTGAAGCGGAACATCCCGATCGTGGTGTTCAACATGAAGTCGCCGGGCCACATCGCGGAGGTGGTCAGCGGCAAGTCGCACGGCACTCGCGTGTCGATGGAGTGAAGGAAGGGCCAAGGGCCAAGAGCCAAGGGAAAGAACAAAGTCGAAAATTTGATATGGTGAACATTGTTAGTGGAATGGCCCGTGACCCATTGGCCCTCTCCGAACCCCTCGGCCCTTGGCCCTGCGGCCCTTGGCCCTTCCCCTGCTGGAACACGCCATGGACATCGACATGATTCTGTTGGAAACCGAAGAGCACATGGAAAAGGCTCTGAATTACCTCAAGAGCGAGCTTCGAGGCGTGCGCACCGGCCGCGCGTCCACCTCGCTCGTCGAGTTTGTCAAGGTCGATTACTACGGCTCCATGACCGACCTGCGCAGTCTCGCTCTCATCAGCGTGCCGGAGGCGGCGCAGCTTTTGATCCGGCCGTTCGATCAGGGCTCCGTCAGTGCGATCGTCAAGGCGATTCAGGCGTCGGGCCTGGGATTGAATCCGGTTTCCGAAGGCAAGCAGATTCGGATTTCGTTGCCCTCGCTTTCGGGTGATCGTCGAAATCAACTGATCGGCTCGGTGAAGAAAATGGGCGAGGAGGCGAAAGTCACGATCCGCAACGCCCGCCGCGACGGCAACAAGCACATTGAGACCGCCGGCAAAGACAAGTCGGCGCATGTCAGCGAGGATGCAGTGGAGAAGGCCAAGGAAGACGTGCAGGAACTGCTGAAGAAGTACGAAGCGATGGTGGATGACGCGGTGGCGCAGAAGTCGAAGGAAATCCACGACATCTGATTCGCTCGGCAATGTCCAGTGTCAGTGGGTTCCTGTATTTCGTTTCGCCGTTTAGCGCTCGCCCGAAGGGCGAGGCGGTGCGCGACGCATCCACCACCGAATCGCCGAGTGCGCTCATGATGCGAATCTTCTGTGTTGTCCTTCTGTCCGTCGTCACGCTGCCTGCCCGCGGCGAACATTTCGCCGTCACCCCCGCCGCCGAGACCGAGCCCGTGCCGGCGCGCGGTGATGCCGCCGACGACATCGCCATCTGGGTTCATCCCACCGATCCGGCCGCCAGCCTGGTCATCGGCACCAACAAACAGAACAGCGCCGGCAAAGGCGGGCTGTATGTCTACGACCTGGCGGGCAAGGAAGTCAGCAGCGTCACGGGTTCCGCGATGAACAACGTCGATGGCCGGTATGGCTTCACGCTGGCGGGCAAGCGCGTGGACATCTTTGCCGCCACCAACCGCAGCGACGATTCGCTCGACCTCTTCGTGCTCGATCCGAAGACTCGCACGCTCAGCAGCGTGGGATCGATTCCGCTGGGTAAGGACTCGGTGTTTCAGCCGTTCATCGATCCCTACGGCGTGACGCTGTATCACGATCACCAGCGCGGCAAGTTCCATGCCTTCGTCAGCGACAACACGAACAACGTCATCCAGTTCGAGCTCGTTGACGTGAACGGAAAAATCACGGGCAAGCTGGTCCGCCGGTGGAAGGAAGCGGGCATCATCGAAGGCATGGTCGCCGATGACCGCTACGGCCACATCTACATCGGCGCGGAGAGGGGCGGGATCTACCGCCATCAGGCTGTGCCCGATGCCGCGAATGCCGGCGCCGACGCAGCCAGGATTCCCGGCCCGCCGGCGGATCGCAAGGTGGTCGATGTTGTGGGCAGGCAGGGCCATCTCACCGCGGATGTCGAGGGGCTGGCGATTTACGAGACGCGCGACGGCGGCGGCTACCTCCTCGCGTCGAGCCAGGGAAACAACACCTACGTCATCTACGACCGAAAGTCGCTCGCATACCTCGCGACATTTGAGATCCAGCCGAATGCGCGACGAGGCATCGACGGCGTCAACGACACCGATGGCATCGACGTGATCAGCGGCCGGCTCAACGGCGACTACACCGTGGGCCTGTTCATCGTGCAGGACGGCGCCAACGACAACGGCCAGACGCAGAACTTCAAGTATGTGAGCTGGGCGGACATCGTCGCTGGTTCGAAAGGCGTGAAACTCTTGACGGAAGACAAGTTCGATCCGCGATCCAGAAATTAAGGAGCCGTGCAGGATCAACATCGCATGTGGGACGACTTTCCAAGTCGTCCGGCTGGGAGCGAAGCGATTCGAATCTGCGGAGTTAGTCTTGCACGACTCCTAAGCCGGCCAAGCCGGAAGGGCCAAGGGTAGAGGGCCAAGGGTAGAGGGATAAGAACTTCTGTGCGCCGCGCGTAGAAGTTGCAGGGTCAGACTCTATCCCGAATTATTCACAGATTCTATGAAACGACGGCCTCCTTCCCGCGTTAACTGTG
>CAYRPN010000093.1:21859-22777 GCA_964426135.1 uncultured Phycisphaeraceae bacterium | reverse complement strand
GAGGTGTTGAAGACGCCCAGTTTTTTCCACCACACGCCGGCGTGTTCCTTGTCCGTCGGGGCGAGGGTCTGGTTGACCAGTACAGTGTCGGAGGGCGAGCCGTGATTCTTGACGGTGAACCGCGCGTCGGTTGCGTTATCCAAGTAGCTCTGCCAACTCACGTAGACTTCGTACTGGCCGGTGGGCAGGGCGTCGAACTGCCAGGCGATGGCGTCGGAGGTGGTTGGGCTGCCCGTGCGGTGGCTGCGGATGGAGTCGCCGTCGTTGGCGGCGGCGGCCTGAAGCCAGTACCAATCGCCGGTGACCGTCGTGGTGGCATCGCCTTCATCGCGGATCGAAGGCAATGCGGGCGCCACCGCGTCAGGAACGATGCGCACCGCGTCGCCGACGATGTAGGCGCCGCTGGTGGCGTGATCGCTCAGTTCGACGGAAAGCTGGCCGGTGGTGATGTCGAAGGTGCCCAGGTATTTCCACCAGACGTTGCCGTCCTGCACATCCAGCGGGTTGCGGGACTGGTTGACGCGGTGGCGGGCTTCAATTGTCGAGCCGTCGAATACGGTGACCGGCGCGTCCAGCGCGTTCGCAAGGTGCTCAGGCCAACTGATATAAACGTGGTACGAGCCGACGTTCAAGGTGGAGAAGGACCACGTGAACCGGTCATCGCCGGAGCCGCGGTACGTCGTCACATTGTCGCCTTCCACGCTCGTCGGGCTCGTCGACCACCACCATTCGGCGCCGATGGAGGTCGCGCCCCAGTCGCTCTCATCCAGCAGGTAGGGCACGGCCGGCAAACTCGCGGTCTTCAATCGCATCGCATCGGCAACCAGGTAGGCGCCGCTGGTGGCGTTGTCACTCAGTTCGATGGTCAGCGCGCCGTTCTCCACGTGGAACACGCCGATCGATTCCCAGAACCGGCCC
>CAYRPN010000093.1:0-21759 GCA_964426135.1 uncultured Phycisphaeraceae bacterium | reverse complement strand
AGGTCGTCGCCTGATCGCCCTCGTTGCCGATATTGCTCCACCACCATTCGCTGCCGGTCTGTGTGGCGGCCCAATCCGTCTCATCGATGATGCGCGGCAGCGCCGGCGGCACCGGCGCGACCGCTTCCTTGAGCCGCATCGCGTCGGCAACCAGGTAGGCGCCGCTGGTGGCGTTGTCGCTCAGTTCGACGGTCAGCGCGCCGTTCTCCACGTGGAACACGCCGATCGATTCCCAGAACCGGCCCGCGACTTCTTCATCGTTGGGCGCCAGCGTCTGGTTGATTCGGCGAGTGCCTTCCGAGATCGTGCCGTCGAAAACCTGGTACGGCGCGTCCAGCGCATTGGCCCCGTGAGCCTGCCACGTCGCCTGCACTTCGTAGTAGCCGTCCGCCAGATCGGTGAACAGCCAACTGAACTTGTCGCCGCCGCCGCGGTAGGTCGTCGCCTGATCGCCCTCGTTGCCGATATTGCTCCACCACCATTCGCTGCCCGTTTGTGTGGAATTCTGATCGCCATCGTCGATGATCGCCGGGAGCGTCGCAGCCGCCGAAACCGCCGCCACGACGCGCACCGCATCCGCGGAGAGCCAGTTGCCCGACGCGGCGGCATTGTTCAATTCCACCTTCAACGAACCGTTGGCGATGTCGAATACGCCCACCCGCTTCCAACCCACGCCTTGATAGGTCACTTGCGTGGGCGCCTGGCTCTGGCCGACGCGGAGGCTGGCCTCCACGGCCGCGCCGTCGAAGATCGTGTACGGCGCATCCAGCGTGCTGTCGCTCCACGACGCCCACGTGACGTACACCTCGTAGTAGCCTGCCGTCAGATCGGAGAACTGCCACGATGCTGCCTCGGTGCCGGAGCCCCGGCCGATGTATCGATCATCGCCCTGATATCCCTCTGGCCACGAAGTCCAACCCGACGTGTCCTGGTAGCCGGCGTCGCCGTCATCGATCACGCGGTCGTAGTGAAAGCCCAGGTCCTTGTCGATGGCCGCATCGTTCTCGCCAAGCGCCACCTCCAGCGCCGCGCCGCCCAGCGGAGCTGACTGATTCCATCCCGCCGCCGGCAGCGTCCGCACCTGATACGTCCCCGCTGACAAGCCGGTGAACTCATACTCGCCCGCGCCGTTCGCCACGACGCTGGCCTCGCCGCCGTCGAACTGGCCATTCGCATTCTGATCGAGATAGACCGTCCAGCCGGCAACGCCCGCCTCGCCGGCATCCCGCGCCGCGTCGTTGTCGGCGTCCGCGAACACCTTGCCCGCGATGCTCGCCGACAGAAACAGCCGGGGCTCCAGCGCATCGAGCGGAACCGGCCGCGACTCCCGCCGCGCAGCCTCCCGGCGCGAAAGCCGCGCCCGCCACGTCGCCGCCCGTTCACGCCAATAATGCCCAACGCGCTGCGCGCGCTCGTACAGCCTGGAAGACATCGACATAGGAACGACTCCTCAAAATCCCAGCCCTCGATTGACAAATGAAATGGTTGCCCAAACGGATGACCCTCCGACAGTGGAAGCATCATGCCACGGAGGCTATCCCGCTGTCAAGAGTTTTTTTGTATTGCTTTGGCAATTTTTGCGTGCCGCCGAAGACGAAGCAGCCAGGTCCGCATGAAGTCGGTGAGTCTCAACCACCTGAGCAAATGAGGTTCACCCGGCTAATGCGTACCTGGCCTCGTGAATCGCGTGAATCGTCAGGCGATTCATGACGGATATGCACGTTGACGATCAAGGTGCCGTAGTGTTGACGATTCTGTGGAATGACTATCGAAGTGACAATCAAATTGGATTTGTTGTAACCATATGCGAAACATGCTGTTACGGAAATTGGCTTCCTAGTGTGCCCAAGTTCAGGGCCGAGTCCGCGAGGCCCACCCGTGGCGCAAAATGACGAATGACGAAAACCAAATGTCGAATGAATGCCGAACCACGAATGCCGAGTGTTCGCGGTTAGCGGTCGGGCCGAGTCCGCGAGGCCCACCCGTTCCTGTTCACGCACCAAGACACAGGTGGGCCTCGCCGACTCGGCCCGACCGCTAAACTCAAGTGCGTCGCCGTTTTTTCTTTCGATCGACCGCAGGAACTCATCATGCCCGTGATGCAATCCGCCCCCGGCCCTGAAACGATCATCGATGGCCGGCGCGTGCTCTATTTCGCGGGCTGCGGTTATCTAGGATTGCAGGGCGATCCGCGCGTCATCGAGGCGGCGTGCGAAGCGACCCGGAAATTCGGCATCCACACCGCCACCAGCCGCGGCGGCTTCGGCGACAGCCCGCCGGTGCTGGCGGTGGAAAAACGCGCGGCGGAATTCTTCGGCGCCGAGGACGCGTTTTATTTTCCCACGGGGTATGCGGGCAATTCAATCCTGGTCGACACCACGACGACCTACGACCTGATCGCGGTCGATTCCGATGCCCATTACGCGGCGAGGCAAGCCGCGAAGATCGCCATCGCCCACTCCGGTGGCAAGTTCATCGTATTCAATCACGGCGACGCCGATCACCTTCGCGAAGTGCTGGACGCCAACAAGGTCGGCGATCCGCGCATCCTCGTCATGTGCGACGGCGTCTCGCCCGTGCTCGGCGACATCGCGCCCGTCTGGGATTACATCGACGTGCTCACCGATTTCGACTGGCCCTGCAATCTTCAGGTGGATGATGCGCACGGCGTCGGCGTTCTGGGCAGCGGCGGGCGCGGTGTTCTCCAATGGCGCAGCGAGCAGCGAGGCAGGCCGCTGGCCATGAACGGCAGCGGCGCGCCGGGGCATGTCGGCGATCAGGTTGCCATGTGCGCCACGCTCAGCAAGGCGATCGGCGGATACGGCGGCATCATCCCCGGGTCAAGAGAACGCCTCACGACGCTGCGATCGGAGTGGTACCGCGGCGCCAGCGCCTTGCCCGCCGGCGTCGCCGCGGCCACCGCGAAGGCGCTCGAAATCGTCATGGCGGAACCGCAGCTGCGCGCGTCGCTGCACGCCAACGTGAAACGCACGAAGGACGGCCTGCGTTCGCTGGGCCTGAACGTCAACGACACGCCCGTGCCGATCATCTGCCTTCAGCTTGGCGATGCCGCGAACATGCAGCGCATCCAGCAGTCGCTCATGCAGCGCGACATCGCCATCGCGTACATCAAGAGCTACAGCGGCGTGGGGCCGCAAGGCGCGCTGCGCATCGCGGTCTTTGCGAATCACACGACAGCGATGATCGACCGGTTGATCGAGGAGTTGCGGCGGTTGCTGTAGGGTGGGCGGCTTGGCGTAGGGTGCGTCAAGGCTCCCCCGGGGGCGGCGCGGACGCACCACGTTGGACGCACAGTTCTGACGAAGCGCCAAGCAGCCGCGAATGATGTCTTTCAGCGGCACCAACCGCGCGATCTTTGGTTGTTCGTTCAATGGATATCCAACGTGGTGCGTCCGCGCCGAGCCTTGACGCACCCTACGTCACGGCTTCACTTCTTCGCCTCTTCCCACTTGTCCGTGCGGAACGGCGATGCGGGCAGGCCCGCGCCGTTGACGAGGTTCGGCTCGGCGACGTGGTCCCAGCCGAAGCGCACCGCCACCGGCTTGGCGACGTCGTCGGAGTAGACGATGACCTGATCGCCCTCAAGCACCGCCTTGGCGGGCACGAACTTGCGGTCGTCGCCGGCGATCTGGAAGTGCGTCAGGCTCTTGCTCCCGTCGCGCGTCTTCAAGCCCGCGCCGTGCGAGAAGTTGATGAAGATGCCGTTCTTCTCGACCTGCATGCTCTTGTAGATCGGCCCGCTGTAGACCACGTCCTTCTTGCCATACGTGTTCGCCAGCGCCCACAGCGCCAGGCGCCTGCCGACTTCCTGCTTGTTGCGCGGGTGGATGTCCTTCGGATCGCCGATGTCCGTCGTCACCGCCATGCCGGTGTTGGGCACGGCTGTGAGCGTGGCGGTCTGCGCTTCCCAGATTTCAGGCAGCGCGGTGGGCTGGCCGCCGTAGTTGTAAGGCGCGAGCTGGACGAAAATGAAGGGGAAGTCGCGGTTGGATTCCTGGTTCCACGTCTTGCGCCAGCCTTCGATCAAGGCTTTTTTCAGTTCGGTGTAGCGCATGCCCTGGCCGCGGTTGGACTCGCCCTGGTACCAGATGGCGCCGCGGATGGCGAAGGGGACGAGCGGGTGGATCATGCCGTTGTAGAGACCGGTGGGCTGGCCGCTGCTGTCCAGGGGATGCTTGGGCACGCCGCCGGGAAGCTGGGGAACGGGGCGTTTCTCGGCGAGCGCTTTGTCGGCTTCGACGGTCCACGCCTTGACGCGGTCGAGATTTTTCTTGACGAACTCGCGGTAGATGTCGTTGTTCTTCGCGATGTGCTCGAGCATGTCCTTGGTCGCGGGCACGGATTCAAAGCCATTGATCGGCGTCCACGGCTCGATGCGCGTGCCGCCCCAGGAACTGTGCACCAGTCCGATGGGCAGATCGAGATCTTTCTGCAGCGTGCGGGCGAAGAAGTAGCCGACGCCGGTGAATCCGCCGACGGTCTGAGGCGAGCAAATCTGCCACGGCGGCGCCATGGTCTGGCCGGGCTTGCCGGGCACGCCGACGTAGGCGACGTCGGCTTCCGGTTCGCCGGCGGGGCGTTTGGGCACGAGGTAGTGGCGAATCTCCGGATGGTTCGCGTTCTTCGCTTCATCCGCGGGATTGAGTGAGCCGTTGACGGTCCACTCCATGTTCGACTGGCCCGAGCAGAGCCAGACCTCGCCGATGAGGATGCCGGTGAGCTTGATTTCGTTCTTGCCCTTGACCACGAGGGTGTGGGCCGGGTGCGGCGATTTCTCGGCGGCTTTCATGGGCGCGAGCTTCACCGCCCACTTGCCGTCGGCGCCGGTCTTGGTGGAGGCCTTGTTTTCGCCCAGCGTCACGCTGACTTCCTCGCCCGGCTCGGCCCAGCCCCAGACGGGCAGCGCCTGATCGCGCTGCAGCACCATGTTGCTGCCGAAGATCGCGGCGAGCTTGACATCCGCCTGTGCTGGCAACGACAGGACGAGGACCAGGACGAAAGTGAACGCGCGGAGAATCAATCGCATGAATCGCCTCCAAGGGAGTTGGCCGGGAACGCCGCCGCCGCGTCAAATCGCGGCGACACGATGTATTGCAGCAGAAGGGGGGAAGGTGAGCAAGCGAAGCGAATGAACGTGAAACGGCGGCGCGAGAAGCTCACAACTGCTTGAACTGTTCTTCCGTCAGCTTCGCCTGCTTGAGAATGGCGCGGAAGGTTCCCGGAGGCACATCCCCGCGATGTATGGTGACTCACCTCGGGGAACTCCGAATGACCCAGGAGGATCGCGCGCCAAGGCGCAAAGCACGCAAAGGTCGAGGCGTTTCTTCGCGAGCTTTGCGCCTTTGCGCGAGACTGCTTGGGAGGTTCAGAGGTCCGCTCAATTTCGCGTCGGAGTGACCGGTTGTCCGATGATTTTCAACTCGGCAATCCATCCTTCCACAAGTTCCTTCGCCGCGGCCTTGGCGCCTTCGACGCCCTGTCCATGAGTGGTCAGCCCCAGCGAAGGGACATGCGCGTAAAACCAGCCGGGGTGGTCCGCTTCGCGCGTCGGTTCGACGATCATGGTGTATCGCATGCTTGATTCCGACAGGAGGCTTCAACATCATAGCCTGCTCGAATCGCGCCAAGCTCAGAACGGCAGCATCACGCCCAGGTAGATCATGCCGCCGTCGAAGCCGGGGTTGCGGTCGATGCCGCTCTTGCGCGCGTTGCTGACGTGGTGCCAGCGTCCGCCGGCCATGAGCATGAGATGCTCGTTGATCTGATACGTGATGCCCACGCCCAACTGCGGCGTGAAGTTCTGATGCGTGCCGCCGGCGGGAAATGCGTCGTCGAACCAGATCATGCCCGCGCCGCCTTCGACGTAGATCGACCACGCGTCATTTCGGAAAAAGTGCCAGCGCAGCAGCAGATCGAAGCCTGCGTTCCATCCATCCTCCGCGCCGAATTCCTCCTGGTCGGAATCCGTCTCGCCGGCGACCAATTCCAGGTTGATCGACAGGTTGTTGACGACGTGAAATCCAACGCCCACGTGGCCCTGGTAGAAGTCGCCGGCATCGTCGGCCCAGGTGCCCGAGCCGTAGAAGTTCACCACCCAGCGACCGGCGGCAAACGGGTCAGCGGGCGTCGCCGCCGGTGCTGCCGCTGTGGTCAGCGCGGGGCCGGCGGAAGCCGCATCCGCGTTCAGCGTCAGGCGGGTTTCAAACAACGGATCGACATCGTCCGCCTGCAACCCGGACGACAGGCACATCATCGCGAAACCAGCAGCCCAGAATATCTTCGACATGGTCATGGCACATCCTTGTTTGGAACCGACACCCCGCAGTCATGGTAGTGATGGCGGGCGCGTTCGCAAGAGTCGCGACTGTTCTGGCAGGGCGATCACATGTAAGGTGCGGCCTGGCCATTGCACTGACGAACCGGTTTGGAAAGCCGCCCGCCACGATGAAGCGCCAGGCTTTTCACAAGTTCTCCACGGCCAGCACCTCTCCCGCCGTTATGGGAAAATGACGCCATGTCCACCGCACGCACACGAGCGCCCTTCGAGCCCAACCGCGCCGACCTCGCCAAGCTCTTCGACAAGGTTCCGCCGCACGCCCATGAAGCCGAGTGCGCCCTGCTCGGCTCGATGATCCTCGACAGCCGGGTCATCGGCGATGTCATCGAGATCATTAGCGAAGCCGGCGATTTTTACTTCGGCAAGCACAGCGCCATCTTCGACGCCCTCGTTTTCCTCTACGACCACCACGAATCGATCGACATCGTGCAGATCAAGCACCGGCTCGACGATCAGAAAATGCTCGACGACGTGGGCGGCGTCGATTACCTGCTCAAGATCGCCCAGTCCGTGCCCGACCCGACCAACGCGAAATACTACGCCAAGCTGGTGCGCGACAAGGCGGTGCTGCGCAAGCTGATCGACGCCGCCGGCAAGATTCTGCACGACGCCTACACCAGCCGCGACCCGGTGCAGAATCTGCTCGACGAGGCGGAGCGGGAAATCTTCGACATCGCCGACGGTCCCGGCGGCAGCGACGTGGCGACGCTCGAAACGCTATTGCAGGAAACCTATGCCAGGCTCGAAGCGCAGGAAGGCCGGCACATTACGGGACTGGCGTCGGGATTCTTCGAGCTGGATGAAATGACCGCGGGCCTGCAGCCGGGCGAGTTGATCATCGTGGCGGCCCGCCCCTCAATGGGCAAGACCGCCTTCGCCGTCAACATCGCCGAGCACGTCTCGGCGGTGGACAAGCAGCCGGCCGCGGTGTTCAGCCTGGAAATGAGCAAGCAGCAGCTTGCCCAGCGCCTGCTCTGCTCGCACAGCGGGGTCAACTCGCACGACCTTCGCCGCAACATGATCCGCACCGACGACTGGCCCCGGCTGCACAACTCCGTCAGTGTGCTCAGCGAAGCGCCGCTCTTCATCGACGACACGCCGGGGCTGACGCTCTTGCAGTTGCGAGCCAAGGCGCGGCGCATGGCGGCCCAGCACCACATCAAGCTCATCGTCGTCGACTACCTCCAGCTCATGAGCGCGCCCGGCAGCGAATCGCGCCAGCAGGAAGTCAGCGAAATCTCCCGCGGCATCAAGGCGATGGCGCGCGACCTGCGCCTGCCGGTCATCTGCCTCAGCCAGCTCAACCGCCAGTCGGAAGGCCGCGAAGGGCACCGCCCGCGCATGAGCGACCTGCGCGAGTCAGGCTCGATCGAACAGGACGCCGACGTGGTGATGATGCTGCACCGCGAGGAGTACTACCACATCAACACGCCCGAGTGGGCGCAGGAGAATCCCGACAAGGTGGGCGTCGCCGAGATCATCATCTGCAAGCAGCGTAACGGCCCCACCGGCGTGGTGAACCTGAAGTTCGACGGGTCGACGACGCGCTTCCAGAACCTGTCGCATCAGGCGCCGCCGGGGGGATATTGAAACGGCGGCGGCGGCGCTGCGTCGGCGGCGCCGCGGTGTCGGCGCTGCGCCCGATCGAAGTGTTTAGCGGAAACGCCGAAGGCGTCTGGACGGCAACCCTCGATTCGCGATCGCGGGGCGTCCGTCCAGACGCCTGCGGCGTTTCCGCTAAACGCGCCATCGTGCGCCATTTCATCGCGCCCGGGTCGTTGCATTTCCACTGTGGATTCACCGACGCCACCCTACAATGGCGGCAACTCCTGCTTCGAGGTGTGTATGCCGTCGACACGACGTCCTGCCGCGATGTTTTTTGTTGTTTCCCTCTTCGTCCTATTCATCGCGCTTGCCGCGCCGCTGTTGTCCCGCGCTGCCGACGCGCCCAAGCCTTTCAAAAACGAGAACGTCCCCGACGTCGCCGGCTCCGACGCGGCCAAGAAACATCTGGAGACTTTCAAGGGCCGCGGCGAAGTTGGCGATTTCAACGTCAAGCCGCTGTCTGTTGAAGACTCGCTGAAAACGTTCGAGGTCGCCGAGGGCTTCAAGGTGGAGACGGTGCTCGCCGAGCCGGACGTGATGCAGCCGCTGCACATCAGCTTCGACGAACGCGGACGCATGTGGGTCGTCGAGTATCGGCAGTATCCATATCCCGCCGGCCTGAAGATCGTGCGCAGCGATGAACACCTCCGCGCCATCTTCGACAAGGTGCCGCAGCCGCCGGGCCATCCCGATCACGTCAAGGGCGCCGACCGCATCAGCATCCACGAAGACACCGACGGCGACGGCAAGTACGACACGCACAAAGTCTTCGTCGACGGCCTGAACATCGCCACGAGTTGCGTGCGCGGCCGCGGCGGCGTGTGGGTCAGCAATCCGCCCTACCTGCTTTTCTACCCCGACAAGAACAACGACGACGTGCCGGACAGTGCACCGGAAGTTCACCTCTCCGGCTTCGGCCTCGAAGACACGCACGCCGTGATGAACAGCCTGACCTGGGGCCCCGACGGCTGGCTCTACGGTGCGCAAGGCTCCACGTGCTGGGCCACGGTCAGCAGCGCGGTGACGAAAGATTTGCACTTCAAAGGCCAGGCGATCTGGCGATATCACCCGGACACGAAAGTGTTCGAGGTCTTCGCCGAGGGCGGCGGCAACACGTTCTGCGTCGAGTTCGATGCGAAGGGCCGCTGCTACTCCGGCACGAACTGGGGCGCGGTGCGCGGGCTGCATTTCGTCCAGGGCGGGCGCTACATCAAGGGCTGGGGCAAGCACGGGCCGCTGATGAATCCGTATTCGTTCGGCTGGTTCGAGCACATGCCGCACGAAGGCTATCAGCCGCGCTTCAGCCACGCCGTGATGCTCTACGAAGGCGGCGCGATGCCGGCGCTCGAAGGCAAGATGGTTTCGATCATCCCGCTGCACAACCGGATTCAGGTGAGCGAGATGGTGCCATGGGGCAGCACGTTCAAGACGAAGGACACGATCGCGCTGATGACCGCGAAGGATCGCTGGTTCCGCCCTGTCGATATCAAGGCGGGGCCTGACGGCGCGATCTATGTCGCCGACTGGTACGACACGCGCCTGTCGCATGTGGACCCGCGCGACAACTGGGACAAGACACACGGCCGCATTTACCGCATTTCGCCATTAGCCCCCGGCTCCGCCGGGGGTGGCCCCGGGACGGCGATCGCTTCGAATGCTGGAAAGAGCGCGGCTCCCACATCGCCGGCGATTCCCCCGGCGGAGCCGGGGGCTAACGGGAAGAGACCCGATCTCTCCAAGCTCGCTTCCGCCGACCTGATCGCCCGCCTCGCGTCAACGAACAAGTGGGAGCGCCAGACCGCGCAGCGCTTGCTCGCGGATCGCAAGGATGGCAACATCGCCGCCGGGCTGCGCGACAGCATCGCCACGCAGCAAGGCCAGCTCGCGCTGGAGACGCTGTGGGCGTGGCACACCACCGGCAAGTTCGAATCCAAGGAAGCCTTGGCGTTCATGGAGCACGCCGACCCGCACGTGCGCCGCTGGGTGATTCGGCTGCTGGGCGACGCGGGCGGCGCCTTGGCGTGTTACCCGATGTACAAGAAAGGGCCGGAGGAGAAAGACCTGGAAGTGCTCAGCCAGATGGCGTGCAGCAGCCGGCGGTTCTCGTTCATGCACTGCATTCAGTTCATGGCTCAGCGCGACGATCTGGCGAAGGACCCGCACCTGCCGCTGCTGATGTGGTGGGCGATCGAAGCGAAGTTTTCCAGCAACACGCAGTTCAATTTCCTGGACGCGTACGCCAAGCCGGAGATGTGGACGCATCCGATCGTGACCGACACGATTCTGCCGCGTTTGGCGCAGCGCTTCGCGTCGGAGCCGACGGAGCGGAATCTGATCTCGCTGGCGACGCTGCTGGAGAGATCGCCGTCGCCCGTGCAGACGAAGAAACTGCTGGCCGGCGTCGATGCCGCGTTCAAGGGCCTGACGGTGCCGCCGTTGCCGGGACGATTGCAGAGCGCGCTGGCGGCGGCGATGCGGAGCGTTTCCACCGGGGCCGACGACGTGAACACGATGATCCTTGGCATTCGCGCCGGCGATAAGACCGCGGTCGCCAAGGCGATCGAGTACCTCAAGCGCGACGACGAAGCCTCGCAGAAACAGCGTATCGAGCTGATCGAAGTGCTCGGCCAGTCGCATCCGCCCGAGGCCGCC
This sequence comes from uncultured Phycisphaeraceae bacterium, assembly GCA_964426135.1. GTDB lineage: Bacteria > Planctomycetota > Phycisphaerae > Phycisphaerales > Phycisphaeraceae > CAYRPN01. The sequence continues at coordinate 11,144 of CAYRPN010000093.1, read as the reverse complement.
GCCGCGCTGCTGAGTTCCGCGGCGAGCGCCAGGTCGCACGCCGTGAGGCGCGAGGCGCTCTCCGCCTTGTCGCGGTTCAACGATCCGAAACTCGGCGGCGAGATCGTCGCCGTGTACGACAAGCTGCCGAAGGACCAGAACGTCCGCGCTCATGCGACGGACGCGCTCAGCAAGCGCAAGGAGTGGTCGATCGCGCTCCTTGAAGCGGTCGATGCCGGCAGGATTCCGCGCGAGGATGTTTCTTTTGAGAGCATCGAACGCATGAAGCTCTTCCGCGAGAGCGCCATCACCCGGCTCATCCGCAAGCAATGGGGCACCACCCGCGCCACCGTCGCTGAAAAACAGAAACAGATCGACGAGGTCAAGCAACTCGTCTCCGCCCCCGGCGGCGATCCGAAGGCGGGCAAGGAGTTCTATTCGAAGAGCTGCGGCCTGTGCCACAAGCTTCACGGCGAAGGTTCCGCCATCGGCCCGGACCTCACCGGCTACGAGCGCGACAACCTCGACTTCATGCTGCTGGCGATCATCGATCCCTCCGCCGCCATTCGCGAGGAATTCATCACCTACGAAATCGAGACCAACGACGGCCTCGTGCTCACCGGCTTCCTGCTCGAGCAGAATCCCAAGTCAGTCACGATCCAGGACGCGGTGGAGGGCAAGGTGATCGTGCCGCGCGACGAGATTGTGAAACTGCAGGCCTCGAAGACTTCGCGCATGCCGGAGAAGCTGCTCGACCCGCTGACGCCGGAGCAGATCAAGGATTTGTTCGCGTATCTGCGGAGCAGGCAGGCGGTGAAGTGAGGGGGCGGGAGGCGGCACACCGATATTACATCGAGCGGGCCGCGAAGAACTGGCGGGATACTCCTCATGCGACGTTTCAAGTGGATCGAGTGGAATCTTCAGAAGATCGACGCGCACGGACTGTCTGCCGTGGAAGTCGAAGCGTCGTTTGATCGCGTCTATACTCTTGATGAAAGAAGGGACGGCTCGTTTCGAATGTATGCCGCGACGCCTTCTGGCCGACGAATCTGGGTGATCTGGCGATTTGATCGGCAGGGTGAATTTGCGGATCTGTTCGACGAATTAAGCGACGCGCCGATTTTTGTGATCACCGCCTACTGAGTCTAACGCCATGGTTGACATTCAACGTGACACACGAACGCCGGAACGTCGGGATGCGGACGAATTGCTTGCCGCAGCCTCAGAGTTGGCCACGCCATCGCTGCCTGCGGACGCCATGGCGATGCCGGTGGAGGCCCATCTTGCGAAGCGTCACCGTCGCCCTTTAGCGGTTGCGGGTTTGGTCGAGAACGGCGCTGCTCGACCGCTGGATCCGAACGTGAAACTGCCCGAGCATGCGCGTGTGATCATCGTGACTTCCGAGGAAGCCTGAATCGCTCGACGCGTTGACCGCTGAGAAGTTCAAGGCCCCGTTCGCGTATCTGCGAAGCAGGCAGGCGGCGAAGTGACCTGGAATGGTCCGGATCACTTTTCCGGCAGTTCCTTGATCTCGCCTTTCGCGAATATTTTCCATCGCTCCTCAAATGCCTCGGCGCTCTGTGCGCCGCGATGCACGTACAGGCCGTAGCGCAGGCGCAGCGGCTTGTCGGGTTCGATTTTCACCGCGCCCTTGAATGACAGACACGCGCTCATCCAGCCATCGCTGCGCACGTGGAACGGAGTGGGATGGCTGATATTGGCGGGATGATCGAGCAGCGTGATGCCTTCGATGCCCGTTTCAGGTGATGCTCCCGGCGGCGCATTGACGATGCGTCCGCTGTAGTCGCACCATTTCGCGGGCTTGCGGAAGCATCCGTTGTCGCCCTGCTCGTTGACGTTGCCCTGCGAATTGCGGATCACGCCGACGCCGTCGGCGATGCCGATGGTTTTCGCCATGCGCACGCCGATGAGTCCGAACGCGCTTTCGTTGAAGGTGACCGGCTCTTTGCCGGCCGCGTGATACTGCAGATCGATCACGATCAGCGATTCGCCATGGGCCAGGGGTTGCAGCGTGATGAGCCGGCGCTCGATCAGCAGCGTGCGCGGCACGTGCGGTTTGCCGTCCTTGTCCTTGCCTGTGCCGGTGACCTTCCAGTGATTGATGGCGAGGATGGAAGCCTCGTCATCGCTGTCTTCGAAGCGAGCGACGCGCTGATGTTCGATGATGCCGTGCCTGCGATCGGACCAGAAATCAACGCCATCGACATCGTTGTGCGAAATCCAGACGGAGTTGTGGTGGCTGTGGCCGACGGGATCGCGCGGATGTCCCATGCGGGTGAGCGACCGGCCGGCGGGGCCGACGATGGGGTAGAGGAACGGCCGCTCCTGCGCTTTGTCGAAGTAGTAGCGCGTGATCTCCCTGCCATCGATCTGCATCGAAGCTTCGTCGCGCGGCAGCGGCAGAACCTGCACGCGCGGGACGGGCTTGAAAGCCGGCGCCGATGAATCGGCCTGCGCCGCGGCCCGCCGTCCTACCGCGGCGACGGCGAACGCGACGGCGAGCATGAACGTGACTGGTCGACGTGATGCCATGGTGGACTCCTGCGAGGTGGGCATCACATGCTATCGCAAAAGCAACAACACCCGCCTCATCGGCGGGTGTTGTGCACACTCTCGGATTGTCTGGGGCATTTCGCGGGCCGCGCGGAGCAAGGCTCCGCGGCTAAACCCGATATTCGTACGACGCCGCGCGGCAATCACGCCGCCGCGGTGGCTTTGTTCTTCCGTTTGCGTCCCACGGTGCGCTGGCCATCGTCCATGCGGCGCTCGCGCTGCTGGCCCAGGACGGAGACGAGTTCCTCAGGGTCGCGGGCCCACAGGTCGGCTCCGATTTCTTCCGCCAGGCCTTCCGCGCGGTTGAACACGCCGCCGCCGACAGCGATCTGCAGTTTCGGGCACACGCCGATTTCATGCAGGCGATCGATGAGCATGCGGGTGTACGGCACGGTGCTGGCGACGGCTCCGAACACCAGCAGCACATCGGCGTTCACTTCGCCGATCTGGGCAACGATCTCGTCATTGGCGATGCCGCCGCCGGCGAAGAAGACGGTGTAGCCGTCGGCTTCGAGGAGGTCGGCCGCGATCTGGGCGTTGAGTTCTTCCAGGTGGTCGTCGCCGCAGGCGATCAGCACGCGGCGGTCGCGGGCGTCGTTGATTTCCAGCCGGGGCTGCATCTGCGCGATGAGGTTGCGCATCATGCGGGTGGAATAGTTGAAGGCGAGCTGGGAGAGTTGATCCGCGCGGTAGAGATTCTGGACGTGCTCGAGCGTGGGCCAGAACAGCCGGCTGAGAATTTTCTCAGCGGGGCAATCGGCGGCGATCACCTCGTCCACGATGGCGCGTGAACCGGGGCGGTCGCCGCTGATCAGCGTTGTGAAAAAGCGTTCGATCAGGACATCACGTTGCATAGTGCGGTCTCCTCGGGCGTAGGTCAGGGACGCAGTCGGCGCGGCGCCCTGAGAACTGGTCTGCACAGCCGGCGTCTTCCGAATCGCCGGCCGCGTGGGTTCGTTTTTCCGCCCGAGCCATCCGCGCTCGGTCACCCGGCAACAACCGGGGAGGAATGAAGGCAAGGTTTACTTCGGCGAACCATGTCGCTGACGAACACTCCAATTTTTGCGCATCCGATAACCCGGGGGACGCGAACCGCGCATGATCCGCGCGGGCTTTGTCCGGTAAAAACGCTGTTTGAGTGATGGTTCCGATAAGGATCGTGACGGAGAAAGCGCGCCGATTGAAAACGGCTCGCCTCTCAAACTGAGTTTCGGGAGAAGCGCGGCTTCGCGCCGTCAGCGAGCAGCGAGTAGGGTGGGTTGAGGCTCGGCGAAACCCACCATCGAGAGCCACACCACGTCCATCAAGTCTGTTCGCTGCAGGCGGTGGGTTTCGCGGACTCAACCCACCCTACTTGGTGGATGTCCACGGCGGGCAAGCCCGCCGGCTAAATGGGTTGTGCAGATCGTCCGCCAACGGGTGGGCCTCGCGGACTCGGCCCGACCGCTAACCGCGGAGGCTCACCGCGCCAGCCACTCGCTGAATGCGGTGGTCATGTCCTTCGCCTCGCCCTGCCACGACTTCAGCGCGTCCTTTTTGCCGGCTGCGTTGTAGGCCTTGCTCACGAGCGTGGGCACTTCCTTTTCACCGGCGAGCATGAGTTCACCCGGCGCCCCCAGCGCCATCAGCGCGGGCAGATCGCCGTAGCCGACGGAGCCGGGGACGAAGCCGAGATCGGTGGCGGCGGTGATGCCTGCGAAGCGGAAGCCGGCGGTATCCACGGCGACGCGGCGAAGCAAATCGCCGGCTTGCGCTTTGGCCGCCAAGACCCACGGACCGGCGCCGTTGACGCCCACGATGTCCACCGCGTCGGGCTTGCGGTCATGCGTGTGCGCCAGGGCGATGGCGCTGAGCACGTCGTGGACTCGTTTGCTGAAGAGAGGATGGTTGTAGCCGAAGGTGTAGCCGACGAACTGCATCCACGGCTGCTTGCCATCGCCGTAGCCCGCGACATCCTGCTTCGTCGGCGGCTGCTGGTCCGGCTTCAGAAACTCACCGGTGAAAAGCGTGTCGATGGCGCAGACCGTCGCGCCTTTCTTGACGAGCGCGAGCACCTCCGGAATCGGCTCGCCGTTGTTCTGATAGATGCCGCTCTTGCCGTCGCGGCCGTCGACCCAGATGACGACCTGCTTGTTCCATTTCTCCTTCGGGTAGAGGAAAACCGCGGGCACTTCTTCGCTCATGCCTCGATCGCGGAGGATGCCAGCCATCTCCAGGTAACCTTCGCGCACGTTCTTCTTCTTCAGTTCCCACTCGATCTTCTTCAGCCGCGCCTGCCGACCGATGAGCACATCCCAACCGCCGCCGACGACATAGCGGAACCGCGCCAGACCGGCTTCGTCCTTCGGCTCCAACTCGGCGAGCTGTTTCTCGCGGTCTTCGGCCTGCCACTTGAGCAGCGCCTTCTCGTGATCCTCACCGGCGACGGGGCCGCCGGGCGTGCCGGGCTTGGGATGCTCGGCGTTCCACACAGAGAGTTCCGCGGGTTTGAGGAACTTGAAATCACGCTCGATTTCGGGCTTGTCGTGGCCCAGTTTCAGGTGCTGGTTGAACCACTTGTACGCGACCTGCCGCGAAGGATAGTTGTAGTTGTGGCCGAACTGGAGATAGGCGACGCAAAGTACGTTGTCGGGCACGCCGAGCATCTTGTAATGCTGCTGCAATTCGGGATAGCCCTTGGTCATCATGTCCACGGTCCAGTCCTTCGCCGCGGTCATGGCATAAGGACGCGGAGCGGCGAGGGCGGCGAACTCGATGTTGCCGGTGTTCACGCGCAGGTGATTCGCGTTCTCGCAGGTGCAGCCGCCCTGCATCGCGGTGGAGACCATGACGGCGGGGACGGCCGTGGCGATGCGTTCATCGATGGCGGCGAGGATGAAACTCTGCGTGCCGCCGCCCGAAGCGCCGGTGCAGCCGATGCGCTTGGGATCCACGTCGGGCAGGCCGGTGATGAAATCGAGCGCGGCAATGGAGTTGTAGGTCTGCAGGCCCATCATGCTCTGGCCGCGAAGTTCGGCTTGCTTGCTGAAGAAGCCCCACTGGCCCGGTTCGTCCTTGTTCATGTGGGCGCGGACGCCGGGACGGTGCTGGAGGAACTGCACGCTGTCGGCATAGCCGACCATGTCATAGAAGAGCACGACGCAGCCGAGCCGCGCAAGGTGAATCGCACGCGCCTGCAGGGGCGAGTGCCCGCTGGAGAGGTTGAACTCCTCGCCGTTGTCCACCTGTTTCTTCGCGGTGGCGTCGCCCTGATCGAGCATGCGACCGTTGTTCCAGTGGCCATGCGGGCAAAGGACCGCGGCGAGTTTGCTGCCGCCGCTGACTTTCTGCGCGTGCTTCAAGGCGTCGCCGGCCGGACGGTAGAGGCTGCCGGTGACGTAGTGGCCGGGATAGCTCTGGAAGTAAACCTTTTCGATCGTGTAATCACCCATGTCCTGCTTGCCGTGGACGACGGCATTGATGGGCGTGCGCGTGGGCATGGGCCAGACGCCCTGGGAGACGAGAATCTGCCGGCGCACGAACTCCGCGCGGGTCTTCCACTGTGCCGGGGAATCCGAAGGCGTGAAGGGGAAGTAGCCGTCGAGATTCTTCAGCTTGCCATAGCGGGCATCCTCGGGCAGTTTGCCCTCATCGTAAGCCCGCGGGCCGGCGGCGCCTGCAGGCATGATGCAAGCAACCGAAAGAGCCAACGCAAAGGAACACAATGGGAACCGGGAGAACCACATGCGAAGCCTCCATGGGGTGACAGATGAAGATTGCACCAATGTAGCGAAGGGTATCGGGACGGGGGAGGGGAATCGGGAAGGAAGAGAGAGGGGATTGGGGAACGCGGATTCGAGGCTGTTTGTTTAGCGACGCGGATTCGAGGCTGTTTGTTTAGCGACGCGGCTTGCCGCGCATGGTCTCCCGCCTCCTTTCTCCTTCGAGTTATCAGATCGTGCCTTAATTCCACCGGCGTTCGTTGAAATCGCAAGCGGTTTGAACCGATTAGACACTGGAATCGCTCAACGTGAGCGAACCTGTTGATCTGAACGGGCGTATATCCGAACACCCATACCCCGGAGCCGAGAGATGCGCACTTCCACGATTCTGCCTGTTGCCTTGATCGCCGCCGCCATGCTGGCGGGCTGCGAAAGCGGTGGCGTCAGCTACATCCTGCCGCTGGCGCCCCGTGACTTTGGCGCTCACACCGATCAGTACGACATCAAGTACGAGTTCATCCCCGACGCCCAGCGCGTCACCGAGGATTGCAGCCCGTACTGGGAACTGGGGCGCACCGCGTTCAAGCGCGGCACCGACCGCCTGATCGTGATCGGCCGCACCACGTCCTATGCGAAGAAGGACGGCAAGGAAGTGATCCCCGGCACGCTGGAGCCGCGCAAGCTCGAGCGCGTGTGGATTCAGGTTCCCGGCGAAACGCCGCTGGGCAAGGCGATGAAACTGGAAGACCTGGAGTTCACTCACCTCACGTCCTACGACATCAACAACCTCGACGGCAAGGGCTTTTTCAACGGCCCGAACCTGATGAAGGGCTACATCGTCCTGCTGGAACAGGACGCGAACAAGGCTGTGATTCAGTTCGACATCGAGGTTCGCCCCAACAAGCCGTTCCAGGCGGAGAACTGGTTCGTCAAGGGCCAGCTTGAATTGCCCGTGAAGCCCGACGGCGGCATCGCCACGCTGCACAAGTCCCGCGACGTTGAAGTGGCCACCGGCCAGCCCGCCGCCATTCCCACCACCACCCCCGCCCCTGCCTCCACCGATCCTGCAACCAGCACCAACACCGCCGCCAACACCGCCGCCAAGACCGATCCGAAGGTGGAAGCTCCCGTGGTGAGCAAGCCCGTCGTCGGCAAGTGGATCTGCGACACGCCTTCGTTCGAGTACCGGTTCCAGTTCGAAGAGGACGGCAAGTTCATCTTCTCTCACTGCCGCGGCGACGGCGTCAACGACACCGATCATCCTGGAATGAACTACGGCACGTACGAGACCAAGAAATCCAAGAGCACCGAATGGGCTGTCCTCTTCGTGGAACGCTGCGAGTTCGGCGGCACCAGCGCTCTGAAAGACCTGTACAAGGACAAGCCGCAGGTCATGATGAAAATCGAGTGGGAAGGCGAGAACCTGGTGATGACGGGCCAGCTTGCGGTCAATAACCGCCCGACGAAGTTCGTCTGCACGCCCGCCACGTTCCCGGACATGAACAAGAAGCTGCCTCCGCAAGGCCGGCGCAAGGAGTGAGCGATGCGCCGCGCTTCATACTGAGATCAATGAACCCCACGGAACGCCGTGGGGTTTTTTTGTGGGTGGCTTTGCAGTGACAGCGCTGGTCTTGTAGGGTGGGCACCGCCCACCACAAACGGCCCTGCGTGCTGGACGCGGTGGGCGGTGCCCACCCTGCATCTTCGTGCGCGGCACGCTACGCCATGCGTCCAAACCAGCCGCGCCGCTCCATCCACTTCGCCAGTTCCAGCACCGGCATGACCGTCAGCGCCATGCCGATGGAGATCGCCCTGTCCTGCACGGTCAGGTTGCGGGTGCCGAACGGTTCGTGAAGAGCGGGAATGTAGACGATCGCGATCAGCAGCAGCATCTCCCACAGCACCGCGAGGTTGAGCCACTTGTTGGCGAACGGTTTCCGCAGCACCGTCACGCGGTCGGAGCGGAAGTTGTACGCCTTGAAGAACTGAACGAGCACGAGCGTGACGAAGCAGAGCGTCATGGCGTGCTCCACCTCGCCGCCCTGGTCCAGCGACCAGCCGAAGACGGTGAGATTGATGAACGCCGACCACACGCCGCCGACGACCATGAGCGTGACGACGGCGCGCGGCTGAGCGCGACCTGGGCTCATGGCCGCCGCCGCTTCCAGATCCACTTGTGCAGTTCGATGACCGGGACGATGCAGGCGGCGATTCCCGCGGCGACAAGCCAGGGGCCCAGGCCGACGGAATCAGTCGCCAGCAGGCCCTGGAGGAAGGGCACGTGCATGCCGACGATGTGCGTCAGCAGAGCGGTGACGGTGCCAAAGAACAGGAGCGGACTTCGCAGGGGCGACAGGACGAAGGCGGACCGCGATTCCGATCGGCAGTTGCCGACGTGGAAGTTCTCGAAGAGGACCATGGTCAGCAGGAGGAAGTTGCGGGCGTCGGCAATCTCCCATCCGCATTGGATTGCGTAGGCGTAGACGAAGAATCCGCCGATGCCAACGACGATCATGGCCAGCAGGATTCGCTCGATCATGAGGCGGTTGAAGATCGGCTCAGCGGGCGGCCGCGGCTTGCGCCGGAGGACGTCGTCCTCGCCCGGCTCGAACGCCAGCGCCACGCCCTGGATGCCGTTGGTCACCAGATTGAGCCAGAGCAGTTGCACGGGGAGCAACGGGACGGGCAATCCGCAGATGACGGCCAGCAGGACCATGAAGAGTTCGGCGGCGCCCATGGAGACGAGCAGGTAGACGACCTTGCGGATGTTGTCGTAGGCGATGCGTCCTTCCTCGATGCCGGCGACGATGGATCGGAAGTTGTCGTCGGCGATGACCATCTCGGAGGCTTCGCGAGCCACGTCGGTGCCGCCCCTGCCCATGGCCACGCCGATGTTGGCGGCCCTGAGCGCCGGGGCGTCGTTGACGCCGTCGCCGGTCACGGCGACGTAGTGGCCGGCGAGGCGGGCGGCTTCGACGATCTGCAGTTTCTGCCGCGGCGTGACCCGGGCGAAGACCCGCACACGCCTGACGACCTCCGCCAGTTCCTCCGGCGACTTGCCTTCCAGTTCCGCACCGGTGGCGACCTGCTCGGCGCCCTGCGCCAGGCCCAGTTCGCGCCCGATGGCCAGGGCGGTGACCCGATGATCGCCGGTGACCATCGAGACCGCGACGCCGGCGCTCTGACAGGAGGCGACGGCCTCAACGACGCCGGGGCGCAGCGGATCGATCATGCCCGCCAGGCCCAGCAGGGTCAGGTTCGAGGGCGTGGGCGGCACGTCGCCAGGACTCATCGCCGCGTCGACGCGGCCGTGCGCCGCCGCCAGCACGCGCAGGCCGGCCTCGGCCATGCGCAGGGCGACCGACTCGAGCCTGGCGCGCTCGGCGTGCCCCAGGCCCGCCGAGCACATGTCGAACACCCGCTCGGGCGCACCTTTGACCACCACCAGCGCGCCGCGTTCGTCGCGGTGGAATGACGCGGCGTACATGCGCTCGGATTCGTATGGGATGTGGCTCAGTTGCGGAAAATCCTCCAGCAGCTTCTCGCGCTTCTGGCCGAGCTTGTGGGCCAGCGAGAGAAACGCGATGTCCACGGCGTCGCCCCGCCAGACCCAGTCGCCATGCCGATGATGCAGATCGCCCTCGTTGCACAGGGCCACGGCGCGGATGAAGTCGTTAAGCAATGGCGGGTTCTGCCCGTCGCCCGTCACGCCTTCGCCGCGCACCGCTCCGTGGGGCGAGAACCCTTCGCCGGTCGCCTGCAGCGTCGTGCCGTCGGCCAGATGAATCTGGCGCACCGTCAGCTCGTTGCAGGTGAGGGTGCCGGTCTTGTCGGTGGCGACGAGCGTGCAGCTTCCCAGGCCCTCGACGGCGGTCAGCCGGCGGACGATCACGTTCCGCCGCGACATGCGCGTGGTCGCCACCGCCAGCGCCACGGTCATGGCCACCGGCAACCCTTCGGGAATCGCCGAGACCGCCAGAGCCACGACGAAGAAGAACGTGTCGAGCAGTGTGTAGCCCCAGATCACGATGCCCAACAGCCCGATGCCGGCGGCGGCGATGAGCGTGGCGACGGCCACGTAGTTGGTGAACCGTTCCATCCGCTCCAGCAGCGGCGGCTTGCCTCCGGTGGCGCCAACAACGTCCAGCGCCAGTTGCCCGACGCTCGTGGCCGTGCCGGTCGCCACGACCAAGCCTCGGGCGCGGCCGCGGGTGATGATCGAGCCCGCGTACGCCATGTTCCGGCGATCCGCCAGCGGCGTGGCCTGTTCGCACGCCGCGTCGGCGCTCTTGGCGACCGCCAGCGACTCGCCCGTCAGCAGGGACTCGTCGGATTCCAGCCCCTGCCCCGAAAGCAGCCGAAGATCCGCCGGCACCCGCACCCCCGACTCCAGCCAGACCACATCGCCGGGCACCAGTTCGTCGGCAGGCACCTCGATCACTTCGCCGTCGCGCTCGACCTGGGCTCGGATGCGCAGCAGCTTCCGCAGCGCCTGGCTGCTCTGCTCGGCTTTGAGCTCCTGATACGCGCCGATCGCGGCGTTGATCGCCAGAACGGCGGCGATGAACGCCGCGTCCTTCACGTCGCCGATCACCGCCGAGACGACCGCCGCCGCCACCAGAATGTAGATCAACGGGCTGATGAACTGCCGCGCGATGATAATCCAAGCCGGCGTCGGCCCCTTCTCCGGCAGCAGATTCGCGCCGTATCGGGCCAGCCGAGCCGACGCTTCCGCACCGGTCAAGCCGGACGGCGTGGCGTGCTGGGCGCTGACCACCTCGCCGGCGGACAGCGCATGCCAGTCACGTTGTTCCTGCGGTGCGTGCATGATGGGTTCCTTTAGGAATGGAATCGAAATAACTTCCCGATTTGCACGGATCGAACTCCCCT
>CAYRPN010000092.1:0-22830 GCA_964426135.1 uncultured Phycisphaeraceae bacterium | reverse complement strand
CGGCGGGCTTGCCCGCCGAGGGCGTCTCGGCGGGCAAGCCCGCCGGCTAAATGGGGAACTTATATCGGGCCCGTTCCTGAGCGAAACCCACCACCGGCACCATTGGCGTCGGCGCGGCGTCCTTGTCATCATGGTTGCCACGCATGTTTAATGAGATCGTTCAACTCGACGACGCCGGCTGCCTGTTTCTTTCGGGCAAGATCGAAGACTGGAAGCCCGTACACGAGCGCGGCATCACCGTCGTCATCGATCTGGAGGGCGATGTGGATCACGGCGTGCCCGCAGTGGCCGATGCTTTTCTCTACGTCTATCTGCCCATCCACGACGGCGCGATGCCCAACCTCGATCGCCTGCATGCGGTGGCCCTGCTCGGGTCGCAGCTCGTTGCCCAGGGCCATCGCGTGCTCAGTCACTGCGGCATGGGGCTGAACCGATCCGCGCTGGTGGCGGGCCTGATTCTGATGGACATGGGCATGACCGGGCCGCAAGCCGTCGAGCGACTGCGGCAGCGGCGGCCGGGCGCGCTCTTCAACGAAGTCTTCGCGAAATACCTGCGCGACTTCGACATCGATGAGCTTTGAGCGGCAGGTTCAATGGCTCGGGTGGGGTTCCCGAACGTCGCACGGGCAAGTCGAGCAAGCGAAACCGTTTGAGCGCATGGGCGAGGTGCGCGGTGGGAGGTGCGACTGTTCACGGCGTTGCATGGCACCCATCCATGACCCATCCATTGCCCATTCATTGCGGTCAGCGAATCTCGACCACTTCAAACCGCTTGGTGCCGCGCGGCAGATCGACCTTGACCACATCGCCCTTGCGCGCCTTCATCAGGGCCGCGCCCATCGGGCTGGTGGAGGTGACTTCGATCTCGTCGCTGTCGAAATTGAACTTGCCGCTGGATTCGCCCACGATCTTGTAGACGTCCTCGCTCTTCGTATCGGTGTCGCGCAGGCGGACGACGGAGCCGAGGAACACGATGTCCGTCGGCGTGTCGTCGCCGTCGATCACTTTGCAGGTGCGCAGGCGTTCCTCGAGACGGCGAATCTCGGCTTCGTTCAGGCCCTGGTCGTCGCGGGCGGCGTGGTACTCGGCGTTCTCCTTCAGATCGCCCAGGGCGCGGGCCTCGGCGATGCGCTGCGAAATGACGGGCCGCTGCGCCTTGCGCTCCTCAAGCTTGCCCTCCAAAGCGTGGCGTTCCGCGGCAGTGACGAATTCCATGGCTGGCCCAACCTTTCCATCGTTGAAAGCAAAACGCCCCGGCGGTGCCAGGGTCGTGAAAAGATCATAGCGATGCCCCCTTCGATGGTAAACCGCGCAGGTTCAGCGCCCCAAACGCCGCTAGGAGCCGTGCAAGATCAACTCCCCCATTTAGCCGGCGGGCTTGCCCGCCGAGGGCGTCTCGGCGGGCAAGCCCACCGGCTAAATGGAAGACTTATTTTGGTCACGATCCTAATTCGGGAACTCATTTCGGGCCCGTTCCCTAGGAGCCTCGCAAGATCAACTCCGCAGATTCGAATCGCTTCGCTCTCAGCCGGACGACTTGGAAAGTCGTCCCACATGCGATGGTGATCCTGCACGGCTCGTTACCGCGCGACGTGCCCAATAACCAGGCACGACGCCCAGAGAATTAAAAACCGCAATGCAAGGGTTTTCAGAAGTTGCGTGACTTTTCCGCTTTGGTACAGATGTTGCGACCCGCAAAGACCGATTATCTCTCACAGACGTATTCGAGAGCATCCTTCGGATCATCGAAACACTCGCCGGTCGCAGCGTTCCGATTTCGCAGAGCATCGCGCACTTAGCCAGGGTTCTGAACATGATTCCCGACCTGAGGCAGCCGTTCATCGTCTTTCTCCCTTTCCTCGCCGCCGCGATGGCGCTGCTCATCGGGCGCTGGACCGGGCGACGTACCGGCTGGCTGATGATCCTGGCGGCTGCCACCTCGTTCGTCCTGACCGTCTCTCTGATGGTTGCGCCGGCCCAGGCGATGTTCAGCTACGACTACAACTGGATCGAATCGCTCACCATCCGTCTCAGCTTCCTCGGCGATCCCTTCGGCCTGTTCTTCGCCGCGCTGGTCAGCGGCATCGGCACGATGGTGGGCATCTATTCCCTGCACTACATCCCGGAACTCCCCAATGCTCGCGTGGGCCGCTACTACGCCGCGCTGATCGCGTTCATGGGCGCGATGCTGGGCGTGTCGCTGTCGGACGACATGATGCTGCTGTTCGTGTTCTGGGAAATCACCAGCATCACGTCGTTCATGCTGATCGGATTCTGGTACGAGAAGGACGAAGCGAAAAAAGGCGCGCTCACCGCGCTGCAGGTCACCGCGATGGGCGGGCTGGCGATGATGGCGGGCTTCATCATGGTGGGCAACGTGACGGGCACGTTCTCGCTGCACGAACTGCGCAACAGCCCGGACCTGATCGCCAAGCTGGAAGCGTCATCGATCTTTGTGCCTGCGTTGCTGCTGGTGCTGCTGGGCGCGTTCACCAAGAGCGCCCAGTGGCCGTTCCACTTCTGGCTGCCCAACGCCATGGTCGCGCCGACGCCGGTGTCCTGCTACCTGCACTCGGCAACGATGGTGAAGGCCGGCGTTTTCCTCGTCGGCCGCATGCTGCCGCTCTTCGGCAACGCCGAGTGCTGGTCGCCCATTCTCATCAGCGTGGGCCTGTTCACTTTCGTGTACACGGCCTATCAGGCGTTCCAGGAAACCGATCTCAAGGCGATTCTCGCCCGCACCACGCTTTCCACGCTGGGCCTGGTGATGTTCGTCTATGGCCTCAAGGCGTCGCCGCAGGACGCGCTGCAGATCCTCAATCACGCGGCATACAAGGGCACGCTGTTCCTGATCGTCGGCATCGTCGAACACGCAACCCACACGCGCGACATCCGCCTCCTCGGCGGCCTGCGCAAGCACATGCCGATCACGTTCGGCATCGCGCTCTTGGCGGCGCTCTCCATGTCCGGCCTGCCGCCGTTCCTCGGGTTCATGGCGAAGGAAGCGCTGTATGCGGAAGTGCTGCACAGCCCGGTTCTCGCAGGCCGCGCTGATCTGCACTGGCTGATCATCGGTGCCTGCGTGGTGGCGAATGCATTCACCTTCGCGGTCGCCTGCAAGCTGATTTTCGGCGTGTTCCTGGGCAAGGAAACCGAAGCCGCCCACCACGCCCATGAAGCGGAGCGCGGCCTGTGGATGCCGGCCGCGGGGCTGGTCAGCGTTGCGGTGATCCTCGGCGTGCTGGGGGTTTCACCGCTGACGCAGAATCTCGTCGCATCGCTCTCGTCGTATCAGCCGGCCGCGCACGGCGCGGCAGCCGGCGCGGAGCCCGCGCATCTGCATGTGTCGCTGATCCCGCACGAAGTCGGTCCCGTGGTGCTCACGATTTTCACGATCGCCATCGGCCTGCTGCTCTATCAGAATCGCGCCGTCGTGGAAGCGGCCCAGCGCCGCATCGCCGGCGCTTTGCCCGCCATGCAGAGAATCTGGGACGAAATGCTGCACAGCGTCTCCGCATTCGCCACGGCCTACAGCGATTACTGGCAACGCGGATCGCTGCGCTGGTACCTCGGCGCGATCCTCGCCTTTTCCACCGCGCTGATGCTGTACATGCTGGACTGGACCGGCATCCCGCTGGAGGCGGTGAAGATCAACACCAGCGAAGTGCCCTGGTATGCGCTGTCGCTGATGGTGCTGCTGTGCGTGGCGGGCGTGACCCTGGCGCTGTCGCGCTCGCGCTTGCAGGCGGCGGTGGCATCGACGGCCACGGGTTTCCTCACGTCGCTGATGTTCGTGGTGTATCGCTCGCCGGACATTTTGCTGACGCAGATTCTGATCGAGACGGTGGCGACGATTTTCCTGTTGCTGATTCTTTACTTCATGCCGCCGTTCCCCAAGCGCGAACCGCTGAGCCACATCGGGCGGTTCACCAATCTGGCGATCGCGGTGGCGGTGGGTTTCGCGGCATTCCTTTATGTGCTCTACACCACCAGCGAGACGTTCCGCACGAAGGACAACCTGGCGATTCCGTTCCTCGAAGCGTCGAAGCCCATCGGCGGCGGCGACAACGCGGTGAACGTGGTCATCGTCGACTTCCGCGCCGGCGACACCATGGGCGAGATCACCGTGCTCTTCCTCGTGAGCGTGCTGGTGTATGGCCTGATCCGCTCGCGGCGCAAACCCGCGCTGGCGCCGGTGAAGTATGTGGAGCAGACGCCGGAAACGTGATGGAGAGATGGAATCGGAGATTTCGGATTTCGGATTTCGGATTTCAGATTTGAAATTTGAGATTTCAGATTTCAGATTTCAGATTGCAGATTTCGGATTTGAGATTTTAGATTTGAGATTACAGATTTGAGATTTCAAATTTCAGATTTGAGATTCCCAGTCAGCAGCGAGGCACTCATGAACGAAGCCATCATTCAACCTGTCGCACCGGATGCGCATGAAGACGTGACATCGAACGATGTCGTCAGCGCGGCTACTGCGAGCATCACCTCGCCGATCCTGGCGACGGTGGCGAGACTCGCGCTGCCATTGACCGTCTACGTGTCGCTCATCATCTTCTTCCAGGGCCACAACAAGCCCGGCGGCGGTTTCATCGCCGGCGTGCTGGTGGCGGCGGCGGGCGTCATTGCCCTGCTCGCGTTCGGGCTGAATCGGGCGATGAAGTTCAAGTACTGGCATGTGCCCGTGCAGGCGATCGCCGTCATTCCACTGTCGGGGCCCTCCGCCGGCATCATCACGATCATCGTCGGCACCGCGTTCTGGATCGCCTCGCGCGCGGCAACCGTCGCGACTTTCAAGTGGTGGAAAATGGCGTGCTTCGGACTCATCATCTCGGTCATGACGGGCACGATCCCCTTCCTCTTGGGCGGCTCGTTCATGGATCACGTCGTGTGGCATTTTCACTATCCACTCTGGGGCGAAGACCACGTGCCCACCGCGGGCTTCTTCGACCTGGGCGTGTATCTGATCGTGTTCGGCACCCTGATGACGATGTTCGTCGAACTCGGACAGGAGAACCACTGATGGAACTGTTCCTGGCCATCACGATCGGCGTGCTCTTCGCAGCCGGCACTTACCTCGTCCTGCGGCCGAACCTGGTTCGCGTCGTGCTGGGCATGGGTCTGTATTCCAACGCGGTGAACCTGCTGATGATCTCCACCGGCGGCTTCACGCGCAACCAGTCCGCGCCATTCGCACCAGCGGATGACGCCGGCAAACTCACCACGCCCGCCAGCCAGCTCATGGACCCGCTGCCGCCGGACATCATTCTGACTGCGATCGTCATCAGCTTTGCCGTCGGCGCGCTGTTCCTGACGCTCTGCTACCGCGTCTACAAGGACCACGGCACGGACAATCCGGAACTGCTGCCCAATCACGAAACGTCGGAGGAAATGGCGGCGAACAATCCGTACTCGGCGGCGCTGGCTGCCGCGCCTGCGGGTGACGAGCACGATTCACACGATGACCATGGCCACGCGGGCCACGGGCAGGGCCACGCAGCGCACAACGAACACACCGGGCAGGTTCCCGATGTGTGCGCGGAACTGGCGCAGCCCAACGAACATGCCCCGCACGAACCCTCGCCGCAAGCGCGGCATGGGCATCCGGCGCATTGAGCGCGGGATGACTGGTGATCGCGCGGCCCAAAGGGCCGCGGCTAAACGTTACTGGCTTCTGTCCTCTGTCCTCTGTCCTCTGTCCTCTGTCCTCTGACCTCTGTCCTCTGACCTCTGAATCATGAATACTCTCATCCTCCCCATCCTGATTCCGTGGCTCAGCGCATTGGTGCTGGCGCTTCTCAATGGGAAGTTCAAGCTGGAGAAGGCCGCCGCCCTCGCCGCCGCGCTGGGGCAGTGCGCGTTCGCGTTCTGGCTGCTGTTCCACGTCGACGCCAACGGCATCCAGACCACGGTGCTGGGCGCTCACGTCGCGCCCTGGGGCGTCGTCTTCGTCGCCGACCGCTTGTCGTGCATCATGCTCTGCCTCTCGTCAGGCGTCGGCGCCGTCGCCCTGGTCTATTCCTTCTTCACCGTCACCGAGAAACAGCAGCGATACTTCTTCTTCCCGCTCTTCAACCTCGTCATGGCGGGCGTGAACTGGTCGTTCATCACCGGCGATCTCTTCAACCTCTTCGTGGGTTACGAAGTCATGCTCATGTCGTCCTACGGCATGATGATGGTCGGCGCCAGCAAAGCGCAGGTCCGCCAGACCATGAAGTACATCGCGATCAACGTCATCGGCTCCACGTTCTTCGTCGTGGGCATCGGCTACATCTACGCCACCATCGGCGCCATCAACATGGCGGAGATCAGCGAGCGCACCGCCGCCCTCACGGGCAACGACGCGAGGATGTTCACCGCCGTCAGCACCGTCATGCTCATCGTGTTCGCGATGAAAGCGGCCACTTTCCCGCTGATTTTCTGGCTGCCCGACGCCTACCCGATCGTGCCGCAGGGCGTCAGCGGTTACTTCGCGGGGCTGCTGACGAAGGTGGGCGTCTACTCGATGCTGCGCGTCTTCGTCATGGTTTTCCGCCAGCCCGGCGCGGATGTCGTCCTCAACATCGTGCTCATTCTCTCGGCATTCACGATGCTCATGGGCGTGCTGGGCGCCATGTGCCAGTGGGACATCCGCAGGATTCTCTCCTGGCACATCATCAGCCAGGTGGGCTACATGGTGATGGGCATCGGCCTCGTCGGCGTGGCGGTGAAGAACGCGGATGGCTCGATCGATGTCGCGGCGACCGACGCGGTGAAGACCGCCGCCATCGCCGGCACGATCTTCTACATCGTGCATCACATCGTGGTGAAATCGTGCCTGTTCCTCGTCGGCGGCATTGCCGAGCGCGTGGCCGGCACGCAGGAACTGAAAAAGATGGGCGGCGTGCTGGACCTGGCGCCGGGCGTGGCGGGCTTGTTCCTGGTCGCCAGTTTCTCGCTGGCGGGCATGCCGCCGTTTTCGGGCTTCCTCAGCAAGTTCGTGCTGATCAAAGCCGGCCTGAAGGGCGAGGCGTACATCGTCGTGGCCGTGGCGATCATCACCAGCTTTTTCACGCTCTATTCCATGACGAAAATCTGGTCCTACGCCTTCTGGGGCAAGAAGAGAATCGAAGCGCCCGCCAGCCCGCGCTTCAGCTACCGCGCCTTGATGGTGCCGACGGGCGCGCTGGTGGCGTTCACGATCGTGATGGGCCTGTTCGCTCAGCCGTTCATGGCGCTGGCGGAGCGCGCCGCGGCGGATGTGAAGGATCCGAAGAACTACATCAACGCGTCGCTGATCTCCAAGCCGGGGCGACATGTGCCGGCAACGGTGACGGTGAAGTCGCTCGAAGTGCAACCACCGGAGTCAGGTCGCGCGGTGAGTGCGGCGTACTGATCCTTGCCCCGCGTCGAGCAAAGCTCGACGGCTAAACGTGATGGTGATGACGTTGATGATGATGTTGATGTTGATGATGGTCGCTGAATGATCTGGTTTGCTGTGCGGATGTTTCGACTTGCTGTTCGATCATTGGCGTCTGGATTTTGATTGGAGTTTCCCATGCTGAACCGCATCTACATGTTCCTTCGCTGGTGCGTGATCTTCGCCCGAGAGTTGTGGTGGGCGAACTACGCCGTGGTGAAGTTGGTGCTCAGTCCGACGCTGAAGATCAAGCCCGGCTTCATCTCCGTGAAGATCCGCGCGAAGTCCGACTTCGAGATCACCAGCTACGCCAACGCCATCACGCTCACGCCCGGCACCATCAGCGTGCACATCACGGACGACCGCGACACGATCATCATTCACGCGATCGACATCGGCGACAACCCCGACGCCGTGCGCGAGAGCTGCACCAACGCACTGGAAAACAACATCCTCGCATGGACGAGGGATGCGAAGGCGCAAGCGGCGGTCGGTGGCACAAGCATTTGACGGACGGCTTCAGAATCCATTCGCAATGACGACTGAAGGTCCGTAACTCAAGACTCAAGACTCAAGACCCTACACCCTACACCCTAAGCCCTAAACCCTACACCCTAAACCCTATCCCCATGTCCCCCATCTTCCTCACCGTCTGCAATCTCTGTCTCGCGGCCATGTTCGTCACAGGCCTGATGTGCCTGTACCGCATCGTCATCGGCCCCAAGGCCGCCGACCGTGCCGTGGCGCTGGACATGCTCACCGCCGCGTTCATCGGCATCATCTGCGTCCTCTGTGTCATCTGGCACAAAGACCAGGCGTGGTACTTCGACGCCGTGTGGATCCTCACGCTCGTCGGGTTCGTCGGCTCGGCCGCCATCGCCCGCTACCTCGAGAAAGGCAAGGTGTTCTAATGGAAGTCATCATTGAAATCATCGCCGGCTTCACCATGCTGCTGGGCGCCTTCCTCATGGTCGTCAGCGGCATCGGCATGATCCGATTCCCCGACGTCTACTGCCGCATGCACGCGGCGGGCAAAGCCGGCACGCTCGGCGTCATCTGCATGATCCTGGGCGCGGTGATCTTCTTCCTGCCCCGTGACTGGTCCGTGGTCTTCCGCGGATCGCTGGCGATTTTCTTCCAGTTGCTCACCAGCCCCGCCGCCACGCACCTGCTCGCCCGCGCTGCGTATCTGCGTGACTATCCGCTCTCCGACCGCACCGCCGTCGACGAACTGAAGGCATTCCTCCCCAGCAAGCCCGACGAGAACGTGGTCGGGCAGGAGTAGTGCAACCGACGGGAGTGAAACGGCGCCCGTTCACCGTTTAGCTGCGGGGCCTTGCCCCGCACGTCGCCTCGCAGACCTTTGTCTCGCGCTGATATCATGCGTGCCTCCCCTTAACCCGAGGCACCCATGCATCAGCGTTCCTTCGTTCCTATCTTCGCCGCGCTCCTCATCGCAATTCTTATCACAGCGCCGCTCCGCGCCGAAGATCTCAAGCCCGCCGCCGCAGCACCCGCCGCACCCGCCGCACCGGGGGCGCCGGGGGCACCGGGGGCCGGCAAACAAGTCGCCCTCACCTTCACCGCCAAGGTGAACGGCAAGGACGAAGCGATGGGCTACCTCCTCTACCTGCCCAAGGATTACGACACTTCCAAGGACAAGCAGCCGCTGCTCATCTTCCTCCACGGCTCCGGCGAACGCGGCAGCGACATCAGAAAAGTCAAATTCCACGGCCCTCCCAAGCTCGTCGAAAACGGCAAAGACCTGCCCTTCATCGTCGTCAGCCCGCAGTGCCCCGCCGGCAAGTGGTGGGACGTCGACGTGCTCAAGGCGATGATCGAGCAGCTCACCAAGGACCACCGCGTCGACGCCGACCGCGTCTATATGACCGGCCTGAGCATGGGCGGCTTCGGCACGTGGCAGTTCTGCTGCAAGTACCCGAACCTGATCGCCGCGGCGGTCCCCATCTGCGGCGGCGGCGACCCCAGCAAAGCCAGCGCGATGAAGGACATCCCCACCTGGGTTTTCCACGGCGACAAGGACACCGCGGTGAATATCCAGAAATCCAAGGACATGGTGGAGGCCCTGAAAAAAGCCGGCGCCGAGCCGAAGTTCACGATCTACGAAGGCGTGGGGCACGATTCCTGGACGAAGAGCTATGCGATGGATGAGCTGTATGAGTGGATTTTGAAGCAGAAGAGGGGGAAGTGAATCGAGCGTCGTCTATCGCGGTTCTCCGCTGGATTGCTCTGTGGAATTGCAGATTCGCAATCCTATACGCGAGATTCAAGCCAACTCTTGAACGACGCCTGCGACTCCCCGCTTCGTCGGCCCGCGACCAATCCTTCAGCGCCGATGTGTTCGTCGAGATCCGGCCATTCGATGGCGTAGCCGCCACCCAGCAATCGAAAGTTGGCGCGTTCAACTTCACGGGCGTGTTCCAGACGCGGATACCACGACAGCGGGATTGTCAGTGTGCGCCCATCAGCGAGGGCAACGTGAAATCGATCGCCCTCGAACGACACATTCACCGCGGCGGGATCGGAATCAAGCACCAAAGTAGTCATGCCACGCTCTCACAAGGGCTTCACGATTTTCGTCAACGAGTTTGCGAATGGCTTCCAACTCGTGATTCGCAAAACCGCGATTCTTCGCGTACGCCACCGGCTCCAGCCAGATTTCGGAATCGCATCATCGCGATTCACATGAATATGCGGCGGCTCGGATCGGTCCGAACTGAAGAACACAAAGACAAACGGCCCGATCCGCATAACGGTAGGAATAGCAACCTCACCATTCCATCGGCATTTTAGTCGCTGGAACCGCATGGTCGCCGGGTTGCCCGGTGATCTTGCAGACCTGGAACTCGCTCACACCAACTCCCGTATCGGCTCCCCCCTGGGCACCAGCGGGATCGGCCTGTTCTGCCTGTCCGGCAGCGTCGCCTGGTGGTCCATGCCCAGCGCGTGATAGATCGTGGCGACGAGGTCTTCGGGGCCCATGGCGCGGTCCTTCGGTTCGCCGCCGTCGAAGGTGGTGGAGCCGACGACCTGGCCGGGACGAATGCCGGCGCCGCAGAGCAGCGCGGAGTTGGCGCGGGGCCAGTGCTCGCGTCCGCCGCCGGTCGCGCTGATGCGCGGGCTTCGGCCGAACTCGCCGAAGGAGGCGACCAGCACGTGGTCGAGCATGCCGCGCTCCGTGAGGTCTTCGATCAGCACCGTCAACGCCTGGTCGTAGCGCGGCAGCCGCGCCCGCAGATTCTTCTCAATCGTGTAGTGATCGTCCCACCAGTCCACATCCTTCTCATAGAGATTGATGACGACGAAGGTGACGCCGGCCTCGACGAGTCTGCGGGCGAGCAGCGCGGATTGGCCGTAGGCGTGGCGGCCGTAGCGTTCCTTGACGGCGTCGGGTTCTTTGGTGAGATCGAATGCTTCGCGGGCTTTGGAACTGGTGGTCAGCCGCAGCGCGTCCTGCTGGGCGTCATCGAGTTCGCGCCACTCGGCGATGGTGTCGGCATGCCGGGCCATGCGATCGAGCGAAGCGCGCAGACGGTTGCGATCTTCGAGGCGCGGCAGCGTGATGCCTTGCGGGGGCGTGAAATCGGGCGGCTGGTAGTTGCCCAGGCTCGGATCGCCGCCGGAGTTCAGGGCGTAGTACCGGGCGCCCAGGTACGCGGGGCCTTCGTAGAAGCCGGCGTGCGTGCGGTAATCCTCGGGCACGCAGACATAAGGCGGCATGCCCTCGACATTCGCGCCGCGCATCTTCGCCACGACGGAGCCCTGCGACGGATGCGTCTG
Source organism: uncultured Phycisphaeraceae bacterium (assembly GCA_964426135.1). Lineage (GTDB taxonomy): Bacteria > Planctomycetota > Phycisphaerae > Phycisphaerales > Phycisphaeraceae > CAYRPN01. The sequence goes on along the minus strand of CAYRPN010000092.1, from coordinate 11,621 downwards.
CTTCTGGATGCGGGCGTTGAGCAGCGGGTAGCCGGTCTGCACCCAGTGCGTGGCGTCGTCGTGGACGGCGAGATTGTGCGTGATGGAGCGAACGATGGAGAAACGGTTGGCGATGCGGGCGTGGCGTGGAAGAAGCTCGTTGGTGTGCCAGCCGGGCAGCGAGGTCTTGATCGGATTGAACGGCCCGCGGATGTCGGCGGCCGCATCGGGCTTCATGTCGTAGGTATCGATGTGCGAAGCGCCGCCTGCGAGAAAGAAAAGGATGGCGGCTTTGCCGCGCGCAGGCGCGGGTTTGCCGGCGGCAGCGGCGGCGGCCTGCGCGCGAGAGAGATTGGTAAGCGAGACTCCGCCGAGGCCGAGCGCCCCGACCCCCAGCGCACCGTAGCGGAGAAACCCCCGGCGATTCACGGGACGGACGGTGATGCCCGTTTCAAGCATGGCGGCGAGATTCCCCGGTTGATCGGTTCTGCCAATGGTCATGACAATAATCTATTCGGCGATTCCGTCATTGCCAAGTAAAAAGGATGCGGTGGCCGCGGATTGTTACATGACACCGGAATGGGCAGCCGCGACGGAGCAAGCCTGTAACCTCCGCGTCGATTGGTCAATGTAAGGTAGTGTTTACTGACGGCCCGCAAGCGGGACCGCGTTGTTCTTTGGCAATTTGATGTCACGCCGTGGGGGGAAAGTTGGCCGCAGACAGTGGCCGAAAAGTGTCCTACCTTTTCGGCAGTCCAGGCATAAGCGACTGTTCTGGCGCCATTTAGACTGGTTTTTCGCACCCCGGGGGTATGTGGCCGGCCACTTTTTGAAGTAGCGTGGGGCCGGCGGCGGTCATGCCTTGGGAATCGGCACGAACTCGCTGATCTCCAGGTCGAACCCGCTGAGGGCGGTGGGATGGAACGGATGATTCGTGAGCAGGCGGAGCTTGCGGACGCCCAGGTCGCGGAGGATTTGCGAGCCGATGCCGTAGGCTTCGCCGCCGGTGTTGCCGACGCCGGCGATGGAGGCGGCGGACGGTTCGCGGCCGGCCCCCTGCCGCCCCGCGGATGACGCGGCTTCGCCGACCCGCGATTCCTCGGGCAGTCGCAGCGTCTGCAGTCGCCGCAGCAGGCCGGTGCCCATCATTTCATGGCGCAGGTAGACGATGGCGCCGCGACCTTCCTTTTGGATGGCGCGCATGGACGCGGCGAGAGTTCGGTTGGTCGGATCCTTCACATCGCCGAAGACATCGCCCAGCAGGTTCTGGCTGTGCATGCGGACGAGGATGGGATCGGCCGCGTCGATGGGCTGGCCGGTGGCGTCGAGCCGGCCGAGGTCGCCGCAGATCAGGGCGACGTGCGGCAGCGAATCGACCATGCTGCTGTAGGCGATCAGCGTCCACTGGCCGCATTCGTTCTCAAAGGGCGCAGCCTCGACGCGCTCGACGAGTTTCTCGCGCTGCAGGCGGTAGTGAATGATGTCCGCGACGCTGCACATTTTCAGGTCGTGCTTTTTGCAGAGCGTCTGCAGATCGGGCAGGCGGGCCATGCTGCCGTCTTCGTTCATGATCTCGATGATGACCGCGGCGGGCTGGAGTCCGGCGAGGCGGCAGAGATCGACGGAGCCTTCGGTCTGGCCGGCGCGGACGAGCACGCCGCCGTCGCGGGCACGGAGCGGGTTGATGTGGCCGGGACGATTGAGGTCGGTGGGCCGGGCGCCGGGATCGGCGAGCAGGCGGATGGTGACAGCCCGGTCGTGCGTGCTGACGCCGGTGGTGACGTTGAAGCGCTCGTGGGCGTCGACGGTGATGGTGAACGCGGTGCCCCGGCTAGCGGTGTTGATCGCGGCCTGCGGGGCGAGCTCGAGTCGATCGCACCACGCACCGGGCATCGGCACGCAGAGCACGCCGCGGCCCTCGCGCACCATGAAGTTCACCATCGCGGGAGTGGTGAACTGGGCGGCACAGACGAGATCGCCTTCGTTCTCGCGCGTCTCGTCGTCGATCAGGACGATCATTTTCCCCGCACGGAGGTCGGCCAGGATTTGCGGGATGGAGTTCATGGAATGATGAATGTCGAAACAATCGCGATCGGACCGTTTCGCGGAAGCGCCGCAGGCGCCTGTGCGGTGAATCCCGCGCGCCGGATTAACGGAGGCATGGGTTGGCGGCGATGGCCCACGATGATGCGTGCCGCGGGGTTGATCTCTCGTCCGGGGTCGCTCGCACAGGCGCCTGCGGCGCTTCCGCTAAACGGTCGGATTGGGGCTTCGTCCTTCTTTCGTCATTCTGATTTCGACATTCGACAATTCCCGTCACCCCGGGCCCAGGCGCACAATCGTCCGCGGCTGCCAGGGCATCTCCTTCAGGAACCCGCGAACGTCCGCCGGCGTCACCGCCATGATGTGGCGCAGTTCCTCTTCGAGCGAGCGGTACTCGCCCTGGTAGGTCCACTGCCCGCCGAGGCCGCGCATCCGGCTGCCGGGGTTCTCGCCTTGCAGCGTTGCGGAAGTGGCGAGCTTGTTCTTGGCCCGCTCGATCTCGCCTTCATCGATGGCGTCGGCGTAGGCGTCGATGGTTTTCAGGAGCAGTTCTTCCACCTGCGCGGCGCGAGCCGGATCGCAGGAGGCGTACGCGATATAGGCGCCGGTGCGGTCGTAAGGAATGAAGGAAAGATCCGCCTCATCCGCCAGGCCCGGATCGACCAGAGCCCAGTAAATCCGCGAGCCTTCGTTGTCCCCCAGCACGTCGGCGATGACCTTGGCGGTGTAGCGGCGATCATCCTGGGCGCTGGGCGCGGGACTCATCGCGGCCAGGTAATAGCGACTGAGCTTTGCGTCGGTGATGGTGCGTTCGTGGTTGCCCACGCGCGGGTTCTCGTAGATTCGCCTGGCCTCCGTGGGCGCCCAGCTTGCGGTGGCGGCGGCGACCATTTCCACGAGCTTGCGGAAATCCAACTTGCCTGCGGCCGAGACCACGATGTTGTCCGCGCTGTAGCGATGATTGAAATACCCGCGCATCTGCTCGGCGGTCAGGGCCTTGATGGAATCGACCGTGCCCAACACGCGGTAGCTGAGCGGATGACCGCCGAAGTATTCCTCAATGAGCGTGTCCTGCAGCCGCCACTGCGGGCGGTCTTCGTACATGCCGATCTCTTCGAGGATGACATTTTTCTCCATCGAGAAATCATCTTCGCGCAGGGCGGGACGCAGCATGTCGCCCAGGAGATCGACGGCGCGGGGCAGATACTCCGGCAGCACCTGCGCGTAGTAAACAGTCGTCTCGTGACTGGTGTAGGCGTTGTAGTTGGCGCCGATCTCGTCGAACTCGCGGTTCACATCATCAGCGCTGCGGCGGGCGGTTCCCTTGAACATCATGTGCTCAAGAAAATGACTGACGCCCATCAGCGGCTTGTCCTCGTCGCGCGTGCCGGCCTTGACGAAAAAGCCCACCGCCGACGTGTGCGCATCATCATTGCACTCGGCGACGATGGTCAGGCCGTTGGGGAGGCGGGCGTGTTGGAATTGGAGACTCATAGGATTTGCGAGGCATAAATCGCATCAACATTTAGCCGGCGGGCTTGCCCGCCGTGATGGTCTGATGTCGAGGCGGCAACCATGTCGAGGAGGCAACCATAGGCCGGCGCATGTTTCCTACAGACGTCGTGGCGATCGAATGGAATCTTCCGTTGCCGGGCGTTCACGGCGGGCAAGCCCGCCGGCTAAATGGCCGCATCACGGCGCCACGAACTGATCGATCTTCAGGTCCGTCGCCAGCGCCTTGGCGCTGGGGCGGGCGCCGACGATCTGGGCGACCACCTGGCCGTCCTTGAACAGCATCACCGCGGGAATCGACATGATGCGGAAGTTCACCGCGGTGGCCTGGTTGGCGTCGGTGTCAAGCTTGCCGACCTTGATCTTGCCGTTGTACGTGCGGGCCAGTTCGTCGATGAACGGGCCGATCATGCGGCAGGGCATGCACCACTCAGCCCAGAAATCCACGAGGACGGGAATCTTGCTCTTGAGAACTTCGGCATCGAAATTATCGTCGGTCAGTTGCAGGACAGCGTCGCTGGCCATGGGAATGCTCCTTGGGTTGCTTCGAATCGGCGGGGCAGGAAAACGGAATGCGGGCGGGATTCTACGCATGTCACCAGCGGGCAGCAACATTTCGCGCAGCCGTCCCGTGATCCCGTTGCCTTTTAGAGGCGCCATTTCGCCGGAGGTTTCACGAATCGCTCGATGCCCGCGTTTTGGCAACTGTGTCGCCACGGGATAAGGTCATGCAATGCACGTAAACGCCCAGCCTGTTGCCGGTGCCACGTGGATGACCCGCGCTCTGGAACTAGCGCGGCAAGGCGAGGGCTTTGTCGAGCCGAATCCAATGGTCGGCTGCGTGATCGTGCGGAACGGCGCGGTCATCGGCGAAGGATGGCACAAGAAGTTCGGCGGGCCGCACGCGGAGGTCGAAGCGCTGGCGGATTGCCGGTCGCGCGGCCACGATCCCGCGGGGGCCGATGTCTACGTCACGCTGGAACCGTGCTGCCATCACGGCAAGACGCCGCCGTGCGTTAATGCCTTGATCGCCGCACGAGTGGGACGGGTGATCGCCGCGATGATCGATCCCTTTCCGCAGGTCAGCGGCGGCGGCGTGGCGAAGCTGCGCGAAGCGGGCATCACGGTGGAGGTCGGCCTTTGCGAGATGCAAGCGCGACGCTTGCTCGCGCCGTTTGCGAAGCGCGTCACCACGGGGTTGCCCTTCGTCATCGCCAAGTGGGCGCAATCGATCGACGGCAGAATCGCCACCCGCACCGGCGACAGCAAGTGGATCAGCAGCGGGGAGAGCCGCGTGATGGTGCACGAACTACGCGGCCGCGTCGATGCCATCGTCGTCGGCATCAACACGGTGCTGGCGGATGATCCGGTGTTGACGGCCCGCGATGTCGAGGTGCGGCGAATCGCGCGGCGTGTGGTGATTGATCCATCGCTGAAGATTCCGATGAAATCGAAGCTGGTGCAGACGGCGGAGCCTGCGCACCGGGAGGGAATGCCCGGGGCTGGGAATCCCCGGGCGTTGTCCCAGACGCCGCCTTCGCCGCCGGTGCTGATCGCAGCGGATGCCCAGGCAATCGCGTCACAGTCGACGAAAGTTGAGGCGCTGCGATCGCGCGGCATCGAGCTATTTCCCCTGACGCAGCGTGTGGAACCGTCTTCGCTCTTCCCGCTGAAGCCGCTGTTGACCCATCTGGCCAACGACCATCGCGCGACGAATGTGCTGATCGAAGGCGGCGGCCGGCTGCTGGGGGCGGCGTTTGCGCAGGACCTTGTCGATCAGGCGATCGTCTTCCTCGCTCCGCGCATCTTCGGCGATGACAAAGCCACGCCCGCAGTGACCGGGCTTTCACCCTCGCTGGTCGCGCAGGCACTGAGCCTGAACCTGATCGGATCACGCCAGGTGGGGCCGGATGTGTTGCTGGATTACCGGAGAGCGTGATGTCGCTGGACATTTCAAGACGTGACAGAAGCCGCACACGCAGAGCCTGAGAACTTCTTGGGTGGCCGTGGCTGAAGGCTCGGCGGATGCCCCGGATCGGTTTAGGAACGGGACCGAAATAAGTTCCCCATTTAGCCGGCGGGCTTGCCCGCCGGGACGCCCGCGGCGGGCAAGCCCGTCGGCTAAATGGGGGACCGCCAATTCGCGAAGTTATTTCGGCCCTGTTCCTTACTTTGCTCCAACGAATCACGGTTCCCGCCGTCTTGGTCGTCGCAACCGCGTCCTTCCGGGGCTTCCGCGGACTCCAGCCCCGGCCACCCGGAAAAATTCTCAGGTGCAGAAATCAGGCGCAGAAAAAAGCTCCGCCACAATCGGCGGAGCATTAACCTTGTTGAAGTGCGTGTTCGTACTGCTCACTTGCCCACGGCCACCGGCGCCTGGTCGAGCATCTTGTTGAAGCGGGAGGCGACGCGACCGCGCCACGAGCCCTTGTGGTAGGCGTAACCGGCCAGCAGCGGGAAGGTGACCGTCGCCTCGCCGAAGACCATCTGTTCGTAGGTGGTGTCCACCTTGCCCCAGGAGCAGGCTTCCTTGAGCGTGGAGCCGGAGAGCGCGCCGTCGCGTTCATCCGCCACGGTGAGCTGGATCGCGTACTTGTGCATGGAGACATCCTTGCCGAGCACTTCCGCAGCCACGACGATGTCCTGCGCGAAGTTCTTCGGCACGCCGCCGCCGATCATCAGCAGGCCCGTGTCTTTGGTGACAAGCTTGATCTGCGTGATCTCGCGGAAGTCCCGCGCCGAGTCGAGCGTGACGTGGTTGTCCGGCTTGTGCCACTGGTGATGGACGAGACCGAAGCCCGCGGAGCAGTCGCTGAACGCCGGCACGAAGATGGGCAGCTCTTTCTCGAATGCGTTGCGCACGATGGAGTCGGCGCCGAGCTTGCGTTCCTTCAGATAGCGTCCCATCTCGCGGATGAACTCCCGCGACGAATAAGGACCCGGTTCGAGACTGTCGCAGAGCTTGGCGATCGTGTCGTCGCAGATGCGAAGATCGTCCTCATCGATGTAGGTGTCGTAGATGCGGTCGATCGCCAGTTCACGCAGCTCGTGGTCATTGACGAAGGGCGAGCCGATGTAGTGCTTGTAGCCCAGGCCCTCAAAGAAGTCCTGATCGACGATGTTGGCGCCGGTGGAGACGATGGCGTCGATCATGTTGTTCTGGATGAAGTCGACGATGATCTTCTTCAGGCCCGCGCTGATGAGCGAGCCTGCCAGACAGAGAATCACAGCGCAATCCTTGTCGGCGAGCATCATGTCGTAAATCTTCGACGCGCGGTTGAGGTTGCGGGCCTGAAACGCCATGGAGCCCATCGCATCGACCAGAGGCACGACGTTGTGCTTGGTGATGTCGATGTGCTGAATGGTGGCATTGAGGAATTTTTTCTTGTTCGCTTTCATCTTGGCCATGGTGGTGGCTCCTGTTGCGTCGAGTTGAAAAATCGACAGCGGGCATTAAATGCGAGTTGAACGAGCTTGACAAGACGGGGTGGGGAAAATTCGCGAAAACTTCACAGTGGGGAGCGGGGAGACGAGAGAGGAGAGCCGTTAGCCGTTAGCCAGTAGCCAGTAGCCGTTTGCCGTTTGCCGTGAGCCATTAGCGGTTAGCCATTAGCCGTTAGCTTGAGTGAGGAACCGTCAGCAATCGGACACTCTGAGCAACACCACAACAAAGTCCCTCTACGGTGAAGTCTCTGCGATGACCTTCAGCGACGGGAATCTGTGGATTGACAACTGACGGCTGATGGCTGCAAACGAATTGCTGAGAGCTTCAGTCTCACGACTCCCTGCTAAGGAGCCGTGCAAGACTAACTCCGCAGATTCGAATCGCTTCGCTCCCAGCCGGACGACTTGGAAAGTCGTCCCACATGGGATGTTGATCCTGCACGGCTCCTAACGGCTAACGGCTAACGGCTAACGGCTAACGGCTTCCCCTGCCACATTTGACATCCGCCGTGGTTTTCCTACTGTTGCCGTTCTGGCTGCACCCAGCCGGCACGCCGCACGGCGTGGATCAGGAAACTCGCCACAACCCCGTTCATTTTCGGAGACTCAAGCGATGGCTCTCAAGATCGGCATTAACGGTTTCGGTCGCATCGGCCGCCTCGTCCTTCGCGCCGCGATGGAGCATCCCGAGGCCAAGATCCAGTTCGTCGGCATTAACGACCTCGTCCCTGCCGACAACCTCGCGTATCTTCTCAAGCACGACACGATCCACGGCAAGTTCAAGGGCAGCGTCGAGGCGAAGGGTGAAACCACCATCGTCGTCAACGGCCAGGAAATCCCCACCTACTCGCTGCGCGATCCCGCCCAGCTCCCCTGGGGCAAGAACGGCGCCCACTTCGTCGTCGAATCCACGGGTCTGTTCACCGACTTCGAAGGCGCGAGCAAGCACCTGGCCGGCGGCGCCAAGCGCGTGCTGATCAGCGCTCCGACCAAGAGCCCCGAGCAGGTGCCCACCTTCGTCATGGGCGTCAACGAAGGCAAGTACGATCCCGCCAAGCACACCATCGTCAGCAACGCGAGCTGCACCACCAACTGCCTCGCCCCGCTCGCCAAGGTCGTCCACGAGAACTTCGGCATCGCCGAAGGCCTGATGACCACGGTGCATGCCGTCACCGCGACGCAGCCGACGCAGGACGGCCCGAGCAAGAAGGACTGGCGCGGCGGGCGATCCGCCGGCTTCAATACGATCCCGTCATCGACCGGCGCCGCCAAGGCCGTGGCGCTGTGCATGCCCGAACTGAAGGGCAAACTCACCGGCATGGCGTTCCGCATTCCGACGGCTGACGTCAGCGTCGTCGACCTCACGGTGAAGACCGCCAAGGCGACGAGCTACAAGGACATCTGCGCCGCGATGAAAGCCGCCAGCGAAGGCCCGCTCAAGGGCATCCTCGGCTACACCGAAGAGGAAATGGTTTCCAGCGACTTCATCCACGACCCGCGCAGCTCCATCTTCGACGCCGGCGCCGGCATCGAACTGAACAGCAACTTCTTCAAGCTCGTCAGCTGGTACGACAACGAGTGGGGCTACAGCAACCGCGTCGTCGAATTGATCCTGCACATGGCGAAGGCGGAAGGCCTGAGCTGAGAAAGGCGAGGGCCGAGGGGAGAGGGCCGAGGAATCGGATTCCGTCATTTTGGAGACACGTAAAACACTGCAACCCGCGGCCCGTGCCGCGGGTTGTTTTTTTATTCGCGTTGCCGCGGCAGTGTTACTGTCAATCCTGTTTGATATTCGATGTTGATGGATATCATTCAGTTGGTTCGGTCGTTCAGTTGTTTCGGTCGTTCAGTTGGTTTAGCCGTCGAGCTTTGCTCGACGCGATGTCACGAAAACGAGTCGCCCCCGCATGCGAACACACAACGCATGGGTTCTGATTCTCGCACTCTCTCCTGGTGTGCTGCGCGCCGAGCAGATCGATCCCAAAGCCATCGAGTTTTTCGAGCAGAAAGTCCGCCCGCTGCTGGTGGACAAGTGTTACTCATGTCACTCCGTCGATGCGCAGAAGAACAAGAAACTCAAGGCCGGCCTTTTCCTCGACACCCGCGCCGCCACGCTCAAAGGCGGCGACACCGGCCCCGCCCTGCTCCCCGGCAAGCCCGACGAAAGTCTGCTCATCAAGGCGGTGCGCTACACCGACAGCGACCTGCGAATGCCGCCGAAGACGAAACTGACCGACGCGGAGATTCGTATTTTCGAAGAGTGGGTGAAGATGGGCGCGCCTGATCCGCGTGACGACGACGGCACGCCCGCCGCCCCCAAGCCGCAACCGGTGGACATCGAAGCGGGCCGAAAGCACTGGGCATTTCAGCCCGTTCGCGATCCGGCGCCGCCGAAGCTGAGTGATGAGTCCAGGCTTGAGATTCAAGGCGACCTGGATCGATTCATTCGCGAGCCTCAACAGGCATGGGGGCTGAAGTCCCCACGCCGCGCGGACAAGCGCACCCTCATCCGTCGTGCAACGTACGACCTCACCGGCCTGCCCCCCACTCCCGCCGAGATCGATGCCTTTCTCGCTGACGAATCATCCGGCGCTTTTGAAAAGGTTGTGGATCGCCTGCTTTCCTCGCCGCGTTACGGCGAGCGCTGGGGGCGACACTGGCTCGACGTCGTGCGCTACGCCGACTCCAACGGCCTCGACGAAAACGTCTGTCACGGCAATGCCTGGCGCTATCGCGATTTCGTCATCGCATCGTTCAACGAGGACAAGCCTTTCGATCAGTTCGTCATGGAGCAGATCGCCGGAGACTTGATGGAGCGCGAAAGCCCAGGGAGTGAAAGCCCAGGGAGTGAAAGCCCAGGGACGGCCGTCCCTGGGCTTTCACGCCTCACCGCCCTCGGCTTCCTCGCCATGGGGCCCAAGGTGCTGGCCGAGGTCGACAAGACGAAGATGGAGATGGACATCATCGATGAGCAGATCGACACGATCGGCCGATCGATGCTGGGCCTGACGCTCGGCTGTGCCCGCTGCCACGATCACAAGTTTGATCCGATCACGATGGCGGACTACTACGGCCTGGCGGGCATCTTCAAAAGCACCCGGACGATGGAGGATTTCAAGACCATTGCCAAGTGGTGGGAGAATCCGATCTCGTCACCGCAGGACCACGCGAAACAGTCGAAGTACGAGAAGGAGGTCGCCGCAAAGAAGGCCGCGATTCAGGCCCGCGTGGACAAGGCCAACGCCGACCTGTTGCAGAAATTGAAGAGCGCCGCGGAAAAGGCCGCGGCGAACGCGGCGTCCGTTCCCCCGTTTAGCGGCGTGCCCGAAGGGCCGCGTGCGAACAACGCAAACGCCGCGAATCCCACCCCTGTCGCCGCCAATCCCGCACCGTCTCCCGCGCCGTCTCCCGCACCGCCCGCCACCATCAAACTCCCAGACAAACCAGAGGATCATTACGAAACGGGAACCAAGGACGAACTGAAAAAACTCCGCGACGAACTGGCCAAGCTCGAGAAAGAAAAGCCCGAACTCCCCGCCGTCATGGGCGTCACCGAAGGCAAGCCCACGGACCTCGCGCTGCACCTGCGCGGCAGCCACCTGACGCTCGGCAAAGTCGTGCCGCGGCAATTCCCCGTCGTCGTCTCCGGCGACAAGCAGCAGCCCATCGGCGCCGACCGCAGCGGTCGCCTCGAACTCGCCCGCTGGATCGCGTCGAGAGACAACCCGCTCACCGCCCGCGTCATGGTCAATCGCGTCTGGCGATGGCACTTCGGCCGCGGCATCGTGCGGACCCCTGACAACTTCGGCAAGCTCGGCGAGGTTCCCACGCATCCGCAGCTTCTCGACTGGCTCGCCACGCGATTCATCGAGGATGGCTGGTCGATCAAGAAACTGCACCGGCGCATCATGCTCTCACACACGTATCAGCAGAGCAGCGAACACGACGCGGAGACGGCCCGCCTCGATCCGGACAACCGCCTCTACTCCCGCGCTCCGATCCGCAGGCTGGAGGCCGAGGCGATCCGCGATGGGATCCTTTTCGTCAGCGGCCGGCTCGATACCAACATGGGTGGCCCGGGAATAACGCATGTGAAGAATCGCGAGTTCCTCTTCGATCACACATCCAAGGACGGCACGAGATACGACACCACCCGCCGCAGCGTGTACCTGCCGGTGGTGCGCAATCACCTCTACGATTTCTTTGAGCTGTTCGATTTCCCCGACTCGGCTGTTCCGCAAGGCGACCGCCCCACCACCACCGTCGCTCCGCAGGCACTGCTGGCGATGAACAGCCCGCTGATCTGGGAGAGCGCGGGGAAGATGGCTGATGAAATCATTGCGGGCAGCGACGAAGCTGTGTTGCACAAACTGTTCGTCACACTGATTGGTCGTCCCCCGACGGCTTCGGAAACCAAGCGGAACGAGGTGTGGATGAAATATGTGAAGCCGGGCGCAGGCGACAAGTCCGCACACAAGCGAGCCTGGCAGACGTACATTCAGACACTGCTTGTGTCGAATGAGTTCATGTATGTGCGATGAGATGATCAGTGGCGCATCAGTGGAGGCCAAGTTCGCGAAAGGCTCGATTATTGACGGTCACTTTAGTAAACGCCGCCGATGGCTGGATTCGGACTCCCCTCC
>CAYRPN010000091.1:0-22920 GCA_964426135.1 uncultured Phycisphaeraceae bacterium | reverse complement strand
GATCACGGTGACGCGCGGTAAACTGTTGCATCGACGGCCTCCTCTTCGGGTGACGCTTCGAAACATCACTTGACGAAGAAGGCCGTCGTTTCATTCGGTTGCGGCGCAGCCGCGCTGGGGGGGCTGGAGTGCCGCCCCCGGAAATATGGGCAGACCCTCGACGAATCTCAGACCCTCACTACTCAGCAGAAACGGTCGGACGATTCATTGACCCGGCGGGCGTGCGAAGGTACACTTCGTTCGAGGCTTCGGCCGATGTAGATTAAGGCATTGTGACGGAATGCGGCTGGCTCCTCGTGTTTCGCAGAGTTGCGTCGGCAGCGGCTACACACTGTATTGGAACGCCCAATCAGCATTCGCTGAAGGCAGAACAGCCCGATCTGGGCTGAATGGAAAACCGTGCAAATGGTCATCTCCCGCCACCATCCTTATCGCGCTTCGTATCCCCATCGGGGCTTCACGGTTCCGGAGATGCTTGCGGTCATTGCCATCATCATCATCGTCATGTCGATCCTGCTTCCGTCGCTGGCCTCGTCGCGTGAGAGCGCGAAGTCGGCTCAGTGCGCGAACAATCAGCATCACCTGGGACTCGCCTTCCGGGCGCTGATGGTGGAGCAGAAAAACCGGACGCCCAACGTGACGCAACTGCTCAACGGCCTGACGCCGTATCTGAGCGCCGACACGATCTCCGCCTACAACTGTCCGAAAGTGAAGTTCATCACCAGCAATTCCTACGGCGCCAATCCTTGCGTGCATCGGATGCAGGGCGAGAGCGGCAAGATCATTCTGCTGGACGCATTTGCGAAGGTCATTCTTTACGAGGGCACGACCAGCGCCGAATGGACTGATTCGGTGTCGCCGCGGCACTTTGGCACCGCCATGAATGTCCTTTACTACGATGGTCACGTTGAGTTGAAGGAGCCGACGCAGATCAACCCCTACGCCTCGGCACAGAACCTGACCAGCCTGTGGAAGCCCACCCGCGCCTGCGATCTGTCCGAGGCGGGGTGCGGCGTGACGGGCACGTATTACACCGGCAACTTCGGCGGCACCGCCAGCACCCGCATCGATCCCTCCGTCCATCTGCCGTTCGGCGCCGCCTTCTTTGGATACAACTTCTGGAACATCCCGCTGCCGGGATCGCAGACCTCCGGCTGGAACACCGGATCCTTCGGCTCAGGTGTCTGGAAAGCGCAGATCAAGGCCGATTTCACGGAGTCGTACACCTTCCATGTCGCCTGCGACAACGACGCCTGGGTTTACGTGAACGGCTCCCTCGTCGTGCAGCGCTTCGCCGGGAATGCCGGCGGCTGCGCCGGATGCGTGGACACCTATCAGCCATCCAGCGCCGTGTCGATGAACGCCGACCAGTGGGTCGATCTGGAAGTCCGGCTCAAGGAGACGACGCCCGGCTCCTCGCCCTCGCATGTGTCCGTCAAGTGGGAATCGGCATCGACGCCCTTGTCGCCCATCCCCTGCTCCAACCTCAGGCCACGATAATGAGTGCCCGAAGCCTGACTATCGGAATGCCCTGGAAATCGCCCCGTCTGCTTCTTGTGACGCTCCTGGCGTGCGGGGGAGTGATCGGCTGCGCCGAGAGCGATCCGCCCTCCACCGAGGAACTCTTCCAACAGCAGATGGACCTGCCTGCCGTCTACCTCACCAGCGTCACCGGCACGCGCATCATTGCGCCGAGCCGGGACAATCCGTTCGTCGATCCGAAGACCGGCGAAGTCGCGTGGCTGGCGATGTCGTGCGAGAATCCGGACTGCCCGGGCCGCACCGCGGAGGAGCCGTTTCTATTCATCGCTCCGAACATGGGGGTCCGCATCAGTGCCGATGGCACTTTCACCTCCGATCCCCGCCAGGGCAAGCCGTTCGCGGTTGCCCCGCCCAACGCTCCGTTCCTCATCACGCCCTTCGGCTGTCCGCAGTGCATGACGCTGCGCAAAGTCGGCTCCGAGTCCGCCGCCCAGAAGCAGAAGTACAACGCGTGGGTGCGCCCGTACGTCTTGCCCGAGACGGCCAAGAAAATGAAGGAACTCGACGAACTTCGCGCCAAGCGGTTGAAGATGGAACGTGAAGACAATTGACCCAGAACGGCTCCGGCTCCGACTCCGGCCCCCTCTCCCTTCGGGAGAGGGCTTGGGTGAGGGCGGAACGACCATGTGGATAAGTACAGCGCGAAATCTCGGGTTGAGCATCGCACGTTTGAATTTTCCGATGGGCTGTCGATCAATGCTGGTCCGACCCTCCCCTAAGCCGGCAGAGCCGGGAAAACTCAAAATAGTGAAGTGTGAATTCTGATTATCCGACGAGAATCGCGCGCCAAGGCGCAAAGCACGCAAAGTTCGACGCGTTTCTTCGCGAGCTTTGCGCCTTTGCGCGAGACTCCTTGGGTTGTTCAGGGGGCCAAGTCAAAATGCAAAAGTCAAAGATCAGAATTTGACGCGCCCACGGGCTCTGACTTTTGCATTCACTATTTTGACTTCTCCGATGCACACTTCTGTGCGCCGTGCGCAGAAGTGACAGTGTCAGAATCTAACCCTCTCCCGGCGGGAGAGGGGGCCGGAGCGCCCGCCGTCCCTTTTCATTTTCGTAAACCACTCACGCCAGCACATCCTTGATCACGCTCCCGTGATCCATGTCTAGTCTCTTGCGCCCCGGTATTTCCAGTCTGCGTGAATCCAGGCCCAACTGGTGCAGCACCGTCGCGTGCAGATCGGTGACGTAATGGCGATGCTCCACCGCGTGGAAGCCCAGTTCATCCGTCGCCCCATGCACCGTGCCACCCTTCACGCCGCCGCCGGCGAGCCAGATGGAAAAGCCGTACGGATGATGATCCCGGCCATTGCTGCCCTCGGCCCCCGGTGTGCGTCCAAACTCCGTGCCCCAGAGGACGAGGGTTTCATCGAGCAGGCCGCGCTGCTTCAGATCGCGCAGCAGACCGGCAATCGGCTTATCCGTCTGAGCGCAGAGCTTTTCGTGGCCGGATTTCAGGTTGCTGTGCGCGTCCCACTCGCCCGCGCCGCCGTTGCTGCCGTGGAACACCTGCACGAAGCGCACGCCGCGCTCGACCAGCCTGCGCGCCGCCAGGCACTGCTGGCCGAAGGTGCGGGTGACGTCCTGATCCAGGCCGTAAAGCTTCTTCGTGTGCTCCGCCTCCTCGGCGAACTTCATCACCTCCGGTACCGCAGTCTGCATGCGGAAGGCGAGTTCGTAGCTCTTGATGCGGGCACGCAGCGCCGGGTCATCAGGATACGCCGCGCCGGCGGTGCGGTTGAGGCGGTTGATCAACTCGAACTTGCGTCGCTGTTCGTCAGCGGTCACCTGCGCCCACGCGGAAGGCGTGTTGAACGCCAGCGGGTTGTTCGGATCGACCGCCAACTGCACGCCGCTGTACTCGGGGCCGAGGTAGTTGCCGCCATGCGCCTCGGTGCCGCCGCAGCAGTCGGCGATGGGCTTGCCCAGCACGACGAAACTCGGCAGGTTGTCGTTCACCGAGCCCAGTCCGTAACGCACCCACGAGCCGATCGTGGGGTACGGCCCCTCCAGCGCGTGTCGACCCGTGTGAAACTGCAGCTGCGCCCCGTGGTCGTTGTCCGTTGTCCACATCGAACGCACCACCGCGATGTCATCGATGCAGTCGCCCACGTGCGGGTACCAGTCGCTCACCTCAATGCCGCTCTTGCCGCGCGGCCGATAGCCGATCTGCATCGGATAAATCTTCGGCTGCACCTTGTGCAGACCCGCGACGAACTCGCGCAGGTTCTCCTTCAGGTGCGGCGACTCCAGCGTCTTCTTGTAAGGCGATTCGGCGATGGTCTTGCCCGCGTACTTGTTCAATTCCGGCTTCGGATCGAAGCTCTCCATGTGGCTGGTGCCGCCGACCATGAAGAGCCAGATGACGGATTTCACCCGCGCGGGGAAGTGGGCGGGTTGGCCGTGGGCATGGCCGCTTGAAGCGGCCATGCCGGGCGTCCCTGATTCTGCCGCGCGCAAAACACCATCGCGATGCAGCATGGCTCCGAGCGCCAGGCCGGTGAAGCCCATGCCGATATCGGTGAGGAAATGGCGACGGGGAATCAGGTTTTCATTGCGCCGTTCCATCACAGCAATCTCCATCATTTCAAAACGAGCATTTCGGCGAACATTGGCAGGACGCGGTCATAGCCAAGACCGAGCCACATTCATCCATCTCGCCTCAACCGCGTTCGGATACGCGCCGGCTCCACGATCGTGATCCCGCCCGCGATGATCGGTTCGGGGACTTCCGCCAACGCCCGTCGCACCGCCGAGATGCACGAAGGAATCTTCTGGTTGTCATAGAGCCGCTGCAGGATGATGCCGGGGTGCTTGCCAGGTTCAAATCGGCGGACATCGGAGAAGTCCAGGTCGAACGTAATCAGAATCCGACTCTCGCTGATCGCCGCCCGCGCGATGGAGCCGACTTCTTCACCGCACAGATTTTCGTCGTGGCAGGTGTGGGCGTCATGGCCCATCTGCCGAAGCAATTCGGCGAGGTCCGTCGGCATGTTCTCGTCGAGCTTGATTCGCATCGCGATCACAATCAGACGTACGGATAGATCTCTTCGCGCGCCAGGTGTGCCCCATATTCCAAGGCGGCTTCTATGTCCTCGCGAGTGAGCGTTGGATAGTTCCGAAGGATTTCTACCTCGCTGATTCGCGCTGCCAGATTATCGAGGATGACGGACACGGGAATACGCGTGCCCTTGATGCAGGCACGGCCCCGGCAAATCTTCGGGTCACTTGAAATTCGGTCGAGGAGATTGGGCATGCTCATGGCTGATCCCATCTATAAAAGTCGCCTCAATCATAGCTGCCAATTCGTCAATCAATCACGATTGCCGGTCAACAACCTGGTCAGCATGAACAACGCAGCGAAAAGGTCCGCAACAGATGTTCATCCTGTGACGCTGTCCATTGCGATCAATGGTATGGACCAGCCAATCGGTGAGAAAGACACCTCGGAACACCGAAACACCCCATATCTTTCCGCCTGTTCGAACGGCACTGCACTCAATCGCTTCCACACGGCTGCCGTCAGCCTGGACGAGGCGCCGAATCCGAGCCGCATCGGCACTTCCAAAGATGGCTCGTCCGGCGATCGCGATCGCTGTCAGGACGATCGCTGCCAGCAGGACGAACCCAACTTGTGCGAATACCTCGCCCATAGGCATCACCGAATCGTCACGAACTCATGATGATTGATCAGTACATGGACGAGATTCTCGCGGCCGCGCTGCGGTTGTTTTTCTTCCGCGAGGAATTCGACGCACAGTGCGGTCTCTTCTGCCGACGGCTCGCGGCACAGCACGCGCAGGTACGCAGCACGGATGAAGGCGGCGCTCGTTTCCGCCGTGGCCGCGCCGAGGTTGCCGGTCAATTCCGCCGCCACTGCTTTGGCCATGTCCAGCGCCAGCGAACTGTTCGCCAGCGCCAGCGCCTGCTGCGGCACCACCGTCGTCGCCCGGCGATAGCCTTCCACCGGACTGGCGGCGTCGAAGATCGCCAGGAACGTCATCTGTTTCTCCAGGGCGTGCCGGTAGTAGACGCTGCGGCGGTAGGTGTTCAGGCCCGTGCCGTGGTCCAGGTCGGGTCCGCCGGCGGTCAGGTCGAGCTTGCCGGCGATGTGGATGAGGCTGTCGCGCACGGCTTCCGCTTCGAGGCGGCGGGAATTCATGTGCCAGAGGTGGAGATTGTCGGGGTCGGAAAGGAAGGGTTTAGGGTTTAGGGTGTAGGGTGTAGGGTCCGATCCCTTGGTCGCTTGGTCTCTTGGTCCCTCGGTCCCTTTCCGCTCTTCACCTTGGCCCTTGGCCCTTGGCCCTAGGCCCACTCCGCTCTCCATCTGATACGCCTGACTGGTGACGATCAGGCGATGCAGGTTTTTCATCGACCAGTTGTTTTCCATCAGCTCGACCGCGAGGTAATCGAGCAGCGCCGGGTGCGTGGGCGGCTTGCCGTTGAGGCCGAAGTCGAACACGGTGGGCACGAGCGGCTGGCCGAAGTGGCGCATCCAGATGTGGTTGACGGCGACGCGGGCGGTCAGCGGGTTCTTCTTCGACGCGATCCAGTTCGCCAGCGCGAGGCGCCGGCCTGTGCTGGTCTTCACCTGCATGGGCATCAGCGGGGCGTAATCGCCATCGGTCTTGTCGAGCACAACCTTGGCGTTGTCGCGGTTCTTGATGAGGTTCGGCAGATTCTTCGTCAGGTCTTCGGCGGTCTTGGCCTGCTTGGCGTCGCCGGACTTGGCGGCGAACTGAGCGTCGGCGATCTTCTTCTGCGCGTCCGCCAGCGCGACCTGGGCGGCGGCGAACTGCTGATGGCGCGCGGCGGAAGCGGCGGCGCTGATCCGCGCGGCGGCGTCGGCGGCAGGCGGCTGAGCGTAACGGGCGATGTCCGCGGCGATGCGGGCTTCGACGCTGACCCGTTCCGCCTCCGCGGCCGCCACCTGCAGCCGCGCCACGTCCACGGCCTTCTCGCTGCTCTCCACCGTGAACGCCAGCGCTTCGCGCGTGGTCACCACGACAGGCTTCGCCGCGTTGCTGGCGCCGCCGGGCGTCGGCGCGGGCGCTCCATCGCCGGCTTTCGACACCGGCGCGGCAGCCGATTCGCCAGGCATCGACGCAGGTGCGCCAGCGTTCTTGCCCGCAGGCGCTTCGATCGCCGGCTTATCCTTCACCTTCTCCTTTTCTTGCTCCTTCGCGTCGAACTCCGCGAGCTTCTTCCGTGCCTCTTCCAGCGCCGCCTGCGCCTTGTTCAGCCCCGCTTTGGCGTCGGCGATCGACTTCTTCGCCGCCGCCACGAACTCTTGCTGAACGAAAGGCTGCATCGCCGGGTAGTACGCCGCCACGGGCAGATGCACCGGTTGAATGGAAAGCTCCGGGCCGGCCTTCGCCAGCGCCTGCGGAATCCCCGGGGCGATCGGCTTGTCCTTCACCGGCCGCTTCTCGTTGCCGCGCTCGAAGAGAAAAGTCTGCACGTTCGCGTCGGCATCGAACACCCGTGCCAGGCCATCGGCATCCGTGTTCGGCTGCCCCGGCACGCGGTCGAGCCTGAGCTGGTGCGGTTCGAAGAACGCCCGCAGCGCGTAGTACTCCTCGTGCTCGATCGGGTCGTACTTGTGTTCGTGGCAGCGGGCGCAGTTGGTGGTCAGTCCGAGGAACGCCTTGCCGGTGTGCTCGACGATGCTGTCAAGCCAGACGTTGCGGTTGAACTTGTAGTAGTTGCGTGCGAGGAAACCAGTGGCCCGCAGCGCGTTGGGATCATCCGGCGCGGCTTCGTCGGCGGCGAGCATCTGAACGATCATGCGGTCGTAGGGCTTGTCGCTGTTGAGTGATTCGATGATCCAGTCGCGCCAGCGCCAGATGTGTTTCTGACTGTTGCGCAGCTCGTTGCCGTAGCCGTACCAATCGGAGTAGCGCCAGACATCCATCCAGTGCCGGCCCCAGCGTTCGCCGTAGCGCGGGGAGGCGAGGAGGCGATCGACCAGAAGGGTGTAGGGCGTAGGGTTTAGGGTGTAGGGTGCGGAGCCGGCGGAATCGGCGAGTGTCGGGTTGCGGGTTTCGGGTTTCGGGTCCGAACCCTCGGTCGCTTGGTCGCTCGGTCCCTTGATCCCTCTTGTTTTCTCCCATTCCTCCCACGCCTTTTCAAACGCGGCGATTTCCGCAGGCGTCGGCGGCAGGCCGGTGAGGTCGAGATAGACCCGGCGGAGCAGGACGTGGCGCGGCGCGGGACCGACGGGCGTGAGCCCGCGCTTCTCGTGCTCGGCGGCGAGGAACGCATCGATCGGATGGTGCGACCATGCGGCGTTCTTCACCGTCGGCAGCGGTGTTTTCACGGGGGGTTGGAACGACCAGTGCTTCAATGGATCGATGGCCGCGGCGGGGGATTCGTCTTTCGGAATGCGGGCGCCCTGCTCGATCCAAGCCGTGAGCAGCGCGATTTCCGCGCTGCTGAGCGGGTCGGCGTCCTTGGGCATCTTCTCCAGGTCATCCTGCCCCAGGACTGCCTTGATGAGCGCGCTGTCGGCTGGCTTGTGCGGCACGACGATCGCGCCGCCCTTGCCGCCGCGCAGAGTCTGGGCGCCGGTGTCGAGGCGAATGCCGGCCCGCTGCTTGATCGGGCCGTGACAGGAGACGCAGTGCTTGGCGAAGACGGGCTTGATGTGGGTGGCGAAATCAACTGACACGGTTGCCGGCGCTGTTGCGGGAAGAGTTGGAACGGCCGCATCAGCGCCGAAGCTGACATCGGCGATGGCCATCGCCCCGAGGATGGTCCATGCCATCGACATGGCGATCGACTTGCGCGGGTGATCCATGTGATTCATTGTCGGGTTGGAGGCGGTTGTTTCAAGGGATTTCTCGTCTCGTTCCGAATCGTTGTCGACCGAGGGCGATAGGACGTGTCGGATGCCTGGTGCGGCTCGCCAGACGCCTTCGGCGTTTCCGCTAATCGCGCGGAATCGACGTCACTCGCCACGGCGGCCGCCGCGCGATATCGGAGAATCGCCAAATCCACCATCGGCATGTCCATGATTGTCGATGATCGTCGCCCGGCTCGTGATATCAGCGGATCAAGCGTCTATCATGTGGGCCAATCACCCCTCGGATGTTTCGCTTTGGAAGACCAGATTCGCGACAACTTAACGGTGGTGCAGGAGCGTGCGATCCTGGTGGGCGCGCTGTTGCCGGAGATGGACATCGATCCGCACAACCCGCTGGGCGAGTTGCGCTCGCTCGCGGACACGGCCGGCGCCATCGTGGTGGATGAACTGATCCAGCAGCGGCAGCGCGTCGATCCCACGACGTTCATCGGCAAGGGCAAGGTGGATGAACTCACCGCAATGGTGAAAACGCACAAGGCGGATGTCGTCATCTTCGAGAACGACCTGTCGCCTTCGCAGATCGCCAATGTGGAGGAGAAAGTGTGCTGCAAGGTGCTCGACCGCAGCGAGCTGATCCTGGACATTTTCGCACAGCGGGCCCGCACCTATGAGGCGAAACTGCAGGTCGAACTCGCCCAGCTCAACTACACCTACCCGCGCTTGACCGCGATGTGGTCGCACCTGGAGCGCATCGTGGGCGGCGCGCCGCAGGGCATCGGCACGCGCGGCCCCGGCGAGCAGCAGCTTGAAATCGACCGCCGGCTCGTGCAGCGCAAGATGACCGACCTGCGCCGGGAAATCGCCGAGATTCAGAAACGCAAGGAACGCGAGGTCGCCAAGCGGAACCAGGACTATTTCACCGTGGGCCTGGTCGGCTACACCAACGCAGGCAAGAGCACGCTCTTCAACACCGGCACCGGGGCCGGCACGTATGCGGATGACAAACTCTTCGCCACGCTATCCACCAAGACGCGGCGGTGGTCACTGGGCGATGGCGATACGGTGATGCTCAGCGACACGGTCGGCTTCGTGCGCGATCTGCCGCACCATCTCGTCGCCAGTTTCAAGGCCACGCTGGAAGAGGCGATCCACAGCGACATGCTGCTGATCGTGCTGGATATCTCGCATCCCCGCGCCCGATCGCAACTGGCCACGGTGCTGAAAGTGCTCGATGACGTGGGGGCGAAGAAGCAGGAGCGCGTGCTGGTGCTCAACAAGATCGATCTGTTGGAGCACAACGCCGACCTGCTGGTGATGGCGGCGGAGCATCCCGATCACGTATGCATCAGCGCCCGCACCGGGCGCGGCATGAACGATCTGGTGGAGCGCGTCCGCCGCAGCGCCCGCGGCGTGGAGCGCGACTTGACGGTGGCGGTGGACATCATGGACGGCAAGGCGCTGCAGTTCATCGAGACTCGGGCGCTGGTGTTGGAGCGCGGTTACGAAGAGAAGCGCGTGCTCTACAAGCTGCGCATCGGGCAACGGCGCTTCGATCAGCTTCGCGCGATGGGGGCGCGGATGCAGGTGCTCGACGGTTTGACGCCCGGCGAGAAGAACCCGCCGCCGTGGCCGGGGCTTGGTGGGAACGGGCAAGCGTGAGACCGGCTCCGGCAGGGCACTGCGATCTAGCGATCGACTGGCTACTTCTCGGGAACTTCGTGTTTCCTCGCGAAGGATTTCCGTCGTCCCAAGTGCGGGGCAAGCCCCGTCGCTAAACGGCTGATGGCTGAAGGCTTTCAGATCCTGCGATCTACAGCGGCTCCATCCGCGGCACGCCCGGCGCCCTTGGATATTGCTTGTGCGTCTGGTGTTGCTTGGTGACCTGCACGACCACGGTGTTGATCTCGAAACCGGGCGGGTAGGCGTCGAAGACCTGCACCTCGCCGGCGCCGAGCCTGTGCAGGGCGTCGCTGGCGTCCTCCAGTTCCTTTTCCAGGCTTGGCCCCTTCATCGCCAACAGCACGCCGCCGACTTTCACCAGCGGCAAGGTGTATTCCAGGAGTTCGCGCAAAGGACCGACGGCGCGGCACACCGCCACGTCGTACTGCTGTCGATGCGCCTTGTCCTGCCCAGCGGTCTCGGCGCGGCTGGCGAGCACCTTCACATTCGGCAGCGGCACTTTCGCGACGCACGATTCCAGGAACTTCGCCTTCTTGCCCGTCGCCTCCAGCAGCGTCACGCCGAGGTCCGGCCGGGCGATCGCCAGGGGAATCCCCGGCATGCCGCCGCCGGAGCCGACGTCGATCACGCGAGCGTCGGCGGGTATGGACGCCATCCAAGGCAGGATGGTCAGGCTGTCGATGATCAGTCGCCGCCAAGCCGCCTCGCTTTCGCGGACAGCAGTGAGGTTCATGTGCTGGTTCGTCTCCAGCAGATGCGTGAGGTAGAAATCCAGTCGGGCGAGTTGCTCGTCGGACAGAACGAGGTCGAGCCTGGTCAGATCGTCGCGGACAAAATCGGGGATCGGCATGCGGGCAACGTAGCATGAAACGGCGGAAAATGGCTGCGGCAGGAGGGCACTGGCGTGGGAGAGACAAGAATCCCGAAGGCGGCTCCGGCCCCCTCTCCCTGCGGGAGAGGGCTGGGGTGAGGGCCGAACTACAACCAGTGCCCAAACGCTAAGGAGCCGAGCAAGAACAACTCCGCAGGTTAGCGGTCGGCCCGAGTCCGCGAGGGCCACCTGTCAGCGTCTGCCAGCGGGTGGGCCTCGCGGACTCGGCCCGACCGCTAACCGGGATCCATTCGATCTTTGAAGTTAGTCTTGCACATCTCCTGAACGTACATCCAACGCCCTCGCCCGGCCTCGTCCCCCGGTGGACTCGGCCACTCTCTCTCGG
Source organism: uncultured Phycisphaeraceae bacterium (assembly GCA_964426135.1). Classification (GTDB taxonomy): domain Bacteria; phylum Planctomycetota; class Phycisphaerae; order Phycisphaerales; family Phycisphaeraceae; genus CAYRPN01. The sequence goes on along the minus strand of CAYRPN010000091.1, from coordinate 11,676 downwards.
GGCAGAAGGGCAACGCGGCCCCCGGAAGTTTTTGCACACCTCGTCGGCGTGCGCGGGGAACCGCGCCTTGGTTGCACGAAGCCGCGCGGATACAATGGTTGCGCCGTCCGGTTGGGCAACTTTTTCGGCGGCCTCTTCAACACGTTTCGCCCCTTCGCACACCATCGAGACATCTCTATGAATCGTCCGCGCGCGTTCACGCTCGTCGAGATGTTGCTGGTGGTGGCGATCATCGTGCTCCTGATTTCCATGTTGCTGCCGGCGATGAGTCGCGCCCGGCAGGGCAGCGACCGTTGCAAGAACAATCTCGCCAACCTGGGGCAGGGCATCTCCATGTTCGCCCTGGACAATCAGCAGCGAATTCCCGCCGCGTCCATCGGCGGATGGCAGGGCACCGAGCAATGGCAGAAATGCTGGGTCGGCAGCGAAGGCAAAGTGCCCGGCCGGTACGAACCCGCCCATGTCAGCCCGCTTGCTCCTTACCTCGGCGGCGCGGGCGGCATGACGCCGCTCTTGCGCTGCCCGAACCTGGTCAAAGGCGTCATCGGATCGGGCGTCGGCTCCAACGGCGGATTCGATTATGCGATGATCCTCAGCTTCGGAGGAGGTCGCATGTCCAATCTGCCGTCGCACGGGCTCGTTCGATACATGTCCGATCCGATGAGCCCGACCCAGACGAATCTCCGCATGCCGCTGCTCATTGAAGAGAATCCCGCCTACCACAACAACTCGATCAGCATCGAGCCCGGCTTCGGAAGCATTGACCAGAACTCGACGCATCACCTGGACCGCAGTTGCAACTACCTGGCTGTGGATGGCGGCGTGGCGAACTTCCCGACTTCGAATCCCCGGCCGCCGCAGGCATGGGAGTGGTTCACCACCGGCAAGAGCGGCGTGGAGTATCGGCTCAACGGTTACGGCGTCAGTTACGGCTACTGGCGCGGGAAATGAGAGGACGAAGGTGAATCGCCGGATTCCGGCTTCTGTCGCCGGCGGTTCCGAGGTATCGCCGACGCCGTCCCGGCCCGCTCCGCGATGTATGAATTTCCCCGTGCCGGCGGGGTCTGCCGAATTTTCCGGGGCCTTGCTCCCTCTCCTTTCCAGGGAGCCGGTGGCCGAGTCCCCGGGGGACGAGGCCGGGTGAGGGTCGGGACGAATAGTCTATTGCGGCATCCGTCGCGCGATGGAGGCGATTGCAAACTTGTGCGTCCCGACCCTCACCCCAGCCCTCTCCCTGCGAGGGAGAGGGGGCCGGAATGCAAGCCCCGGAAATATTGGTAGACCCGTGCCGGCGTTGCGGTTCCTATCTGTTTGCCCCGCATTTTCCTGACCGCTACAATTTTTAGCCCACGGAGGAGTTTCAGCCCGATTTGGCTTTGGAAATGAGCTGAACAGACGCGGGCTTGTCGTTCCGGCACGCTGTCAGCCGATAATTCGAACACGCGACGAGTAAGCCTCCGGCGTGCGTCGCGGCCCGAGTCCGCCACACGCCCGGCGATAGGGTCGCCAACCTTCGGCGGCTGTCTTGAGACCACCATGCCATCCGACCTCGAGCTCAACGTCGACTACATCGAGTCGCTCTACCAGGATTTTCAACGTGACCCGGCATCGGTGCCCGTGGATTGGCGCGAGTACTTCGCGCTGATGCCCGCCGATGGCAACGGCAACGGCAATGGCAACGGCAACGGCCACGGGTCAGCCGTCTCCGCCTCCGTCGCGCCGCCACCGCACCTGGCCGCGGACACCGGCCAGCCCGCCGAGCAGGCGCCGCTGACGATCACGCGCGGCGGCCTGTCCACCGCCGAGTTCGCCGCCCTGCAGCAGAGCGTCGACATGCTCGTCCGCAACTACCGGGTGCGCGGCCACATCATCGCCAAGGTCAACCCGCTGGGTTTCGAGCCGCCTTCGGTCTTCGAACTCGACCCCGCCTGCTGGGGCATCAAGGAGGAAGACCTCGACCGCGCCATCGCCGCCAACCGCATGCCCGGGCCGGACGTGCAGACCGTCCGCCAGATCATCGAGCGGATGCGCAACACCTATTGTCGCTCCATCGGCGTGCAGTTCATGCACATCGACAGCCTGATCGTCCGCCGCTGGCTCGACGAGCGCATGGAGACGACGGAGAACCGCACCACGCTCACGCGCGAGGAGCAGCTTCGCATTCTGCAGCGCCTGACGGAAGCGGTGCTGTTCGAGCAGTTCATTCAGAAGAAATACACCGGAGCCAAGAGCTTCTCACTGGAAGGCGCTGAGACGCTGATTCCGCTGCTGGAAATGGCGATCGAAAAGGCGGGGCAGCAGGGCGTCAAGGAAATCGTGCTGGGCATGGCGCACCGCGGCCGGCTGAACGTGCTGGCGAACATCATGGGCAAGCGGCCCGAGCAGATTTTCCGCGAGTTCGACGACAAGGCCAAGGGCCACGGCGGCGCCGGCGACGTGAAGTACCACATGGGGCACTCGGCTGACCTCACGCTTCCCGATGGCAACAGGATGCACCTGACTCTGTGCTTCAATCCGAGCCACCTGGAGTACATCAATCCCGTGGCGATGGGCCGGCTCCGCGCCAAGATGGATCGCGCCAACGATGTGGAACACAACAAGGGCCTGGCGATTCTGATCCATGGCGATGCCGCGTTCATCGGCGAAGGCATCACGCAGGAAACGCTCAACCTCAGCGAACTGCCCGCCTACCGCGTTGGCGGCGCGCTGCACATCATCGTCAACAACCAGATCGGCTTCACCACGCAGCACGAGCAGAGCCGCAGCACGCACTACTGCACCGACGTCGCGAAGATGCTGCAGGCGCCGATCTTCCACGTCAATGGCGAGGATCCCGAGGCCGTGGCCCAGGTGATCCGCCTGGCGATGGATTTCCGTGCCCGCTTCCAGCGTGACGTGTTCATCGACATGTACTGCTACCGCCGCCGCGGCCACAACGAAGGCGATGAGCCGCAGTTCACGCAGCCGAAGCTGTACCAGGCGATCGAGAAGCGCAAGAGCGTGGGCGAGAGCTACGAGGAGCACCTGCTCGCGCTGGGCGGCGTGACCAAGGCGGAGGCGGATGCGATCCGCGAAAAGCACACGGCCCGGCTGGAGGAAGCGCTGAAGATGGCGCGCAAGGAGCCTGCGCCGCCGCGCGAGCCGTACAAGGGCGTCTGGGCCGGCTACCACGGCGGCAGCCAGTACGCGGCGAAAGAACCTGTGACCGCCATCGATCTGGCGACGGTGAAGCAACTGCTGCAGCGCACCACGGCGCTGCCTTCGGGCTTCACGCCGCATCCGAAGATCAAGCGTTTGCTCGAAGCCCGGGTGGAGATGGCGCAGGGCAAGAAGCCGCTGGACTGGGCCGCTGGTGAAGCGATGGCGTTTGCCTCGCTTGCGGTTCAGGGCCATCGTGTGCGCATGAGCGGACAGGACGCCGAACGCGGCACCTTCAGCCACCGTCACAGCGTGCTGCACGATGTCGAGGACGGCGGCACCTGGTGCCCGCTCAAGCACCTGTCGCCGGATCAGGCGCCGATTGAAATCTACAACAGCGCCCTCAGCGAAGCGGGCGTGCTTGGGTTTGAGTACGGCTACAGCCTCGACCGGCCTGACGGCTTGTGCGTCTGGGAGGCGCAGTTCGGCGACTTCTTCAACTGTGCCCAGGTCATCGTCGATCAGTTCATCGCCTCCGCTGAGGACAAATGGGATCGCTTGAGCGGCATCACGCTTTTCCTCCCGCACGGGTACGAGGGCCAGGGCCCCGAGCACAGCAGCGCCCGCATCGAACGCTGGCTGGCGCAGGGCGCCAAGGACAACATCCAGGTCTGCCAGCCTTCGACGCCCGCGCAGCAGTTCCACCTGCTTCGCCGGCAGGTGCTCAGCAACCTGCGCAAGCCCCTGATCGTGTTCACGCCCAAGAGCCTGCTGCGTCACCCCGATGTGATTTCGTCGCTCGATGATTTCGCCGTCGGCCGATTCCAGCGCGTGATCCCCGATGCGAAGTTCGCGGTAGCCGGCAAACCGGCGGACGCAGGCGCCCCCAAGACTGCCGCGACGCCAGCGAAGACGACGAAGAAAGTCGAGCGCGTGCTGATGTGCAGCGGCCGCGTGTACTACGACCTGATGAAGCGCCGCGACGACCTGAAGCGCGAAGACGTCGCCATTGTCCGCATGGAGCAGCTCTATCCGCTGCCGCTGAAAGAAATGGAAGAAGCGATGTCGGTATACGCCGACAACACGCCGGTGTTCTGGGTGCAGGACGAGCCGCGCAACATGGGTGCCTGGCCTTTCCTGCGTGCGAATCTGGGCTTCATCATTTTCGGCCGGCTGCCGTTCATGGGTTTCCACCGCGACGAAAGCGCCAGTCCAGCCGTGGGCTCGCCCAGCGTCCACAAGGCGGAACTGGAGGAACTGCTGCGCAAGGCGTTCGAGGAAACCGTCGGTTACGAATGAGAGCGGATTGCGCATGACGGATTGTGGAGCGCGGATTGCGAATGTCGATTGCAGAGCGCCGGTTCCCCGTTTAGCGCTGGTTCGCCGTTTAGCGCTGGTTCCCCGTTTAGCGCCCGCCCAAAGGGCGGGATTCCCTCGCCGCACGTTTGCCACATCGCCTGACCTGCGCGATACTTTCCGCCTCTGAATGTCGCTCTCTGAATTGCGCACGTTGAACTTTGTTTTCAGGAATCATCCATGCCCGTCGAACTCATTATCCCTCCTGTCGGCGAATCCATCAGTGAAGCGCTGATCGGCAAATGGCTCAAGAAGCCCGGTGACGCGGTCCGCAAGGACGAGGCGGTTGCTGAACTGGAGACCGACAAGGTCACCGTGGAACTGCCCGCGCCGGTGTCGGGCACGATTGCCCGCTTCACGAAAAACGAGGGCGACAAGGCCCGCGTCGGCGAGGTGATCGGCTTCATGGAGGAGGGCGCGGTGGCGGGCAACGGCGACGGCAAGCCGGCGTCGGCCGCGAGCGCGCCGGCGCCTAAGAAGGCCGACGAGCCGCGCGTCATGCCCGCCGCCAAGCGCGAACTCGCCCAGGCCAACCTCGGCGCCGCCGACGTGAAAGCCACCGGCCCCGGCGGGCGCGTTCTCAAGGAAGACGTGCAGCGTCAAGTCGCCGCGAACACGAATGCCGCCGCAGGCACGGGGGCTTCAAGCCCTCGTGCCGAAGCTCCTCGCGCCTCCGTGCCTGCCTCGCTCCCCGCCGTTGCGATTCCGCCGCTGCCCGACACCGATGTTGCGGATCGCGCCGAGCACCTGACGCCGATGACGCCCATCCGCAAGCGCATCGCCGAACGCCTCGTTCAGGCTCAGCACAATGCCGCGCTGCTCACGACGTTCAATGAGTGCGACATGTCCGCCGTCATGGCGCTGCGCAATAAGTACAAGGAAGACTTCGAAAAGCGCCACGGCGTGAAGCTCGGTTTCATGTCCTTCTTCGTCAAAGCCGTGATCGAAGGCCTGCGCGCTTTCCCGCGCGTCAACAGCGAGATTCGCGGCGAGAACATCGTCACCCGCAACTACCACGATATCGGCATCGCCGTCAGCACGGAGCGCGGCCTGATCGTGCCGGTGATCCGCAGCGCCGAACGCCGCAACTTCGCCGACATCGAAAAAATCATCAACGACTTCGGCGCCCGCGCCAAGGCCAACAAGCTCAAGCTCGACGAACTGGAGGGCGGCACCTTCACCATCACCAACGGCGGCGTCTTCGGTTCACTGCTTTCCACGCCCATCATCAACCCGCCGCAGTCCGGCGTGCTGGGCATGCACGCGATCCAGGAGCGCCCCATCGCCGTGGCGGGTCAGGTCGTCGTCCGTCCCATGATGTACACGGCGCTGACCTACGATCATCGCATCGTGGACGGCCGCGAGGCGGTCAGTTTCCTCAAGCGCGTGAAGGAAGCGATCGAGGATCCGGCGCGGATGTTGATTGAAGTTTGATTTTCCGTTCAACCATCCCTGTTTAGCGACGGGGCTTGCCCCGATCCTGCGTGCGCGAGGTTGTCGCCGGAGCGGGGCAAGCCCCGTCGCTAAACGGAATCGATCGCTCTTCCCATGCCCACTCACGATCTCATTGTCATTGGCGGCGGTCCCGGCGGTTATGTCGCCGCGATTCGCGCTGCCCAGCTTGGCCTCAACGTCGCGTGTGTCGAGGAAAACGAACGCCTCGGCGGCACCTGCCTGCGCATTGGCTGCATTCCCAGCAAGGCCATGCTCGAATCGAGCGAGAAGTACGCGCAGCTCGCCCACGGGCTTGCCGAGCACGGCATTAAACTCGGCAAGGTCGAACTCGACTTGCCCGCGATGCTCAAACGCAAGGATGAAATCGTCAAGGGCCTCACCGGCGGCATCGATGCGCTCTTGAAAAAGAACAAGGTCACGCGCTACACCGGGCGCGGCGCGTTCACAGGCATGGGGGCTTCAAGCCCCCATGCCGGCCCCCATGCCGGGAGCCTGGTGCGCGTCAAGGTCACCGGCAAAGACTCCACCGAACTTGAAGCGAAACACGTCATCATCGCCACCGGTTCCAAGCCCGCGCCGCTTCGCGGCATCAGTTTCGTCGAAGGAAAAATCGGCACCAGCACCGACGCGCTCAGCTACGACAGCGTGCCGGCGCATCTCGTCGTGATCGGCGCCGGCTACATCGGCATGGAAATGGGCAGCGTCTGGCGACGCCTGGGCAGCAAGGTCACCGTGCTCGAATATCTGAGCCGCATTCTGCCGGGCATGGACAGCGAACTGGCCGGCGACGCCCACAAGCTTTTCATCAAGCAGGGATTCGACTTCAAGCTCGGCGTGAAGGTCACCGCCGCCAAGGCCGACAAGACCGGCTGCGTCGTCGAGGTGGAAGGCAGCGAGCCGATCAAGTGTGACAAGGTGCTCGTCAGCGTGGGTCGGGCCCCGAATACCGAAGGGCTGGGCCTCGATGCGATCAACCTCAAGACCGACGAACGCGGCAAGATTCCCGTTGACGATCACTTCCGCACCAGCATTCCCGGCGTCTATGCCGTCGGCGATGTGATTCGCGGGCCGATGCTCGCGCATAAGGCGGAGGAAGAAGGCATCGCCTGCGTCGAGCAGATCGTCACCGGTTATGGCCACGTGAACTACGACGCGATTCCAGCCGTGGTCTACACGCATCCGGAAATCGCCAGCGTGGGCAAGACGGAAGACGAACTTGCCGCGGCGAACGTGCCGTTCAAGAAGGGCGTGTTCCAGTTCCGTGCCAATGGCCGGGCCCGCACGCTGGGCGAGGTGGATGGCAAAGTGAAAATCCTGGCGCACGCGGAGACCGACCGCGTGCTGGGCGTTCACATCATCGGCAACCGCGCCGGCGACCTGATCGCCGAGGCCGCCGTGGCGATGGAGTATGGCGCGTCATCGGAGGACATCGCCCGCGCCAGCCACGCGCATCCGACGCTGTCGGAAGCGGTGAAGGAAGCGGCGATGGCGGTGGCGGGGCGGGCGATCCATGCCTGAAGCAGTCGTGTCGTCGGTCCTGGTCGGATGTGTCACTCCCGGATGATGGCCTGACCGCCGTCGTCCTCGACATACAGCTTGATACGTTCGGCAAGGTCTTTCGCCTGACTCTTCACTCGTCGAATCCCAATCATGCCCGTCCACCACGGCGTGTTTCGCTCCAGGTGGACGGTCGTCTTTTCACCCTCGGAGACTGCTGTCAGTTTGAACCGACAGTAACACACGAATGCGCCGACGATGATGCTCAATCCGAAGTTTCCCTTTCTGGCGGTGAATTCGACATCGCTCGTTGGCGTCACGGTGAACAGGAGATCATTCGCGGCGTCGAGGGCCGCCCTGATGGCTTGCGATGCCGTTCGGTTTGTCTGAATGGTGATCACGGGCATGAAGGTCCTCCGCAGTTGGCTTGGCGATGGCTCCCATTATCGGGAATTTTCCATTCGAGGCGACTGCGTGATTTCGCGTTCTTGCGTTCGTCGCTTCGTCGGGTGAAAGGTAGAATCCTTCACCCCGCATGCCTTGCGCTGTGGGGACGCAGGATCGGCAGAGCTTGATGAGATTCTGCGAGAGAATGTCATACGCCTGGGAAGTGGAGCCAAACATGCGTCAGTCTCGTCGAGGTATCCGGCTGCGCCATCACGCCGCCACCGGCTTGTCGGATCGCGGGCCGGGGTTTGAAGCGCTCGAACCCCGCGCGCTGTTGAGCACGGTCACGATCGCCACCATCGATGGGGACGCCGCCGAGAGCGGGGCGTCGCCGACGAACGTTGCCGCGTTCCGCATCACGCGCAGCGACAGCGCGGGCAATCTTCTCGTCAATTTCGCGATGACCGGCACCGCGACCTTCGGCAACACCGGCGACTTCGTGCTGCGAGCCAATAATGTGCTCTTCACCGGCAATGCGGTCACCATCTTCCAAGGCCAGTCGTTCGTCGATGTGTTCGTGGTGCCGCGCGATGACAATTCGGTCGAAGCGTTGGAGACGGCGACGATGACGCTGGTCGACACGGCGGCGTACGACCTGAATCCGGATCCCGCGACGCAATCGGCGGCGGTGAACATCGCCGACAACGACACGCAGGTGAGCATCGCCGCCCAGGACGCCACGGGCGCCGAGTCGGGCACGCCGGCGACCAATGTCGGCATTTTCCGCATCACTCGGCAGGGCGTGCTGACCAACGATCTGGTGGTGAACTTCAGCCGCGCCGGCACCGCGGTGATCGGCGCCGGCAGCGACTACACGCTCAGCGCCGGCGGCGTCAATGTCCTGAACACCGCGACCATCCCGGCGGGCCAGTCGTTCGTTGACATCACGGTCACCCCGGTTGACGACGCCCTGGCTGAGTTGACCGAAACCGTCTCGCTCACGCTGGGGACGAACGCCGCGTATCTGCTGAACCTGAACGCGGCGACGGCGGTGGTGAATATTCAGGACGATGAGCCGATCATTTCGATCGCGGCGCCCGACGCGGCATCTGCCGAGTCAGGCTCGCCTGCGACGAACCTCGGCACGTTCCGCATCAGCCGGACCGGCGCGGTCACCGATCCGCTCACGGTGAACTTCACCCGTTCCGGCAGCGCGGTGTTCGGCGTGGACTACACCTTCGCCGCAAGCGGCGCCGACCTGCTGGGCCTGTCCGTGGTGATCCCCGCCGGCCAGAGCTTCGTCGATATCACACTCACGCCGACGGACGATGTCTTCGCCGAGGGCACCGAATCGGTGACGCTTGCACTGGCGGCGTCACTGTCGTACACGCTTGATCCCGACGCGGCGGATCGCAGCAAGACAGTGACGGTCGTGGATAACGAGCCGGTGATCTCCATCAGCGCGACGGACAACGCCGCCGCCGAATCGGGCACTCCCGCTACGAGCACGGGCACGTTCCGCATCAGCCGAACCGGTGACACGACGAATCCGGTGACGGTGTTTTTCACGCGCGGCGGCACGGCGATCTTCGGCAATGACTACTCCGCCAGCGTGGGCGGGGTGAATCTCGCCGTCTCTTCCGTAGTGATTCCCGCGGGTCAGACGTTTGTCGACATCGCGATCAATCCGCTGGAGGATGCCGCGCCCGAAGTGACGGAAACGGTGATTCTCACCCTCTCGGTCGGTACGACTTACACGCTGGACCCGGTGGCGAACAATCGCACCGCCACGGTGAACCTGTCCGACAACGAACCGGTGGTCAGCGTCACGGCTCTCGACGCGACATCCGCGGAGTCCGGCAACCCGCCGACGGAGACCGGCACGTTCCGCATCAGCCGCACCGGCGGCACGGCGAATCCGCTCACCGTGTTCTTCACTCGCGCCGGGACGGCGATCCTCAACAGCGACTACACCTTCAGCGTCGGCGGCGCGAATCTGGCCGCACTCTCCGTGGTGATTCCCGCGGGGGCGGCGAGCGTCGACATCGTGGTGAATCCAGTGGACAACGCGACGCCCGAGCCGACGGAGACGGTGATTCTGACCGTCGTCGCCAATGCTCTTTACCACCTCGATCCTGACCCGGCGGACCTGACGGCCACGGTGACCATCGCCGACGACGAGCCGACGGTTTCCATCGCCGCGCTGGACGCCGTTGCCGGTGAGTCGGGCTCGCCGCCGGCCAATACCGGCACCTTTCGCATCACGCGCGTCGGCAGTCTGGCGGCATCGCTGGTGGTGACGTTCGCGCGCAGCGGCACGGGCGTGTTCGGGCCGACCGGCGACTACACGCTCTCGGTCGGCGGCGTGAACCTTGCCGGCATCAACGTCCTCATCCCCGCCGGTCAGGCGTCGGTGGATATCACCGTGAGTCCGGTGGACAACCTGATCCCCGAGGTGCCTGAAGCCGTCACGCTGACGCTGGCGGCGAGTGCGGCCTACACCCTCGATCCCGATGCGGCTGACCGCACCGCGACCGTGGCGCTGCTCGACGATGAGCCGGCCGTGAGCATCGCGGCGATCGACGCGACCGCCGCGGAGTCCGGCAATCCCCCCACGGACCAGGGACTGTTCCGCATCACGCGCACCGGGCCGACGACGAGTCCTCTCACGGTGCTATTCACCCGTACCGGCACCGCGGTCATCGCCAACGACTACAGTTTCTTCGCGAACGGCCAGTTGCTGCAGACGCTGTTCGTCGTGATTCCCGCGGGCCAGGCGTCGGTGGATATTCTCGTCAGTCCGATCGACAACGCCGTGCCGGAGTCGACGGAGACGGTGATTCTGGGCATTGCGGCATCGGCGGGCGCGTACAGCATCGACCCTGATCCGGCCGACAGTTCGGCGACGGTGACGATCGCCGACAACGAGCCTGTGGTGAGCATCGCCGCCACCGACAATGCCGCCGCTGAATCCGGCGCGATGCCGACGGAAACGGGCACATTCCGCATCAGCCGCGCCGGTCCCACGACCAGTCCGCTGACCGTGAACATCGCGCGCAGCGGCACCGCGCTCTTCGGCCTCGCCGGCGACTACACGCTGGAAGTCGGCGGCGTCAATCTTGCAGGCACGACCGTGGTGATCCCAGCCGGCGCCGCGTTTGTCGATGTGCTGGTCAAGCCCGTGGAAAACAGCATCGCGGAGCAGGCGGAGACCGCGATCCTTTCCCTGACCGCCGGTGCCGCGTACAGCCTCGACCCGATTGCGGCGAATCGCACGGCGACCGTGAACATCGCCGACAATGAGCCGCTGGTCACCATCGCCGCGCAGGACGCCGTCGCCGCCGAGTCGGGCAACCCGCCCTCGAACCGAGGCGCATTCCGCATCTCGCGCACGGGCCCCACCACCAGCGCGCTGAACGTGGCCATCAATCTCACCGGCACCGCGGTGCTCTTCGGCACGCAGGGCGATTACCTGCTTCGCATCGGCAACGATGTCATCGGCGGCACAGCGGTCACCATTCCCGCGGGAGCATCCTTTGTGGATGTGTTCGTTGATCCGCTGACCGATATTTTCCCCGAGAACACCGAATCGGTCGTCATGTCGCTACTGGCCAACTCGGCTTACAACCTTGGCGCGAACCTGAACCAGCGCCAGGCGACAGTGAGCATTCTGCTGAACTAGAGCGTTCCCAACGCATTCGTCGTGGGTGCCATGCAACGCCGTCAACCAATAGTGACGGATTCACAACCGTTATCGAAAGAAAAAGCTCCTTTCCGATGATGAGTTAGAGGCCTCGACATCTGAAAGGAGCTCAACAATGGCAAGGATGCTGCCACGCGCGA
>CAYRPN010000090.1:0-23166 GCA_964426135.1 uncultured Phycisphaeraceae bacterium | reverse complement strand
TCAGAAGTCAGAAGTCAGAAGTCAGAAGTCAGAAGTCAGAAGTCAGAAGTCAGAATGGTATTCCTCCTCAAACATTGAATCGTAGAACGTTCGAACAACCCGCCCCTGATCGAGCACGGCCCTGTGCAACCCCTGCCTTGGCCGTGCTTTTTTATTGCGCTCAGGTTGAAGACCGCGAATGGAGCCGCGCACGGAAAAGAGCCGCGCACGAAGTAAGCGTCGGGTGGCCGGGGCAGAAGGCTTTGCGGATGCCCCGGAATGGTTCACCTTGCTCTGACGAATCGCAATTGTCGCGGATTTGGCGAGCGTCCGCACGAGCGTTCCGGGGCTTGCGCGGACTCCAGCCCCGGCCACCCGGAAAAAGCTCCCACGATCGAAGTAAGCGGGGTTCGAAGGCTGGGCCGGGCCTTCGACGCCGACCCTATCAAGGCAGGATTGACCACCGAGACACCGAGAGCACCGAGTCCGGAGCAAGGCAGAGATAAGCAAAAAAGGAGACTGGCTGGAACCGCAAAGGACACAAAAGCACGAAGGACACAATGTGAAATGAGGATTCAAGGACAACAGCATTGGATTGTTTCATTGATCCGCTTCGTGTCCTTCGTGTCTTTGTGTCTTTGTGTCCTTGGTGTCCTTGGTGTCCCTGGTGGTTCTCCGTCCCCCTCTGCCTTGGTCCGACCTCGGTGCTCTCAGTGTCTCGGTGGTCAATCCCGCCTTGTCGCCTTGCGCAGAAAAAAGCCGCGGAACGTCCGCGGCGGGCAAGCCCGCCGGCTAAATGCATCGCTCGCACCGTCGACCGCCCGCCCGTCCCTTATACTTCACCGGCAGTTGCATCCTCATCACCCAGGTCTTGCGGAGACGTTCCCATGTCCGACCAACCTACGCCCGCCAGCAACCTCACCGCGTCCGTTCAGCAAACCGCCAAGGTGCTTCAGGACGAAGTCGCCAAGGTCATCGTTGGCCAGAGCGATGTCATCGAGCAACTGATGATCTGCCTGCTCTGCCGGGGCCATGCGGTGCTCATCGGCGTGCCCGGCCTCGCCAAGACGCTGCTGATCTCCACCATCGCACGCACCATCAGCCTGTCCTTCCACCGCATCCAGTTCACGCCCGACCTCATGCCCAGCGACATCACCGGCACCGAGGTCATCGAGGAAGACCGCGCCACCGGCAAGCGCGAGCTGCGATTCGTCAAAGGCCCCGTTTTCGCCAATGTCATCCTCGCTGACGAAATCAACCGCACCCCGCCCAAGACGCAGGCCGCGCTCCTCGAAGCCATGCAGGAACATCACGTCACGATCTCCGGCGTGCGCCACAGCCTGCCCCAGCCCTTCTTCGTCCTCGCCACGCAGAACCCGATCGAGCAGGAAGGCACCTACCCGCTGCCCGAAGCCCAGCTCGACCGCTTCCTATTCATGATCCACGTGGGCTACCCGAGCGAAGATGAAGAGTTCAACATTGTGAAGCGCACCACCGCCCGCCAGCACGCCACGTTGCAACACGTGCTCGACGGCCCGCGGGTGCAGGAGATGCAGGACCTGGTGCGCGACGTGCCGGTGGCCGACCACGTGGTGCGCTACGCGCTGAGCCTGGTCCGCGCCACCCGCAAGCCCGAGCGCGGCCACAACGACAAGCGGCCCGACTTCATGAAGAAATACCTCGCCTGGGGCGCCGGCCCGCGCGCCAGTCAAGCGCTGATCCTCGCGGGCAAAGCGCGGGCTGTGCTGCAAGGGCGCACGCACGTGACCGGCGACGATGTGCGGGCCGTAGCGCATCCGGTGCTGCGTCACCGCCTGATCCCCAACTTCAACGCGGAAGCCGACGGCATCAGGAGCGACGACCTGATCGACAAGCTCTTGGCGGCGATCCAGCCGAGCGGGGAAGGCGCGAGCCGGGAGATGGAGACGGTGGTGCGGTGAAGGAATTGCGGTCGCAGGAGTCTCACCAATGCACGAATGGCGAGAGCGGTGCCCGAACTGCCAGCATCCGTTCTCCGCGCGGGAGACGGCGCTGTGGGGAACTGAAATGCTGTGCCCCACGTGCCGGTGCCGGATCCGCGAAAGGAGCGTGCAGTTGAAATTGTTCGCGCTGGGCACGGGCTTGCCGTTTGGAGCTGTCGTGATTTGGATGGGCATCGAGGAAGAATGGTGGACGCTCGCCGTGGGTCTGCCAATCATCGCCGTGACGGTGGCAACCGCGTATTTCCTCGGTCCGTGGTTCATGCGGTTGGAAATCGTCAGTGCCCACCCGCACTGCGGCCAGTGTTGGTACGACCTGCATGGCACGAAAAGCGAAACCTGCCCGGAGTGCGGTACGCCGAAGTCGGCGCCGGTTGAAGCCGGGCGGAAAGCCGCGCACGGCGGTTGAAGGATCGAATATATGATCGCTCGAATGCACCATCGATCAATGTCAGTGGCAGGCCCGACTGAGACTGTCCGACAGCACGCGCGTGTGGCTCTTCGCCCCGGAGGGGCGAAATGCTGTAGCCACGGGTGGAGCAACGCTGCTTGGAGCGTTGAGGAATCCGTGGTAAGCATGCGCGGTTTCTTCTTCCCCCGGCAGGGGCAACAGCAACAGCGAAGTGGCGACCGCGGAGCGCGCGTGAGTTTGCTGCTGCCCCGTCGGGGCAGTGAAAGAAAGACATCCGCCTTCCACGGGTTCCGCTCAGCCGGCTCTCGCCGGCTTCGCTCCACCCGTGGCTACACCATGGCGCCCCCTCAGGGGCGAGAAGCCACCCAACGCGTAACTCCCCACGATCTTCTTAGACCGACCCGCTGACTCCGTGGTTGCCGCCCAATCCGCAATCTCTCTAATGCCCGACCTCGCCACCAGCTATCTCGACCCCTCCACCCTCGCCGCCGTGGCGTCGCTGGAGCTGCGCGCCAGGCTCATCGTCGAAGGCATGATGACCGGTATGCACCGCTCGCCGCACTTCGGCTACAGCGTCGAGTTCGCCCAGCACCGCCAGTACGCGCCCGGCGACGACATCCGTCACCTCGATTGGAAAGTCTTCGGCCGCAGCGACAAGCTCTACCTCAAGCAGTACCAGAAAGAGACGAACCTCGATCTCGTCCTGCTCGTGGATGTGTCGGGTTCGATGGCGTTCACCGGCGACGGCGCGGCAAACCGCCCGGCGATGGCGAATCGCGGCGCGGCCCAAAGCCCAGGCATGGCCATGCCTGGGCTTTCCGGGGGCTGGCGCAAATACGACTACGCCGCCACCCTCGCCGCCACCCTCGCCCACATGGCGATGCGGCAGCAGGACGATGTCACCCTCGTCCTCTTCTCCGACGACATCCGCGCCGCCAGCCGGGGCGCTTCCACCCGCGAGCACTGGCGGCACATCGTCGAGATGCTCGAAACCGCCCACGTCGATCCGATCGAAAACGACACCTCGCTGCTCACCGCCGACCCACAAGCCGTGCAGGCCCGCGCCACCAGTCTCGCCCGGCTCTTCGACCAGGTCGCCGCCCGCATCCATCAGCGCGGCCTGGTCGTGCTCATCAGCGATCTCTTCGACGAGCCGGCCGCCCTCGAGCACGGCCTGGCCCGTGCTCACTTCCGCCGCCACGACCTGTTCGTGCTGCAAACGCTCGACCGCGCGGAGCTCACCTTCCCCTTCCGCTCGCCAAGTGAGTTCATGGGACTCGAAGGCGAAGGGCGGTTGCCGCTCGATCCGCCGGCGCTGCGCGAGGCGTACCTCGAATGCATGAACGCTCACCTGGAGCAGGTGAAAGACATCACCCGCCGCTTCGGCTTCGACTATTTGCAGGTCGACACCAGCGAATCGCTAGGCCCGGCGCTGAGCCACTTCCTGGCAAGGCGGGCGGCGTTAATCGACAAGCGAAAATAGACCACCGTCGCCCGCTTGCGGCTTCGCAACGATGATCCAAAGAGTTTCGGATGAACCACAAAGACACAGAGACGCAAAGAAGAGATTTGAAACATTCGAGACGGTAAATGAATCAAGACTCGCCAACAAAAACAATCTGCCATGAAACAGCTTGTCAGAATTGTTTGATTCGTTTTCCTCTTCTTTGTGCCTCTGTGTCTTTGTGGTTAATCCTCTGAATCCATGCCCCCGACCCCGCTCCAACTCGCCTTCTTCACCACCCCGGCCTTCGCCGTCGCCGGGGCGGCGGCGGTTTCCATTCCGATCATCATTCACCTGCTCACGCGGATGCGGCGAAAGCCCATTCAGTGGGGCGCGATGAAGTTCCTGCTCCAGGCGTATCGCAAGCATCGCCGACGATTGCAACTGGAACAACTGCTCCTCCTGCTCGTGCGCTGCCTCGTACTGCTGGTGCTGGGCCTGGCCCTGGCCGGTCCGTTGCTCTCCGGCTGCGCGCGGGGACTAGGCGTCGATGCGACGGGGCGATCGATCTATCTCGTCATCGACGATGGCCTGAGCGAAAGCGCCACCGACAACAGCGCAGCCGACGGCGATGCGTCCACCGCCCGCCAGCGCTTCGAGCGCCAGTGGCGCACCGCGCTGAAGCTCATCGACAGTCTCGGCTCGTCGGATCAGGTCGCGGTGCATCTGACCAGTCGGCCTGCCGAGGCGCTGATCACGCCGCCGACCACCGATCGCGCCGGCGTTCGTCGGCGAATCGAAAAGCTTCAGCCGCGCAGCAGCCGCAGCGATCTGCTCGCGGCGATCAAGGACGTGCGCGCCTCCATCGCCGAGCGCGGCACGCCGGTGGATCGCGCCTTCGTGCTGCTGCTCAGCGATTTTTCGCTCGGCTCCACGCCCATCGATCAGCCCATTCCCGAGCAGGCCGCCAAGCTCGATCAGCAAGCCCGCGTGCTGGTCACAAAGCCGATGGCGACGGTGGGCAACGTGCAGATTTCCCACCTGACGCCGCGCCGCTCCATGATTCTCACCGGCGGCCTGGCGGGCGAAGGCCCGGTGCGGATACCGGTGGAGCTGGAGCTGAAACGCTTTGACCAGGACCTGCCCGCCGCCAGCGCGATCGTGGAATTCGCGCTGCTGGGCGACGCCGCGAGCAAAGTCTCGGCGACACTGGGCAAGGAGGAAGTGAAGTTCCCCGCCGGCGAAGCGCGGGTTTCGATTCAGCGCGATCTGATCGTGCCGGACGATGTGCTCGAATCGCTGAATCTTTCGGGCGCAGCCTCGTCCGGCGGGGCCGCTTCAAGCGGCCCCGCCTCCGCCTCGCGCGGCCCTGGAAGCGCCGGGGGCGCCGGGGGCGCCGGCGGCGCCACGATCGCCTTGAGCGCACGCCTGCAACCGGACGCGCTGCCGCAGGACAATCAGCGCCTCGCCGTGATCGAGCTGCGCCAGCGTCTGCGCGTCGCCATCGTCGGCGACACCAGCAGCGCGGCGGCCACGGGCGAGAAGGACATTTCGCCGACGCGCTGGCTTTCGCTGGCGCTGTCGCCCAGTGCCGAGATCGGCGCAGTGGAGGTGGCGGAACTTTCCGCGGTGGAACTCGACGATCGCCGGCTGGCCGCGCTCGATGCCGCCATGGTCCTGCGGCCCGATCAACTGAGCGACGCCGGCTGGAAAGCGCTCAAGCAACTGGTCGACCGCGGCGGCGTGGTGTGGATCTTCGCGCCGGCCGCCGGCGGAGCCTCGCGCTGGGGCGAACTGATCCGCGCCCGTCTCGGCGTGCCGTGGGATGTGGGGATCGATGCGGAGAATCTTGGAGAGAAAGATGCGAAGGATGTGAAGGATGCGAAGGATGCGAAGGCGCAAGCGTTGCCGCCGCCGGCCGCAGTCGCGCCGGCTCCCGCGCCTGCCGCGACTTCCATCAGCGCGGGTGTGGGCCTGGCGCTGGACAAGCCCGAGCCCGAAGCGCTTGCCGCGCTGGCCGCCGACTGGAAAGACCTGCTCCGCCCCGTGGTCGTGCGCAAGCGTCTGCCGCTGACCGTCACCGGCGGCGGCGATCAGATCTGGCTCGCCACCACCGACGGCAAGCCCGTGCTCGCCGCGGCCAGCGTGGGCGATGGCAGCGTGTTCATCCTCGCCACCGCGCTGGACCTTTCGTGGAGCAACCTGCCGAGTAAGCCGGTGTTCGTACCGCTGCTGCACGAATCGCTGCGCAGCGTCCAGGCGCGTTCCGCCGAGGCCGCCCGACTCGCCGGCATCCTCGCCGGCGATCAGCCGACGCTGGGCAAGACGTGGGAAGGCGTGTCGGAGCTTCGCCGCACGCTGTCGCCCGGTGACGAAACCAGCGACGAACTGAACCTGCTCCTGAAGCGCACCGACGAAGGCCTCGCGCCGGTGTCGCCGCTGGTCAAGCCCGGCCTGTACCGCGCGGAACCGCAAACCGCCGGCCGGCTCTTCGCGGTGAATGTCGATGGGCTCGCCGGCGACACGCGGGCGGTCGAGCTCGATCAGCTCGAAGGCTGGCTCGCGGGCTTCGGCAAGACGCAGTGGCTCGATGAGAACGATCCCGCGGCCGCGCTGGCGGCGCTGGAGTCGCGGACGAACATCGGCCTGCTGCTCTTGTGGATCGTGCTGACGCTCGCAGTGACCGAAGCGTTCCTCGCCCGCTGGTTCAGCCACGCGCACGCCGAGGGCGCCCGACCCGTGATGGGCGCAGCGGCGATGCTGTACAGCCGGTTTGTCGGTAAGGGAAAGAAGAGTGAGCCGTAGGGTGCGTCAAGGCTCGGCGCGGACGCACCACGGTGGACGGAGACGCAACGGGATAGATGGAGACGCAACACGGTGCGTCCGCGCCAAGCCTTGACGCACCCTACCCCAGCCGCGGAGCGCTTGCCATGAATCACACCTGCTTGATTGTGCCGTCGTTGATCGTTGCCTTGAGTGGTGTCGGCGCGTGGGCCGACGCGCCGGCCAAAAATACAGCCGACGTCCCCACTGCGATCGCGCACTGGAAGCTCGACGACACCGACGGCAAAGCGCTCGATTCCGCCGGCAATCACCACGGCGAAATCCACGGCGCCGCCAGCACCGAGGGTAAGCACGGCAAGGCGCTGCTCTTTGATCGCAGCAAAGGCCAGTTCGTGCGCATCGCCCATTCCAAGGATTTTGAAATCGCCACGTTCACCGTCGCCGCGTGGGTGAAGCTGACCAAGCCGCCGACGTTCTCGGGCATTTTCGGCACGCGCTTCGGCGGGGAGCAGACGTTCGACATGAAGGTGAATGCCGACAAAGTTCACGGCGACATCGGCGACGGCGCCCGCTGGATTGAGACGAAGGTGAACTTTTACGAGAAGGACACCGGCAGCAATGGACAGGGCGGCAAGCTTAAGCTCGATCAGTGGTACCACATCGCGTTCGTCATCGACGACGAAACGAAGGAATGCCGGCTGTACCTCGATGCCGACCGCAAAGCGACGATCAAGTACCAGGGCAAGCCCCGCTTGATGCAGGCGGGCCAGGAAATGCACATCGGGCATTCATCGACGACCGAGTACATGGACGGCCTCATCGACGACGTGCGCATCTGGAAACAAGCGCTGACGGAGAAGCAGGTGCAGGCGGTGGTGAAGGGGAAGTGAAATTCGCAGACTTGAAAGAATTTGAGGTGTTCCATCATGGACAAATACGACCCCGACGTTGACCCCGATCCAGCCGCGTGGCTTGCGCTCGATGAAGGCGAGCGTTTGCTACTTGTGGAATGTGCGCATCAGAAGGTCTCGCCCGAGCATCCCGCCATGGAACGCGTCGGGGCTCACGCCAGCATTCATACGATCGTGGAGAATCAACTGGCGATGAACGAGCCGGCGATCATTCGAGGCAAGCTCGCGGAGCTTCGCGCGCAAGGACTGACGCGCCACGAAGCCATTCATGCAATCGGCTCGGTGCTCGCCGAACATATGTGGAAACTGACCCGGCAGCAGGCGATTGCGGATGACTACGAGCGCGCCCTGAAGAAGCTGAGCAAGGCATCGTGGTATGCCGAGTATGGCAATGATCGCGATGAGAATGATGCGGACCTAGCAAACGAATCTCGCCGGCCGCGAATCAAAATCCGTCGAAGGAACAGTCGGTGAACGTCTCGTTGCGGAAATCAATGTGCCTGGAATCGCGCCATGCCCGAGCTGCCTGAAGTCGAGCGCGTGAGGTTGTCGCTGCTGCCGCTGATCGGGCGGAAGGTGACGGCGGTGATCGTTCGCCGGGCGGGCGTGGTGGAGCGGTGCGAGGAGAGTGCGGACATAAACAGTCGCGGTGCGAAGGGACTGACGGCGGCGCTGCTGGCGGGCCTGCGCATCGTGGACCTGGTGCGCCACGGCAAGCAGTTGGCGATCGTGGGCGAAGCGGATTCGGGGAACGACGGGGCGAAACGGGTGAGCGGGACGCACAAGGCATGGCCGCACAAGGCATGGCCCCTTGAAGGGGCCATGCCGGAGAACCCTGCGCCGACGTGCAGCACAACTCGCTGCATCTGCGTTCACCTGGGCATGACCGGCAGTCTCATTCACAGCGCACGATGCGACGACGAACACGAGCGAGCTGATTTCGCCCCGCACGCCCACCTGATCTGGCGCCTCGACGATGACACTCAACTGGTCTTCGACGATCCGCGTCGCTTCGGCGGGGTGTGGACGTTCGCATCGCTCGACCAGCTCGTCCGCGCCAGATGGTCCCAGATCGGGCCTGATGCCCTCACGATCGCTCCCGGCGATCTCCACACTCGGTTACAGCACACCAGCCGCGGCCTCAAGGCGGCGCTCCTGGATCAAAGCGTCGTCGCCGGCCTGGGGAACATCTATGTGGACGAACTGCTCTTCGCCTGCGGTCTGCACCCGCGATGCCCGGCAAGACGACTCCCATTGAACATCGTTCAGCCGCTGGTTGAGCAGATGCGATCCCTGCTGCACGCGGCGATCCGCGCCGGCGGCAGCAGCCTGCGCGATTACGTCGATGGCACCGGGCAGGCGGGCGATTTTCAGAACAGCCACCAGGTTTACGGCCGGGGCGGCGCTCCGTGCGTGCGATGTCGGCGCCCGCTGACCAGTGCGACCATCGCGGGTCGGACGACGGTATTCTGTCGATCGTGTCAGTCGATGCGGGCGTCCAGGAGCTTGAAGGCTCCCCTCTGAGAGAAGAATTCCAATTCATTCTTCTTCTTAGTAATAGACCCTGTCGATTTGTGGAAACCGCGTCGGACACCAGCGCTTATCACCCTTTAGAACAAAGACTTAGCACCAATCCACCAGTGTGGACAACCTGTCAATCCAGCCGACGCTTGTCTGGCGGTGGCCAGCGGGATGTCAATGGCTGGAGGCGGATTGGGTTGAAAGCGGGCTTGGGCGTCGGAAATGAGCGTCACTCAGCGCCAACGGTTGAGCGCCAGTCCACGTGCAATCCCCAGAGTTGTTGACAGGCGGGTGAACGGGGTTCAGTACAACGCGGCGAATGCACCAGGCAGGCCCAGCCGTTCGGGCCGGCGCTAAACGGGGTGTGGAGACACAATCAATTCATGAGCGCGTTCACGCCGCCGGCTGCGCCTGCTGGGCGCGGGAGATGAACTCCTCCATGCGGTTGACGGCATGGGCGAAGGACGGGTCCAGGCCGATGCGGTCATCCACGGTGCGGATGGAGTGCATCACGGTCGTGTGATCGCGTCCGCCGAAGTATCCGCCGATCTCCTGCAGGCTGAAGCGCGTGCGCTTGCGGGCGAGCCACATGCAGACCTGCCGCGGCTCGGCGATGGACTTCTGCCGACGTTTGCTTTGCAGGTCGCTGAGCTTCACATCGTAATGCCGGGTGACCGCTTCGATGATCGTCTGCAGCGTGACCTGCGCGCTGCGGGTGTCGAAGTGGTTGCCGCCGATGACTTCGCGGGCCAGCTCGATGGTGATCGGGCGTTCCTTCGTCTGAGCGTGGGCCTGCAGCGTATTGATCGCGCCTTCCAGCTCGCGAGCATTGGATTCGAATCGCTCAGCGATGAAGTTGATCACATCCTCCGGCAGCTCCTGCCCGCGCAGCCTGGCCTTGGCGCGGACGATGGCGACGCGGGTCTCGAACGTCGGCTTGGCGACGTCGGCGACCAGGCCCCACTGGAACCGGCTGACGAGCCGCTCCTCCAGCTTCGGAATCTCCGCGGGCGGACAGTCGCTGGACAGCACGATCTGCTTCTTCGCCTGGTACAGCTCATTGAAGGTGTGAAAAAACTCCTCCTGCGTGCGCTCGCGGTTCGCCAGGAACTGGATGTCGTCGATGACCAGCAGATCCACATGGCGATAGCGGTGGCGGAAGCCCGCCATTTCACCCTTCTGAACGCAGTCGAGAAAATCGTTGACGAAGCGATCGCACGACAGATAGCAGATGCGCAGGCCCGGATCGCGCTGGATCACGCTCTGGCAGATCGCCTGCAGCAGGTGCGTCTTGCCCAGGCCGACGCCGCCGTGGATGAAGAGCGGGTTGTACGCGGTGCCCAGTTGGCGCGAGACGGCGATGGCGGCTGCATAGGCGAGCTGGTTTTCCGGGCCGACGACGAACGTGCTGAACGCGTAGTCGGGAACCAGATCGCCTTCGTCCTCGCGATTGGGCTGATTGCTGGTGTCGCCGGCGTGCGGGCTCGTGTCGCCGTGTCGCGGCTGAGCCGGCAACTGCTCCGGAGCACGGGCCAGCAGGCTCTCGCGCTCGTCGTGCAGGGTTTCCTCCGGGCGTGGTGCGTGATGGCCCGAGCCGTTGCCGGGCGTGCGCGGAGCGATGTCGCCGGCATTGATGAAGGTGACCGCCACGAGCTTGCCCGTGACGGTCTGCGCTGCTTCGGTGAACTGCGGCACGCACTTGCCCTGCAGGTATCGCTGCTGCACGCTGTTGGACGTGCGCACGAGCAGGGTTCCGGACTCGAGGCTGAGCGGTTCGAGTTCCTCGAACCACTGACGGCACAACGTGGGGTGCCGCTGCCGGAGTGAGTCCATGAGCTTATGCCACAGCGTTGGATCGATCTTGGCCATGATCCCTCGCGTGTCGTTCGAGTGAGAGTAGTTGTGAGCGAAATCCCACCTGGATCGGTTCGAAGAACCAATCCCTCCTCGTTCAACTGAAATTACGATGTTGCGCGAGTTGTGTCAATCGGGAAGAAGGGACGGAGGGGGAAGAAGAGATGGAGAGACGAAGAGACGAAGAGATGAAGAGACGGGGAGACGGAGAGACGGAGAGATGGGGAGACGGAGAGATGGAGAAACCGGGAGGCGCACGGTGACTGTTTAGCGACGGGGCTTGCCCCGTTCTTCGCGGTTCACGGAAACGCCGGTTTCCGAGACACCGTCGCACAGGCCTTTTTTCGTAGACCATTTTCTAATTGCAGCTGCACCGTCCACGGTGCGCGTTTGCCTGGGGCTTGCCCGGTCGACGCGCACCGCGGACGGTGCGCCGATCAACCAGCCGCGGATATGCCGCTCGCCCGGTTCTCTCTTGACGCGGCGATCCATGTCGAATCGATAAGAGCGGGGCAAGCCCCGTCGCTAAACAGCGCCCGCGGCGACCGACTCTTTCTCAATGGATCTCTTCCTCTCTTCGTCTCTCCATCTCTTCGTCTCTCCGTCTCTCCGTCTCTTCCCTTCTCCTTCTCTCCTTTTCGATCCCTTTTCCCGCCGCCCCTTCCTGCCGATAATTCCTTCGTGCCACCACGCCTGTTCATTTTCGACGACGGCCGCGGACAGTTCGGCCCGCTCACCGACCTGCGCGCGATCTTCGAGCAGCGCACCGGCGCGCTCACCACGTTGCGCCGCATCGAGCGCGTCCTCGGCCGCCGGACCAGCGCGCTGCACGTGCCCACCCGCCTGGCGGCAGTCGTGAGCCATCGCTTCACCGGCCCCGTCAATGCCCCGCTCGATGCGGGCGACTGGCTGATGATCAACGGCCGCTGGCTGGGGCTGATCGCCGCCGAGCGCGTCGCCGCGCTGCCTTGCGGGCACATGCTCCTGCAGCACGATGGCCGGCTCATCGCCGCCCATCTGCCGCACGACAAGGCGCAGCATGTCGTGGACGACGGCTTCGAAGCCGTGCCCGGCGTGCAGACGCACCGCCTGCCCGCGCCGCCCGGCGATCCCTTCGACCCCAACCACAGCGACGCCCGCGCCGCGGCCCTTCCGCTCATCGATCGCCCCTGGCACATCCTCTCCCAGCTCGAAGCGAACCTGCGCAGCGATCTCGACCACAACGACATCATCACCCGCGACCCGCGCGTGCTGCCCGAGTCCCGCGAAAGCGACGGCAAGCACGCCGCCGCCCGCCAGCGCTATCCGCATGTCTCCGTCATCGGCGAGCATCCGTTCAAGGCGGCGCCTGACGCCAAGCTGCACGCGATGATCGCCGTGAACACCGAGAAGGGCGCCGTGGTCATCGACAGCGAAGCGGAGATTCACCCCTTCGTCATGCTCACCGGGCCCTGCTATGTCGGCAAGAAATCCGTCGTCCAGCCGCACTCGGCGATTCGGCCCAACGCGGTGATCGGCCCGTATTGCAAGGTCGGCGGCGAGATCAGCTACTCCATCCTCCAGGGACTCACCAACAAGGCGCACCTCGGATACCTGGGCCACAGCATCGTCGGCGAATGGTGCAACTTCGGCGGCGACACGAATGTCAGCAACCTCAAAAACACCTATGGCTCCATCCGCGTGCAGATGACCTCTGCTGCCGGCGGCGGCGCTGGCCGCGACGCGCCGGCGGAAGACACCGGCCGCACCTTCCTCGGCCCGATCGTCGGCGATTTCACGCTCACCGCCATCGGCACCCGCATTCTGTCAGGCTCGTGCATCGGCACCGGCACCATGCTGGCGCTCTCCACGTTCAGCCCGAAGTTCACCGAAGCGTTCAGCTTCCTCACCGATGAAGGATGCCAGCGGTACGACATGGAAAAATTCCTCGACATGGCGCGGCGAATGACCAGCCGGCGCGGCTGCACGCTCAAGCCGGTGGAGGAAGAGTTGCTCCGCGCGGTGCATCAGTCGGTTACCGGCTCGTCCAGTGACGCTGCGATCGCTGGCAACAGAAAGTGATCTGGCCGCGCAGGCTGATATGATTACCCATCATGGTTGTGTAATCGATGTTCACTCTTTGGGATCCTTACCGCGATGACTGTCAAGCTTGACGACAAGCTGATCGAATCGGCCATGCGACTTGGCAAGTATGACACCGCGACGGAAGCGGTCAACGCCGTGCTGCACGGATATGTCGAGCGCCAGGCGAAACTGCAAGCGGTCATCGATCTGATGGGCACGATCGACTTCGATCCGGATTACGATTACAAGGCAGCGCGAAAGCGAGACGGTGTTGGTTTTGATTGACACGCCAATCTGGTCGCTCGCGCTTCGGCGCGCGCCAGCCCACCTCACTCCTGTGGAACAACAGCTCGTTGCCCGGTGGCAGCAGCCTGTCGCCGCGGATAACGTCATATTGTTGGGCGCGGTCAGGCAGGAAGTTCTCTCCGGCATTCGAACCGCGGAACAGTTCGAGAAACTGCGAACCCGTTTGCGGGTTTGGCCAGACGAGCCTCAGACCACCGACGACCACGAACAAGCGGCTCAATGCAGCAACATTTGTCGCACGGCAGGAATCGCCCATTCCAACGTGGACATTCTGATCTGCGCTGTCGCCGTTCGCAGCGGCCACGAGATACTCTCGACCGACCCCGATTTTGCTCGCTACGCCAAAGTCCTTCCCATCCGTCTCTTCGCTCATCCTGCGACGTGATCGAAGAACGTGTTCGGCACCGGCGAACGACCCAAGCTCAGCGACCCGGCCCACGGGACGCCACGATTGCAACCGCGACGCTCATGCCGGGTTCGCTGCAGCGCATGGTTAGGCGGCGTCACTTGATTGGCACTCTGTCTTTTCTCCAGCCGTGAACGTGCTCTTTCCATAGAGGTATCGGATGAATCTCGGCCTTGGGAATGCCAAGAGCCGTAAGGTCGAAACCAGACGCAACGAACTTGTCCCACTCCGCCTTACCAAACTCTCGCTGTAGCTTGCCGTCATACGACGTCTGAGGTCTTCCCCCATCGAGCATCTGAATGGACTCTGCCGCATGAAGGTAAAACTTGGCGTCGCCAGCAGATGTCACAGTTCGTTTGGAATAATCCACCGTCACCGGCTGGACATAAGTAAGCACGAAACGTCCGTCAACAAACGCGACTGTCTGCCACTCCGACGGTTGCTTCCTGACTCCAAAATGAACAATGAAATTGTCCACTTCTCCGTAGTGCGCATTCATCTGACGAGACGCCTCCAACTTCTGCATACCGTCTTTGTGAATCGCCATGTAGTCGGCCCAGGTCCAAGACCGTCCACAGGAAGCAAGGAGCAACGCGGTGATTGGAAGAAGTGCAAGGTAACGCTTCATGTGCGCGAGCCGCCTAACGACTTAGCTCACCTGCACCGGCCGCGTAGGTGAGCGACACGTCTGAAAAAGCCTACACGCGGCCGGTGTCAGGTGCAGCGCCTGGTTCGGCGTGCTTTGCTCTACGACTGCTCGACCCACTCGCGGCGAGTCACCAATGCCGCCTCCAGCTCCCGCACCAACTCGGCCCGGTCGCGGGTGCGGAACTCGTGGACGACCCGCGCCCCGCTGAAGTCAAGCGGCACGTCGTTGCGCCGACGGCCGCCCGGCGTGCGGAGCCAGGGGGCGTACTCGACCTTGAGGCGGTACTCACCGGCCGGGTCGTCCTCCGGCCGCCACTCCACGTCCAGCCACAGCCGCTTGTACTCGTGGGTGGCGGAGAACAGCGACGACCCACCGAAGAACCCGCGGCGGACGTTCTCCTCGGTCGGGTCCAGCTCGAACAGCGTGTTCCAGTCGATCCGCCAACCGGGGGGCACGCGCAGTGGTTGGTACGGCACATCCACGCCGCGAAGCCTCCGCCGCCGAACTTGTAATTACTCAATCTACAGATTGGATAACGCATCCAATCCTCTCTGGCCTCATCCTAACTCCAGCTCGAGCGGCATCAAGACCTTGCGCCAGGAATCCGCGCGCGGGAAGCGGAAGCAAACTCAATCTGCCGATGTCCGCAGGACCAAATCGGATTCCAGTTTCTGCACTCGCCGTTTCACCTGTTCCGCCCCCGCGTCACATGGCGCCGCCGTTCACTTCACATCAAACCGCCACTGCCGCGTCGGCGCGGGGTTGTCCGCCTTGTGGAAATACTTGATCCATGCGATCTCGGCGATGCCCGGGCCGGTGCCCAGTTCGATGCGCAGCTCCAGCGCGGCTCCCTTGGCGGGCAGCGAGATGATGTGGTCGCGCCATTCGTTGTCGTGTTTCAGGTCGAAGGTCTTGGTGCGTTTGTCGTCCCACACTTCGGCCTTGTCGGTGTTCCACGCGATGCGGGCCGGGCCTTCGCCGCTGGACCGCAGGCGGATTTCGACGACCGCGGTGTCGTTGCCGTAGCCGGGCCCGGGCAGGCCGGCGACCTGGATGTAGGGCTTGGATCCCGTGCTCCACACGGTGAGCCGGCTGTCCTCCGAGGTCAGGCGAACATCGGTGCTCGGCTTCCATTCGTCGGCTTTGCCGAAGTTCGCCGGCGGCGGGGGCTTGATCGGATCGGCGATCTTGCCGCCATCCTTGGGCGGACCGTCTTTCGCCGGGCCGTCCTTGCTCGGTCCATCCTTGCTCGGTCCATCCTTGATCGCGAGGCCGCCATCTTTCGCGCTCGTCCCGTCCTTCGCGGTGCTATCTTTCGTTCCGGCGTCTTTTGTCGCGACGTCCTTGCTCCCCGTCGTGCCGTCCTTGCCATCCTTGATGGGCGGGACCACGGTCATCTTGTCCTTGGTGAGATCCGGCGGGGCGGGGATCGTGCCTGAATCCTTCGTCTGCGCGGCGCCGCCGTCGCGCCTGCCGCCATCCACCGCGCGTTGCGTGGGCGGCGTTGGGTCTTCGGACCGCATCGCCATCGCCATCAACACGATCGCGATCACGAGTCCGCCGGCGATCACCGCGGCCCAGCCGGTGGGGGACAGCGCGCTCTTCTTCGCCTGCGTCGTCTGCGCCTTGGCGCTTTGCCGGGCGGCCGCCAGAGCGTACGCCTTGTTCAGGTCATCGAGCAGCGATTCGTAGCTGCCGTAGCGCGCCACCGCATCCGGCGCGAGCATGCGGTCGATGATCGCCGCGGTCTGCGGGCTGATGTCGGGGCGGATGTCGCGCAGGTTCATGGCCCGGCGCTTCAGCCGCTCCTGCACCACTTCGCGCGAGTTCTCGCCCTGGAACGGCGGGCGCTGGGCGATCAGGTGGAACAGCGTCGCGCCGAGGCTGAAGATATCCGCGCGGAAATCCACCGGCAGCCGCAGCACGATCTCCGGCGCGACGTAGTACGGCGTGCCGACGAGCCCCGCGCCGTGTTCCTCGATGTGATCGAGTTCGCGGGCGGTTTCGTAGTCGAGCAGCTTGCACGTGCCGGCCGCATCCATCTGGATGTTGGCGGGTTTCACATCCAGGTGCGCGTAGCCGGCGTCGTTGACGGCTTTGAGTCCCTGCGCGATGTCGATCGCCATGCGCAGGGCGCGGGTCTCCTCGACCAGCCACTTCTCATCGATGACCGTGTCCAGCCGATTCCCCGCCAGGTACTCCATGACGATGTAGGGCCGGCCGTGTTTCTGCTCCACCTTGAAAATGCGGACGACGTTGGGATGGTTCAGGGAGTTGAGCGCCCGGGCCTCGGCAAGGGCTTTCTCGACGTGTGCGTCGCGGGCGCGATCCTGTCCCGCGACATCGCCCGCCTTGTCCGAGCCGGACTCTGCGAGTCCGGTGCTGGCGCCTTTGAAGAAAACCTTCACCGCCACATCGCGCTGCAGGTCGGCGTCATGCGCCAGGTAGACGATGCCGCTGGTGCCTTCGCCCAGAGCGCGGATCAGCCGCAGCGAGCCGAGCAGGCCGGGCACGAAAACGTCGGCATTGCAGCGCGGGCAGCGAACCGTGGTGAGCGGCTCGGCGGCGAGCGTCTCGACCTGCGTGCCGCACTTGCCGCACTCGACGCGGGCGGGTTGTTCGATGAAGGCGGGCATCGGGGGAAGACATTGTAGAGTAGAAGGTAGAGGAGGTAAGGGAAGGTAAAGAAGGTAGAGAATGCGTAGGCTCGGCAGTGCGTTCATTCCTCTTCTTCTTCTCTACCTTCTCTACCTTCATTACCTTCATTACCTTCATTACCTTCATTACCTTCCCTTACCTTCCCTTACCTTCCCTTACCTTCCTCACCTTCCTCCCCGGCACCCTATGAAACTCATCGCCCAGATTCGCAAGGAATACGAACGTCACGGCCTGCTCGAAAAGGAAGCCGGCGCCGACCCTTTCGCACTCTTCGATCGCTGGCTGCACGACGCGCTGGCGGCCAAGGCGGATGAGCCGACGGCGATGACGCTGGCCACGGCGACTCGCGGCGCCGGGGGAGTTGGAGCCACCGCGCGCATCGTGCTGCTGAAGGATTTCGATCATCACGGCTTCAGCTTCTTCACGAACTACCTGAGCGCCAAGGGGCGGCAGCTCAAGGCGAACACCGGCGCCACGCTGCTCTTTTTCTGGCCCGCGCTGGAGCGGCAGGTGCGGATCGAAGGCACCGTCGCCCGCACCACGGCTGCGATCAGCGACGCCTATTTCGCCAGCCGGCCGCGCGGCAGCCAGCTCGCCGCCTGGGCCTCGCCGCAGAGCCGGGTGATCGAAAGCCGGCAGGTGCTGGAGAAGGCGCTCAAGTCGATTGAGAAGAAGTTCGCGGGCAAGGACGTGCCGCGCCCGCCGCACTGGGGCGGTTACGTGCTGCACCCGCGGGCGATCGAGTTCTGGCAGGGCCGACCGAGCCGGCTGCACGATCGGCTGCGGTTTGTGCGGAAGGGGAAGACGCAGATGTGGAAGCGGGAGCGGCTGGCGCCGTGAGGCGTCATGCGGCTCGTTTCGATGGAATCCTCGACACAAGAAAGAGAACGCACGCGCCCCACGTCAACGCGATCATTGATGAGAGCCAAAGCCAGTACGCCGGACGGCTCCGGTATTGATCCCACACTGCTAGGGCAATCACCATCGCCAGCGCGCCACCGGCGGCGCTCCAACCGAGTTTGCCTCGCCAGAGGGCGACGATGCCGGCAAGAAACGCCGGATTGGCAAGCCACCAGGGATGAAACAGGATTTCAAGGGGGCTGTGATTCACGGGCATCATGAGGCACTCAAAGCCTGTGTACGTGCTGCCGAAGTCGATGCCGACTTCCGAGTGCGCCGGCAGGAAGAGCGCGACGCAGTATGGCGCCAAGGAAAGGAGCGCGATGATCGCGCGAACAGCCATGGTTTGTGGAATCCCAAGCAAGGTGGTTGGGGCAGACGTCGCCAATGCAGGTTGAACGAGATTCGCCATCACTTCGGCGTCGGCATCGTCTCGTCCCGCTCCGCGCTGACCACTTCCCACGCCGCCGACGTGTCGGTCACTTCCGGATCGATCGGTGTGAATGGCTTCCAGCAGCCCCGATTCAGCGACCACATCCGCTTGATCCCGCACCGGGCGCACGTCTGCACCATCGCCCGAGGCGAATCCAGCTTGTTCGTCGTCTTGTCCCAGAACGTGTTGTGGCGATAGCGCTTGGCGACGGAATCTTCCTCGTCGCGCCACTTGTGAAGGTTCACACTGCACAGAATGCGAAGCATGCTCATGGAAACCCCGACACGCCGCCAACGGGCGAGAGAGTAGCGAAACCGTTTGCCGGGTGACTGCCAACTCCTTCTCTCACCCGTCCTGCTTCCATCCATGGAAATGCAACCACAGGCAACCAATATACCCAATGTTGCCGGCCGAAACAACGACCCATCGCCACGCGCTCATCATCATTATCGGCAGGAGGGGAACGGGGGAAAAGGGGAAACGATCCCCGCTTAGCAGCCGTGCAGGATCAACATCGCATGTGGGACGACTTTCCAAGTCGTCCGGCTGGGAGCGAAACGATTCGAATCTGCGGAGTTCATCTTGCACGGCTCCATGATTAGCGCCCGTTCGCCGAGCGGAACAGGCAGAAGTGCTGAATGACGAAGACCCAATGCCGAATGACGAAGTCCAAAGGTCGAATGAACGACGAATGCCCGAAATCCCCATGCCAAATGGCGAAGCACCGCTTTCCCCCGACCCGCCTGCCGAATCGCAGCCCTCGTTTGCCCGCCCGTTCCGACCATCTACAATCCTCGCATGACGGACCAGCAGAAGAAAGACCTTCTGTGGCTGGTCGGCTTCGTCGCGATCATGGGCACGCTCGTGATCGCCGTCGTGTCAGCCCTGCTGGCGCGCTGGCGACGCAGCCTCCTCAGCGACGGCCGAGGCCGTCCGTCCGCCGACATGCCCGATCTCTGGAAAGCCGGCGGCCAGCGCCTCACCCGCCAAATGGATGCCGGCGGCGATGATGACGATGACGAGATCAATCCTTTCGAAGGCCCAGGCTCCGACGAACCCGATCTTGGAAGCGACCACCATGACCAGGACGACGAGCCGCCGAAAAACCCCCGCCGCCCAGGCCCCGCGGGCTCCCCGTAGTCAGACCGCGGGAGAAGTTTCAGCCTCTTCACGCGCCGGCGACGAACACTCCCTGCGCGGCAAAGTCGCCCTGATCACCGGCGCCGCTAGACGCGTCGGCCGCGCCATCGCCCTGCGACTGGCCCGGCAGGGCATGGACATCGCCATCACCAGCCGCACCAGCGCCGCCGAGGCGAACAGCCTCGTGCGTGAAATCCAAGCGATGGGCCGGCGGGCCGTGGCGATCAACGTGGATCTGCAGCGCGCCGAAGCAGCCGACGAACTGCACGCGGCGTTCATCCGGCAGTTCGACCGCCTCGACGTGCTCGTGAACAACGCCAGCGTCTTCGACCGCACGCCCATCGGCGCCATCACCCTCGCCGCCCTCGAACGCAACTGGGCGGTCAACGCACGCTCGCCGATCCTCATCATGCAGAAGTTCGCCCCGCTGCTGGCCGCCCGCGCCAAAGTGGATGCCAGGACGCCAGCGCACCGTCGCGGCCGCACGAAGAACCCCGGCCGCATCGTCAACTTCGTCGACATCCACGTGCTCGGCCAGCCCCTGAAAAACTACCTGGCCTACAACGTCTCCAAGGCGGCGCTCTTGGAAGCGACGATGACCGCCGCGCTGGAGCTCGCCCCGAAGATCACCGTCAACGCCATCGCCCCCGGCGTCGTCGCGTGGGCGGAAAGCTACTCGGCCCAGCAGCAGAAACGCTACATGCGCCGCGTCCCCCTCGCCCGCCCCGGCACCCCGGAAGACGCCGCCGACGCCGTGCTCTTCCTCGTGCGCGACGCGGATTACTGCACCGGCCAGGTGATTCGGCTGGATGGCGGAAGGTTGTGGACGTGAGAGCATGACAGGAATGGATGTTCAAGAGAATCCCAGAAAAAAACTCACAATGGGCGTGCCTGCGGATGACCTTGTTGCTTCCGATGACGAACTCGCGCGAATGGCCAGACCAGAGCGGCGGGAGCGGAAAAACAGGAGGAACATGCTGAACCGAATGGCATTCACCTCCGAACCCATCTCGCCCGGCCTGGCACCCCGCAGCCACGCCCTCCAACCCACCTCCCCCCGGAAAAAGTGGCCGGCCACGCACCCCCCCGGGCCATTTTCTGAGCTTAAAACCATCAATACCAGACGCTTACCATTTGACTGCCAAAAAGGTAGGACACTTTCCGGCCACATCTTGCCGCCGCATCTCTCCTCCCGAAACCGAGCGTAGGCTTGTCAAAGAACAGCCCAGCCCCGCAGGCAGGCCGTCGGCATGGCTACCTTACATTGACCGATCCGCACGGCAGGTAACAGCCCGGCGGCCCTTCGTGCCTCCACTTGCTGATGCTGGGCACGTGGCTCTCTTGAAAGGACTGCCCCCTCGCCCGCTCCACTCCTCACTCGACTCGTGATCCGCGAAAGGAGCCGCGCACGAAGTAAGCGGGTTTGGCGGACACATCGCAGCACCGCAATGTGGCTGGCGGCAGCCAGAACGCAACACCGCGTTGATCTCGCGGCCGTAGGAAGGTGCGACAAACCCCGCTTACTTCGTGCGCGGCTCCTTCTGCGGATGAGAAATGCAGGTCCATCAATGGGCATCATTGCGTCCTCAGGCCCATTGCCGATGAGGTGCGTGAGCCCAAGTCGCTACCGGCGGCGCTCATTTATTCAGAATGACCCCTTTTTCCCCTCCGATATCAACTGTAAAACGCTTCGCTAACTTTGTAGTACGGGTGGTTGATTCTTACAGTTTACTCTTTGGTGGATTTGACGTACTCTGGAAGAAGGCACGCGAAGCAATATTGGGCTGGGCAACAGCGCAGGTTGGCACCGAAACAGCAAAACTGTCACAGCCGGCGTTTTGGGCCGAAGCAGCAACTGTTCTTGCGGCCGATGCGCCGAAGCTGTTATTTAAGGCCTATGCCGAATGGTCGGAGTTTATAGTGAATAAGTATGCGAAGAAATCAAGCGAACCCTTCGAATGGGTTGTTTATATGCCTACTCCTGCCGATCGCCTGCCCAATCCGTCTGCCGTTGTTCATTTGCCTTCTAGATTTAATATTGACGGAGTTGGTGTTCAACTCAAGTTTGGGGAACGTGACCAGCGAGGACGTCTATTTGGTCTTGGTATCGTAAACCTTAATACCAACCCACGACCTTATTACACGCAGTTCTTCCGAATGGATTACCATAATCCAAAGGAGCATATCAACCCTGACGGCTCGGTACGCCTTGGAGACAAGGATGCCGACCTGTGGATTAGAGGAGATCAGTTTAAGTTTCATTTTCACGTCTTAAGGAACGGACCAGGTTAACAATTACTACTATGGACAATAAACATTGAACACAACAAAACTCACCTCGCCCTTGGTTTGCATCGTTGTGTGAGCGCTCCAATGATCAACATATAGTGCCCTCCTCAGTATAACAGGCCTGCTATGGAAACATTAACATTCTCAATAGCATCGGAGCGCCTTCTCGATGTTGCGTGCGAACATGTGCGTGATCGTGATGCGGCGATATTATGTGGTAAACCTTACCTAGAAAGTGGCCCGCGTGATATGCGATCCACATTCGGAAGGATGGGCTTGGCGCAGTGTGCCGACCCAGATGTGTGGTTTCTCGCTATTCCGCGCGCTGGAATTAGCAAGAGCGATGCACGATGGCAATCGCTCGCCAATTTGATTCGTAGGCGGACTCTAGGCGCGATTGCGATTGTTCGCGAAATTGCTGAATGGGCCGTGTTCCCATGGGGAGGCCATTACTCATGTTCGTTGTTCGGATGGTTTGACCGAGTTGAAGAGAACGTGTCAGACGCCTTAGAAATGTTTCCGCCAGTTATTCAATATACGACGGCTAGTACGCCAGTTAAAGCGGCGGTAAGCCGCTATGTGGTGAAGTCGCGTGAGCCAATCCGGTTCCAGTCTGTGCTATACCATGAGCGTATTCCCGGTTTGTCTCTCTGGAATGCACTCTGTTTACAGGAGTCGCTTCCAATTATTGTTGCGTTAGATTTCGATATACTGAAAAGTCTTGCTGGTACAGGACATCGGCACGAACGTGTATTATCTGGATCCTACCGATCGTTGGGGTTGTTGGCGTCGTTTGAAGGAAACGCAGGCTTCGCACGAGAATACTATATTTACGAGCCAATGAATGTCCACTCATTTTTGCCGGCCTGTGATTTCTTGGATGACAATATGCGAACAGTCGTCTTGCCCAGATCAACGTCGCGCGACGCCATGACTCGAATTGTATCTATCCTTGAGTCGGATACTGAGTTGCTTGTTATCAATCAACTGGAAGAGATCAATAAGCTTGCCGAGTGGATATTTATTCCAGGTATTGGCCATGATGACGAAAGCTTTATGTTGTATTCTAGTGCAAGATTAGGAGGAGCAACGTCCGTCGCGAACGCCCTTTCTACACAAGATCGGATTGTCGCGTTCTTTTGACGAAGCCCTCTCTATGCGTTTATTCTGGCCCGTGGTTTTGAAGGCGAAGTGAGGCGGTTGTAGTCGCACGATGCAGTTTGCGGATGAGAAAGCAATCGCGACAGGTACAAATCGTTGGGAGAACAACATCGTCCTGCTCGCTGGGCGCGATCAAACGGGACAGGTCCAATTCATGATTCAAAGTAGCCCTCGCAGCAACACGCGATTCGCCTACGACGCCCTGGGCAATCACGTCCTCATCCGCGACAACGTCAAGCACGCGACTACCGGGGGCGGCGTGCCTTCCAACGAACC
>CAYRPN010000089.1:0-23730 GCA_964426135.1 uncultured Phycisphaeraceae bacterium | reverse complement strand
CACGCCGGCCCCGCGGTCAGGTTCAAAATAGCGGTCGTGTCGGACACTATTGCCCTGAAAGGGAGAGGGAGCAAGGCCCAGGAAAATGTGGCAAACCCGCATCAAGTGAGATGTGCCAGCCCGCGTCGCCGATCCAGCACTATCGCAGCCAGCGACCGATCAGCGTGAAACTGTCCTGTGAACCGATGCGGAACTCGCGCCCATGGAGCGTCCCGGCGCCCAGCACCGCCGCGGCCAGAACATCACCGGCCAATCCCGCGCCACCCAGGCCCATCAACGTGTGCACCCCGGCGGGAGACGAAGGCGCGTCGGCAATCGTCAGGCGATCCAACACGGACAAGCCGATCGCCTCGCCGAGATACCGTGCGGCGACGTTGCCCAGCGCCAGCGAGTAATCGTTCAGGAGCCCCGCGATGCTTGTCGCGCCGGAGAGGCCGGCGATGGCGTCGGCGAAGACGAGCACATCGTCCGCCTTGTCGAGGTTCGCCACATCGAGCGCGCCGGCGGCGCCAAACTGGCCTTCAAACAGCCTCGCGCTGCCGGCGCCGACGAAGATCGTGGTGAAATCTTCCGCTGGATCCAGGCCCACCAGCAAACCCGGATTGGTTGTGACCCACAGGCCGGTCGTCGCCACTTCGAACGCAACGCGATCGTCGAGATTGGAAATGCGATGCACATCGCCCGCCAGCGCCGGTGCATAGGCGCCCAGCAGCACATCCACAAAGCCCGTCACGCCCAGACCCGTGCTGCCATCGATCAGTGTTTGCGTCAGACCCGCCAGCCTCGAATCCAGCGCGCCGGCATCGAGCGCCGCGAACGGTGGAACAATCCCGCGCGAATCGATGAACCCGGTCGACAGGCCGCCCGTGACTGCCACGAACACCAGTTGCTTGGCGGGATTATCCGAGTTGTTCAGGTACGCGATGGGATCGACGCGCCGACCTGCCCGTCGCACCGCCCCGCCGACGTCCAGCGTCGCGCCCTGTGCCGCGGCCAGACTGCCGGCTGTCTCGGCCAGCGTCACTGTCAGCAAATACTCGGCGCCTGCAACCGCACCGTCCTCTGCTTCGACAACGATGAAATACTCGCCGGATTCAGGCAATTCGAAGGCCGCGAACAGGTCGCCGCCGCCCGCTGAGCGATCGCCGACGTTGCTCTGCGGCCGCGCGAGAAGTTCGAACGTGTCATCGCTCGCATCGCCCGTGCCCTGGTCATCACGCACGAACACGGCAAGCGAGGCGGGAGCGTCGCCGGCGAACGCGACACTGACGAAATGCCCGGCCGCGCCGGTGAACCGAAACACATCGAGATCCGTGCTGCCTTCCATAGCGCTGACGATTATCAGAGGCTGCGCCAACTCCAGCGGCAACGCGCCCGCCAGCGCATCGACGAAGTCATCCGCCGCATCGTCGCCGGTGACGAACGCGGTGACCGGAATCTCGGTTGCCGCAACCGCGCTGTTCAGGGAGGTGCCGAACGGATCTTCATCGCCGGTGACGACGCCATCGCGGTTGAAGTCGTTGAGCAAGGATCGCATGCCCGTGCGATCGAGGATCGCCGGGGCAGCGCCGGTCTCGACGACCACGCTCACCGGCTCGCCGCCGAAGCCGCCGGCCCGCAGAATCCGCAGCACGCCCTGCTCGCCGTCCGTGGTCGCTTGCGTGGCGTAGTCAAGCGTGATGCCATCGAGCAAGCTGCCCGCCGCGTCGCGCACCGACACAGTGCCGAGAACGTCGCCGGCATCCGCCAGATCGCCGTCGCCGTTGGAGTCCTGCGAAACGACCAGCGCGGCCGTATTCACCTGCTCGCTGAGTGCCACGCGAATCTCCGAATCGCTGACGCGCTGCACCAGCGTTACCTTCGGCCCGCCAGGCGGATCGCTCAACACTCTCTGCACCAGGGCCTCGCCGGCAGTGACCGTGCCCAGATCGTCCGCCGTGACGGCCACCGATTGCCTTCCCGTCGCGGGAACGGAACTGGTCACCGCGCCCAGAATCCGCAGTGTGTCGATCCGGCTCGGCAGTGCGCCGCCTGCTTCCACCGCGTCGCGCCCCTCGAGCGCCGCATCCGGATTGCCGACATATTCCCTGCGATCGGCGGGCAGTGCCGCGCTGTCCGTCGCCAGTGCAACATCCGCTCGCGGCAGCACTCCCGCCGCGATCACGCTGTCGAAGAAGGTCTTGCTGAAC
The DNA here is from genome assembly GCA_964426135.1 of uncultured Phycisphaeraceae bacterium. Lineage (GTDB taxonomy): Bacteria > Planctomycetota > Phycisphaerae > Phycisphaerales > Phycisphaeraceae > CAYRPN01. Next base: position 21,541 of record CAYRPN010000089.1, on the reverse strand, counting down.
GTGCCGATGCGAAGCGTGCCGCCGGTGATCACATCGTCAACCGTGTTGTAAGTTTCGTCGTCGCCGAGCCAGACGCCGAAGGAGAACAGCGCGTTCGTGGCATCGCCTGTCACGACGAGCGTCGCGGCATCCATTCCGATGGCAAGGGTTCCCTGCACCACGTTCGCCAACTGAATCGTGGCCGCACCAAGTTGCGAGGCGAGAAGTCCGCGGTGCGTTCCACCGACCGTGGTCGCGCCGCGCAGGCCGCCGTGAACGATGAACGAACTGCCGGCTGCGGTGCCGCCGCTGAGCGTGGTGGTCACGACATCACCGTCGACGCTTACCTCGCCGGCGAGAGTCCCAGTGGTGATGAAGGTGCCTGCCGATCCCAGCGACATCGATCCATTCATCGCGCCTGTGACGCGAACCAATCCGGCAGCCTGCTCGATATCCGCCGTTGCCTCGGACTTGAAATCGCGGGCAACGGTGAAACTGGTCAGCGATCGCGCCGACAAGGCGCCGGCAAAGTTGCCGCCATTGACGCCTGTGGCATTCACCGCCACCGCGCTGACCGCGTTGCCCGCGGAAATCAGCCCCGCGTCGCCGACATCGCCGCCCGTCACCGTGACGGCGGTGACCGAACCATCCGCCAAAAGCGCGCCGGCGAAATCGCCGCCGCCCGTCTTGGTGAACGACGAGATCGACCCTGCGGTGACGAAACTGCCGCGAAAATCGCCGGCGCCGGTGGCCCGCACCGCGCTTGATCCGCCGCCGGTGACCTGCACCCGGCCGTTGTAGCTGGCGCCGGTGACGGTCATCGACGCAATCGCGTTGGCAACGATTCCCGTGTTCACGCCCAGCGCCGCCGCGACAAAACGATCAGCCGCCGCATCCACCGTGACGAACCGCTGCTGGACAGGATCGAAATCCAGACCGACCAGATCCGCCACGCCGATGGTGCCAGGGTCGGACAAGCCCACGGCATTCGCCGAGGCCGCGCTCAACTGCACCGCGCGGTTCAGGCTGCGATCCAGGCCCACCAGTCCGCCATTGCCGTCGGAGGCGATCGCGCGGATATCCGCCGGCTTGCCGCGCGCCGCATCGATGATCGTGCCCAGCGTGCTGTCGAACGTGCCATCCGGGTTGTAGCGCAGGAGCTCGCCGTCATCACTCACGGCCAGCACATCGCCGGTGCCGCCGCGATCCACGGCGATGCTGCGCACCGCGTTCACCGGCGTGCCGTTCGCATCGCGGGCCATGCCGACAAGAGGCGAGAAAATCCCCGTCGCCGCGTCAATCACGCCGAGCGTCGGCGTCAGGCCGGGGCTGGTCAGCAGCGCGCCGCCGGCTCCGTCGTCGTAACCAAACGCGGTGAAGTTCGCTCCGCTGGCCCCGAAAGCAAATGCATCGATGGATTCATCCATCGCGCCATCCGCCATGATGCGAAACGACGAGCCGGGCGCGGTCGTGACCACTCGAATGAGAGTTGCAGCCATGCCGTCATTGCTCACGGCGACGAGGCTGTCGGACTCATCAAATCCCATGCCGATGATCGTCGTCCCGGCGCCGTCAACCTGCACGGCGCCGATCGTCGTCAGCGTCACCGTCGCCGCACCGCCGTTGCCGGCCGGTTGCAGTCGAACGAGCACATCGCTGCCGCCCGCGCGGCGAATGCCGAAGAGCGCGCCATCGCTCGGTCGCGTCGCCAATGCAACGATGCCGTCAAGCACGGGCGACACCGGCGCGCCGGCGACACCATCGCCGTCGATGGCAACGGCCGGCAGCGCGCCGCCCGAGGCTGTCGGATTGCTCACGCGCACCACGCCGTCGCTGTTGGCGTCGTCGGTTTCAATGCGAGCCAGGGCAACGCCGGTGGCTGGCGTGGCGGCGTTCCCGGTGCCGTCCGAATCGCTGAGCACCGCGAAGAGCGACTCGCCCCCGCCGAGGTCCGCGAAGGCGAGCGACAGCACATGGTTGGCGAACGTGTTGGCAAAGATGTCGTTGAGCGTGCCGATGACGGTGAGCGAGCCCGTGTCCGCATCCAGTTCCACAAGCCTGTCCACCCCCGTGGACGAATCGATGGCAAACACGCGGCCGGTGCTGTTGACGGCCAGACCGCGCAGCTCGCTGTTGGCGGGAAGCACGCCATGACGAACGGTCGGCGCCTGCTGCACGATCGTGGCGACGCCGTAAAGCACATCACCCGCATCGAAATCGATGGCCCGCACGTCCACCGCGCCGCCCAGGCCCAGTCGCGTGATCGCCACTGGCGCCCCGGCCGCCCCCGTCGCCACATTCACCGCCACGAGCGACCCGCCCTCAAGCGCCAACGTGTCACCCAGTGAGTTCGTTGCCAGGTCGACCATGTCGCCCGTCAGCGGCGGTGCATTCGCCGGCCCAAGCAATTCAAGCACCGCGTCGCCGACCGCCGTGACGATCGTCAGCGTCGTCACCGCGCCGCCGATCGTCAGCCGACCGGGTCCCTGTGCGTTCATCGTCAGCGTCGCGACTCGTCCGCCGATCTGCCCGCGCCATTGGCGGTCGTCAGGCATGTTGCGAAACTGCAGCTTCGTCAGATCGCCTTCTAGAACGAGGTCCGGATCGTCCGTGCCATCGCCCTTCAAATCGCCGTTGAAGGTGAGCGTGCCGATCTGCGCATCATCCGTCATCAGGATTCGCCCGACGCCAAAGGTGTCCGCATTGCTGGTGGTGAGCGTGATGGTGGTCGCCGCATTGCCGCCGGTGACGACGAGCGTGTCCACGCGATCGTCCGTGGCAGGGTCGTCGAAAATCTGCACCTGTCCCGCGCCTGTGATCTTCACGATCAGGCTCGATGAGCCGTCGATGATGGTCTGCGTCGCGGCGCTGGTGGCGATGGCGGTTGGAACCGCAGGCAGCGGATGGTTCGCCGTGATTGCTTCGATCGAGAAATCGACCGCGGTGCCAGGCGCGCCGGCGACCACCAGATCAGCCAGCGCATTCGAACCCGCATCGATGCCGCCGACCAGCGACACCACGCGGCTGCGGCCACCCGTGAGCGAGTCGACGACGTTGTCATCACCTGTGCCGAAACGCCCATCGGCGCCCGCGCTGACGCCGGCAGTCACGTCGCTGTTCACCCATCCGACCGCCGACGTGCCCGCGCGAGCAAGGCTGATCGATCCGTGAAACAACGTCGCATTCGCCCGGCCGGCGTCCTGCTCCGCTTCATCCGCCAGCGGCGAGTCATCGGCAATCACTGCCGCCATCGCTCCGCTGTCGAGCACAAGCCCCGCGCTGATGGAACTGTTCGTCGCCGCGCCGATGGTATTGAACGTGCCGATCGTGCCGCCTGCCGCAATGATCGAGTTGGTGATCGAGCCAACTACGATGCTGGTCACATCCGCCATGCGCGGCCCTTCGCTTGCGTCACCGGCGGAGAACACGCCGTCGTCGCCGCGCGATCGGCCCGCCGCGATCAGCGAGCTACTCACCGCGCCCGTGACCGAGACGGTTCCGATGTTGAATCCGGCGGTGATCACCGCGCTGCTCATGCTGGCCGCGGCAACGCGGGTGATGCCGCCATCCACCAGCGCATCGCCGCGCATGACGCCGGCGATGGTCAGCGCGTTGAGATTCTGGCCTGTTTTCAGGCTTGCCGGCAAAGCGGTGCCGAAGTCGCGACCGACGGTCATCGTCGCACTGGCATCGATCTGCGTGCTGCCCGCGAAGTCCCGGCCGACCGCGATCACCGTCCCCGCCGCGCGAAAGCCGATCGCGACATCGCCCAATAGATCGCGCGTGGTCCGCAGCGTCGCCAGTGAGCCTGCATCGATCGTCGCGCCCGTCTCCACATCCACGCCGACGAGCACCGATGTCGCTTCGAGGTCGATCTCGATTCTGGCGCCGGCAATCATGCTGCCCGCGATGCTGATGGCGCCGACCGTGCGCGACTCGATCACCGCGCTGGGGCCCAGGTCAGAGCCGGCGCCGATCACGCTCACGGTGTTGATTCGTCCCAGCGGCGCGGCCACGCGCCCCAGCAGATCGCCCCCATTGATGGCGACCGTGGTCACGTCGCCCAGCGCGCTGACGATCTGCCCGAATGGCGACAGATCACCGCCGACGATGGAAGCGCTCACGATCCTGCGACCGGCGACAATCGCGCCGCGCACATCGTTGCCGTTGACCGCAAGCGTGGTGAGCGTATCGCCGACGCTGACGTCGCCGGTGAGGATGCCCAGCACGCTCGTCCTGGTGACCACATCCGCCGCGACGGAAATCGACGCGAGATTGCCTTTCACCGCCAGATCGCCTGTCAGCGCGCCTTGCACGATCACCTGCGACAGGTTGCCCTCGACGACGGTGTTCAGTCGCAGAGCCGAGTCATGCACATTCGCGGCCAGGCCGACGCGAAGGGCCGCGAGATTGCCGCGCACCAGCAATGATCCGCCGAGCTGGCCGAAGTCGCGATTGGCGGAAATCGTGCCGACATTGCCGTTGAGATCGAGCACGCCATCGATGAATGAACCCAGCAGCGTGAAGCTGGAAAGCACCGGCGGCGCCGCGGCCGCGCCTTGCCCGCGGATGCGAAGATTGCCGGTGAAATCACCGCTGGCAGGGTCAGCGGCCGACCCGATGGTGATCGTATTGACCCGGCCGGCGATATCGAGGTCGCCGGTGAAATCGCCGGTGACGCTGATCGAAGTGATGTCGGAGCCGACGCCGGTTGTGGTGATGTTCGTGGCACCTGAGAAGGTTTCAAGCACGCTGCCGCGCACGCTGAACACACCTAAATCGCCGGCAATCGCAAGCACGACATCCGTGGCGCTGCCGCCGACGGAAAAGACAGGCAGCGACGCGGCATTCAACTCCAACTGCCTCACGACGCCTGTCGTGGTCACTCCACCTGCTGTGCCGGCGAAATGAAATGAAGCGTGGTGAATCTGATGCGCGGTGACCGCGCCGAGCCCGCCCGTGCCGGCCGCGTCAACATGTTCGATGACCCCTGTGGCCAGGCCCGTGATGGTGCTGACGAGATAGGCGCTCAGATCGGTCAGGCGGTTTGGCGGCGTGCCAAAGAACGGATCGATCGCCGCGGCTTGGCGCACGCTGGAACTGAACGTGGCGATCGCCGCGGCCGCGCCGGTTCCGGTGAGGCGGACATGACCCAGCGATGCGCCAGGAGAGAACGCCACATCGCGCAAGCCGTACCCGCCGGCGGTGATATTGCCGAAGGCCGCATCCGCCCGGCCCTCGAATCGGCTGTTGAGAATGCCGAAGCCGCCGGTGATCGTCACCGCGCCGACATCCGCCGCGCCGATGAGCGCGCCGATGATGCCGCCCGTGCCGGTGAGCGTGAGCGAGCCGATCTCGGATCGAGGCGCGGCAATCGTGTCGGGTTGATCGTCGCTGTAGGTGCGGACGCCGTCGAACTCGCGACTGTCGCTCAGCGCGTCAGCCACGAGAATATCCGCATTGATGACGGCGCCGCCGGTCAGCGCGATCGAGCCGATGCTGGTCATCGACACGACATCGCCGCGGATATCGCGACCCACGCCGCTGCCGGCGATGGCGTGAATTCTTCCAACCGCAAACAGGCCCGCATGGGCCATCGCGCCGCTGCCGCTGGGAAGGAGGCCCTCGCCGATGGTCGCGCTGAAGAGCTGGCCGGCCACGAAAACAGGGGCGTTGACGCCTTCGAATGCGGCAGCGTTGTCGAGGTTGTCGAAGTTGGGCCGCAGATTTCCCAGCGATCCGTCGACGATGATGTTGCCCAGCCCCTCATTCGCACGAACGGTCACGACATGGCTGGCGCTCAGCGCCACGCGCTGATCCACGAACGGGAACACATTGCTGATCTGGCTTCGCGGATTGATCGCAGGCCCGGCGCCGCCGGCATTCAGACCCAGTGAACCGGCGCTCGACAGCGTGCCGACCGTGCCGAGATCAGCACTGATGATGCGACCGGAGCGGGTGTTGTTCGCGATGCTGTTGAAGTTCGTGTTCGCCCCGGCGATGTCCAGCACATCGACGCGACTGCCGACGCGCTTGCTGTTGATGATGATGTCCACATTCGGACTGGCGGCGGTGGCCGCGGGGGCGACAGGCATGCCGCTGGCGGCAAGCGCCACCGCGTTGCCGCCGACCGCGGTGGTGATGCGGGAAATCTCAGCGGTTCGCAGAGCCGCGCCGCCGTCCGCGCTGACGGTGACGCCGCCGTCGGTTGCGACATTGACAAGAACAACGCCGCCGGAATCGCGGATGCCGTAGGTCGTGGTGGTGAGTTGGCCGGCCACGGTGAGCGGCACGCCGGGGCCTGGGACGGCGGGATTGGGCGCTTTGCCGGGCGTGAGCGTGACCATCGCACCGCCGTCGTCCTGCATCGTGACCACGGCGCCGCGCGCATGCGTGACGACGCCGACAGGCGACTGGCCGGCACCGGCGAACTGCGTGTCCTGAAACACCTGGCCGCCGGCGAGGAGGAACAGCACATTGCCGCCATGCGTGAGGATGCCCGGGCCGCCGCGCGTCGTGTGGCCCAGATCATTTTCGACATCGATCAGATCGATCGTGCCTTCAGCGCCGGCGTTGTCGGCATCCACTTCGAACAAGGTGACCGCGGTGCCCAGCGTCATCTGCCCGGCTCGCACCAGGCCGATGCTTGCGTTCGTTCGAAACGCGCCGCCCAGTTCGTGTGCCGCGTCGATGACCTGGATGTTGCCGCCGGCAGCCGCGGCGAAGTTCGCCGCCAGCACGGACTCGGTCGCGGTGCTGCGCAGCAGGCCCACCGCACCGGCAACTTCGATCGTCGGCGCGGCGGTGAACGTCGGCGGCGTCTGGGCGTCGCCCGGCTCGAAATAGCCGATGGAGCCCGCTTGCAACTGCCGGATGCTCCCCGCGCTCACTCGAATGTGCGGGCCGGCGCCGGTATGGATCAGATGCACGCCTTCGTCGGCGTCACTGTCGCAATCGCTGTCGGCAATGACCGCGCCCAGATCGCCGTTGTTCACCGCAATCGCCGGCCGCGAGCCGATGCCGCTGCCGGTGTCAGCGAAGATGCCGCCATCCGCCACCAGCGCGCCCAGCGCGAGGCTGCCGGCGTCATTGATGAGCAGGTCGTACGCAATGCTCGCGCTGGCGGGCGAAGTTGGAAAAGCACCGGCCTGGCCGTCGAACTCCGTGTCGCCGGTCAGCGCGACGGCGACGAAGTACGTGCCGGGCCTGTCGGCAGTGATGCGGATCGGCTGGCCGCGCACCGCAGCCGCGTCGACGTTCGAGTAATCGCTGGCGATCAATCGGCCGTCGGCGTCGAAGATCGCGAAGCTGATCGGAGCGACGGTCGCGCCGTACGTGCGCACCTGCACCGTGATGCTCTGACCGGCCAGGAGCGGAACCGCGTAGTAGTCGACGGGATCGACCGGCGAATCCGCGCCGCTGTCGAATGCCTGCAGCGCGCCTTGCAGATGCACGACATCGCCCTGGCCGGTGACCGCGGCGCGGATCGTGCCCAGGTGCTGCGCGTGGTTCAGATCGTTGTTGTGAAAAATCGAACTTGCCGAAGCGGCGCCGGTGAGGAATCCATCGGCGAAGGAAAGGCCCGTTTCGTCGAAACGTTCCACCTCGCGCTGGCGCAGCGTGCCGGCCGTGAGCAGCGGCGCGTCTGCGTCATCGTTGACCGTGATGTGACCTGCGAAGGAACCGAGCGTGCGCACCTGCCCGAGCCTGCCGCCGACATTCAGGTCGAGTCCCGTGTAATACGCCGGCTCCAGCGCGGCGGCGTTCGCACGATCGGCAATCGCATCGGCGCCCATGCCCGCGAGCGTGATGAGATTCCGCAGATCGCCGGCGACGGTGAAATTGCCCGGTCGCTGCGGTGCGCCGGGGGGCTGGCCGGCGGTCTGGCCGTTCAAGCGGGCCTCGCCGAAGAGCGCCCAGCCGAAGTAAGCGAGATCGACGGAGCCGGAGAAAATCGCCTGCCCCGTGGCGATGCCGTCGAAGAGGAAACCGCCCAGGTGCTGGGCGGTGGTCGATGCAGCCGCGGAACCGGGATCGGCCAGCGTCATGACAATCGCCGACTCATCCGCGGCCGCTTCCACGGCACCGGCGAGCGCGAGCTGCCCCGTGACGTTGTCGGCGGCGAGGAACCGCTGGCCCAGCGGATCGAACGCGATGGCGCCGACGGTCGCGTTGACCGTGCCCGCCGCCGAAGCGACGACCTCGCCGGCAACGCCCGTCTGCGTGTTCACATCCACCAGTCGGCCCCGCGCCGCATCGTGCGCGATGAGCCGACCTTGTGCATCGAAATCCATCGAGCCGATCCGCACATCCTGGCCGCCCGCTTCGATGGCGACCGGCGCGCCGATGACGGCTCCCGTGGCGGCATTGACTTCCTGCAGGAAAAGCGTTTCGTCACCATCGTTGATGTCGGGGTCGAATGCGACGAACAGCCCCGGCTGGCCGGCGATGCTCCCGGCATTCGCCGAGAACGCCATCGCTGCGACGCGGGCACCAACGCCCAGGCCCAGCCCGGCGGCGTTGAGCGAAGTGAACTGGCCGGTGGCGCTGTCGATCGTGCCGAGCTGCGGGCCGGCTCCGTCGCTTCGGTCGTAGACGGCAAACAACTGCTCCGCGCCGCCCAGCGTCAGCCGGCCGAAATCCAGCGCCTGCACGTTGCGCAATCCGGTTGCGCCGGCTTTCACCTCGACGCGGTTCGACGCGAATCCGAAGTTGCGATCCACCAGCACCAGTTCATCGCTGCCGATCGCGTTGCCCAGCGCGTTGACTCCGTCGGTGTCGATCGCCACGATCGCGCCGGCCTGTGAGACGGACAGGCCGCGCACAATGTCGATGTTGCTCAGCAGCACCTGCCGGTCGAGCGACGCATCCACAACCAGGAGCCTCTGCAAACTCGGCGTGACGTTGACGCCGGCCGAGAGCGTGGCGCTTTCACCGGGCAGATCGTCGATGAGCGCCGAGCGTGTGCCGATGGCAGCGGCGAGACTGCCGGCGAGGATGGGATTCGCATTCGCGTCGAGCGTGCCCAGGAGCAACTGCCCGGTGTCGAAGGTGATGACGCCGCCCAGCGGCGCGAAAGCGCCGATGCTGCCGGCGTATCGCTGGGGACCGGCGATGGCGATCGACGCTCGCTCGTCGGAACCGGCGATGTGAATGGCGAAGAGATCGGCCGGCGCCCCGTCGCCGAGAATCGCGTTCTCCCTTCCCAGCGTGCTGGCGGCGATGGTACCGCCCAGTTCGAAAAACTGCGGCACACCTTGCTGATCGAGGCGCGTGCCGATGAGCGTGGCGACGATGTTGCCGCGCAGCGACACCGTGGCGGTTGCGCCGCGCAGATCGGTGAAGGTGAAGGTTTCGCCGCCGAAGAGAGAGAGCAGCCAGCGTTCTTCGAGAATCTCGAGGGATGCGGGCGGCTTCGACGAGCCGCCCGCGTCACCTGAATCGCGTGAATTACCTCGGCGCGACGGCTGATCCCTGGGTGACGGACATCCACCGGCGAAAGCGCTGGTCGAGCGCCGCTTCGCGGCTCGCCCGACAGCGAACTCTCCCGTCCTGCCGGATGTCATGCGTCTGGGCCGATTGGCCACACTCCGTTACGGGGTGATGGTGATGACACGGTTGTTGGTGGCAAACTCGTTGTTGGCTTCGTCGAACTCGACCACGATGCCGTTCACATCGATGACCATGACGATGTAGTACGTGCCGGGAATCGGCTTCACCGCCAGCAGGTCGACATCGAAGCTGAATCCGATGACGACATTCTGCTGGGCGCCGATGGCGGGCTGCGTGAGGTCGCCGAGCACGATGTCCGAGACATCAAAAGCGCGGTCGGCCGAGAGGAAGAACCGAACAGTGGAGGACGCCACGGTGGTGGAGCCCTGATTGCGGATGAAGGCGCTGCCGGTGATCGGCGTGCTGCCCGCCAGCGACTTGGTCTGCGCGGCCGCGAGCATGCTGATGCCGATCAGATCGACACCGGGAATGTTGCTTGAATCGGTGATGATGACGGTGTCCACCTGATCGCTCTTGTCGGGAACGACGAGGGCCAGCCCCTGCGCTTTTCCAACCGCCACCGCCTGGGCGAAGTTCACGGCTCCGACCGTGATTCGCCGCGTCCCGCCTGTCTGCGGGTTGGTGCCGTCGATGTTCCATTCCAGGCCATAGGCGAAGTTGGGGATGAGTTCGATGGTGACGCTCTCGCCCGACTCGTTGCGGCGATTGTCGGCGAGGGCTTCGATGTTGACCGTCACGGAGGTGCCGTCGGTCTCGCCCGCATCGGCGAAATCGCCGTCGTTGTTCAGATCGGTCTCGGCGGGAATGGTGACCGAGTTGCCGATGGCGACGTAATCCTGACCGGACAAGGCGGTGCCTCGGACGAGGAAATTGACGACGAGGTCGCGCGACGTGTCACCATCGCGGGTGAAGGTGAAGACGCCGAAGTCACGCGTGGTGGCGGGTTCGGACGCCTCGTCATCCGTGGCGGTCATGGTGACGATGGATTCGTTGTCTTCGATCGTCATGATCTGCTGACGGTTCTGCGGCGCGTCGAGGGTGTAGCCCGTCCCCAGCGCCAGGTTGAGAATCACAGTCTCGTCCGGTTCGTACAGCAGGTCATCCGCCCCGGCGGGCGCCAGCGGTCCACTCGTCACGACGGCGATGTTCGCGGCGTTGCTGGCGGCGGGAATCGTGATGCTGTTGCCCAGCAGGATGGCGCCGCCGAACACCAGGTTGTAATCGATGCCGCGGCGGGCGGTGCCGGCGATGGTGAAGTTGACGGTCACGTCGTTCAGGTCGCTGCCGAGCCGGGTGATTTCAAAGAGGCCCGGAAGCAGGTCGCCTTCGGTGTGGGTCAGGTCGGCGCCGGGGCCGAACACATTGAGGATGGGGCCGTCATCGATCTGGCTCTCGCGCGAATGGAATCGGTGGGTGACGTCCTCGGTGATTTCCGTGGGCGCCGGCTCCAGCGTGGACCGGGTGATCATGAAAGTCACCAGACCGTCGGTGTCGCTGTTGAGGAAATCGAGCACATCGGGGAACACGTCGCTGTCGATGACGATCTGGGCGCCGGGGGTGCCCAGACCGGTGATGGTGAAGTCGGCGATGGGGGCGCCGGTGAAGGCGGCGCGGGCTTCGATGCTGTTGAGGATATTGCTGCCGGGAGCGGTGTCGTCGGTGATCGTGCCTTCGATCCAGTTGTTGCCCTGTTCCGGGAGGTTGTTGGTGCCGGGGACCGGATCATTGAACAGCGGCACGAATCCATCGGGCAGGCCGAAGACATCGAACGACCAATCCGTGTCCGGCTGCGACTGCCCCGTCGCCGGCGCGATGGTCAGCGTGAAAACAACCCGGCTGTAAGGTTGATCGAACGCAGGCGTGACGAGGAATCGAACGTACGACTTGAGAATGGAACTTCCGTCCTGCACCGAGGACTTCACACCCAGCGTGGTGTTGGTGCCCGTGCCGAAGTTCACATCGCGATTCGCTCCGTCCGGATTGTCGAAGCGGACAGTAGCATCCGCATTCGCCTCGAACTCCGCCTCCGGCGCGCCGGGGGCGACGGTGATGATCGGCTCGTTGTCCTCGATGATGATGGTCGCCTTGTTCGCCGTGCCGACGTGGTAGGTCATCAGCTTGACCACGGTCAGGCTCACTTCTTCGCCCGACTCGGCGATGGTGTCATCGAACGGCGACACGATCACGTCGGCGGTCGCTGAGCCGGCGGGAATGAGGACCGTGTTCCCCAACGGCGAGTAGTCCACGCCGCTGCGCGCCGAACCGGTGACCAGGTACTGCACGACCAGCGGCGCCGCGGTGTTTCCGGTGCGGGTGAAGCGAATGATGCCGTCCGTCGGCCCCTGCTCCGACGCGAGGGCGACAGCCGCGGCGGTGACGGTTGCCTCGTCGTCGTCCAGTTCGATCGTCGCCTTGCGGTTGGCGACCGTGGGATCGAGACGGTACGCGGCATTCGCCAGCAGCGTGACGATGACCGTCTCGGTGCTTTCCGCCAGCGTGTCCTGAATGGTGTTGATGTCGACATCGACGAAGTCGGTGCCGTCGGGGATGACGGCGAAGGTGCCGATGGACGTGTAGTCCCGGCCGCTGATGGCCGTGCCGCCGACGACGAACCGCACGGTCAGGTCGCCCACCGTGGAGCCGACGCGGGTGAACCGCACGGTGCCGGCTGCGCCGCCTTCAGTGCCGTCAGCCTGGTTGGTGACATTGACGAACGGCTCGTCATCGACCAGCGTGACCACGGCGAATCGATTGGCGACTGCCGTCGCCAGGTTGTAATTCGCGTTGGCGAGCAGGGTCATGCGGATCGTCTCGTCGATCTCGACGAGGGCGTCGTTGACAGCCGTGACCACGACATCCACGAAATCATCGCCGTCGGGGATCACGACCGAAGTGCCCAGGATCGGCACGCCGTTGGCGCTGAGCGTGTAATCGGTGGTGCGGATGGCGGTGCCGCCGGCCAGGGAGAAGTTGACCGTTAGATCGCCGGTGGCCGCGCTCTGCTTGAATGCGCGGGTGATGCGGAAGGTGCCGATGTGGTTGACCGGATCGGTTCCCGGTTCGTTGGCGGTGGCGTCCTGGGCGGCGATGGAGACGGTCTGCTTCAAGGCCGTGGCGGTGGTGACGCCCAGTTCCTCGCCCGCTCCGACGCCGCCGGCGGTGAACTCCACGCGATCCTCGACGCCGGCGTTGGCGCTGGTGACCGTCTCCAGCGCGAAGTCGACAATATTCATGCCCACGATGCCCACGCCGCTGGCCAGCGACAGTTGCAACTGCAGGCTGGTGGCGGCAGTCCAGGAGGCGTTGTTGGCGGCCAGGTCCGGGTTGAGCAGGTTGATGTCGCCGATGGTGATCAGGACATTCACCACATCGAACGGGCCTGCGGGTGTGTTGACGTTGGCGGTGCCCTGGAAATCGACTTCGATGGGCACCACGCCGGTGAACGCATCGGTCACGCCGTTGTCGATGCGAAAGCCGGTGACGGCTGCGCCTGCGATGCTGAAGTCGTCGTTCTCATCGATGGTCTTGGGAGCCAGAACCGGGCCGCCTTGAAAAGCCATCTGGAACGAGCCGAAGTCCTCCACACCGATGTTGTTCGACGTGACCATCACCTTGTGCAGGCGGAAGCCGTTGGCGTCGTTGGTGTAGAAGAGGCTGATGTTGTCGCGAGTGAGAGTGGCCTGCTGGTTGTTGAAGGTGGCGTTGAAGCGGGTGGTCGCCAAGCCGTTGAGCAAGCCGCCGGCCTGGGTGAGCGCGCTGGCGGTGTGGCCGTTGGGATCGACGAAGTCAGCGCCCTGGTAGGCAAAGGTCTGGTTCAGCGTGGTGGGGAACAGATCGATGAGATTAGCCGCCAGCAACGCGCGCGGTTCGAGCAGGTCCAGCACCGGACGCTCGTTCTGCCACGAAGGAGTTCCCGCCGGCTGGGAACGCTTGAGGGTGCGGCCGACAGATTGCCGACGCGAACGCTTGCGTGACCACATAATGCATCTCTCTTGGAAGAAGGTGAACCTGGATCGATCCCACCGCAAACCACCTGAATCCATGCATCGAATCGCAGGCGCACGAACACAACCCGCCTGACATTTCAATCCACGGAAACCCTTTTTGCAGACGGGATTTGCGCTCAGAAACCCGTGCACGGGCCGGCACCTCAGTTTATAACCGACGCCGCTGGTCAGTGTCAACCAAAAAGCCGGCGCCGCGGCCATGGGGTGTGCCCAATTTTCCGGGGGCTTGGTCCCCTCTCCCCCAGTCTGCTCGGGGAGAGGGCTAGGGTGAGGGGGACGGTGAACCTTGGGCGTCCATTTGTCGCTCGATATCGCAAACCCCCTCACCCCAACCCTCTCCCCCGCAGAGCCGGGGGCGAGGGCGCCGATCCACCGTCCCCGGAAAATTTGGCAGACCCCGGCCATGCGTTGCCGCTATATTGTTGCGTTCGCCGCCGTTCGTTCCTTCGCACCTGAGGCGGTCTGGAACTCTCCATGTTGCGATTCGCCCTGACGATTTTTCTGTCCGCCTTTCTCCTCTTTCAGGTCCAGCCGCTCATCGGCAAATACATCCTGCCGTGGTTCGGCGGGACCAGCGGCGTGTGGAACACGTGCCTGGTGTTCTTCCAGGTGGCACTGCTCGTCGGTTATTTCTACGCCTTCCTCGTCAGCAGGCTCGAACGCAAGAAGCAGGCCACGGTGCATCTGGTGCTGCTGGTGGCGACGCTCGTGTTTCTGCCCATCATGCCCAGCGAGAGTTTGAAGCCCGATGCGGCGGACAATCCCTCGATCCAGATTCTCTGGCTGCTGGCGCGGACGATCGGCCTGCCCTACCTCGTGCTCTCGACCACCGGCCCGCTGCTGCAGAACTGGTTCAGCGCCGCCAACCCAGGCAAGTCGCCGTATCGGTTGTATTCGCTGTCAAACGTCGGCTCGCTCCTGGCGCTGATCACGTTTCCGCTCTATGTCGAACCGACGCTGACGCGGGCGCAGCAGGTGTGGACCTGGTCGGGCGGGTTTGCGTTGTTCGTCGTGTGCTGCGGCTGGTGCGCCTGGCGATTCATGAAGGGCGAAGGCGAGGCGCAGGGCCAGGCGCCAGGGGCCAAGCGCCAAGGGGAAGTTCAAGGCCAAGGGTCGCAGAACGCTCCCCCCGCGCTGCCTGCCGCCGAGATCAATCCGCCCAGCCCGCTCCTGATGCTGCTGTGGCTGGGGCTTTCCGCATCCGCTTCGGCGCTGCTGCTGGCGACCACCAACCAGCTCACGCAGGAAGTCGCCGTCGTGCCGTTCCTCTGGGTCATTCCGCTGACGCTCTATCTCGTGTCTTTCATCATCTGCTTCGACAACGACCGCTGGTACATCCGCGGCGCGTGGGGATCGCTGCTGCTGCTGTCGGTCCCGCTGGTGGTGGCGCTGCTGTATGTAGGCGTCGACGCGACGCTCTGGGTGCAGATCGTCGTCTACAGCACCGCCATGTTCGCCTGCGTCATGACCTGCCACGGCGAACTCGTGCGATCCCGCCCGCATCCGAAGTACCTGACGTTGTTTTACCTCGTGATTTCCGCAGGCGGAGCCCTGGGCGGCGCGTTCGTCGCCCTGCTCGCGCCCATCGCGTTCAACGAGTTCTTCGAATATCACGTCGCGCTGGCGGCGGCCGTGGCCGTCACCTTCCTCGCCTGGATCCGCATCGGAGCAACCACCGAGCACAAGTCCTACTGGCCCATTCCGCACCTGGCGACGCTCGTGCTCATCCCCCTGGCGGCAGTCCTCGCGCTCTTCATTGCCGACGAGGACAAGCTCACCGAACACGTCAAGGTCTATCCGTGGAATGACTTCTCCACCTTCTGGACGCAGGCGTCGGAATACCTCGGCGAGAAATGGAAGCTCTGGGAGAACGAGTTCGTCTTTCAGTCCAGCGATTCCAACGATCAACTCATCGAAGATTCCGGCTATCGCGTCACATACCTGCTGCGGCATGCCATGTGGGCCGTTCCGTTGCTGATCGTCGGCAGCTACCTGATCGATTTCGTGCTGACCCGCGCCAAGCACACGCCGTTCGTCTCCTGGCTGGGCCTGATGGCGGGCGTGGTCATTCTGAGCCTGGCGCTCGCCGGGCAACTGAACAGCGCCCAGGACAAACGGGACCTCGTGCTGGTCACCCGCAATTTCTACGGCCTGCTTCGCGTCACCACCGAAGACGGCTACTACGTCGACGGCGCTGACGGCAGCAGCAGCAACCTGGGCGTGCGCCATCGACTCGTCCATGGCCGAATCATGCACGGATTCCAGTTCCGCGCCGGCGAAGCCCGCTACTGGCCCACGTCCTACTACGGCGAAACCAGCGGCGTCGGGCTGGCGATCAACCAGCACCCGCGACGCCTGGACCCGGACAAGACCAAGCAGTCGCTGCACATCGGCATGGTCGGGCTGGGAGCCGGCACCGTCGCCAGCTACGGCCGGCCCGGCGATCGCATCCGCATCTACGAGATCAATCCCGCCGTCGAACGCCTCAGCACGCAGGATCTGCCGCCCTCTCGCCGCAAGCCCGCCGCCGGCGCCGCGCCCGCCGAGAAGCCCGAGCCATGCTTCACCTATCTGAAGGATTCGCTGGGCGATGTGCAGGTGGTCCTGGGCGACGCACGCATCATGCTGGAGCGCGAGCGGGATGCCGGCAAGCTGCAGCAGTTCGACGTCCTGGCGATCGACGCATTCACCAGCGACGCCATTCCCGTGCACCTGCTGACGCGCGAATGCGTCGAGATGTATTTCGAACACCTGAAGAAGCCCGACGGAACCCACGGCATCCTCGCCCTGCATATCTCCAACCGTTTCATCAACCTCGAACCGATCTGTCAGGGCCTGCGCGACAAGTTCGAAACCTTTGCCGTGAAGGTGAACAACTCCAGCGACCACAACAAGGCCGTGTCCAGCTCGACGTGGATTCTGCTGACGAAGAACAAGTCATTCGTCGCCAACACGAAGATTTCATCCGTTGCCGATGAATGGAACGACAGCCGCGAAACTTGGCAGCGGGATGAAAAGATCACGGAGGATGCGCTCGAAGACATCCGCCGCGAAGCACGCGACAACACGCTGGCGGTCGGCGCGGCAAATCCGTTTTACAAAGAACCGCAGAAGCCCATCCTGTGGACCGACGACTTCGCGAGCCTGTGGGAAGTACTGCAGTTCCGATGAGAGCCGAGTGAAGGCGGGGATCGGGATTGCTTCCGGCCCCCTCTCCCTCCGGGAGAGGGCTGGGGTGAGGGCCGGTTAACCACAACGCTCCGCCCCAACCAGAATCACATCTCTCGAGAATTGTGGAGAGTGAGCGACAGTTCACCAGAGTACTCCTCGCCAACCACCCTACTCCAACACCTTCGCCTCGCGCAACACCCCTTCAATCCGCCGCCAGTAATCGTTCTCATCCGGCGGCAGGTCATTGTGATCGCAGTCGTAAGCGACAAACGTGCCGCGCTTCGCCAGTTTGCCCAGCGCTTCGCCGTCGGCGAAGGGAATGATGCTGTCGCGTTTGCCGTGCATGATGAGCACGGGGCATTCGAGCTTGGGAATCACCGCTTCATTGTCGAAGGGATCGAGCACGAGAAAGGAAGGGAATCCCATGCGATTGGCCATGCGCTTCACGCTGAGAAACGGCGACTCGAGAACCAGCGCCGCCGGCTCTCGCCGAGGCGTCGACGCCAATGCCGTCACCACACCGCCGCCGATGCTGCGGCCGTGGTAGACGATTCGCCGGCGATCCACGTCGGGTCTGTTGGCGATCAGGTCGAACGCCTTGGCGAAATCTTCCACGATCGCGGCCTGCGACGGCGAGCCGGCGCTGCGCCCGTAGCCGCGAAACTCGACCAGCAGCACATTCACGCCCATCGCCCGGTAGCGCATCAGTCCGCCCACGTTGTTGTCAATCAGCTCGGCGTTGCCGTGAGCGAAGATGACCGTGGCCCGGCGCTGCGGCGCATCGCTCCCGGACTTTTCGCTCGGAGTTCCCTCGCGCGACGAGACAGGTTTGGCGGCGGGAATGAACCATGCCTCGACGGGGCCCTCGCTCGTGTCGAGCATGATGACTTCCAAACCCGGCACGCTGTTCTTCGCCGTCGGCTGCTGCTGCGTGTGGTCGCGCGGGTAGAGCATTTTCCGCTGCATCGCGCAGCCGAGCGACCAGTAGATCACAAGCAGAATGAAGGGGATGAGCAGCAAGCGTCGCGTCAACCCGAAAACCTTTGCCAGCATCGACATGGATCCTCCACGCGCCTTCGCGAATCAGACACGACTGCGGGAATCGCGCTGCCCGCCGCGCTGGTCCTTTCGCGGCGCAGGGCCACGGTCATCGCGCGGATCGAAGCGCGGGCCGCCGCGATCATCCCGGCCGGGGCCGCCGCGAAAATCAGGGCGCGGGCCGCCGCGATCATCGAAGCGAGGGGCCGGGCCGCGCTGGCTGCGCGGATCGAAGCGCGGGCCGCCGCGATCATCCCGGCCGGGGCCGCCGCGGAAATCAGGGCGCGGGCCGCGGTCATCGAAGCGCGGGGCCGGGCCGCGCTGGCTGCGCGGATCGAAACGCGGATCGAAGCGCGGGCCGCCGCGAGGGTCGAAACGCGGGGCATATCGCCTGTCGAATCGCGGCGCGGGGCCACGTGCGAACGGCGGCCCGCCACGATCATCGCGACGCGAAAAATCGGGCCGGCGGGAGAAGTCCGGTCGGCCACGGTGATCGTCCCTGCGGTCATCGTGCCCGCGCGCCTGCGGCGGCATCGGGGGGCCGCGGCGTTCCGCGCGGTCGTCACGTTCATCCCGGGGCGCAGGCCCCTTGCGGTCATCGCGTCCATCGTGTCGCCCGGCCTGTGGAGCCGGACCACGCGGATCACGCCGGTCATCATCGCGCGGCCCTGCTCGCCGGTCGCCATCGCGCGGGCCTGTCTTCGGCGCATCGGGACGGCGCTCATCACGCGGCGTTGCCTTGGGCGCCTCCTCGCGCGGCGCTGCCTGGCGCTGCGGTTCGCGGCTGTCGCGCGGAGCGGGACGATCACCTTCGCCGCGACCCGCGCCGGCACCGGGGCCGGGGCCGCCGGGCCCCATCTTGCGCAGTTCGTCCTGCATCGCCGTGAGTTCCTTCGCGCTCAGCTTGCCGTCGCCGTCCTTGTCGAATCGCTTGATCATCATCTCCACGGAAGGCGGGCCAAACGGGGCGCGTGCCGCATCACGGTCGGCGGGGCGATCGCCAGGGCGTTCCGCGGGACCGCGACCGGGTTGTGCGAGCGCGACCGTCGCGGAAAAGAGCGTGGCGCCGGCCAGCAACATCCAGCTTCTTGAAAACATGGGAGGAACCTTTGTAGGAGTGAATCGTCTCGCGTTCACTGATCCAACGAATGGTCTCGGCGATCTATTGCGATGGGTGATCGAATTGGAAAGGGATGGGCCGCGCGCTCAGGCCGCCTGCGGCTCGCCTTCGGGCAGGTGATCGAGCCAGCGCGTGGCGTGCCAGATTTCGTTCGGCTCTTCGTCGCCCAGCATGATGCGACACTTGTGAATGCCGCGGGCGTGCAGTTTCAGAAGCGCCTTGTCGATCAACGTGCGAACCAGACCAGGCCGCTGCGGCGAGACATTGATCTGCAGACGATACGGCTCGCCGACGCGCGGAGCCGCGCTGCAGAGCGCCAGGCCGATGATTGCGTCAGCCGAATCGCTGGCGATCAGGCTGACGCGATGATCGACCTCCGCCATTGCAGCGCGATCGTCCTCGGCGCCGGCCGCGCCGTCACCGCGCAGCGACCGCACGAATGCGATCGCCGCATCCATGTCGCAAGGCAGCAGTTGGCGGATCGTGGTGTCCATCGTGAGTCGCAATGCGAGAAGCCACTGGGATTATCGGTGTTTTCCCGGCTCGGGTTGCGTGTAACCCTGTGCGGACCTGAATCCGCTCGTGCGATTCGGGGCAACTGCGCCCCGGCTCGCCGGGCGCCGCGCAGCCTCACCGCGCCGCCTGTTTCTTTGCTTCGATGCGATAGAGCGCGGCATCGGTGCGCAGAAAGATCGCTCCGTCGACCGCCGCGGGCGACGCCATGAAACCGCCGTCGAGTTTGTTCTTCGCCAGCACCTTGAACGTCTTGCCCGGAGCCAGCACGGTACACACGCCCTCCCGGCTGAGGAAATAGATGCGACCATCGATCAGCGTCGGCGACGCGCTGTAGTTGCCGTCGATGCGCTCGCGGAAATGCGGCTCGCCCGTCTTGGCATCAAGGCACGTTACCACGCCGCCCTGATCGCTGACCATGAACAGTTCATCGCCCACGATCACCGGCGAGGGCATCTGCGGCACGCCCTGCTTGTAGCGCCACGCGATTTTCGCCGCACCCGCTTCGCCGTTGCCGGGGTTGATCGCCAGCAGTTCGCTTTTCATAAAGCTGGTGCACATGTAGATCATGCCGTGGCCCGTGACCGGGCGCGGCACGGTGGAGAAGCCGAGCACCTCGTAGCTGAGCTTCCACAGTTCCTTGCCGGTCTCCGGCTCATACGCATAAAGCCAGTCGGCGGCGGGCGACATGAGTTGCGGCTTGCCGGCGACGTCAACGACCAACGGCGTGCCGTAGGCCTTTTTGAGCTGCACGTTGGAGTTCATCTTGCCCGTGCGCGGCGTCTGCCAGGCGGTCTTGCCCGTGTCCTTGTCCAGCGCGGCGATGTACTGCTTGTCGCTGCCGTCGCAGTGGAAGATGAGCTTGTTGCCGTGCAGGATCGGCGTGGAACCGGGGCCGTTCTCGTGCATGATCGTGTGATCGGTGTTGGTCCACGCGATCTTGCCCGTGGCCGTGTCCACCGCCACCGTGCCGAAGGCGCCGAAGTGACAATAGATTCGGCCCGCTTCCATCACCGGCGTGGGCGAGGCGTAGCTGTTGAGCGTGTGAACCCACTGCGGATCCTTCACCGACATCAGTTCGATGTCGTGCTCCACCTTGCCCGTGTTCTTGTTCACGCACACCGCCCGCAGCGTCACCGACGCGAGAACGTTCAGCGGTTGCCCGCCCGTGTTCTTCTTCAGGCGTTCCTTCTTCGTCGCTTCATCCGCCGGCGTTTCGATGGCGGTGGTGACCCAGATCTGATCGCCGTAGATCACCGGCGACGAGTGGCCCTTGCCTGGGATCGCGGTCTTCCACGTGACGTTCTCCGTCTCGCTGAACGTCGTGGGCACGCCGCGAGTCACGGCATGGCCCTGCCCGCCGGGGCCGCGCCACTGCGGCCAGTTCTCCGCGGCCGGCGCAGTCAACGAAAACGTCACGGACCATCCGATCGCCAGAAGCATGTTGCGCAACTGCATGAGTTCACCCTTCGTGTGGTGGAGGTTGAGGCGGAGGATCATATCACCTGTTCCATTGCCCTCGACGCGGCGGCGGCAACGCCCGCGACTGCTGTGGGCAACCAGGCCTCGACTGCCGGCAACCGCCCGCCTGGGGTGCCTTTCGGTCCGCCGAACGGCGAATCTGCTCCGTCGGCATGTGGCCGGCCACTCCACCCCCGGGGGGTCAAAAAGCGAGGCAACTTGCTCTGCGACAACAGCTTACGGATTGGACTGCCAAAAAAGTAGGACACTTTCCGGCCACTCTCCGTGGCCGCGCAAGGTGCCTTTCGCACGCGCCATGCCGGCGCGATTCCCGAGCGCAACAGACAACAAACGCCCCGGTTCGAGTGGGTGGCGGCCATGCGGACATTCTACCAAAATGACACCTAACCGGCAAGGTCGTTTCGCAGCACCGGCGTGGCGGGCGGGCCGAGGAACGCTGACAAAGGAAGGTCGCTGCGCTTCGATAGGTTGAACAGTTCGCGCGACAAGCTGAATCTCGCGCAAAGGCGCAAAGCTCGCAAAGTCAACAAGAGCAGGAGGCTTTGTGACTTCGCGCCTTGGCGCCTTGGCGCCTTGGTGCCTTGGCGCCTTTGCGCCTTTGCGCCTTTGCGCGAGGCTTATTTGTTCAGCTTAGATTCTGACACCTTCACCTCTGCGCACGGTGCACAGAAGTTGGCATCGGAAAAGTCAAAATAGTGAATGCAAAAGTCAAAATGCA
>CAYRPN010000088.1:9319-24071 GCA_964426135.1 uncultured Phycisphaeraceae bacterium | reverse complement strand
CCCCAGCAGACTGGGGGAGAGGGGACCAAGCCCCCGGAAAATTGGGCACACCCCGTGACACGGGTGTGCCAAAATTTCCGGGGGCTTGATTCCCTCTCCCTTCCAGGGAGTGGGTGGCCGAGTCCCCGGAGGACGAGGCCGGGTGAGGGTCGGGACCAACAGATGGTTGCGGCATCCGTCGCGCGACGGTGGCGATTGCAAACTTGTGCGCCCCGACCCTCACCCCAGCCCTCTCCCTGGGAGGGAGAGGGGGGCCGCAGTGCAAGCCCCAGGAAAAATGGGCCGACCCCGCCGCCGCCGCGACGTTCCGCCGCGTGGCGTCGGTGGGCGGGCTGCGTTACGATTCCTCGTTCACGACCGCCTCCGTTGAAAAGAGAACCCATGACCACCTTTGCCGCCGGTTCCAAGCCCGGCATCCCCTCTTCGACGCACGTTCCCGCCGCCTCGCTGCTGTCGCCGTCGGACACGTTCATCGACCGCCACATCGGCCCCAGCGACGAGGATGTCGCGTCGATGCTGCGGTTGCTCGGTTACGACTCGCTCGACGCGTTCAGCGACGCGGTGGTGCCGGCATCCATTCGGCTGAATCGCCCGCTGCAACTGACCGGCGCGGCTGCGACGAACGAGAACTCGTCGCAGCGCAGCCCGCGCGGCGAGTTCGAACTGCTCGCCGAGCTGCGACAGATCGCCGGGGGCAACAAGGTCATGCGCTCCTGCATCGGCATGGGCTACCACGACTGCATCACGCCCGCGCCGATTCTGCGGAATATTTTGGAGAACCCGGGCTGGTACACGCAGTACACGCCGTACCAGGCGGAGATTTCGCAGGGCCGGCTCGAATCGCTGCTCAATTTCCAGACGATGATCGCGGACCTGACCGCGCTGCCGATGGCCAATGCGTCGCTGCTGGATGAAGGCACCGCGGCGGCTGAGGCGATGGCGATGTGCCACGCGATCGCCGGGGGCGCCGGGGGCGCCGGGGGCGGCGGCGACGAACGCAAAGTGTTCTTCATCAGCGACGCCTGCCACCCGCAGACGATCAACGTGGTGCGCACGCGGGCACGGTCGATGGGGATCGAATTGCGCGTGGGGAACTTCGATCAACTGTTGACCGCGGACGGCGCGGGGTCGAACGCCAAAGCCCAGGGATTGCCATCCCTGGGCTTTGGCGTCGATCAACTCTGCGGCGCGCTCGTGCAATACCCCGACACCTTCGGCCGCATCGAAGACCCCGCCAGGCTGCAACAGCTCGCCGACGCCCTGCACGCAGCCGGCGCGCTCTTCGTCGTCGCCTGCGATCCCCTGGCGCTGACGCTCATCAAACCTCCGGGCGAGTTCGGCGCGGACATCGCCATCGGCTCGGCCCAGCGTTTCGGCGTGCCGATGGGCGGCGGCGGGCCGCACGCCGCGTTCATGGCGACGACGAAGGAGCACGTCCGCAAGATGCCCGGGCGCATCGTCGGCGTCTCCAGGGACACGCACGGCAATCCCGCCTATCGCCTGGCCATTCAGACGCGCGAGCAGCACATCCGCCGGGAGAAGGCCACGAGCAACATCTGCACCGCGCAGGTGCTGCTGGCGAACATCGCCGCGATGTACGCGGTGTATCACGGGCCGGCGGGGCTGAAGCAAATCGCCCGGCGTGTGCATCGCGCCACCGCGGCACTGGCGGAGGGCATTCGCCGCGAAGGCCACGAGCTGCTCCACGACACGTTCTTCGATGCCCTGGCGGTTCGTCTACACCCGCGGGGACTGAGCTCGGAATGGCGCGATCGGCCCGCCGATGCGGTCATCGCCGTCGCCGCGGCGCGCGGCATCAACCTACGCAAACTCGACGAGGACACCGTAGCGATCGCGCTCGATGAAACAGTCGACCGCGTGCTGATCTACCACCTTCTCGATGTGCTGGCGTTCGACGGCGAGGTGGATCTGGATCCGAACCACCTGGTCGACGAGGCGAAGGATTCCTTCGGCCCCTGCAAACGCACCAGTTCCTTCCTCACCCACCCCGTTTTCAACACGCACCATAGTGAGCACGAACTGGTCCGCTACATGCGCAAACTGGAGTCGCGCGACCTGTCGCTGACCACGTCGATGATTTCGCTCGGCTCGTGCACGATGAAGCTCAACGGCACCAGCGAGATGTTCCCCGTGACCTGGCCCGAGTTCGGGCGCATCCATCCCTTCGCCCCGCGCGAACAACTGGCGGGCTATGCGAAGATGTGCGGCGACCTGGAGAAATGGCTCGCTCAGATCACCGGCTTCGCCGCGGTGTCGCTGCAGCCCAACGCCGGCTCGCAGGGCGAATACGCCGGCCTGCTCGCCATTCGCGCCTACCACGAATCCCGCGGGCAGGGCCATCGCAATATCTGCCTCATCCCCGTCTCCGCCCACGGCACCAACCCCGCCAGCGCCGTCATCGCCGGCTTCCACGTCGTCACGGTCGAATGCGACAAGCATGGCAACGTCGATCTGACCGACCTGCGCGCCAAAGCGGATGAACACAAGGACGACCTCGCCTGCCTGATGATCACCTATCCCTCGACGCATGGCGTGTTCGAGGCGGATGTGAAGGAAATCTGTCGCTGCGTCCACGACCACGGCGGACAGGTCTACATGGACGGCGCGAACATGAACGCACAGGTCGGCCTGACCAGCCCCGGCCATATCGGCGCCGATGTCTGCCACCTCAACCTCCACAAGACCTTCTGCATCCCCCACGGCGGCGGCGGACCCGGCATGGGGCCCATCGGCGTGGCGGGGCATCTGGCGCCGTTTCTGCCTTCTGACCCCCTCTCCCTGGAGGGAGAGGGCTGGGGTGAGGGTGAGAACTCGCGGAAAGAGAACGGCAACGTCACAGGTAGCAATCTTTCAGCAAACGTGGCACGCAATCTGGCGGGAGGTTCCGACCCTCACCCCAGCCCTCTCCCTAAGAGGGAGAGGGAGCCGGAGGGAACCGCCGATGCCTCGACCCGAAATCCGAAATCCGAAATCCGAAATCCGAAATCCTCCCCCTCCCCCCGCCCCGTCTCCGCCGCGCCGTGGGGCAGCGCGTCGATCCTGCCCATCTCCTGGGTGTACATCGCGCTGATGGGCGGCACGGGCCTGAAAAAAGCCACGCAGGTTGCCATTCTCAATGCGAATTACATGGCCAGGCGATTGAGCGAGCATTACCCCGTGCTCTTCACCGCGAAGAACGGCACCGTCGCCCACGAGTTCATCATCGACTGCCGCCAGTTCGAAGCGAGCAGCGGCGTCAAAGTCGAGGACATCGCCAAACGCCTCATGGACTACGGATTCCACGCCCCGACCATGAGTTTCCCCGTGCCCGGCACGCTGATGATCGAGCCGACGGAAAGCGAGCCGCGCGCCGAACTCGATCGCTTTGTCGACGCGCTGATCGCCATCCGCGGCGAGATTCGCGCCATCGAGCAAGGCAAGCTCGATCGCGCCGACAATCCACTCAAGCACGCCCCGCACACCGCGCCGGCGGTGATCGCCGATGCCTGGCCGCACAAGTATTCGCGCGAGCAGGCGGCGTACCCCGCCCCGTGGCTGCGCGATCACAAGTTCTGGCCGTATGTCGGGCGCATCGACAACCCGTGGGGCGACCGCAACCTGTTCTGCGCCTGCCCGCCGGTGAATGGGTGATCGGCGTTGGCGGCGATGTTGGGCGACGGGGCTTGCCCCGCTCCGATGACGCGGGGTTGACCGAACGGAACGGGGCAAGCCCCGTCGCTAAACGGTTTGGATGCTGGTTTCGCATCAAACGTCGATCGCGGTTCAAACGCCGTCTGAAAGTACGCGCATGATCTGCCGTCACCCCGCACGATGGATATCCGCGGCACTCACCGTCGTCGCGCTCTTAGGCGCGGCGGTCCGCGCTGATCCTCCGATTAATCCCTTCCCCGTGCCTCCGATCAATGACGGCGTGGCCCAGCAGTGGCAGTTTGAAAAGGATGACGAGAACTGGCAGGCCGTCAACGACAGCCGCTCCTGGCAGTTCCGAACGACCGGAACAGGCGTGCTCCGCATCAGTCCCACCGGCGACGATCCGTACCTGCACGGCCCGACGATCAACATCGACGGAACGCGGCTGGAGATTCGATTCCGTCTGCGCTGCGAACAGCCGGGCAACGTCGAGGTGTTCTTCAGCACGACGGATTCGAAAGGATTCCGCCCCGGTCAGAGCAGGACTTTTGAGGCCACGGGCAAATGGAAATGGGAGGAGCGCTCGGTGGTCATCGAGCCGCGCGGCTCGCTGCTGCAGCTTCGAGTCGACCCGTCGCGCAGCCAGGGCGACATGGAGATCGACGCCATTTCCATATCGCGGCTGCGCGAGCACCCCGTTGAGATTTCACAGGTGCGTGTCGAGGGGCCATCCATCATCGCGACGCTGCGGAATCGATCCGATGCTCCGACGGCGATCCGACTCAACGAGACTCAAGCGGAGGTTCAGCCGCGCGGCACGGTTGACGTGAAGATCGACGCTGATCGCGAACCGGCCTTCGAGGCGGTGTCGCTGAAATTGCTCGTCAAGGATTTTCCTTCCATCACGCGCACGGTTCACCTCTTCCGCCCCAACGGGCAGGCCGCGCTGGAATCACTGGCGGCAGGCGATCTGGAGTTGCTGATCGCCGACCAGGGCAAGGGCGCCGTCATTCGCAGGAAGGGAAAAATCGTCGCCGTGATGTCGCCGCTGCTGCTCGTCGGCGGCGAAAGCGTGAAGTTCAAAAGTGTGACCGTGGCCGGCAAGGAGTGCGTGCTGCGATCCGAACGCGCCGAGCTTCGTTTCACGCTGACCGAGAGCGAAATCGCCATGTCCGTTTCATCGGAGGAAGCCGTGGAAGGCCCCGCCGTCCGCGCCATCGGTTCGCTGGAACAGGGCCTGTTCGCGGGCGTGGAATATCTGGGCAAGGGCGAGGCGTCGAGTTCCACCAAGGACATCCGCACGGCCGAGCACATCCGCTTCGCCCCGGACCCGATGCACGTGACGATGCCGCTGATGGCGTTCGTCACCGGCGACGCGACCGTGGCGCTGATGTGGAAGGACATGTCGCTGCAACCGGTCTTCGCCACGCCCAATTTTTTCGACGGCACGAGCGATCACCGCATGACTCTGCGCGCCGCGGCGCAGCATGCGGAGCCGCCAGCGGCGAATCCTTCACCCCCTCACCCCGTCACCCCCTCGCCCGCTCATCCCGCCGGATCGCGCCTCGCCGCCACGATGCGCATCAGCGCCGGCTGGGTCGAAGGCGGGCGGCTGGAGGACGCGATTCTCTGGGCTGGGCGGCGCAACGGGCTTCCCGAGCTGCCGCCGCGCCCACGCAACACGCGGGAGCAGTACGACATCGCGCTGAAGGCGCTCAACGGCAAACTCAAGAACGATAAAGGCTGGGGCCACTGCGCCGAGGATCACTGGGATCGCCGGTTCTTCGTCGATCACGCCTCGACGCACTGGCGTTTGACCGGGCAGATTCCGCAGACGCCGGAGCTGATTCCGCACGGAGCGCATATCCACAACAACGCGGCGTTCTTCGTGACCGGTCGCGGCAATCAGTTCCTGCAGCACCTGGCGAACCACGCCAAGGCCGCGATGAAGGCGCAGCAGCCGGACGGTTCGTTCCGCTACACGGGCAAGTACGCCGACGGCCACTTCGAAGACACCGCCAGCGGCTACTGCGCTTTGCAGACGCTGCACCTCCTGGAGCACGCGCACCACACAGGTGACAAGGCGTCGCTCGAAGCAGCGGAGAAGACGCTGCGCTGGATGACGCGGTTCCGCACGCCGCGCGGAGCGCAGACCTGGGAAGTGCCGCTGCACACGCCTGACATCCTCGCCAGCGCACATCTCGTGCGCGCCTACGTCATCGGCCACGAACTGACGGGCAAGAAGGAGTACCTCGACGAAGCGCGGCGGTGGGCGATCACCGGCGTGCCCTTCGTGTATCAATGGGGCAATCAGCCGATCATGCCTTACGCCGCCATCGCCGTGCTCGGCGCGACCAACTGGGAAGCGCCCAACTGGATCGGCCTGCCCGTGCAGTGGTGCGGCCTCGTCTACGCCGAGTCGCTGCTGATGCTTGCGCCTCACGACCGCACGCTCGACTGGAAAAAAATCGCCGAGGGCATCCTCATCAGCGGCGAGCAGCAGCAGTATCCCGACGGCCCATTCATCGGCTGCCTGCCTGACTCGATCGCGCTGCGCACGCAGGAACGCAGGCCGTGGAACATCAACCCGTGCGCACTGGTCTCGCTGCGCATGCTGATCGAGGGCACGAACCCCGCGCTGAGCATGGCGCGCGGCGGCGGCCGCGTGGTTGTGTCGCCGTATCCTGTGCGCTTCGAGGCGAACAGGGCGATCATCACCGGCAAGGCTGGTGTGAGATACCAGATCGCCATCGACGGCGTCGTGCGCGAGGTGGAGTCGAAAGGCACGGACGAGGTGAGCCTGGAACAGGAGCCGCGCACGAAGTAAGCGGTCTTCCTGGTTGGGATGCGTGCGC
The DNA here is from genome assembly GCA_964426135.1 of uncultured Phycisphaeraceae bacterium. Lineage (GTDB taxonomy): Bacteria > Planctomycetota > Phycisphaerae > Phycisphaerales > Phycisphaeraceae > CAYRPN01. The sequence goes on along the minus strand of CAYRPN010000088.1, from coordinate 17,565 downwards.
TATTGCGTTAGTGGTGAAATGCACAGGGTCAGGATTTCGCGTGACCAGATGCCCGGATCATCAAGGGCGACAGGAGTAGCCTCCGCTTACTTCGTGCGCGGCTCTTTTTGAGCATCCGCCATGGACTCTCCCTTCTTCCAACTCGCGCTCGCCGCCGGCCTGGGCATGCTCGTGGGCATGCAGCGCGAACGCCGGGGCAGCGCCATGGCGGGCGTCCGCACTTTCACGCTCATCACCATCACCGGCGCTTTGTGCGGCCTGCTGGCGGTTCCGCTGGGCGAGTGGATCGTCGCGGTCGGCATGCTCGGCGTCATCGCCATGATCGTCGTCAGCAATCTCCTCAAGTACAAAGCCGAGGCCGCGCCCAAGCCCGGCATGACCACCGAAGCCGCGTCGCTCGTCATGTTTCTCGTCGGCGTGCTGCCCACCGTCGGGCAGACCACGATCGCCGTGGTGGTCACCGGCGTCGTCGCGCTGCTGCTGCACCTGAAGGATCCGCTTCACAAGTTTGCCAAGACCATCGACACCCGCGAGTTCACCGCCATCATGCAGTTCGTGCTCATCGCGCTGGTGATTCTGCCGCTCCTGCCCGATCGCACGTTCGGCCCGCTCGATGTGCTCAATCCCTACAAAATCTGGCTGATGGTGGTGCTCATCGTGGGCATCAGCCTCGCCGCGTACGCCGCGGTGAAACTGCTGGGCAACCGCGTTGGCGCGCTGCTCGCCGGCGTGCTGGGCGGGCTCATTTCGTCGACCGCCACGACCGTCAGCTACGCCCGCAAATCCCGCGAAACACCGGCCGCCTCCGCGCTGGCCGCCGCGATCATCCTCATCGCCTCGGCGATCGTGTTCGGCCGGGTGCTCGCCGAGGTGGCGCTGGTTTCCTCCACCGTGCTCCCGCACATCGCTGCGCCGCTGCTGACGGTCGCCGCCGTCGTCGCCGCGCTGGGCGCGTTCACGTTCTGGCGTAGTCATGGCCAGGGCGACACCTTGCCGCTGCAAGGCAATCCGTCGGAGATGAAGACCGCCGTGCTCTTCGCCGCGCTGTACGCGGTGATCCTTTTCGCCATCACATTCGCCCGGGAATACCTGGGCCAGGCGGGCCTGTACGTCGTCGCGGCGCTGTCGGGCATGACCGACATGGACGCGATCACGCTCTCCACCGCGAGCATGATCGCCGACGAACGCCTCGATGCGTCCACCGGCTGGCGCATCATCCTCATCGCCGCCATGGCGAACATCGTGTTCAAGGGCGCCGCCGTCTTCGCCCTGGGCTCAGCCGCGCTGCGCCGGCACATCGCGGTCAGCTTCGGCATTATCCTCGCGGCCGGCGCCGCCGTGCTTGTGCTGTGGCCGGAGCCATCGGCGTAGGGTGCGGTCAAGGATCGGGACGGACGCACCGCAGGCGATCGGGGATCCCGCGGTCAACGGGAGACGCAGGACGGTGCGTCCGCGCGGACTTGACGCACCCTACGCCGATCCAACGCCGTCACTCCGTCTCTCCGTCTCTCCGTCACGCCGTCACGCCGTCTCTCCGTCTCTCCGTCTCTCCGTCTCTCCGTCTCTCCATTTCTCCATTTCTCCTTCTCTACGTCTCTTCTTCTCTCCGTCTCTTCTCTTCTTCTTCTCTTCGTCTCTCTCTTTTCCTTTGCAACCCACGCCGCTTCACGCGACTATGTTTCAAGTATGACTTCATTTCTCCACGCTCGTTGCTGCGCGATGCTTGTGTTCTGTCTGTTTGCGATCGGCTCCATGCCCATCGCCGCACAGGAAACGGGAAAGCCCGCAACCCCCGGCGCCCCAGCCGCCCCCGCCGCGCCGTCCAAGTCCACCGGTTCCTACATGCGCGTCGTTGATGCGGATGAGAACACCGTCCGCCTCGACATGGCGGTGCGATTCTTCACGCCGGTGGATGGCATCGGCCCCACCATCGCGCTGGCTTCCGCCATTCACATCGCCGATGCGAAGTTCTATGAGCTTGCCCAGCACTACCTCGATTCGCAGGATCTCGTCCTTTTCGAAGGCGTCGGCCCCGGCCACGAAAAGGGTGACGCCACGCCGGCCGCCCGCATCGAACAGACCCGCGAGCATCTGCGCACGGTCGCCATCATGCTCGAACGCTACAAGGTTGTGAAAAGCGAGTATCCGCCCAGCCTCGACGCGCTGGTGAAAACCGTGCGCGAGCACGACGCGCTCAAGGGCGTACGACTGGAGCGCGCCACCCGCGATGGCTGGGGCAGGGCGATCCAGTACGAACGCGGCGACAAGCCCGCGCTCATCAGCCTCGGCGCCGATGCCAAGGCCGGCGGCGAGGGCGAGAATGCCGACATCGCCTTCTCCGATCAGCCCCCGCTGAAAAAGGCGGAGCTCACGCCCGGCGGCGGCATCCAGGGCGACCTCGCCGACGCCCTGGGCCTGACCTTTCAGCTCAACCGGTTCGACACCGGCAAACCCAACTACCGCAATGCCGACATGACCATGGAGCAACTGCAGGCCCGCATGAAAGAAACCGGCGGCGACATGGGCGCGATGCTCAAAATGATGGACGGCTCCTCCATGATGGCGGGCGTCCTCAAACTCGGCCTGGGCCTGATCAAAAACAGCCCGCAGATGCAGGCCACGCTGAAGGTGTTGCTCGGCGAAATGCTCCGCGACATGGGCGACGACATCAGCAAAATCAAAGGCGTGCCCAAGTCGATGCAGGCCCTGATGAGAACGCTGATCGACGACCGCAATCAGACCGTGATTGATGAGTTGAAGAAGGAGTTGGCGGAGAAGCCTTTAGCCGTGAGCCGTGAGCCGTTAGCCCAAGACAAACAAACCCCCGCGGCTCAGAACTCCGAACCCAGAACCCAGAACTCCGAACCCAGAACGATTGCGGTCTGGTACGGCGCAGGCCACATGAAAGACCTGGAAAAGCGGCTGATGGAGCAACTGCACTACCAGCCCGCCGGCGGCTTCTGGCTGCCGGCGATCACGACTGATCTGTCCACCACCGGCATGTCGCGTCAGGAGTTCACGAAGCTGCGCGAGACGATGCAGCGGATGATGAGTGGGTTGAAGTGAGTGACGGCCGCGGGAGATGCTGGTGCGGTCATGTCTGATTGATTGCTGATTGCATTTCTGATTGATAGCCGCACCGTCCGCGGCGCCCGTCTTTCCACATGCGCCGACACGCGCACCGTGGACGGTGCGGCTATCAAAGAATCCTCACTCAGCCTTCGCCGCCAGCAGCAGCGCGCCCACCGGCACCACATCTTCACCCAGCGCTGACAGCAGTACGCGCGGGCCGGGTTGGAACGCGGACATGAGATAGGTGGGCAGGGCGGCTGCGACGGCTTGGCGCCAAGGTTCGCCAATGAGGGCGAGGCCGCCGCCCAGGACGATCGCTTGCGGGTGGAGGAGGTGGACGACGTGGGAGAGACCGAAGGCGAGGTCGTCGGCGGTTTCGCGGAGGATGCGGGCGGCGACGGCGTCGTGAGCACGCAGCGCGGTGGCGAGGTGGCGGGCTTCGCCGCCGGGGGTTGCGGGTGAAACGCTGGGCACAAGGTTGCTGGTCGCCCGACCCTCCCCTTGCCCCTCCCTAAGAGGGAGGGGAGTGGCACCTGCTGCGGAAGCGGCGGCAGCAGCGATCAGTTCGCGCAGCACGGTGGCTTCGCCACGTTGAATCGCGGCACGAATCTTCGCATCGACCGCCCAGCCGCAGCAGCGATCCTGTACGGTCGCGCCGGCGGAGCCGTTGCTGCGGTTGCGTTCGAGTCGGATGTGTCCGAACTCGCATTCGCCGGGGGTTGCGCCGTGATAGATCCGGCCCTGCGCGATCAGTCCGCCGCCGACGCCGCTGCCGCTGTTGGTGTAGAAGACGGGATCGGCAGCCGGCGTTTCCGCATTCGCGGCGGCAGCGCCGACGCTGGCTTCGGCGAGGGCCGCGACGTTGGAGTCGTTGTCGATGTGAACCGGCGCGGCACAGAGTTCGCGCAGCCAGTCGCCGAGGGGGAAATCGTTCCAGCCGCCGACCTGGAAGGAACACGCGACGTTGCCGGTCTTCCAGTCGACCGGCCCGCCGAAGCCCACGCCGACGGATCGCCAGTGATGCTCGTGCGAAAGTGTTTTCACGCCCTCGGCGATCTGGGCGCGGATGCCGGCAGCGCCCTGATCGCGCCGCACGTGCATCTTCACGCGAGCATGGATGCGGCCGGCGGAATCGCCAACCGCCAGTTGCAGCTTGGTCGCGCCGATCTCGATGGCCAGGAGCGAATCGGACATGCGCGAATCTTACTTGGAGTTGGATGACGCGTCGGGTGGCTGGGGCTGAAGGCCAGGGCTTTTCAATTCTCGCAGTCATACGGATTCCATTTGATTCTCGCGCTGATGCCACTGGCAGGCTTGGCTGCCAGTGCTCTCTGAGCGTGGGCACTGGCAGCCGAGCCTGCCAGTGGCATCAACCTCAGGTCGGCGCGCGATTCAAATGGAATCCGTATCAGTGGTCATCGCCTGGATTCACGAAGAACACGAAGGCGCGAAGGACACGAAGCGGAAGATGAAATGGCTCTATTCACTGATCTTCTCTTTGTGTCCTTCGTGACTTTGTGTCCTTCGTGCTCACGTCGGCGATCGAATGCCTGTCCAGAAACGGAGAATTGAAAAGCCTTGGGCTGAAGGCTTTGCGCAAGCACCGGCCCGGCGAATGGACGGCCCGGCTGTCCGCAGCGGTGTTCACGGACGCAAGGTGCATCGTTCCGGGGCTTCCGCAGACTCCAGCCCCGGCCACCCGACGCACGCACGTTGCGAGTGTGAACATGACGGCAAGTGATCCAAGCGACCGGTTGCCAACCTGTCCTACTTCGCGCCGACGCAATGCAACTGCTTCGCCCCCGCCAGAAACAGGCGACCACCCGCCACCGCCGGCGAGTTATGGTTCGCGTCGCCCAGATCATTCGTCGCCAGCACTTTAAAGGGTGGGCCTGCGTCGAGGACGACGCTCTTGCCCGCGCTGGCGAAGAACAGCCGGCCGTGACCGTCGACGATCGGGCTGGCCCAGGTGCTGCTCACGCCGATGCGTTCGGCCTGGGCCTGCGAGCCGTCGGAGCATTTCCACACTTTGAGCACGCTGCCGGAGACGAGGCGATAGACGTGATCGTTGACGATGACCGGCGACGCGATCGCTTCGCCGCCGACGTTGACGTTCCACTTCAGATGCGTCGCGGTGACATCGCCTTTGCCGGTGGGATCGACGGCAAAGCCCGGCCCGCCGCGGCCGGAGTCGAAGTAGATCAGCGACTTCTTCGCGTTGCCTTCAGTGTAGGTGCCGACCGCGGGCGTGGAGGCGTCGCCGCCGCCCTTGCACCACCAGATTCGCTCGCCACTCACGGGGCTGAAACTCTGGATGCCGTCGGCGGTGACGCCCATGGCCGAGGCGAGGACGAGCACCTGCTTCTTGCCGTCGACGTCGATCAGCACCGGCGTGCTGTGGGCGAAGCCGACGGTGGGCATTTTGGTTTCCCACTTCAACTCACCGGTCTTCGTATGAAACGCGGCGAGGCGGGAATCTTTCTTGTTCGCCATCGCACAGAGGATGAGGATGGTGTCTTCATAGAGGATCGGGCTGGAGCCGATGGTGACGTCGAAGGTGAAGGGCTTGATCTCCTGCCGCCAGAGTTCCTTGCCATCGAGGTCGATCGCGGCGAGCACGGAGGATCCGAAGAGAGCGTAGATCGCCTTGCCGTCAGAGCAAGGCGTGGGCGCCGCGTAGCCGCCGCCGGCCCCGCTGCGGAAGTCGTTTCGCAGCCACGGGCCGGGCTTGATCTCGGTGTGCCAGAGTTCCTTGCCGTCGGCGGTGCTGTAGGCGGTGACGTGGTGCGCGGGCATCACCTTGGCGCGGTCTTTCTCCGCGATATCGGCGGGCCACTGCACGGTGCAGAGAATCACGCGATCGCCGATGACGATCGGGCTGGCGTGGCCGCTGCCGCGCAGAGGCGATTGCCAGAGGATGTTTTTCTTGTCCTTGCCGCCCCATTCGACGGGAAGGTTTTTCTCGCTGGTGAAGCCTTGGCCGCCGGGCCCGCGGAACTGCGGCCAGTCTTCGGCGCGGATGGGCTGAACGAGCGCGAGCACGAGACAGAGAATGAAGAGTGGTTTCATGAGAGCGCCAGTCGCAAATTCATTTCAGGGCATGTGGCGATTCGTCGGAACCACAAAGGACACGAAGGCACGAAGGACACGAAGAGACCAGATTGATAAGGAATGCAGGAAATGAGGAAAGCAGGAAAAGAGAAGGTCAGGGCATGTCGCGGCCCGGGAGGTCATACCCGCCTCGCTTTGCCATATGCGATTCCATTGTTCGCCTGATGGCCTCATGATTCTTCTGTTCCTGTTTTCCTCGTTTCCTCTCTTCTTTTAGAGTCCCTTCTTCCTTCGAGTTCTTCGTGCCTTCGTGTCCTTTGTGGTTCACCTCCGCGCGCTCACCACGCATCCGAACGGAACGGCAGCGCGGGCAGGCCGTCCTTATTGAAGAGATTCGCCCACGGATGCTTGCTGGCATACGCGTAGCGGACCGCGGCGGGCTTGGTCACTTTGGCGCAGCTGAGCACAACCGTGTCGCCGTCGATGGTGGCGTCGGCCCAGTGAAATACTTTGTCCTCGCCGGCGACGGCGAAGCCTTGCAGTTTCTCGCCGTGCTTGAACGCCAGGCCCGCGCCGGCGTGCTCGAAGCTGACGCGAATCTTGTCGCCTTCGATCTTGTGCGACTTGTAGGTCGGGCCGTAGTAGGCGACTTTTTCGCCATAGACGAAGCCGCGCGCCACCAGGGCGGCGCGGGTGCCGTAGCCGCTCTTGTTGGAGGGATGAATGCCTTCGCCCAGATCGCTTGCGGCGGCCATGGCGGTGTTGGGGTGATTGGCGATGCGGATGTGCAGTTCGCGGTAATCGCCGTCGCGCGGAGAGGGCATCGCCGCCGGCAGCGGAGCAAAGGCGTTGGCCTTGTCGGTGACGGGGTCTTTCGGATCCCACGCCGGCCCGCCGCCGCTGGGCTTCTGAATGTAGATGAAGGCGAACTCGCCGACGTTCCACGCATGTCGCCAGCCGCGGATCAGGGCGCCCATGGCGTGAAACTGATCCAGGCCGGTGATCGCGGTGCCGCTTTCGCCCTGGTCCCAGAGCACGCCGCGGATGGCGTAGCCGACCATGCCCTTGATGTGGGCGTCATAGAGGTTGCCGATCTTGCCGCTGCAATCGCCGGCCTTCTTCGGGGCGGCGGGTTTGTTGGGGGCCTTGGCGTTTTTCTCCTTCGCTTCCTTCACCGCCTTCTCCCACGCGGGCAGCGCGGCTTCGTACTTCTTCACCAGTTCGTCGTAGTTGTAAGCCGCGGCGAACCTGGCGATCGAATCCTTCGCCGGCTTGTCGGCGTCGAGCATCTCCTGCGTGAGCCAGTAGCCCGAGGGCGTGCCGCCGACGGAGCCATGCATCAGGCCGATGGGGACGTTGAGTTTCTCGCTCAGGCGCACGCCGAAGGAGAAGAGCAGCGCGGAGAATTTCGGGTTGTTCGCCTCGCTGGATTCCTGCCATTTGCCGCCGCCGTTGCTGTAGCGGATGGCGGGATACGTCTTCTTCGCCAGTTCGGCGAGGACGGGATCGCCCTTGGCGTAGCCGCCGACGCTGCCCTGCATGTTGGACTGGCCGGAGCCGACCCACACCTCGCCGACGAGGACATCGTCGATCACGATGGTGTTGCTGCCGGCGACGGTGAGTTTGTCCGGGCCGCCGGCCTTGAGGGCGTCGAGCTTGATGAGCCACTTGCCGTCGGCGCCGGCGGTGGCGGATTTTTCCTGGTCGCGGAACTTCACCGTGACCTTCTCGTTGGCCGCCGCCTGCCCGAACACCGGCACGGGCTTTTCGCGCTGCAGCACCATGTGGTCGCTGAAGACGGGCGGGAGCTTGACCTCCGCGCGGGTCGTCGAGGCGGTGCCAAGCGCGATCAGAACGGACAGACAGGAAAGTTGCAGGCGTGTGGACATGGTGGTTTCCGAGTCGTTGGCGAAACGTGGATGGACGCGAGAGATGATTGGCATTGGCGGGTGCGCCGGTTAGGAACAATGCGGGATTTTCTCCGCAGTTTCGACTCGCATGTGGGACGACTTTCCAAGTCGTCCGGCGAGGGCCGTGCAAGACTTATCACCGCAGTTTCGACTCGCACGTGGGACGACTTTCCAAGTCGTCCGGCGAGGGCCGTGCAAGACTTATCACCGCAG